>DATBEH010000065.1:0-30759 GCA_036276175.1 Lichenihabitans sp.
CAGGGCGCCGAATTGAGGTCACCGCGTCCGGGCAGCACCATCCGCTCATCCCGGCGTTCGCCAGGCGAGAGCCGGGATGAGCGGTGGAATGAGCCGTTCCGGAGCCCATCCGTTAACCCAATTTTGAAGCCCTGCGCGTCCGGCCGTGCCGATCACCGCCCGAGCAGGGCGAAATTGTCGCGCAGATAGTCCGCCAGCGACCGGGTGCCGCTGGCCTGCCGCTGAGCCTCCATGGCGAGACGCAGCGCGCCGATGGCCATCATGGCGACGATCCGCAGCGACGCTCGACGCTCCGGGCGCGGCCACAGCTCGCAGAGCGCCGCGAACACCGTCTGCTCCATCGTGACGTAGATCGCCTGCTTGCGGGTGCGCAAGGCCTCGGTGGAATTGAGGATCCGATCGACGATCACCGACTTCTCGGTCTCGTAGCGCGAGATCAGCTTCAGGAAGCAGCTCAGCACCGCATCGAGCGGCGGCTGGTCGGCGGATTCGGCGAGCAGCGTCGGACCGAGCGCCTCGAGGAAGCCCGGACCTTTCCAGAACTGCAGGATCTCGTCCTTGGTCTTGAAGTAGTGGAACAGCGTCCGGGCCGAGATGCGCGATGCCACGGCGACGGCCTCGAGCGTGGTGGCGTCATAACCATTCTCGACGAAGAGCCTGAGACCCTCCTCGGCGATGCGCAGACGCGTCGCGCGACGCTTGCGCTCGCGCAAGCCCTCCGTCCGTGCCGGCTCCTCCTCCATGGCCTCGCTCATGCCACGGTTTCCGGGGGTTGCAAAGCTGCAGTCGCTGTAATAAAGATGATCTTGCAGTGACTGTAAAATTGCCGAGCGGCTCCCCGATGGCGTCCTGCATCGGTCGAGCGACCGGCGCCTGGACTGACGCCGCCGATCCAGGCCCTAGATTCAGCTCCAGCCCGCATCCAGCCACCCGTCACGACGAGAGACGATTCATGGATTTCTCCATCACGCTGACCCTGAATGGGGCGCGCCGCGAGATCGCCTTCGACGATCCACGCGTCACGCTTCTCGACCTGCTGCGCGAACGCCTCGACCTCACCGGCACCAAGAAGGGCTGCGACCGCGGCCAATGCGGCGCCTGCACCGTCCTCGTGAACGGGCGACGGATCAATTCCTGCCTCGCCCTGGCGCTGAGCTGCGAGGGGGCCGCGGTCACGACGATCGAGGGCCTGGCGGACGGCGACCACCTGCATCCGGTCCAGTCCGCCTTCATCGAGCATGACGGGTTCCAGTGCGGCTTCTGCACGCCGGGACAGATCATGAGCGCGGTCGGCCTGATCCACGAAGGCCATGCCGGCGACGACCCCGAGCGGGTGCGCGAAGGCATGAGCGGCAACCTGTGCCGGTGCGGCGCCTATGCGGGCATCACCGAGGCGGTGCTCGACGCGCAAGCGAGGATGCAACGCCAAAGCCAGGGAGAAGCGGCATGAACCTTTTCGACTACGTCCGCGCCGGCACCGTGGCGGAGGCCGTCGCCGCCGCCAGCCGCCCCGGCACTGCCTACCTGGCGGCTGGCACCAACCTCCTGGACCTGATGAAGGGCGGGGTCGTGCGTCCCGACCGCCTGGTCGACATCACCGGGCTGCCGGGCCTCGACGCCATTGAGAGCCTGCCCGACGGCGGCTTCAGGATCGGCGCCCTCGTGCGTAACAGCGACCTTGCCTATCATCCGGAGTTCGCCAAGCGGCACCCAGCGGTCGCCGAGGCGCTGCTGTCGGGCGCCTCCGCGCAGCTACGCAACGCCGCGACCATGGCGGGCAACCTGCTCCAGCGCACGCGCTGTGCCTATTTCTACGACCCGGCGAGCGCCTGCAACAAGCGCGACCCCGGTGCGGGCTGCGGCGCGAAGGGCGGCGAGAACCACCTCCACGCGGTGCTGGGGTGGAGCCTGCATTGCATCGCCACCCATCCGTCCGACGTCTGCGTTCCGCTCGTCGCTTTCGATGCGAGCGTCGAGATCGAGGGCCGGACGGGACGCCGCGAGGTGCCGCTCGACGCGTTCCATCGCCTGCCCGGCGACGAGCCGTCCCGCGAGACCGTGCTCGAGCCGGGCGACCTCGTGGTGGCATTGCGCCTGCCGCCCGCCGCGGCCGGCTTCGCGGCGCATTCGCGCTATCTCAAGGTCCGGGAGCGCACCTCCTACGCGTTTGCGGTCGTCTCGGCGGCGGCCGGCCTGCGCCTCGATGGTCCGACGATCGTCGAGGCCCGGATCGCGCTCGGCGGCGTCGCGCTGAAACCCTGGCGGGCCCGCGAGGCCGAACATCTCCTCGCCGGGCGCTCTTGCGACGACGCGGCCTTCGCTGTGGCCGCGACAGCCGCCCTCGCGGGTGCGACACCGTCCGGCGACAATGCCTTCAAGATCGAGCTCGCGCGCCGCGTCGTGGTGCGGGCGCTCGGGCTCGCTGCCAAGGGCACGCCCGCACGCATGCCGGCGCTTCCCGGTTCCCTCTTCGCCCAGCCCGCAGGAGCTGCCCCCCATGCCTGAGACCGCCCCCGTCCACATCCGCCACGGATCCAACATCGGCCAGCCGCTGACCCGGCGCGAGGGCCTGCTGAAGGTCACGGGCCGGGCCCACTACGCCGCCGACCATCATCCCCCCGGCATGCTCTATGCCGTGCTGGCCGTCAGCAGCATCGCCCGCGGCCGCGTGAGCGCGATCGACGTCGACGCCGCCAAGGCCCATCCGGGCGTCGTCGAGGTGATGACGCCCGCCAATGCCCCTAAGCTCGTCCAGGACCCGGACGAGAAGGATGGCCCGTTCACATTCCGGCTCGACCTGCTGCAGAGCGATCGCGTCCGCTATGCCAGCCAGTCGATCGCGGTGGTGATCGCCCATTCCCTCGAAGCCGCCACGGAAGGCGCCGCCCTGCTCCGGCCGAGTTACGAGACCGAGCCGCCGCGGGTCGCCTTCGACCAGGCAACGCCCTTCGTGCCGCCTGCGGTAGGGGTCGGCAGCCCGCCCACGGAGGTCCGAGGCGATATCGAGGCCGGTCTCGCCGCCGCCGAGAGGCGGCTCGAGGCCACCTACGAGACGCCGGCGCAGTACCATAACGCTATGGAGCCTCATGCGATCGTGGCCGCCTGGAACGGCGACAAGCTCGCCATCGACACGCCGAGCCAGGGCATGGCCATGGCGCAGGTGCGCATCGCCGGCCTGTTCGGCATCGATCCGGCCGACATCCATATCCGCAGCCCCTTCCTGGGCGGCGGCTTCGGCTCCAAGGGGCTCATCTCCGGCCCGCAGGTGCTCGGCATCATGGCGGCGCGGCTCGTGGGTCGCCCGGTCAAGCTGGTGCTGCGCCGCGAGCAGATGTATGGCCCGGTGGGTCACCGGGCGCCGACGCGCCAGGCGTTCCGGATCGGCGCCAAGGCCGACGGCACCTTGACCGCGCTCGATCACCACACGCTGACCGCCTCCAGCAGCTTCGACGATTTCTTCGAGCCGAGCGGCGGTGCGAGCCACACGCTCTATGCGACCCCGGCGCTCTCCACCAGCTACGAGGCGGTGCGCCTCGACACGGGAACGCCGCTCTTCATGCGGGCGCCGGGCGAAGCCTCGGGCAGCGTGGCGCTCGAAGGCGCCATCGACGAAATGGCGGAGGCCTGCGGCATGGACCCGCTGGCGTTCCGCCTGAAGAACTATGCGGAGGCGGAGCCGCTGACCGGCAAGCCGTTCTCGTCCAAGGCGCTGCGGGAATGCTACGCGCAAGGCGCGACGCGGTTCGGCTGGGCGTCGCGCTCCCTCGCGCCCCGGCAGATGCGCGACGACGCCGGCCTGCTGGTCGGCTGGGGCGTCGGCACCGCGACCTTCCCGGCGCTGATGTTCCAGGCCGAGGCGCGCGCAGAACTTCGTGCGGACGGGACCGGCGTGGTCGACATCGGCGCCCAGGACATGGGACAAGGCGCCTGGACCGCGCTGGCCCAGATCGCCGCCGACGGGCTCGGCCTGCCGCTCGACCGGATCACCTTCAACATGGGCACGTCCGACCTGCCGAACGGCGGCATCGCGGGCGGCTCGGCGCATACGGCCACCGCCGGCACCGCGATCCACAGCGCCGGGGCGGCGGTCATCGGCGCCCTCGCGGCGCTTGCCACCGACGACCGGCATTCGCCGCTCTACGGCGCCGGCAATGCCGGTGTCGTGGCGCGCGACGGGCGGCTGCTGCGGCGCGACGACGAGAGCCGGGGTGAATCATACGCCGATATTCTCGCCCGGGCAGGCCGCAGCTCGATCGAGGGCAAGGGTCAGAGCGCCACCGATCCCGCCTCGCAGCAGACCTATGCGATGCATGCCCATGGCGCCGTGTTCGCCGAGGTGAAGGTCGACCCCGACCTCGGCCAGGTCCGCGTGTCCCGGCTCGTCGGCGCCTTTGCGGCGGGCCGCGTCGTCAACCCGAGGATGGTGCGGAGCCAGTATTTCGGCGGCATGATCTGGGGCATTTCCTTCGCGCTGCACGAGCAGGCCGCGATGGATCGGCGATCCGGCCGGATCATGAACGCCAACCTCGCCGAATACCGGGTGCCGGTGAATGCCGACGTGCCCCACGTAGAGGCGATCCTCGTCGAGGAGAACGACCCCCACGTCAACGCTCTCGGCATCAAGGGCGTCGGCGAGATCGGCATCACCGGGAGCGCGGGCGCCATCGCCAATGCGGTCTGGCATGCGACGGGGATCCGCGTCCGCAAGACGCCGATCACGCTCGACGGGCTGATGGGGTAGCGCGGGAAACGATGCCGCTCGGATGACCGCGGTCACGCGCTTGCCGCTCCAAGGACGATCTGCTATGCGGTGCCGCGTTGCGAAACGCGCCTTGGGTCCTCTTGGACGATGGGGTTGTTTGGCATATCTATAATCCATTGCTTTCCTTTGCCGGCCCATGCGCCGGCCCGCCGCGAGGCGGTCGGCTCCCGGGCCCCGGGAGCCGCCGGTCCGGGAAAGCACCCTCTAACGCCAACCGCCGGTGCGGCCCGGGAAATCCGGGTGCTTCAGGAGATTAGATGTCCGCAGTTGTTTCGTCAGGCGCGCCCTCGCGCGATGATTTCGCCGCTCTGCTCGAGGAGAGCTACGGCAAGAACGAGGCTTTCGAAGGGACGGTCGTCAAGGGGATCATCGTCGCCATCGAGAAGGATGTGGCGGTCGTCGACCTCGGCCTGAAGACCGAAGGCCGCGTCGCCCTCAAGGAATTCACCAGCAACGGCCGCGAGGAAGCGCCGGGGATCGGCGACGAGGTCGAGGTCTACCTGGAGCGCATCGAGAACGCGCTCGGCGAGGCCGTCATCTCGCGCGACAAGGCGCGCCGCGAGGAGAGCTGGGTCAAGCTCGAGAAGGCGTTCGAGCGCCAGGAGAAGGTCGAAGGCATCATCTTCAACCAGGTCAAGGGCGGCTTCACGGTCGACCTCGACGGTGCCATGGCCTTCCTGCCGCGGAGTCAGGTCGACATCCGCCCGGTGCGCGACGTGGCGCCGCTGATGGGCGTGCCGCAGCCGTTCCAGATCCTCAAGATGGACCGCCGCCGCGGCAATATCGTCGTGTCGCGCCGCACCGTGCTCGAAGAATCCCGCGCCGAGCAGCGCCATGAGATCGTGGCCAACCTCGAAGAGGGCCAGATCATCGACGGCACGGTGAAGAACATCACCGATTACGGCGCCTTCGTCGACCTCGGCGGCATCGACGGCCTCTTGCATGTCACCGACATCGCCTGGCGGCGCGTCAATCACCCGACCGAAGTGCTGACCATCGGCCAGACGGTCAAGGTCAAGATCATCAAGATCAATCACGAGACGCACCGCATCTCGCTCGGCATGAAGCAACTGCTGGACGATCCGTGGCAGGGCATCGAGGCCAAGTATCCGATCCAGATGCGTCTCAACGGCCGCGTGACCAACATCACCGACTACGGCGCCTTCGTGGAACTGGAGCCGGGCATCGAGGGACTGATCCACGTCTCCGAAATGTCTTGGACCAAGAAGAACGTCCATCCTGGCAAGATCGTCTCGACGAGCCAGGAGGTGGAGGTTCAGGTGCTCGAGGTCGACGCCGTCAAGCGCCGCATCTCGCTCGGCCTCAAGCAGACGCTCGCCAATCCATGGGAGAGCTTCGCCGAGCGCTTCCCCGTCGGCGCGGTGGTCGAGGGCGAGGTCAAGAACAAGACCGAGTTCGGCCTGTTCATCGGCCTCGACGGGGACGTGGACGGCATGGTCCATCTCTCCGATCTCGATTGGAACCGCCCCGGCGAACAGGTCATCGACGACTTCAAGAAGGGCGACATGGTCAAGGCGCAGGTTCTCGATGTCGACATCGAGAAGGAGCGCATCTCGCTCGGCATCAAGCAGCTGGCGGGCGACCCCTTCGTGTCGCGTGCCGGCGAAGAGGGCGGCTCGGGCGAGCTGCGCAAGGGCGCCATCGTCACCTGCGAGATCATCGACGTGAAGGACGGTGGAGTCGACGTGAAGATCGTCGGCACCGATCTCACGGCGTTCCTCAAGCGCAGCGAGCTGGCGCGTGACCGTACCGACCAACGCCCCGAGCGTTTCGCGGTCGGCGAGAAGGTGGATGCCCGTATCACCCTGTTCGACCGCAAGGCGCACAAGATCTCCGTATCGATCAAGGCGCTGGAGATGGCCGAGGAGAAGGAGGCCATCGCGCAATATGGCTCGGCGGATTCGGGCGCGTCGCTCGGCGACATCCTCGGCGCGGCGCTGAAAGCCCGCACCGAGACGGAGGCGACCCGCAAGACCAAGTAAGCGCCACACCGCCACCCGCTTCGGCGGCCAGAGACCCGCGCGGACACCACCGCGCGGGTCTCCGCTTTTCTGAAAGGTCCCATGCGCGCCATCGGCATCGATTTCGGCACGACCAACAGCGCGGTCGCGATCCTGCATGCGGACGGCCGGGTGGAGAGCCTGACATGGTCCTCGGCGGCGGGTCCGGTCGACATCTTCCGCACTGCGCTCGCCTTCTGGAGCGAGGGCCGCATGCCGCGCGCCGTGCTCAGGCACGTCGGCGGCCCCCAGGCGCTCGAACGGGCGCTGTCCGGCACGGAGCACGGCCGCTTCATCCAGTCGATCAAGACCTATCTGGGCAGCCGGGCCTTCTCCGAGACACGGCTTTTCGGGCGGACCTTCTCCGTCGCGGATCTGGTCACGATTTTCCTGGAGCACCTGCTGCCGGACCGTGCGGCACGGCTCGCGGGCGCGCCGGCGCTGGCGGCGGGCCGACCGGTCGTCTTCGCGGGCGAACGCCCGGACGAAGGCCTGGCGGTCGAGCGGCTCGGAGGTGCCTTCACCAAGGCCGGCTTCGGTGCGGTCGACCTCGTCTACGAGCCGCTCGGCGCCGCCTATTGGTACGCCCGCGACCTCAAGCGGGACGAGACGGTGCTGGTCGCCGATTTCGGCGGCGGCACCAGCGATTTCTCCGTCATCCGCTTCACGCGGCGAGGTGGCGGGCTCGAGGCGGTGCCGCTCGCCCACGGCGGCATCGGCATCGCCGGCGACACCTTCGATTACCGGCTTGTCGACCGCTTTGTGGCGCCGCTCCTCGGCAAGGGGTCGCACTACCGTTCCTTCGACAAGCTTCTGCCGATCCCGGCCTATATCCACGCCGCCTTCGCTCAGTGGCATCAATTGTCATGGCTGAAGGCGCCGGCCACCATGGCCGAGCTCAGGAAGCTCGCGGCCGCGAGCGACAGGCCCGAGGACCTCGAACGGCTGATCGAGTTCATCGATCTCGACCTCGGGTTCGAGCTCTATCAGGCGATCAGCGCGGTGAAGGCGCGCCTGTCCGACGTGGACGAGGCCGAGCTCGACTTCGAGGGCGCCGGCATCAGGCTTTCGGCCCATATCACGCGGGCCGAGTTCGAAAGCCTGATCGCGGCGGATCTCGACGGCATCGCCCGGACCGCCGAGGCCACGCTGGCCCGCGCGGGCCTGCGCCACGACGACATCGATGCGGTCTTCACCACCGGGGGGACCTCGCAGGTTCCGGCCGTCCGGCGGATCTTCGTCGAGCGCTTCGGAGCCGACAGGCTGCATGCGGCACATCCGCTTCAATCCGTCGCCTCGGGGCTCGCGCTCTATGCGGCCGACCGACGGCATGCGACCTGAACCGGGCCTTGTCGACGCAGGCTTCGCCGGCCGATGCGCATCGGTCGGCAGCGGGTCGGCGGCGCAGTGACGTCGGGGCTCGGCTTGCCTCGACCCGCCCGGCCCAGTAAGGCTTGCCGCCACATTGCGGAGCGCAACCCCCATGTCGATGCCCTCAGGCTCCACCGCCGATTACCTGGTCGACCGCCGCCGGCTGCGCCGCAAGGTCACGTTCTGGCGGATCGCCGCCATCCTCGTGGCGGTTTGTGCCATCGTCGGCGTTGCGGTCGAAGGCCGGACGCGGCTCGCCAACGACCTGACGCCGCATATCGCACGGGTGAAGATCGGTGGCCTGATCACGGGCGACGAGGAGACCCTGCGCCTGTTGCGCCAGGTGGGATCGTCGCGCGCCGCCGCGCTTATCCTGCAGATCGAGAGCCCGGGAGGCACGACGGTCGGCTCGGAACGGGTGTATGACGAGATCCGCAAGGTGGCGGCCAAGAAGCCCGTCGTCGCCGAGGTGGATACGGTCGCGGCATCCGGGGCCTATATCGCGGCGCTCGGAGCCGACCATATCGTCGCCTACGGCAATTCGCTGGTCGGCTCGATCGGGGTGTTGTTCCAGTATCCGAACGTCTCGGGCCTCCTCGACAAGATCGGCGTCAAGGTCGAGGAAGTGAAATCCGCGCCGCTCAAGGCCGCGCCGAACGGCCTCGAGCCGACGAGCGAGGCCGCGCGCGCCGCGCTCGCATCGCTGGTCAGCGACAGCTTCACCTGGTTCAAGGCTTTGGTGAAGGACCGCCGCGGCATGTCCGACGACGAGCTGGCCGCCGTCGACGACGGCCGCGTCTTCACCGGTCGGCAGGCCTTGCCGCTCAAGCTGATCGATCAGATCGGCACCGAGCAGGACGCCATCGCCTGGCTCGAAACCAGCCGTAGCGTGGCGAAGGGGCTGCCGGTGCGCGACTACAAGCCGGAGCACCGGCGTGGCCTGTTCGGGCTATTTTCCATCGCGTCCACGGCGGAGGCTCTGGGTCTGACCTCGCTCGCCGACATCGCCCGAAAGGTCGATGCCTCCGCCGGCGCCGTTCGAGTTGACGGTCTTATGGCGGTTTGGCAGGGTGCCCGTGGCGAGTGAGGGCGCGGGGCGACGCCGCGCAAATGGTCGACGGGCGCGGTCGACGGGGGGGCGCAGGTGATCAAGTCTGAACTCGTGCAGCGGATTACCGCGAAGAATCCGCATCTTTATCAACGCGATATCGAGAAGATCGTCAACGCGATCCTCAACGAGATCACGGAGGCGCTGGTGCGTGGCCACCGGGTCGAGCTGCGCGGCTTCGGCGCCTTCTCGGTCAAGCGCCGCGATGCGCGGCTCGGCCGCAATCCACGGACCGGCGCCCACGTCGAGGTCGATCGCAAGGCGGTGCCGTTCTTCAAGACGGGCAAGGAGATGCGCGAACGCCTCAATGCGGAACTCAAAGCGAATGCGATGCGTTCCGACAGGCTCGGCCCCAAGAGACAGATGCAATGAGAACCTTTCTGAAGGCCATCGTCCTTGTCCCGATCGCGGTCATCGCCATCGCCTTCGCGGTCGCCAATCGGGAGGTCGTGTCGATTTCCTTCGATCCGTTCTCGGCCAGTGCGCCGGCCTTCGCGCTCGTGGCGCCGCTGTTCCTGGTGATCTTCATCCTGCTCATGGCCGGCGTGGTGATCGGAGGCGCGGCGAGCTGGTTGGGCCAGAGCCGTTACCGCAGGACGGCGCGGCGCAGCCAGATCGAGGCCGACGACCTGCGCGACGAGGTCGAGCGGCTGCGCACCGAATTGGCCGTCCAGGCCCGCCAATTCAGCGAAAGGATGGACCGGCCGTCGGTCCCGACATCCCAGGTTCCCGCGCTGGCGGCCTATGAGGCCTGATCGGGCCCCTGTGGCGCCATGAGGATCATCTCGCGCGAGGATCTCGACCGTCTGCTGACATTCCCGCAGCTGATCGGTGCTCTTCACGATGCGTTCACGGCCGGCGGGGCCGGCCCGGCGCGGCATCACCATTCCATCGGGGACGGCGAGCGCGCAGCCACGCATCTGCTGATGCCGGCCTGGACGAGCGACGCGCCCGGACCGGGCAGCTTTCTCGGCACCAAGGTGGTCAACGTCTTTCCTGGCAACCGGGCGAAGAATTTACCCTCCGTCCTCGGCGCCTACCTGCTGCAATCCGGCGAGACCGGTGCGCCGCTCGCCGTCATGGACGGAACCCGCCTCACCCATTGGCGGACGGCTGCGGCCTCGGCCTTGGCAGCGCGCTTCCTGGCGCGCGACGACGCGCGGCGTCTCACCATGATCGGCGCCGGGGCGCTGGCGCCCTTTCTGGTGCGCGCCCATGCCAGCGTCCGGCCGATCGACCACGTCACGGTCTGGAATCACCGGCTCGCCGGTGCGGAAGCCCTGGTGCGGGAGATCGAACGCGGGGGGATCGAGGCCGTGGTGGCCCAGGATCTCGAAGCCGCGGTCGCCGAGGCCGACATCGTTTCCTGCGCGACGCTGTCGAGCGAGCCCATCGTGCGCGGCGCCTGGCTCAACCCGGGCGTCCATCTCGACCTCGTGGGCGCCTTCAGCATGGCGATGCGGGAGACGGATGGCGCCGCCGTGGCGCGGGCGCGGGTCTATGTCGACACCCAGGCGGCGCTCGAAGACGGTGGCGACGTCGCGCTCGCCCTCAGGGAGGGGTGTATCGCCCGCAGCGATGTGGTGGGCGACCTCCATGCCCTCTGTCGCGGCGTTTCGGTCGGGCGCCGCGAGGCCGGGGAAATCACGTTGTTCAAGTCCGTCGGCACCGCCATCGAGGATCTGGCCGCGGCCGTCCTGGTCTGGCGGCTCCTCCATGCGGTTACGCCGTGACGACGGCCGACGGGTCGGCCCAGGCCACGAAAGGCCCGTTGCGGTAGCCCGGCTTGCCATAGCCGAAGGGCGTGCCGTCCGGCTGCAGTACGATGCCCCCGGCGGCGCGAAGCACGGCATCGGCAGCGGCCGTATCCCATTCCATCGTCGGGCCGAAGCGCGGATAGACGTCGGCGTCGCCATCGGCCAGGACGCAGAATTTGACCGATGATCCGGCGGAGCGGCGCTCGCCGATCGGCAGCCGCGACAGGAAGGCTTCCGTCGAGGGATCGGCATGCGAGCGGCTGGCGAGCGCCGTCCAGCCGGATCCTGCCGCAGGACGCGTCCGCAGGGAGCGTCGATCCGCGGCGGAGGCGAGGCTTTGGCCCGGCGAGACGGTGGCCGCGAAGGCCGTCCGTCCCGCTACCCAGAGGCGGCCGATGACGGGGGCGTAAACCGCTCCGGCCACCGGCACTCCGCCGTCGACGAGGCCGATATTCACCGTGAACTCGCCGTTGCGGCTGAGAAATTCCCGTGTCCCGTCGAGCGGATCGACCAGGATATAGCGGTCCGTCACGGGGGGCTTGCCGTCCCTGGCGCAGGATTCCTCGGCGACGATCGGCAGGTCGGGGGCATGCGCCGACAGGCCACGAAGGATCACGGCCTCGCCGATCTCGTCGGCCTCGCTGACGGGGCTGCGATCGGCCTTGACCCTGACGTTCTCGCAGCCCTTGCGATAGACCGCCATGATGGCCGCGCCGGCCTCGAGACAGAGCGAGCCGAAGAGATCCGCCAGCCGGTCGCGGGCTGCGTCGTCGAGCGGCGCGGCGCGGCGGAGGGGAGACGAAACGGGGGCGATCGGGTCCATGAGCTTCGAAATGGGGAGGGCGGAGGCGCGCCAACAGTCGTGTCGCAGCTCCCGACCGACGATTTAGGCGAAGAGCAGCCACGCTATCAGAGGCGCGGCACACCCGAAACCCTGATTCCCGCAGGGAACAGCAAGGAAGGGCCGCAATCCCGTCGCATCCCAGCCGCCGCGCCGTCGACTTTGTTCCCAAGCGGATTCAATCGGGCTAGAGTCACCGGCCAGGGCCAAGGCGGCTTCGGCGCCCGGCCCCGGCGACTCGCAACGGAACATCTCATGGCTCAAATCGTCCTCGATTCCCTCGACCTCGCGGCGCTCCTGTGCTCGCGGGTCTGCCATGACGTGATCAGCCCGGTCGGAGCCATCGTCAACGGCCTCGAAGTGCTCGACGAGGAGAAGGACCCCGATACCCGGACCTTCGCGATGGACCTCGTGAAGAAGAGCGCCCTGATGGCCTCGGCAAAGCTGCAGTTCTGCCGGCTCGCCTTCGGGGCGGCGGGATCGGCCGGCGCCTCGATCGATACCGGCGACGCGGAAAGTGTGACACGGGGCCTGTTTGGAGACGACAAGCTGAAGCTCGTGTGGACCGTGCCCCGCGTGCTGATGGCCAAGAACCGGGTCAAGCTGATGCTCAACCTGTGCCTTATCGCGGCCACCACGGTGCCGCGCGGCGGCACGATCACGGTCGCAGCCGAGGGCGCCGACGACCAGCAGATCCTGCGGCTCGAGGCCAAGGGCCAATATGCTCGCGTCGCGCCCGGCGTCGCCGGACTGCTCGCCGGCGAACCCGAAGGCGGCAACGTCGAGGCGCATTCGATCCAGCCTTTTTTCACCGGCCTCGTGGCGCGCTCCGTAGGCATGGCGGTGACGATCAGCGTCGAGGGCGACACGGTGGTGATCGAAGCGCGTCCCGCCTCCGCCGACGCGCCGATCCTGTCCGAAGGAGATGCCCACGATCGTGTCGACCACGAGATGCCGCATGCCGGCCGGTGACGGGTCGTCGCGGCGGGGCTTCAAGGCTCCTTAAGGCTTGCTGAGCGACAATGCCGCCGCCGGCCGGGCCGCCAGATGCGCGGCCGGCCCTGGCATGGAGCCCCTATCGTGACCCAGATCCTTCTCGTCGATGATTCCAGCGTCATCCGTAAGGTGGCGCGCCGCATCTGCGAGGGCATGAGCTTGCAGACCGCCGAAGCCGACAGCGGCCCGGCGGCGCTCGAGGCTTGCCAGGCCGTCATGCCGGACGCCATCCTGCTCGACTGGAACATGCCCGTCATGGATGGATTTGAAGTGCTTAAGGAAGTCCGCAGGATGCCCGGCGGCCATCGGCCGAAGATCCTGCTTTGCACGACCGAAAACGATGCGACCCATATCTCCCGCGCGATGCACGCGGGCGCCGACGGCTATCTGATGAAACCGTTCGATCGCGAAACCGTGCGCGCCAAGCTCGAGGAGATCGCCCTCGTTTGAGGATGGCCGCGTCCTGCTGCGTCGCAAACCAACCAGGCGGGAGGCGACAGTCGACCCAGCGACCCCGACCGGCGTCCCCTATTGCTTCCGAGCGGCGAGATCCGACGATCTGCCGATGCTGGCAGGTTGGCTGCAAACCTTCGAGGCCCAGCGCTGGTGGGGCGATCCGACGGCTCAGCTCGCCCTGCTGCGCGCGGACCTCGACGACCCCGCAATGACGATGCTCATCGTCGAATTAGACGGCCGGCCTTTCGCCTACGCGCAGCATTACGAAGTCCACGCGTGGCCCCAGCCGCATCTGGACCACTTGCCGCCGGGTTCGCGCGCCATCGACGCGTTCATCGGCGACCCGGACATGCTGGGTCGTGGGCACGGATCGCGCTTTCTGAGGCTATTGGCGCAGAGCCTGCTTGCCGAAGGGGCGCCCGTCGTCGGGATCGATCCCCGGGCGGACAACCTGCGGGCGCGGCGCGCCTATGCGAAGGCCGGCTTTCACGGCGACCAGGCAATAAGGACCGACGAAGGGCCGGTCACGCTCATGATCTTCGGGGATCGGGCGGACGCGCCCCGGGCAGGGCCCTCTTGACGTCGATGGAAACGACGGGGGCCGTATGCGCCTGAATCAGGCGGTGATCCGGTCTTCGGCCTCGTTCGGCTCGCGCAGCACATAGCCGCGGCCCCAGACGGTCTCGATGAAGTTGCGGCCGTGGCTGGCGTTGGCGAGCTTCTTCCTGAGCTTGCAGATGAACACGTCGATGATCTTGAGCTCGGGCTCGTCCATCCCGCCGTAGAGGTGGTTGAGGAACATCTCCTTGGTCAGCGTGGTGCCCTTGCGCAGCGAAAGAAGCTCCAGCATCTGGTATTCCTTGCCGGTGAGATGCACCCGCGCGCCGGAGACCTCGACCGTCTTCTGGTCGAGATTGACGATGAGGTCGCCGGTGGCGATGACCGACTGGGCATGACCCTTGGAACGACGCACGATGGCGTGGATGCGGGCGACGAGTTCGTCCTTGTGGAAGGGCTTCGTCAGGTAGTCGTCGGCGCCGAAGCCGAGGCCCTTGACCTTGTCCTCGATCCCGGCGAGCCCCGACAGGATCAGGATTGGCGTCTTGACCTTGGCGACCCGTAACGTCCGCAGCACCTCGTAGCCGGACATGTCCGGCAGGTTCAGATCGAGCAGGATGATGTCGTAGTCATAGAGCTTGCCGAGGTCGATGCCCTCTTCGCCGAGGTCCGTCGTGTAGACGTTGAAGTTCTCCGACTTCAGCATCAGCTCGATGCTCTGTGCGGTGGCGCTGTCGTCTTCGATCAAAAGAACGCGCATGTGAGGTCCCCACCCTTGCCTCGGTTCAGACGGTAGATGCGCGAACTGCGCGCTCCGACGCCTCTGCTGGAAGTCGACGAAGCACCGGAGCCTGTGCCGGACGCTAACGCCCAATGGTTAACAGAAGCTGATTGGTTAAACATTCAAGTTTCGCATTTTTCCGTCGATGTCACAAAATTGCTGCGATCGGCGTGAACTGCCGTCGACCGCTTCGGGTCTGGAACGAGGCCGATCCACTACTCCGGGCTTCCGAACCATTGCACAATCCGGCTCGACGCCGGCCTGCGCCCTCGTCATGTGAGGGCAACCGGGCGCCTCGGCGCCGGGCCGGCCGGGTCGAAACCCGGCGAACCCATGCAGTGTTAATGAAACAGGTAAACACCGCGTTTACGTGATATCCGTGCAACCCCTGCTCGACATGGTTTCTTTCCTCGCTCTCCAGTAAGGAAGAAGCAACTTCCATGGGTGATTGTCTGAAGGTCTCGCGGTCTTCAGCACGGTCCATCAGGTCCATTGTCCCACCTCGCGTCTTGGAGTGCTTCATGGTGAAGTCGCGGGATCATCTCATCCGTCTCAAACGCTTTCAGCTCGAGGACCGCCGCCGACGAGTGGCGCAGATCGAAGCCATGATCGCGGATTTCAATCGCATGTCCGCGGATCTCGACCGCGAAATCGCAACCGAAGAGCAGCGCTCGGGCATCTCCGATCCCCATCATTTCGCCTATCCGACCTATGCGCGGGCGGCCGTCGTGCGGCGCGACAATCTCAGGCGGTCGGCGGAGGAACTGCGCGAGCAGCTCGACGAGGCCAAGGCTCTCTTCGACACCGCCGGGGAGGAGCTCAGCAAGGTCGAGAGCCTCGACGGCCGCGAGAAGGCCAGCAACGGCCTCGTCGAGGCCGCCGCGCGCGAGATGATGACGCCGCAGCGCTTCGCCCGGGCCTGAGGCGACGAGGCCATCGCTACAAGCGATGGCGCGCCAGCATCTGGTAGAGCGGCCGTCCGGCCTCGGCGATCGGCCGCAGCCGGTCCGGCAGGGCCGAAAACTCGGGCTCGCGACGCGGCTGCGAAAAGCCCGTCGATTGCTCGACCTTGTCGTACCAGGCGGGCGCCCAGACGCCGTCGCTCGGCCGGCGGCCCGCGGGCCAGGACAGCATGCGCGGATCGAAGCGGATGGCGCAGGCCGAACAGAGCCGCTCCAGCATCCCGTGCGGGTCGCGCAGCACGTCCGAGGCCTCGACGACCGGCGGGGCGCGGCCGAGCCGGTCCGCCATACGCTCGAAGAGTTCGACCTGCTGCGGCAGGCCGATCTCCTGCAGCGTCACCTCGGCCCGCTTCTCCACATAGGAGGCCAGCACCGCCTCGGGCGGCCGGATCAGGAAGGCGTTGGTGACGCCTTCGATCCAGTCGCGGCCGAAATCCGGCAGCATGTGATGCGTCATATGTTTCTGGTACCAGATGGTGCGGCCTCCCGGCAGCGGACCCGTCAGGGCGGCGGCGATAGGGCGCCAGTCCTGCGGCTGGGCGGCCAGGATCTCGTCGCGCATCGGATGATCGAGCCCGGTGGCGGCCAGATATGCGGCATAGAAGGGCTCGTCGCTGACGGAGGTATCGGGCCGGTTCTCGAAGGCCCGCATCATGGCGGTCGAGATGTTGCGCGGACCCGACCACATGGCGATGCGCACCGTCTCCATCAGGCCCGCCCCCGCGCGTCCTCGTCCCGCACGGCGAGATAGAGCTCGCGCAGCCGCCGCGTCAGCGGACCGGACGCATCGTCCGGCACCCCGAGCTTGGGCAGCGGGCGGCCGTCGACCACGCCGACCGGGGTCAGTCCGGCGAATGTGCCGGTGACGAAGGCCTCGTCGGCCCCATAGACGTCGAAGAGCGAGAAATCCTTCTCGAAGACCGGCAGGCCGCCGCGCCGCCCCGCCCGCAGCACCGCGTCGCGCGTGATGCCGCGCAGGCAGAAGCCGCCGCCCGAGGTCCAGAGCTCGCCGTCGCGCACGATGAAGAAATGCGTCGAGTTGCAGGTCGCGACGAAACCCCTGTCGTCGAGCATCAGCGCCTCGTCGGCGCCCGCGTTCATGGCCTGGATGCAAGCCAGGATGTCGTTCAGCTTCGAGTGGCTGTTGAGCCGCGGATCCTGGTCGGCCGGTCCGGTGCGGCGCACGTGGACCGTGAACAGGCTGATGCCGCGCTCGAGCATCTCGGGTCGCGGCGCCTTCCATTCGGGCACGATCACCACCGTCGCGGGGCCGACCGTCAGACGCGGATCCTGATACGGGGAACGCTTCTTGCCGCGCGTCACCATGAGCCGGATATGGACGCCGTCCTCCATGCCGTTGCGCTCGAGGCAGTCGAACAATCGCGCGACGAGGTCGTGGCGGGTGAGCCCGATGTCGATCATCAGCATCCTGGCACCGTCGTATAGCCGGTCGAGATGAGCGTCGAGGAAGGCGATGCGTCCCTCGACGAGCCGCAGGCCCTCCCAGATCCCGTCGCCGAGCACGAAGCCCGAATCGAACACCGACACCGAGGCCGCGTCGCGCCCGACGAGCTCGCCATTGACCGACACCAGCACCGCGTCGTTGCGCGGATCCCCCACATAGTCCTGCGTTCCGCTGCTCATCCGTGTCTTGCTCCTCCGCAAGCCCGCAGTTGCCACGACGCCGGCCCTGTGTCGAGGGGAGCCTGGCGGGCCACCCATCCATGCCCGGACCGCAATGCAGCGATGCGCGCACGGAAAGTTAAGGCCCTGTTGAAGATCGCGTATTACTCCGAATTGCTCCGTTTACGTTCAGGTCATGAGGATCGGCCGTGGCTTTCGCCATGCAGAAGCACTCCCGCCACGCCCCGGGCGTCCGCGACGGGGTGGCCGTGCGCGGGGGCGTCGAGGCGCCGGCCCGCAGAGACCATCTTTCGCTTGTGGCCAGGCCCGGCCCCGCCGTTCAGGCGGCGTCGCGCCGGACCGGCAACGAGCGGCCGCTCGTCGGCATCCTGGCGATGCTGCTCTGCACGGCGCTGTTCCCGATCTCCGATACGACCGCGAAGATCCTGACGGCGGACCTGCCGTCGCTCGAGGTGGCCTGGCTGCGCTATGCGGCCTTCCTGATCATGACCCTGCCGGTGTTGCTGCGAGGACGATCGGCGCTCGCGACGCGCCGTCCGGGACTGCAGTTCGGGCGCGCCCTGGCGAGCGCGGCCTCGACCGCGATTGCCATCCTGTCCTTCGGCTTCCTGCCGGTCGCCGAGTCGACCGCCATCGGTTTCGTGGCACCGGTCATCGTCACCGCCATGGCGGCCATGTTCCTCGGCGAGACGGTCGGGCTGCGGCGATGGATCGCGGCCGCCGTAGGGCTTGTCGGGGTCGCGGTCATTGTCCAGCCGGGCTCGAGCGCCTTCCAGCTCGTCTCGCTCATCCCGCTCTGCGGCAGCCTCGCGAGCGCCACCTCGACGATCACCACCCGCATGGCAAGGGACGAACGGCCGGACACGACGCTGTTCTGGTCGGCGATCATCGGCTTCATCGTCCTGTCCGGGACGGTCGTCTTCGTGTGGAAGACGCCGAGCTGGAACGATGTCGCCATCGGCGGCATCGTCGGCTTCTTCGCCACGCTGGCGAGCCTGATGCAGGTCTTCGCCTATCGGCACGCACCCGCCTCCCTGCTCCAGCCCTTCAGCTATAGCCAGCTGATCTGGGCCGGGGCGCTCGGCTTCGCCGCGTTCGGAACCGTGCCGGGGCCAGCCATGCTCGGCGGCGCCGCCATCATCGCTGCGAGCGGAATCTATACGGCCTGGCGGGAGGCGGTACGGAGCCGGACCGGGCGCGGCGGCAAGGGTGCCGCGGCGCATCCGGGCTGAGTCGTCGAAGCCTCCTCAGACCCGGCCGAGATCGCCGAGGAGGCTCGTCGCCACCATCACCTTCGAGAGTGTCAGGCCCGAGCCGAGGATGTTGTCGAGCGCGGTCTCGGTGCGGCCCAGGGCCTGGCCGCGGGCCTCGCACCAGTGACCGACCGCGTCGGCCCCGGAGCCGCCGTTCCGGATCACGTCGCGACACAACGCCCGATGGGTCGCGCCGATGCCGGCGATCGCCCGTTCGAGCGCAACGCGATCGAAAATGTCGCCCGCCGGGACGCGGCGGGCAGCGGCGGCGAGCGGCTCGAGGCGGAATCGGTCGGCCAGCGCATAATAGGTCGCGGCGGTCTCGGGCAGCGGGCGGCCGGTGTCCTCGGCCACGAGAACGATGTCCGGCGCAGCGGCAAGATCGCGCAGCGAGGCCAGGCGCTCCGCGAGATCCTCGGGTACGCCGCCGTCCACGAAGCTCCGGCGGCGCTGCTCATGCGCGTCGCGGCCCTGCGGCCCGAGGCTGTCCGGCAGCGTCCGCGCCACCGCCGCGGCGCCCGCCGCGAAACGGCCGATCACCGGGCCGAGGCCGGCGGTCAGATCCGCATTGCGCAAAACCCAGACCATGCGGTCGCGCAACACGTCTTGCAACTCGGCATAGAGGGAGAGCTGCTGCTCCCCGGCGAGGCTCCGGTCGAGCCGTTCCACCGCCTGATAGAGCGCCGGCAGGCCGAAGACGTCGCGCACCGCCACATAGGCGGTCGCGACGTCGCCGTCGGCGGCGCCGGTCTCGTCGACGAGGCGCGGCACGATCGTCGGGCCGCCGAGGTTGACGACCGCGTTGGCGAGCTCGGTCGCGATGATCTCGCGACGCAGGCGGTGACCGGCGATGGCCTCGGGGAAGCGCTCCCGCAGGGCCTGCGGGAAGTAATGATCGAGCTCGAGCGCAAGCACGGGATCGTCCGGCAGGACGCCGTCGAGCAGCCGGCTCTTCAGCGACAGCTTCGCATAGGCGAGCAGCACCGCGAATTCGGGCCGGGTCAGTCCCTCCCCGCGCTGGCCGCGCTCGGCGAGCGTGGCGTCGCTCGGCAGGAACTCGACGGTCCGGTCGAGCCGGCCCTCCGCTTCCAGCATCTGCATGAGGCGGACCGCGAAGCCGTTCTCCGACGCGCCCGCAGCCGGGCGCGAGGCGAGCGACAGGGCGAGCGTCTGCTGCCGGTTGTTGCGCAGCACGAGCTCGGCGACCTCGTCGGTCATGCCGGCGACGAGCGCGTTGCGGTCGTCTTCCGAGAGGAGGCCCTGGCGCTGCGGCGTGGTGAGCGCGATCTTGATATTGACCTCGACGTCCGAGGTGTTGACGCCGGCCGAATTGTCGATCGCGTCGGTGTTGAGCCGCACGCCGCGCCGTGCGGCCTCGATCCGGCCGCGCTGGGTCACCCCGAGATTGGCGCCTTCGCCGACGACCCGCGCCCGGACCTCGGCGCCGGTGATGCGGACCGCGTCGTTGGCGCGATCGCCGACCTCGTCGTCGGTTTCGCTCGAGGCGCGGACATAGGTGCCGATGCCGCCGAACCACAGGAGGTCGACCGGCGCCATGAGGATGGCCTGGATGACCTCGGCCGGCGTCGCCTCCTCCCGTGCCATGCCGAGCCGGGCCCGAACCGCCTCCGACAGCGGGATGCTCTTCACGTCGCGCGAGAAGACGCCACCGCCGGGCGAGATGACGGCCGGGTCATAGTCCGCCCACGACGAGCGCGGCAGGGCGAAGAGCCGTCGCCGCTCGGCGATCGCGCCCGCGGGCTCGGGATCCGGATCGAGGAAGATGTGGCGATGGTCGAAGGCTGCGACCAGCCTCAGGCTTTCGGACAGCAGCATGCCGTTGCCGAAGACGTCGCCCGACATGTCGCCGATGCCGACCGCGCTTACGGGATCGCGCGCGACGTCGACGTCCATCTCGGCGAAATGGCGTCGCACCGCCTCCCAGGCGCCGCGCGCCGTAATGCCCATGGCCTTGTGGTCATAGCCATGGCTGCCGCCCGAGGCGAAGGCATCGCCGAGCCAATGGCCTTTCGCGATGGAGATGGCATTGGCCGTGTCCGAGAAGGTCGCGGTGCCCTTGTCGGCCGCGACCACCAGATAGGCGTCGTCCGGGTCGTGGCGCACGGTGTCGGGCGGCGGCACGATCTCGCCGTCGACGATATTGTCGGTCACGTCGAGCAAGGCCTCGACGAACATCCGGTAGCTCTCCGTCCCCTCGGCGAGCCAGGCCTGCCGGTCGCCCGGCGCAGGCAGGCGCTTGGGGAAGAAGCCGCCCTTGGCGCCGACCGGCACGATCACGGCATTCTTGACCTGTTGCGCCTTGACGAGGCCCAGGATCTCGGTGCGGAAATCCTCCGGCCGGTCGGACCAGCGCAGGCCGCCGCGGGCGACGTAGCCGAAGCGCAGGTGCAGGCCCTCGACGCGCGGACTGTAGACGAAGATCTCGTAGAGCGGCCGGGGCAGCGGCAGCCCTTCGACTTCGGCGCAGGCGAACTTGAAGGCCATCGTCTCGCGGGCGAGGCCGTCCGCGCCGAGCTGAAAGAAGCTCGTGCGCCGCGCCGCGCCGACGAGATTGACGAAGCGGTGAAGGATGCGATCCTCGTCGAGGCTCGTGACCTGCGCGAGCTGCGTCTCGATCTCGGCGCGGATCGCGGCCTGCCGCTCGTCGCGGTCGTCGGCGGAGCGCGGATCGAAGCGGGCATAGAAGAGCGCCACGATGCCGGTCGCGACGGCCGGATGGCGGCTCAAGGTCGCCGCCAGATAGTCCTGCCCGTAGCGGACGCGGATCTGCCGCTGGTAGCGGCCGAGCGCCCGCAGCAACGTCACGTCCCGCCAGCCGAGCGACGCCTCGATCACCAGGCGATTGTAGGCATCCGATTCGGCGAGCCCGCGGGCGATCGCCATCAGCGCCGCCTCCAGAGGCCGGCGCAGCACGCCGAGGTCGATCGGGCCGCCTGCCGCGCGCTCGAGCGCCATGTCGTGCAGCCAGACCCGCTCCGCGTCCCCCGCCTTCTCGTGGATCCGGTAGGTCCGCTCGTCGATCACCGTGAAGCCGAGATTCTCGAGGGCCGGCACACGCGCCGAGAGCGGCAGCGACACGCCGCGCGAGAAGACCTTGAGGTCGACGCGCTCGAGCGGGTCGCCGGGGCGGCGCACGATGTCGACGGCGCGCGGCCGCTCGGCGCCGAGCCTGTCCAGGATCGCGATGTCGGCGATGGCGTCGGCGGGGCTGAAGCGGTCGCGATAGCTGACAGAGAACGCCTCCGCATAGGCGTTGGCGAGGGTCCGCGCCCTGGGGCCGTCCATCGTCTCCTCGAGCGCGTCGCGCAGGCCGTCGCTCCAGGTCCTGGCGAGCTGCGCGATGCCGGCCTCGATCGTCTCCGCATCGACGGCGGGCGCCGGCTTGTCGAGACCGATGATGTAATGTGTGCGGGCCAGCGCCCCGTCCGGATAATCCGGATAGGCGGCCGACAGCCGGCCGTCGAAGGTCTCCACCAGATAGCGGCCGACGCTGCGGCGCAGCACCGTGTCGTAGCGCTCCTTCGGGAGATAGGCGAGAACCGAGACGAAGCGTCCGAACGGGTCGGTGCGGATCAGCGCGCGGATGCGCGGCCGCTCCGCCAGGGCGGCGATCGTCGTGGCGAAACGCAAGAGGAGGTCCGCGTCGATCTGGAAGAGCTCGTCGCGCGGATAGGTCTCGAGCACGTCGGCGAGCGCCCGGCCGGCGTGGCTCGATCCGTCGAGCCCGGCCCGGGCGATCACCTCGGCGACCTTGCGGCGCAGGTAAGGAATGGCGGCGGCAGGCGTCGTGTAGACGCTCGGCGAGAAAAGGCCGACGAGGCGCATCTCGCCGGCCAGGGTGCCGTCGTCGGCGAAGAGCTTGATCCCGACCATGTCGAGATAGGCCCGCTTGTGGACGCGCGTCCTGACGCTGGTCTTGGTGATCAGCAGGGCCGCGGGGCCGCGCAGGAAGGCGCGGATCTCGGGAGTGCCGCCGGGCGCGTGCTCGCCGCGGAACAGTTCGACGGAGGGGTCGCGCAGCAGGCCGAGCCCGGGCAGAACCTCCGGGCGCTCATCCTCGCTGCCCTGATGACGGTAGACCCGCAGACCCAGGATCATCATGTGGCTGTCGCGGAGCCAGTCCAGGAATGCGGCCGCTTCCGCGACCTCGGCGGCTTCGAGGGGCGAGGGCAGATCCCCCACCACGCGGACGGCTTCCGCGAGGCCGTCCCGCATGGCGGCTTCGTCGTCGGTCGTGACCGCGACATCGGCGAAGAGACCGGCCAGCCTCTCGATCAGTCGGGACCGGTCGGCGTCCTCGTCGAGACGGTCGAGATGGATGTGGATGAAGCTTTCGCGGCGTCCGTCGGCGGTGGGCGGCGCGACGGACACCACCTTCCCGTCGGCATCGCGTTCGACGCCGAAGATCGGATGGGCGACGAGACGCGGCTCGAACCCCTGCTCGCCGAGTTCGAGCAGCGTCGAATCGAGGAGATAGGGGCGGTCGTCGTTGACGATGTCGAGGATCGTCAGATCGCGCCGCCGATCGTCCCGATGCACGGTGATGTCGGCGAGGGCGATCCGCGCCGGCCCCCCGGCGTGTCGGGGCGCCGCGAAATGCTCATGTGCCAGCATGGCGATATCGGCGAGCGAGGCCGCCGAATAACGGGCGAGATCTTCACGGGGGACCCGGTCGAAGAGGCCGTGGACGAAATCCGCCGGGATTGCGGACTGGCCGGCGGCACGCTTGTCGAGATCACCTTCGTCTCCACCCATGCCGGTCTCCGTCTGGCTCATGAGACCGATCTTAGAGCATGACGCGGACGAGTCGGCACGGGTTTTCCGGCGATGCCGTGATCCATCGTGTCGGACTCGATCACGATCACGATTGCGGGAAGCTCGGGTTCAGGATCATGCCCCCTGATCCGGGGAGCGTCGAGGACGTCGTGGCGGCACGATCGTGCCGTCAAGGCCGCCGGAACAACCGGGTCAGCCAGCGGACCAGACGCGTCGACCCCCGCGGCGCCAGCCGCACGAGGCGTTCGAAACGCTGCTGCAGCACCGTGTTGCGCTCGGTCAGGGCAAGGATCTCCGTCTGCGCCTGACGGAGCTCGGACTTCAGCCTGTCGTTCTCGAAGCGCAGGTCCTCGAGATCCAGAGAGAGGCGTCGGATGTCTTCCGCGAGACGGCCGTTGCGGCGCTCGGGCTGTTGCCGGTCCGAGATGCTCGTCGCTCCCATGTCACCCGCTCCCGAGGGCGGAGCGTCACACAAACCGTTCCGGTATGCCATGATCCGAAGCGTTTTCCCTATACCATTTGGTATAGAACGCCACATGGAAGCGGTTGCCGAGATCGAACCGTCGGCGCAGCTCGGCCGACCGGGCGTGAAGGGCATACATGAGGTTGCTGACGACCTCGCCAGATTGTCCCATGGTCGCGTGGGGCGAGGGCCGCAGCAGGTGATCTTCGAAGGTCGCGAACGGGTCCTCCGACCAGGCCGGATTCTGCTCGCGGAACATGTGCCGCGCCAGGTCCGGTATGGTCGTGCCGGACGCGAAACGCGCATAGCCGTAGGGCGCCGCCGACGCCTCGGGCCGGCTCAGCATCCGCCCGGCATAGAGGTCGAGCAGGTCTGCCAGAGCGTCCGAGGCGAGATGATCGGGGACGTGCTTCGAGACGTGCCGCGGCCGGCGTGGATCGAAGCCGCTGAAATGGAAGAATCCCAGCGGCTGGCCGTCGACGCTCCAGCCGGCCTCGGTCCGGTCGAGAAAGCGCTGCGCCAGATTCCAGTAGGCGACGTTCATCGAGGTGTCACGCAGCACGAGCGCATGCGCCGCGAACCCCGGCATCAGGTCCATGAACTTCTGGTCGACGAACAGGCCGCCGCTCTGGTCATTGACGCAGTGATAGCGCAGCTGGCGCGCCCACCAGCGCAGCAGCGGCTCCGTCTCCGTCTGCTGCGAGCAGGCCAGGAAACCGAGGTTGTAGGCGCCCGTGCGCATCACGTCGATCTCGCTCCGCGGCGCCCTGAAACCGGGTGGCGAGCAGAGATGCGGCGTCAGGACGAACGATGCTCCCGCCGCCAGCGCGTCGAAGACGGCGTCGAGCCGTCGGAAGAGCATGATGTCGGGATCGAAGTAGAGGACGTTGTCGTACCCCCTCTCGAACAGCCGAAGGAACAGGAAGGGCTTGATCGCGGTGTTGAATTCCATGACGTCGTAGCCGAAGGCCACGTTGCGGAAATCGGGGATGCGCAGGCCCTCCGCCGGGATGACCTCGACATGGTCGAGCCGGAGGTTGCCGTCGTCGGCCAGGCCCAGATAGAGGTCGGCGTCGGGATGCGTGTCGCGCGCCGATCCGAAGAAGACGTCCGCCTGCGTCGCGTAGTTCTTCGAACAGATCGAAAATATGGCGGTCCGCTTCGGCATGCTCGCGATCGACCTCGGGCCTTTTCGGCGCGGGCGAAGGACGCGAACCGGCGACCCCTGCCGCGCTGGGGGTCGTCCTCGTCAATCCCATGGCGGCCGGCCAGCGACAAGCCCTTGTTTTTTTTCGCTCGGCCCGATAAGGCACGGGGCGCGCTCCCCGACACCCCTGGAGGCGTGAGCGCTCTGGGACGGCCGCATCGGGCGGCCGTTCGCTTTTGCGAAGAGGATTGAACCATGGCAGCGACGAAGACGCTCGCGGCCACGGTGCGCCGCGGGACAGGCAAGGGGGCCGCCCGCAGTGTTCGCCGTGAAGGTCGCGTTCCGGGTGTGGTCTATGGCGGCGGGGAAGCCGCCGAGCCGATCTCGCTCGATTACCGGGAGGCCCACAAGCTGATCTATGCGGGGCATTTCCTGACCACGATCTTCGAGCTCGACATCGAGGGGCGCAAGGAGCGGGTCATCCCGCGCGACTACCAGCTCGACGTCGTCAAGGACACGCCGGTGCATGTCGACTTCATGCGGCTGCGCGCCGGCTCCAAGCTGCGCCTGGACATCCCCGTCCACCTCATCAATGCCGACCAGTCGCCCGGCATCAAGCGGGGCGGCACGCTCAACATCGTCCGCCACAGCGTCGAGATGCTGGTTCCGGCCGACGACATCCCGGACAGCCTGACGGGCGATCTCGCCGGGCTCGACATCAACGACTCGCTGCATATCTCGGCGTTCATGCTTCCCGAGGGCTGCGTGCCGATCTCGAAGGACCGCGACTTCACCGTGGCGACGATCGCCGCTCCCTCCGGTCTCGCCGAAGCCGAGGCCGACGAGGCCGCCGCCGCCGAGGCCGCTGCGGCCAAGGCGGTCGCCGCGGGCGGCAAGGGCGCTGCCAAGGCAGCTCCCGCCAAGGCGCCTCCGGCCAAGAAATAGGCCGGGCTGGGAGGCCCTCCGTCCTGGCGGCTGGCCTCCCGCCGCCTTGGCTTTCCTCCCGCGATGCTCCTCGTCGTCGGCCTGGGCAATCCCGGCGCCCAATATGCCGGGAACCGGCACAACATCGGCTTCATGGCCGTCGACGCCATGGCGCGGCGCCATCGCTGCGCGCCGTTCAAGCCGCGGTTCGGCGGTCTCGGGTCCGAGGGCATGCTCGGCGAGCGGCGTGTGTTGCTGCTCAAGCCCATGACCTTCATGAACGAGAGCGGCCGGTCTGTCGGCGAGGCGGCGCGTTTCTACAAGATCGGCCTCGAGGACATCGTCGTGGCGCATGACGAGCTCGATCTCGCGCCGGGGAAGCTGCGGGTGAAGCGCGGCGGCGGCAATGCCGGCCACAACGGCTTGCGGTCGATCACGGCCCATCTCGGCAACGACTACCGGCGCCTCCGTCTCGGTATCGGCCATCCGGGCGACAAGGCGCTGGTCTATCGATACGTGCTGAGCGATTTCGCCAAGAGCGAGCGGCCCTGGGTCGAGACGCTCTGCGAGGCGGTGGCCTACCATGCGGCGCTCGTCGCCGCCGGGCAGGATGCGAGCTTCCAGAACAAGGTGCATCTCGCCATGGCGGCGGCAGGTTTCGGCGAGGCCGCCGGGCGCTGATGCGGCCCGGTCTATTTAGTCGCCGGGGCCGGCGAGCTTCGCCACGTGCCGCAGGGCCAGCTCGTAGCCATGCGTGCCGAAGCCGGCCATGACCGCCGTGGCGGCGAGAGACACATAGGAGCGGTGCCGGAAACTTTCGCGCTGATGCACGTTCGAGACATGCACCTCGACGATCGGGCAGGCGCAGGTCTTCAGGGCGTCGAGGATGGCGATCGACGTATGGGTGAAGGCGCCCGGGTTGATGATGATGCCGGCGGCAGCCTCGCGCGCCTCGTGGATCCAGTCGATCAGCTGACCTTCGTGGTTCGACTGCCGGAAGGCGATCGCGACGCCGAGCGTCGTCGCCAGGGCACTGACCGCGGCCTCGACGTCGGCCAGCGTCTCGTGGCCGTAGATCTCGGGCTGGCGCTTGCCGAGAAGGTTGAGATTGGGGCCGTTGAGGACGTAGACGGTGCGCATGGGAACCCTCGTGAAGGCCCGATCCCTATAGCATACGGATAGGGCGCGGGGCCGGGATGGCCCTCGGCGTTTTCAGTGGACCGCCGGGCCGATGGCATCGCCGGTGCCCGGACGACGCATCGCAGGTGAGGAGGAAGACGGATATGGACAGGGTGGACACGGCGGGGCTCGGGATCGCAGCGCCGCTGCATCGTTTCGTCGCCGACGAAGCCCTGCCGGGCTCGGGCCTGTCGTCCGAGCAATTCTGGAGCGGTTTCGCCGGGATCGTGCGCGATCTCGGCCCCAAGTTGCGCCGGCTCCTCGCCGAGCGTGACGATCTCCAGGCCAGGATCGATGACTACCATCGCGGCCACCGGGACCGGGCCTTCGACCAGGGCGCCTATCTGGCCTTCCTACGCGCCATCGGCTACCTGCTGCCGGCGCCGAGCCGCAGGCCCATCGCGACGGCCCGGGTCGACGCGGAGATCGCCACGGTCGCGGGGCCCCAGCTCGTCGTGCCGCTGTCGAACGCCCGCTACGCCCTCAATGCGGCCAATGCGCGCTGGGGCAGCCTCTACGATGCGCTCTACGGCACGGATGTCATCCCGGACGAAGGCGATGCAGCGCGGGGCCGGGGATACAATCCGGCACGCGGGGCGGACGTGGTCGCGCGCGCCAAGGCGTTCCTCGACGAAACGGTGCCGCTCGCCGGAGGGGCCTCCCACACCGACGTCACGGCGGTGGCCATCGAGGGCAAGACACTGCGCTTCACGCTGTCGGACGGGCGCACCGTGGGCCTCGCCGAGCCGGCCTGCTTCGCGGGCTACAAGGGCGACGCGGCCTCGCCGCAGATCGTGCTGCTGCGCCACAACGGGCTTGGCATCCAGCTCCTGTTCGATCGCGCGAGCCCCATCGGCAAGGTCGATCCCTCCGGGCTGTCGGACGTGGTTCTCGAAGCTGCCGTTTCCACCATCATGGACATGGAGGACAGCGTCGCGGCCGTCGACGCGCACGACAAGGTCGCGATCTACCGCAACTGGCTCGGCCTCTCGACGGGCGAGCTGGAAGCCGAGTTCTACAAGGGCGGCAAGACCTTGAAGCGGCGCCTTAATCCCGATCTCGAGTTCACGGCTCCCGACGGCTCCCCCCTGAAGCTGCATGGGCGCAGCCTCATGCTGATCCGCAACGTCGGCCATCACATGTTCACCGACGCGGTGCTGCTCGAGGGCGTGCCGGTGCCGGAGGGCTTCCTCGACGCCGCCGTCAGCGTGCTCATCGCAAAGCGCGATCTCGAGGCAGGCCGGCCACTCGGCAACAGCCGCACGGGATCGGTCTATATCGTCAAGCCCAAGATGCACGGGCCGGCCGAAGTGGCTCTGACCGACGAGCTTTTCGGCCGGGTCGAGACGCTGCTCGGGCTGCCGGCCAACATGGTCAAGATGGGCATCATGGACGAGGAGCGGCGCACCTCGGCCAATCTCGAAGCCGCCATCCTGGCGGCGGCCGAGCGGGTGGTCTTCATCAACACCGGCTTCCTCGACCGCACCGGCGACGAGATCCACACCTCGATCGAGGCCGGCCCGATGGTGCGCAAGGCCGACATGAAGGCGACCGCCTGGATCAAAGCCTACGAGGACAACAACGTCGACGCCGGCCTCAAGCTCGGCCTGCCCGGCAAGGCGCAGATCGGCAAAGGCATGTGGGCGGCGCCCGACCGCATGGCCGAGATGCTGGCGCAGAAGGGCGCCCATCCGCAGGCCGGCGCGACGACCGCCTGGGTGCCCTCGCCGACCGCCGCGACGCTGCATGCGCTGCATTACCACCACACCGACGTGAAGGCGCGCCAAGCCGAGATCGCCTCCCGCAAGCCGGCCCGCATCGAGGATCTGCTGACCATCCCGGTGTCGCAGTCCAACTGGGCGCCCGAGGCCGTGCAGCAGGAGCTCGACAACAACCTGCAGAGCATCCTCGGCTATGTGGTGCGCTGGATCGACCAGGGCATCGGCTGCTCGAAGGTGCCCGATATCTACGACGTCGGCCTGATGGAGGACCGCGCCACCTTGCGCATTTCGAGCCAGCACGTCGCCAACTGGCTGGAGCACGGCATCGTCACGGAAGGGCAGATCGAGGAGACGCTGAGGCGCATGGCAGTGATCGTCGACCAGCAGAATGCCGGCGATCCGCTCTATCGCCCGATGGCGCCCCGTTTCGACGGCGAAGCCTTCGCGGCGGCGCGCGACCTCGTATTGCAGGGCCGTCGGCAGCCCAACGGCTACACCGAATGGATCCTGCATGCGCACCGCCGCGCCGCCAAGGCCAAGGGAGCCGCGACGGCGGAGGCGTGACCGTTCAGGCTCGTCCGCGCGACCGTCGGGCTGCCGGACCGCCTAAGGGGACAAGATCAGGGTCGACGGCAGGCGGGCGCGCGGGTCCCCGTCTCCGGAACGGCCAGTCGATCACCTCGCCGGCCCACAGCGCCCACCAGACGAAGACCGGCTGCAAGGCGAGGCGCGGCCCGTGATACCACCACGAATTGGGGATCGGCGGCAGGTTGATGCCATCGACCGCGTGCTTGACGTTGGCGGGAAAGACGCAGACCGCATAGGCCGCGAAGGCCCAGCCAGCGGTGCGGCGAAGGCGCGGCGTCAGCAGCGCCACCGAACCGACCACCTCGCAAAGGCCCGTGGCCAGCACGACGTCGCGAGGGTAAGGCACCCAGCCTGGCATGATCGGCAGGAAGCTGCCGGGCCGGGACAGGTGGACGCAGCCGACCCCGAAGTAGGCGACGGCGAGAATGCCCCGGACGACGGCGCGTGCGCGGGGATAGGTTGTGGCCGATGGATCCATCGTTGCTCAGATAGCGGCCGACGGCTCGCCGGCCAGCGCTCAGGTCTCGACGAGGCCGGCCGAATCACCCGAGGTGCGACCGTGGCCGTGCGGCAGGCCCAGGTAATCGGCTGAGCGCATCTCGTGAAGCCGCGAGACGACGCGGTTGAACTCGAACATCTCGTAGCCTTCCGAAGCGTCGTAGAGTCGCTCGGGCTCGGCGGCCGCGGAGGCGATGAGCTTCACCCGCTCGTCGTAGAACGTGTCGATCATGGTGATGAACCGCTTGGCGACATTGCGTTCCCCCGCGCCGATGACCCGGATGCCGTCGACGATCACCGTGCCGAAGGCGCGCGCGAGGCTCAGGAAATCCGCCGAGCCGAGCGGGGCCTCGCAGAGCGCCGCGAAGGGGAAGCGGGCGACGCCGCCCGCCGCGTTCGGGACCGCGATCGACCGGCCGAGCAGCGGCAGGGTCGTCGGCGGGCCTTCCGGCACGCCGGTCAGAGCCAGGAACGCGCGGTCGAGCGCAGCGCGGGCGGCGTCATCGGCTGGGGTGAACCAGACGGCCGCCTCGCTCAACGTGCGGAAGCGGTAGTCGCGCTCGGCCTCGAGCCGCACCGTCTCGAGCCGCGCCTCGAAGAGCGCGATGAAGGGCAGGAATAGGGTCCGGTTGAGCCCGTCCCGGTACAGGTCGCGCGGCTCGACGTTCGAGGTGGTGACGACCGTGACGCCATCCCTGAACAGATGCTCGAACAGCCGCCCGAGGATCATGGCATCGGCGATGTCAGTCACGGCGAATTCGTCGAAGCAGAGCAGCCGGGCCTCCTCGGCCAGCGCCGCGGCGACCGGAGCGATCGGCTCCTCGCCTTTGGCGAGGCCGCGCTTGCTCGCCTGGCGCCAGGCATGGATGCGCGCATGCACATCCATCATGAAGGCATGGAAATGCTCGCGCCGCTTGCGCCGGACCGCGACC
>DATBEH010000066.1:0-13537 GCA_036276175.1 Lichenihabitans sp.
TGCGGATCGACTGCCCGGTCGGCTCGAACTCTCGGGCAAGATCATCCGGATCGCGACCGGCACGAACCAGATCGACCATCTGACGGCGGAACTCAGGCGAATAGGGCGGGCGAGTCTTGGGCATGGGAACACCTCTGACGAAAGCTTCAGGGTGTCCACCAAACCGGGTCAATCCCAACCTCAGAACTGCCCCACCGGCCTTGTAACCGAGCGGTAACCCCGGCCTTCGAACACGCCTTCCAAACTTGTCGGAATGCCGGCCCCGAAAACGACAAAAGCCGTGGTTTCCCACGGCCTTGAACGTTTAGAGTATCTGGAGCGGGCGAAGGGATTCGAACCCTCGACCCCAACCTTGGCAAGGTTGTGCTCTACCCCTGAGCTACACCCGCATCCGCGACGGCGCTTCCGCGTCGACGACGCCTTATGGCGCAAAGTCGGTCCCGACGCAACAGGCCGATCACGGCTTGCGAGCATCATGCAGAAGCCGTCAACCTCGACGGTCGCGACGGTTCGACGACGGCCTTCGCAGAGCTCGTCGCCCAGCCACTCTTACGCGAAAAAAGCGGCGGACAGGATTCGTCCAGTTCGCCGCTCCGCCTCACGCCGTCTTCGGCGTGGTCTCGGCGCTGGTGAGCTGGCGCAGCCGGCCGACGCTCGCCCCCGCCGCGGCCGCGAGCAGCCGCACGTCGTTCGACAGGGTCACGAGGTCGAAGCCCCAGCCGAGCGCCTTGGCGGCATAGTCGGGCGTGCCGCAATGGAGCCCCGCCTTGATGCCGGCGCCATGGGCCGCCTCGAGGATGCGGTGGATCACCTCGACCATCTCCGGCTCCTCGCGGTCGAAGCCGGCGGGAAAGCGGCGACCGTGCAGCCCGAGCGTCAGGTCCGACGGCCCGACATAGATGCCGTCGAGCCCCGGCGTCGTCACGATCTCGGCGATGTTCTTCACGCCGTCGGGCGTCTCGATCATGGCGAAGCCGAGGATTTCCGCATCGGCCTTGGCACCGTAATCGGCGCCGGACGAGATGCTGACGCGCGTCGGTCCGTAGGACCGCGTGCCCTCGGGCGGATAGCGCAGATAGGACACGAAGCGCTCCGTCTCGGCCCTGTCGTTGATCATCGGGCAGATGATCCCGTAGGCGCCGGCATCGAGCATTTTCATGATGGCGGCGGGATCGAGCCAGGGCACACGCGCCAGCGGCGTGACGCCGCTCGCCCGGAGGGCCTGGAGCATGGGCAGCGCCGCCGCGTAGTCGAAGGCGCCGTGCTGGAGATCGACCGTCAGGCTGTCGTAGCCCTGGGCCGCCATGATCTCGGCCGTGAAGCCGTTGCCGATCGAGAGCCAGCCATTGATGGCACCCTTGCCTTCGGCCCACAGCCGCTTGACGCCGTTCGGCACCATGCGCTTACCTCCCATCGCGTTCCGGCAGCAAGGCATAAGGCCGAAGGTCGGCCGGCGCAACCGGGGCAGGGAGGTCTCAGATGAAGCAACTCGACGGCAAGATCGCGGTCGTGACCGGAGGCACGCAGGGCCTCGGCGCGACGGTGGCGAGGCTCTTTGCCGAACGCGGCGCATCCGGCCTGGTCATCTGCGGGCGCAACCGCGACAAGGGCGAGGCGGTGGCGCGCGACATCGCCGCGACCTTCGGCACCGCGACCCACTACGTGCCGGCCGACCTCGGTGAGGTGGAAGACTGCCGCCAGGTCATCGCCTCCGCCGATGCCAAGTTCGGTCGGCTCGACGCGCTCGTCAACGTGGCCGCCATCACCGATCGCGGCACCATCCTCGACACGTCGCCCGAGCTCTTCGACCGCATGATGGCCGTCAACGTCAGGGCGCCCTTCTTCCTCATGCAGGAGGCGCTGAAGCTGATGCGGCGCGACCGCATCGAGGGGACGGTCGTCAACATCTCCTCCATGTCCGCAATGGCGGGCCAGCCCTTCATCGCGGCCTATTGCACCTCCAAGGGCGCGCTCGACACGCTGACCCGCAACACCGCCTATGCGGTGCTGCGCAACCGCATCCGGGTCAATGGGCTCAACATCGGCTGGATGGCCTCCGAGGGCGAGGATCGCATCCAGCGGGAATATCACGGCGCCGATGCGGATTGGCTGGAGAAGGCGGGCGCCCGGCAGCCCTTCGGTCGGCTCGTCGATCCGCACGAGGTGGCGCGCGCCGTCGCCTATCTGAGCTCGACCGAATCGGGCCTGATGACCGGCGCGACCATCAATTTCGATCAGGGCATCTGGGGCGCCTACGACAGCGCGCCGAGCCCCGACACGCCGCTTTGATGGCGACGCCCGATGCCGGCCGGATCGCCGCTCTCGTGCTCGCGGCGGGGACCGCGAGCCGCTATCGCGCCGCCGACCCGGCGATCGCCACCAAGCTCATCGCGGAGCTCGACGGCGTGCCGCTGGTTCGCCACGTGGCGATGGCGGCGCTCGCCAGCCGCGCCCGGCCGGTGCAGGTGGTGACGGGTCACGCGGCCGAGGCGGTGGCCGTGGCGCTCGACGGGCTCGACGTCAGGCTCGTTCCGAACCCGGATTTCGCGCGCGGGCTCGCGACCTCGCTCAAGGCGGGCGTCGCGGCGCTGCCAGGAACGACGCGAGGCGTCCTGGTCCTGCTCGCCGACATGCCGTGTGTCGGGCCGGCGCTGCTCGACCGTCTGATCGCGGCCTTCGGGCGAGATCCGGAGACGGATGCGGTGGTCCCGGTGCACGGCGGGCGGCGCGGCAACCCGGTGCTGCTCGGACGCTCCCTGTTCGAGGCGGTGGGGCACCTCGAGGGCGACGAAGGCGCACGACGACTGCTGGCCGATGCACGCGTGCGCGAGATCGAGATCGCCGACCCGTCGGTCGTGATCGACGTCGATGAGCCGGCCGCGCTGCGGACGATGGGGCGGATACGAAAAGGCGATGTCGCATGAGCCCGGACCACCTGATCCGCTGCGACTGGCCGGGCGAGGACCCGCTCTACCGCGCCTATCACGACACGGAATGGGGCGTGCCGGAGCGCGACAGCCGGGCTTTATGGGAGAAGCTCGTCCTCGACGGCTTCCAGGCCGGCTTGGCCTGGATCACCATCTTGCGCAAGCGGGAGAATTTCAGGCGCGCCTTCGCGGGCTTCGACCCTGCGGTCGTCGCCGGGTTCGGCGAGACGGACGTCGCCCGTCTGCTCGCCGACCCCGGCATCATCAGGTCGCGGTCGAAAATCCTCGCCACAATCGGCAACGCCCGGGCCTATCTCGACATGGCGGAGCGCGGCGAAGATTTCGCGCCCTTCGTCTGGGCCATGGTGGGCGGCGCGCCGATCGTCAACCAACGGGCGGCGAGGGGCGACGTGCCGGCACAGACGCCGTTGTCGGTGGAGGTCTCGAAGGCGCTCAAGGCGCGCGGCTTCAAGTTCGTCGGACCCGTAATCGTCTATGCCTGGATGCAGGCGACGGGGCTCGTCAACGACCATTACGCCGGCTGCTTTCGTCATGCGGAAGTGGGCCGCGGATCTTCGGCGACCTCGACCTGACAAAGCATTCGGGCTGCGCCCTCGGCGGCGGAGATCGGCCTTACCGCGGCTGACTCGCCCTTCAGCTTTTGTTAATCATTGCGACGGCCCAATGACGCTCTGACGCGGGTTTGGCGCCCGAATCGTCCATGGCTCCCTCACGGAGGATCATGCATGGGACAGAGACGCGAGGTTTCAGCCGACTTCCTTCGTCAACTGGCCGGCTACGGCCTGACGACCGCGGAGATCCTCTACCATCTCCCGGATCATCCATCGCTGCTGCAGAGCTACGTCTGGCAGGAGTATGACATTGCCCCGGCTTTCCCGGTCCTGTCGAAATTCCTGCAATTCTGGCGCGATCGGCTCGACGGGGTGCTGCATTCCGTCAAGGTTGGCCATTCGGGGTTGATCCGTCCGGCCGAGCTCAGGCTCGTCGGCACCGAGATGCACCTTCAGTAGCCGACCGGTCTGGACAGACGACCAGGGCCGCCGAGCCCAGAAGGACCCGTGGTCGCTGAGCCCGAGGTCGGGTCGGCGCCTGACCTGGGCATGCCGTCGCGCCCTGATCAGTTGCGATGGATCTTTCTCGTGAACGATCCGATTGCGCTTGATGGCACCTGATCCGATTCGACCGCGAGAGCCGTTCATGCCTTCGGTTCTCGCCTCCGGCCGCTCTGATCGGTATCGGCCTCGCGCCTGTCAACAAGCAGTTCGCGTTTGAAGGAACCCCAAACTAACAAAAGCGTTAGAATCACCGTGTCAATGACGCAAACGTCAATATCGATCACGAATGTGAGGCTGAAATGTCATATGCAAAGATTTTGATGCTCGCGGGCTTGGTCAGCTTCTCGGCCATAGGTGCTTCTTCTGCCTGGGCAGACGACACGACCACAACGACGACAACCAGAACTCAAAAGCCAGCCGAGCCTGGTGTGGTCGTCGGCGTGCCTGGTGTCGTCGGCGTCGAAGTCGGCAAGGGGCCGGCAGATCCGGGATGCGCGCACCACAAGACAACGACCACCAACGAAGATTCGGGCACGTCGGTCACGACCAAAGAAACCAACTGCTGATACCAATCCCTCCGGTTGGATAGGGGCGCATTCGATCGATAGCCGGGTCTGCGGACGGCAATAATCTTCCCGCCCGCAGGCGTTTTGCGTGCTAGACCCGGGATAGTCGCGATCGACGAGTTGGACGTCATGCGACGAAGCGGATCGGCTGGGGATGGGCCCGCTCGGCCAGGAAGATGGCGAAGTCTGACGCGGCGAGCGGCTTGGCGATCAGATAGCCCTGCAACTGATGGCACCCAAGACTCTGGAGGAGTTGACGCTGCTCGGCGGTCTCGACCCCCTCGGCGGTCACCGTCAGGCCGAGCGCATGGCCGAGCTTGATCACCGAATCGACCAGGATCATGTTCTCGCTCGCGGGGTCCAGCGCGTCGATGAAGGCCTTGTCGATCTTGATCTTGTCGATAGCGAAGCGGCGCAGGTAGATGAGGCTCGAATAGCCCGTGCCGAAATCGTCCAGCGCCAGCCGGATGCCGCGCTGGCGCAACGCCACCATGGCCGCGACTGCCTCGGCCTCGTAGTCGACGAGGACCCCTTCAGTCAGCTCAAGCTCGAGACGGCGCGGGTCGAAGCCGGTCTCGGCCAGGATGCGGTCTACGGTCGCGACGAAGTCGCGCTGCCGGACCTGGATCGGCGAGACGTTGACCGCGACGCCGATGCCCGGCCAGGACCCCGCGGTCCGGCAGGCTTCGCGCAGCACCCATTCGCCGAGCGGCAGGATCAAGCCCCGGTCCTCGGCCAGGCTGATGAACCGGTCGGGCGGGATCAGGCCTTCCGTCGGATGCTGCCAACGTACCAGCGCCTCGGCGCAGACCACGCGTCCGCTCGTCGCATCGATGATCGGCTGGTAGCGCAGCACGAGGCCGCCATTGTCGATGGCGTCGCGCAATTCGCGCTCGATCGCGGTCCGGCGGCGCCATTCGTCCTGCAGCGCGGGCCGGTAGAAGGCGAGACGGCTGCGCCCCTCGCGCTTGGCCCGGTGCAGCGCCATGTTGGCGAGCCGCACGAGCTCGGTCCGCTCGGTCGCATCGTCCGGTGCGATGGCGACGCCGATCGAGAGCGTCGCCGCCACCTTCGATCCGCCAACCTCGAACGGGGCCTTCATCACGGCCTGGATCGCCTCGGCGAGGCGGTCGCAGTCGGCCGGCTCGGTGATGCCGGGCTGGAGGATGATGAAGGCGTCGCCCTCGAAACGCGCGATCGACTGGCCCTTTTCCACGACGCCGGCGATGCGCTGCGTCAGCGCCTGGATCATGGCATCGCCGGCCTCGATCCCGAAGGCGTCATTGATGTCCTTGAAACGATCGACGTCGAGATAGAACAAGGCCAGCTTTCCCTGGCTCTCCTCAAGCGCCGCGAGCTCTCGCTCGAGCATGTGATTGAAGAAGACGCGGTTGGGCAGGCCCGAGAGCCAATCGTTGCGGCTGGCCTCGACCGCGCGCGCCTCGCTGGCGTGCAGCTCGCCCGCCGCCCGGCGGGCCCGCAGGATGATCAGGAAGGCGATGGCTGCCGTGGCCAGGACGATCAGCGCGGACCATCGCATCATCATGCTGTCGCCGGGTCGCGCCGCGTCCCAGGCCAGGCTGAAGCCGCCCCAATCGGCCGATCTGATCGCATCTGCCTCGTCCGCCGCATCGGCCGCCATGCGGGCGAGCTGGAGGTCGCGGACATCCGCGGCGCGGGCGATCTCGGCCAGATAGTCCGAATCGATCCGCCGGAGCCCGACCAGAACCGGTCGCAGGTGACCGCCGTCCTGACCCGCCCCGGCGCCGGTGAACGGCATGGCGACGGCATCGAAGAGGTCACCGCCGACGGGCAGCATGGCGTCCGCGCTCGGCGCCGAGCCCGAGGCTACGTCGCGGGCCAGCCCGCTCACGGCCGGCCCGAGGTCGAGACCTTCGGTGCGCGTGCCGGCGAGAAGAACCGAATCGCCCGCGCCCGCGTCTGTCCCGCCGACCACATAGACCTGATCGAGCCTGTCGAGATCCCCGGCCATGATGGCGGCGCGCGATTGCGGTGCGAGCCGGGCGGTATCGCGCATCGTCATGGCTTGTTGATCTTGCACGGCATCGAGCACCCGTTGCTGCTCGGCGTGCGATTCGCGCACGTTGGCCCGTTCGGCAAGTGTCGACAGCGCGGCCAGGCCTGCGACCAGTCCCAGCAGGGTGACGAGCGCCAGAAGGGTCGTCGAGCCGGTCGCTTTCTTCGTCACCGCCGGTTTGGTTTGCCAGTGGCGCATATGTCCGTCCGATCCGGCCGCTGATGGAACGATTCAGAAGGTTAACGGAAAGGGGTTAACAGGCCGTAGTAAATCTTATGTTGAGGGGCGACGGCGGTCAGGGGCCCAGCAGATCGACGAGCGCCGGGATCAGCGGCGCGTCGGCCGGCGGCATGGGAAAGTCGCGCAGGGCGCGCGGCCGCACCCACCTGAGCCCCTGTCCTTCCCGCGCCTCGACGAAGCCCTGCCAGCGCCGGCAGACGTAGAGCGGCATCAAGAGATGAAAGGCCGTGTAGGCGTGGCTGGCGAAGGTCAGCGGTGCCAGGCAGGCCTCCGCCACCGTGATGCCGAGCTCTTCGTGAAGTTCGCGAATCAGCGCCGCCTCGGGTCGCTCGCCGACGCCAAGCTTGCCTCCGGGAAATTCCCACAAGCCCGCGAGGGCCTTGCCGGGCGGGCGCTGGGCAATGAGGACGCGGCCGTCGGTATCGACGAGCGCGGCGGCCACGACGAGAAGGATCTTCGGGGGATCGGTCATGATCGCTTGTCGGTCCGAAACGGGCCTGGGATCAAGCCCCGGCGCCACCGACGAGCGTCCGCTCCAGCCAAGCCTTGAAGACCTGCATGCCCGGCGTGACCGGTCGGGATTGGAGCCGGGTCAGCCAATAGGCGCCGACATCGATCTCGATGGCGAAGGGCCGGATCAGCCGCTCCTCCTCGAGCGCGCGGCTGAACATGGCGAGCGGCAAAAGGGCCACGCCCGCGCCGAGCGCGACCGCCTCCGCCATGGTCACGGACGAATCGAACATCCATCCGTGGATCGTCGGGCAGGGCACGCCGGCGCGCCCGAACCACAGCGGCCATTCATCCTCGCGATAGGAGCGCAGGAGGGATTCATGCGCCAGGTCGGCGGGCTCGACGAGCCGCTCGGCGACGCCCGGCGCGCAGGCGGGCGAGAGCGGTGCGTCGAGGAGGTGCGTCGCCTCGGTGCCGTGCCAGGAGCCGGTGCCGAACCTGATGGCGTAGTCGAGCCCGTCGCCCGCCACGTCGACGCGGTTGTTGTGGGTCATCAACCGGAGATCCACGAAAGGATGCATGTCGCGGAACGTATCGAGACGCGGCAGCAGCCAGCCCGTCGCGAAGGTGCCGACGGTGCCGACCGTGACCACGTCGCGGAACCGTCCGTGTTCGAAACGCTCGAGCGTCGCGCCGATCCGGTCGAAGGTATCGACGAGGACGGGAAGCAGCGCTGTGCCCTCGTCGGTCAGGGCAAGCCCGCGCGGCAGCCGTCGGAACAGGCGCACCCCAAGCATCTCCTCGAGCCCCCTGACCTGGTGGCTGACGGCCGTCTGCGTGACACGCAGCTCCAACCCGGCCCGCGTGAAGCTGAGATGCCGCGCCGAGGCTTCGAAGGCCCGCAGCGCATTGAGAGGCAGGTGGGGGCGGGTCACGTCGAGGCCAACATTTCCACGGGTCTCAGCGGAAATTTGATCGTTTGTCCAGATCGCCGTGCTCGTCCATGTCGGCTGCCGCCTGAACAGCCCTGAGGAGCATGACATGACGCTGACCAGACGATCTCTGACCGCCGGCTTGGCCCTGGCCCTGTCGGGCGCCGGCCCGCGCGTCGTGCAGGCTGCCACGAAAGCCGCCGGCATGCTGGCCGCGGCCCTGGCGCAGATCGAAGCTGCGGCCGGCGGCCGTCTCGGCGTGGCGTTGCTCGACACATCGACCGGCTTTCGCGCGGGGCACCGGGCGGCCGAGCGCTTTCCGATCTGCAGTACATTCAAGGTGCTCGCATCCGGCGCCATTCTGGCCCGAGTCGATGCCGGACAAGAGCAAGTGTCCCGCCGCGTGCGCTTCACCGCATCCGACCTCGTCACCTCTTCGCCGATCACCAAGGACAGGGTGGGCGGCGACGGCATGACGCTCGCCGAACTCTGCGCCGCCGCCATCGACTACAGCGACAACACGGCCGGCAACATGCTGCTGCGGCAGATCGGCGGCCCCGCCGGGCTCACCGCCTTCGCCCGATCGCTCGGCGATCCCGTCACCCGGCTCGACCGGATCGAAACCGCGCTCAACGAGGCGCTGCCCGACGACCCGCGCGACACAACCGCGCCCGACGCGATGTTGGCAGATCTGCAGGCTCTGACCCTCGGCAGCGCGCTGTCGCCGCCCTCGCGCAATCAGCTCGTCGCCTGGCTCAAGGCGAACACGACCGGGGGCACGCGGCTCCGCGCCGGCCTGCCGAAGGATTGGCAAGTCGGCGACAAGACCGGCACCGGCGATCAGGGCACCGCCAACGATGTCGCGGTGATCTGGCCGCCGGATCGCAAGCCCATCCTGATCACCGTCTATCTCACAGGCGCCACGGTCTCGGCCGCAGCGCAGAGTGCGGCGATCGCGGCGGTCGGAAAGGCCGTGGCGGCGGCGCTGCCGAGCCCTTGGTGAACCAGCCAGGCGCGCGAACTCGCTCTTTGCGTCGCGCGAGACGACCAAACTTCATGAAGACCCGTGGAGATAGAAGGACATGCAAGCAACGAAGGGCGGGATCGTGGGCCTCACGGCGACAATTCTTTGCATCACGTGCATGAATCCAGCAACCGGCCAGACGGTCGATGAGCCGCAAAGTCGGATCCGGAGGGCGGTGGACGAAGCGATACGGCCGCTGATGGCGAAGGATAATATTCCCGGCCTGGCGGTCGGACTCACCGTCGCGGGAAAGCCCTATGTGTTCGACTACGGCGTAGCGTCGAAGCAGACCCGCCGGCCGGTCTCGCGCGGCACGTTGTTCGAGCTCGGCTCGATTACCAAGACGTTCACGGCGACGCTGGCCTCCTGGGCTCAGGCCGGAAGCCGTCTGTCCCTGTCGGACCCGACGGGCAGGTATCTGCCGAACCTGCAAGGCAGCGCGTTCGGCGAAGTGACCCTCCTCGAGCTGGGCACGCATACCCCCGGCGGACTTCCGCTGCAGGTGCCGGACGGCATCCGGACCGAAGACCAGATGATGCGATATTTCCAGGCGTGGCGTCCCGCCTACCCGCCGGGCACGTATCGGACCTACTCGAATCCGGGGGTCGGCGCGCTCGGCCTGATCACGGCGACGAGCATGGGGCAGGATTTCACGGCGCTGATGGAGCAGCGCCTGTTTCCCGCGCTCGGCCTGGCGAATAGTTTCATCGACGTTCCAGCGAGCAGGATGGGCGATTACGCGCAAGGCTACACGAAGGACGGCGCCCCCATCCGAATGGCGCCCGGCGTCTTCTCCGCCGAAGCCTATGGGATCAAGACGACGGCGGCCGACACGCTGCGCTTCCTCGACGCCAATCTGGGCCTGATCGCGCTGGACGAGACGCTCCAGAGGGCGATCACCGACACGCACACCGGCTACGTCCAGGCGGGACCGATGACCCAGGACCTGATCTGGGAACAATATCCCTATCCGGTGGCACTGCAGGCGCTGCTCGACGGAAACTCGCCGGCCATGGCTCTCAACGCCACGCCGGTCACTGAAATGAAGCCCCCGCAGAAGCCGCAGGCAAATGTCTGGATCAACAAGACCGGATCGACCAACGGATTCGGAGCCTATGTGGCGTTCATTCCGGAGAAGCGGCTGGGGATCGTCATCCTGGCCAACCGGAACTTTCCCATCGAGGATCGCGTGGCCGCCGCCTTCAAGATCCTCACGTCGCTTTCCGACAGCGAATAGTGAGCCGAAACAGCGTCCGTTGTATTTGAAGGAGCCTTCGGCGCATTGTTGGCAGCCCGATCGCTCCCGCCAAGGTGCGCCGCACTTGCCTTTTGTCGTCATCGCACTGATCGCCGCGCTCGGGGGCCTGCTCTTCGGCTACGACACGGGCGTCATCTCAGGCGCGCTGCTGTTCATCCGCGACGTCTTCCACCTGTCCGCCACCATGCAGGGCATCGTGGCCGGCATCGCGTTGGCGGGTGCGGCGCTGGGGGCGCTCGTCGCCGGCGGCCTCGCCGACAGGTTCGGGCGCCGTATCGTCATCATCGCCACGGCGGTACTGTTCGCCGTTGGCTCGGTGGTCTCGGCCTTGGCGCCGGACCTGTCGGTGCTGCTCGTCGGCCGCGTGCTGGTCGGGGCGGCGATCGGGGTCGCCTCCATGCTGACCCCGCTCTATCTCGCCGAGATGGCGCCGCCCGAAAGGCGCGGCGGCGTCGTCTCGCTGAACCAGCTCTTCATCACCATCGGCATCCTGGTCTCCTATCTGGCGGGCTATGGGCTGGCGACTGTGGCGGAGGGCTGGCGCTGGATGCTGGGGCTCGGCGCCGTGCCGGGCCTGATCCTCGGCATCGGCATGGCCATGCTGCCCGAAAGCCCACGCTGGCTCGCCGGCCACGGCCGTCCGCAGGAGGCCGAAGCCGCCCTGCAGAGGCTGCGCGGGGAGACCGACATCGGCAACGAACTGGCTGAGCTGCGTCGCGACGTGGCCCCCTCCGGTCGGCGCGTCGCCTCGGCGGCGACGCTGCTTGCGCCGCGCCTGCGCCGGCCGCTCGTCGTCGGCCTCGGCCTCGCCTTTTTCCAGCAGGTCACCGGCATCAACACCGTGATCTATTTCGCGCCGACGATCCTGCAGAAGGCTGGGCTGTCCTCGGCCTCCTCCGCCATCCTGGCGACGGCCGGCATCGGCCTCGTCAACGTCGTCATGACGCTGGTGTCGATCCGGCTCATCGACCGGCTCGGCCGCCGGCCGTTGCTCATCGTCAGCCTGGCCGGCATGGCACTGTCGCTCCTGGCCCTGGCTCTCGGCGAGGCTTACGGCGCCGGCGGCCCGCTAGCCTATGTGACGCTCCTGTCGCTGTGCGCCTATGTGGCCTTCTTCGCCATCGGCCTCGGGCCGGTGTTCTGGTTGCTGATCTCGGAGATCTTTCCGCTCGGGGTACGCGGCCGGGCCATGGGGGTCGCGACCGTCGGCCAGTGGGTGTTCAACCTCGTCGTGACGGCGACCTTCCTCGATCTCGTCGCCGCCTTGGGCGCGCCGGGGACCTTCGCGGCCTATGCGGTGCTGACTTTGGCGGCGCTCGGCTTCACGGCGAAGCTCGTGCCCGAGACCAGGGGGCGGACGCTGGAAGCGATCGAGGCCGACCTCGACGCGGCGTGAAAGCGCACCGGCACCATCAGTGTCATCCCGGAAGTCGCGAAACGGCTGTCCGGAATCCATTTCGAGACCGCTTCAGTTCAACCAATATGGATCCCGGGCTCTCCCCTCCGTCGCGGCCGGGATGACAGGCCGTCGAAGAGACGGCCGATCAATCCTCGCCCACGCCGTCGATCACAACCTTGGCGATGGAAACCGGATAGCCGGCGCGCGCCAGGCTGCGGATATCCTTGTCGCGGTAGGCCGGCCGTTCGCCGCTTCTGAAGGGGCCGAGGCGTCGGCGCTCGGCAAGGCGGCGGGCCTGGGCGGTCTCGTCGAGCTCCAGCGTCCCGGCCGGGGCATCGATGTCCTGTCGTTGAAGCTCCGTGCGGATGCGCCAGGCGGGCCAGCCCTTGGCGGCCAGCGTGCGGGCTCTTCCCCGGGCATAGGCCTGGTCGTCGAGGAGGCCGGTGCGGGTCAGGCGCTCGACGGCGACGTCGATCGTGGCCCGGATGTCAGCCTCGTCGGGGACGGGCAGGTCGCGCGCATCGCAGCGCCGGCGGATCTTGCGGGCCAGCACGTCGCGCAAATGGGCCGTCGATGCCGAATGGCGCGCCAGGTAATGTGTCGCCATGCGAATCAGCGTGTCGGCCGAGATGACCGGATGCGTGCTCACGCCCCTGCCTTCAGCTCCGCGACGAGCCGCGCCACGCAAGCGTCGAGCGACTGTCGCCAAGCGGGCAGGGTGATGCCATAGACGTCGCGAAGCTTCGTGCAATCGAGGCGCGAGTTGGCCGGCCGTCGTGCCGGCGTCGGATAGTCCGCCGTCGTGATCCGCTCCACCGAGGCGGACGGTCCGCCGAGGCGGGCGGAGGTGGCGAAGATCGCCTCCGCCACATCGGCCCAGACCGCCTCGCCCTGCGCTGCCACGTGGAACACGCCGCGGAGCGCCGCATTACCGGGTTCGGACTGCAGCCGTCGAGCGACCGTCAAGATCGTCTCGGCGACGTCCTCGGCCGCGGTCGGGCATCCACGCTGGTCGGCCACGACGCCGACCTCCGGCCGCGTGCTGGCGAGGCGCAGCATGGTGCGGACGAAATTGTTGCCATAGGGCGCATAGACCCAGGCGGTGCGCAGGATCGCGTGCCAGGGATTTTCTCGGGCGACGGCGCGTTCCCCGCCGAGCTTCGAGCATCCGTAGACGCCGAGCGGCCCGGCGGAATCATCTTCCCGATAGGGCGTCGTCTTCGCACCGTCGAAGACATAGTCGGTCGAGATCTGGATGACCGGCAGGCCGAGCTCGCGGGCCGCTTTGGCTACGGCGCCGGCACCGGCCGCGTTGATGGCCTGGGCGAGGTCCGGCTCGGACTCGGCCTTGTCGACCGCCGTATAGGCGGCGGCATTGACCACGATGTCGGCGCGCGCTTGGCGCAGCGCCGGCGCGATGCTCGCCGGATCGGCGAGGTCGAGCCCGGGCCGGCCGAGCGTCACGACCTCGACGCCGCGGTTCGGCGCGAGTCCGCACAGCGTGCGGACGACCTGGCCGCTCTTCCCGGTGACGGCGAGGCGCATCGTCATGCCTTCCTCTCGGTGCCGAGCCCCAGGCGCTCGCCGCCGTAGACCCCATCGCGCAGCGGCCTCCACCACCAGTCGT
>DATBEH010000067.1:0-52645 GCA_036276175.1 Lichenihabitans sp.
GCGACGCTGACGCCCTGGATGGTGATCGAGTCCTTGCCATTGAGGTGGAGGGTGGTGTCGCCGGCGGCGTCCGTCGTGGCGTGGTTGAGGATGGCGCCGAGGCGGCTCGCCGCGCTGTCGGGCAGGCTGATCGTGTCGTGATGCGGATCGCCGAGCACGAAGGAGGTGATCGTGTCGGCGCCGAAATGCGGCGTGAACACGAAGGTGTTGTTGCCGCCTTTCGAGTAGAAGGTGTCGTTGGAGATCGAGTCGAGCGTCTGGCCGGGCCGGAGGCCCTGCACGGTCTGATGCCCATCCTTGTAGTAGACGTCCTCCTCGACCGGTTGCCCGGAGCCGTTGTAGGTGTCGACGACGGCGAAATAGGGTGTGTGCCGGAAGGCCGTGCCGCCGCTCGAGAGCACCGTGAAGCCGCCGTCGGGCGTCGGCGAATATTGCGTCTGCATCTCCAGCGCGCCGCGGCGGGTGAAGAAGGTCTGCCCCTCGTAAGCGCCACTGGTGGCGTCGTAGCTGTCCTGATAGGCCGCGTAGGGCGCGCCCGTGACACCGGTGGTGAGGTCGTAGGAGCTCGGCGCCGAGGCCGTGACCCCGTCGTTGCCGGTGGCGAGCGCGCTGAGCCCGGTGTGGAAGCCCGGCGCGAAGCCATAGGCGAAGGCCCAGGTGCCGGCCGCCGTATCGACGGTGGCCGAGCCGAGGTCGGTCGCGCCCTCGAAGATCTCGACGCTCTTCACCCCGCTCGCATCCGACACCGTGCCGGTCAAGGTCGCGGTGTTCGGGTCCGAGAAGCTGACCGTCGGATCGAAACCCACCAAGGGAGGCGTCGGCGTGCTGTTGGTCGGCGCGCCCGGACCGGTTCCACCACCCCCCGTGGTGCCACCCCCCGTGGTGCCGCCGCCAGTCGTGCCGCCGCCAGTCGGCGCAGCCGGATCGCTGTCGATCACCGACGTCGTGCCGTCGCTCGCCGTCGTCTTCGCGCTGCTCGCGTCGCTCAGCGTGAAGGTGGTGGTCGAGCTCGTGTTCGGGGCACCGGCCGCAGGCGTGAACACCAGCGCGTCGAGCTCCGCCGTGACATTGGCGGCCGTGCCGGTGGCCAACGTATAGCTGCCGCCCGGATTCTGCGTCAGCCCGGCCCCGGTCAGCGTGCCGCCGGTCCCGCCGAGCGTGATGGTTACGGTCTCGGTGGGGTTGTTGCCGTTAGCGTCGCCGATCGTCACGCCCGAGAACGGCTTGACCGCCGCCTCGGAGGTGGTCGCCTGGTTCGCCACCGTCCCGGTGATGGTCGGCGCCACCGCCGGGTCGGTATCCGTCACTTGGCTGGTGCTGTCGCTGTTGCTCGCCTTCCCGACCGACGATACGTCGCTTAGGGTGAAGGTCGTGGTCGAGCTCGTGTCCGGGGCGCCGGCCGTCGGCGTGAAGACCAGTCGGTCGAGCTCGGCCGTGATGGCCGCGCCCGTGCCGGTCAGCGTATAGGTGCTGCCACTGCCCGACAGCCTCCTGGTGCCGGTGAAGGCCGCCCCGTCGCTCAGCGTGCCCGTGCCGCCCTGCAGCGTGATGGTCAGCGTGTCGGTCGCGGTGCTGCCAGCGTCGGTACCCGAGGCCGCATTGGTGTCCGTCACGGTGGCGCCCGCAAACGGGGTCGTGGCGGATTCATTGGTCGAGCTCTGCGGCGTCGACGTATTGGTGATCGACGGCGCCACGGGCGAGTCGCTGTCGGTCACCTGGCTGGTGCTGTCGGTGGCAGGTGCGGCCGTAGGATCGGCGTCGCTCGTGTCGCTCAGCGCGAAGGTCGTGGTGACGCTGCCGTTGGGGTTGCCTGTGGGGTCGGGCGTGTAGACCAGCTGGTCGAGCTCGGCCGTAACGGCTGCGCCCGTGCCGGTCAGCGTGTACGTGTTTGGCGCCGAGCCCTGCGCGAGCTTGCCGTTCTGGAAACCCATCACATCGCTCAGCGTGCCGGTGCCCCCCTGAAGCGTGATGGTCAGCGTGTCGGTCGCAGTGCCGGCCGTGTTGTCGCCGTTGCCGGCCGCATTGGGATCCGTCACCGTCGCGCCGCCGAATGGGGTTGCGGCGGACTCATTGTTCGAGGTCTGCGGCGTCGACGTGTTGGTGATCGACGGCGCCACCGCCGGATCGGTATCCGTCACCTGGCTGGTGCTGTCGCTGTTGCTCGCCCCGCCAGCCGCCGAGACGTCGCTCAGCGCAAAGGTCGTGATCGAGCTCGTGTTCGGACCGCCGGCCGTCGGCGTGAAGGCCAGCTGGTCGAGCTCGGCCGTAACGGCCGCGCCCGTGCCCGTCAGCGTGTAGGTGGAACCGCCTCCCGAAAGCGTGCTGGTGCCGCTGAAGCCCGCCCCATCGCTCAGCGTGCCCATCCCGCCCTGCAGCGTGATGGTCAGCGTGTCGATCGCGGTCGACGGGCTGTTGGTGCCCGAGGCCGCATTCGTGTCCGTCACCGTCGCATCGGCGAACGGGGTGGTGACAGACTCGTTCATCGAGCTCTGGGCGGCCGAACTGTTGCTGATCGTGGGGGAAACCGCCGGGTCCGTTTCGGTGACCTCGACCGTGACCGCATTGCTCGTGAGCGCCTTGGCATCGCTCGTATCGCTGAGCGCGAAGCTGGTCGTGACGCTGCCGTTGGGGTTGCCCGCCGGGTCGGGCGTGAAGATGATGCCCCGGAGCTCGGACGTGACCGCAGAGGCCGTGCCGGTCAGGGTGTAGACGCCATTGTTGGGCGTGCCCGCGCCGGTCAGCGTTCCGCCGTTGCCGGTGGGCGTGATGGTCAGCGTTTCGGTGCCGGCCAGCGGATCCTCGATCGTCACGCCCGAGAACGGCATGACGGGCGCCGAGCCTGACACGCTCGTGTCCGTCGCACCGTCGATATACGGAGCCGGGCTCTGCGTGACGAGCACGTGACCGGACGAATCCTGGCCGATGATGAATTGGGACGAGCCGGGATTCGTCACGTCCAGCGTGTCGGTGACGCCGCCGCTCGTTACCTGGAGCTGCGAGGCGGCATAGGAATAGGTTGCGCCGACCTGGTAGGACAGCCCGAGCAGGTCGATGCTGTCGCCATACCGGAAGCCGGAGATCGCGTCCGCGAACGCTCCGCCTGTCGAGGGCAGAACGCCCGCGCCGAGCGCTAAAGTCGCGCTGGCATTCGACGCGAAGGCGATCGTGCCGGCCAGCGGATGGTTCGCATCCGGCGTGCCTGCGGCGCCGATCGTCTCGAGGTCGAGCGTTCCCGCCGTGATGACAGTGCCGCCGGTGTAGGTGTTGGAGGTGGGCTGGCCGCTCGCATCCAGGGGATCGAGCACCACCGTGCCGGTTTCGCCAGGATCGAGTCCGGTCGGGGCGATCCCGACGGTAAGGCTGCCCACGCCCCCCTCGCCGGCCTGATCGGCGATGGTGTCCACGACATCATTGGTCGTCCCAGCCGCAGCTGCGAGCGTGACGCCCTGGGTGCCCTGAAGAAAGATGCCGGAACCAAGCGCGGCTCCGCCCTGCGTGTAGGGCGCGCCACCCCCTCCCGCGACGACGCCCGGCGACTGTGCGGTGCCCAGAGCGCCCCCGACGACGGCGAGGCTGCCACCCTCCTGCACGAAGATGTCGCCGCCCGCGCCGAGGCCGCCACCCCCGCCTTCGCCCTGCGTGCTGCTGCCGCCGCCGAAACCGCCCGTGCCGCCGCCCTGCCCATAGGCCGTGCCGCCGCCGCCGCCGAAGCCGCCTTTCCCGAACGCGCCGCCGCCGCCGCCGCCGAAGCTGCCGGTGCCGCCTTGGTAGGAACTGCCGGCGCCCCCACCAGAGCCGCCGTTGAGGCCGCCGCCGCCGCCGGTCCGCCCTGTCCCGCCGGCCCCGCCGCTCGCGTGATCGCCCTCGAAGACGACATCGGACAGAGTCACGTCTGCCCCGCTGGCCACGAACAAGCCGCCGCCCAGGCCCGCGCCGCCGCCGCCGCCACCGCTGCCCGCCCCGCCGACGACATGGGCATTCTGGATCGTGAGGTCCTCGATCGATACCGGGCCGGAGGAGACGAACAGCCCAGCATGGTAGGTCGTGGGACTGTTCGGGTCCTGCCCATCCAGCGTTCCGCCGCTCACGCCCTTGATGGTCAGCGAGTTGCCCGATGCGAGATCGATGGCGGCCAGGTTGCCGGTCTCGGCGATCGCGCCCGACACGTCGATCTCGAGCGCGCCCGTGCCGGCCGCCGCCGCGTTGGCTGCCTTGATGGCGGCCTTGAGCTGATCGAAGGTCGAGACCGTGACGGCGGTCGAGGTCAGCGTCACGTCATGCCCGCTGCTGCCGCCGGCGTAGCTAATCGTGAACTGCTGATCGCTGCCCGAGACCGTGGCGCCCTCTGCCAAGCCCGCAAAAGAGCCTTGCACGGCCGCGCCTCCCGTGGAGGCGATCAGCGTGTAGGTGTGGCCGAGCGGAATGTAGCCAGGGGCAAGCTGCACGTTCAGGGTGGCACCCAAACCCCCATCGCTGTCGAGATTGACGGCGCCGTCGACCGCCGTCTCGCCATAGCCCGTGCCGGCCGTCGCGCCGCCGAGTTGCACGGCGTAAGTGGCGCCGCTCGCCATGGACAAGCTGGCGGCCGTCAGTATGCCGGGAGCGGCGAGGCTGCTGTCGCCCGGTGCCAGCGTCCCGCCCTTGTCGACCGTGACCACGCCGGTCGTGCCGTCGCCTCCCAGAGTGGCGCCATCCTGCACCTCGCTGGCGGAACCCGAATCGGACCCGTCCACCAGCAGCGTGCCATCTCTCACCGTGGTGTCGCCCGTGTAGCTGCTCGTCCCGGTCAACACCGTCGTGCCGGCGCCCTCCTGCACGAGGGTCCCGTTGCCGGCAATGCCGGCGGCGATCTTCACCGTCCCGCTGTCGTCCACCGCCAGCGTGCCGCCGTCCGCGATGCTGGAGGTATCGTCGATCGAGCCGAGGCCCGCCACCGTACCGTCGCCGAGCTGCAGCGTGCTGCCGGCCGTGATGGTGGTCGCGCCCGTGTAGGTGTCGGCCGCGGTCAGGATCACGGTGCCGGGAAGGCTCACCGTGCCGATCGTCACCGCGACCGAGCCGCCGCTGCCCGGGCCGGCCGAGCCGTCCTGGTCCGTGATGACGTCGGACACGGTGAAGGCCGTGCCGTCCGGGTTGGCCGTCAGGGTCAAAGCATTGCCGTTGCCCTGGAGGAAGATGCCCGTGCCGTAGTTCTTCCCGTCGGCGCCGCCGCTGGTCCCCAGGCCGACACCGACGGTGCCGCCCGACAGGCTGCCGCCTTCGATGGTGAGGGTGCCGCCCTCCTGCACGAAGATGTCGCCGCCCGCGCCCAAGCCACCGCCGCCGCCGGCTCCATCGCCGGCGCCGGCGCCGGCGCCGAACCCGCCGGCGCCTCTATAAAAGCCACTGCCACCGCCGCCGCCGAAACCACCGGCGCCGGCCGTGTCGTATCCGCCGGACCCGCCGCCGCCGAAGCCGCCGCGGCTGCCGTTGCGGCTGTTGGTTCCGCCGCCGCCGCCGAAGCCACCGGTGCCATTGAACGTGCCGCCGATGCCGCCCCCGCCGCCGCCAAATTGGCCGTTACCGCCCCCGCCGCCGCCGCCGCTGGCGCCGCCGGAACCGTCGTCGCTGTCTCCGCCAGGCGCCGCGCCCGGCACGATGCCCGGACCACCGTTGGAATTCGTGCCGCCTTGAGCGCTCCCGCCGACGCCGCCCGCGCCACCGTGGCCGTCGCCGCCGAGGCCGCCGCCGCCGCCGTAGCTATTGCTGCTGCTGGTGCCATTGCCGCCGGCACCGCCCGTCGCCCCATCGTCCAGGAACGCGACATTGGACAAGGTGACGTTTCCGCCCGCCGAGTAGGTCGTGCTGCCGACGGAGACCGGATTGGGACCCGCCACGAACAAGCCGCCACCCAGGCCCGCGCCGCCGCCGCCGCCCGGCCCGCCCGCGCCGCCCACCGCGCGAGCGTTCTCGATGGTGAGGTCCTGGATCGTGACCGCGCCGGAATAGACGAACAGGCCGCGGTGGTGGGTCGCACCGGTCGTGTCGGTGGGGTCCTGGCCGTCCAGCGTGCCGCCGCCCACGCCCTTGATGAAGAGCGTGTTGCCGAACGCGAGATTGACGGCCGTCGGGTCGGCGGTCTCGGCGATCGTGCCCTGGACGTCGATCTCGATCGCACCCGTGCCGGCCGCCAGCCGATCGGCGGCCAGGATGGCAGCGTCGAGCCCGGCGAAGGTGGTGACCGTCACCGTGTTGGATGGCGTGTCCGCCGACATGACGGCGGCGTCGTTCGACACGGGATAGGCCGTGCCGGAGGTCCCGGCAGTTCCGCCGAACAGCGCGGCGCCGCCGGCACCGGCGGCCGCAGACACGATCGTGCTGTGGAGAGTCGACGCCGCGCTCACCGTCGCGCCGGGTTCGACGAAGACAGCGCCCGCGGCACCTCCGCCCGTGCCGCCGCTGGAAATGAAGGTCTCGCCACCCGCACCGCCGGCCGCCGTGTCGGCGGAGAAGCTATCAGCGTTGAGGGTGATGGAACCGCTCTGCACGAGGATGGCGCCCGCCGCATCGCCGCCGGTCCCACCGTTCGACGCATAGAAACTGGTGCCCCCCTTGCCGCCCGTCGCGGTGTCATTGGCGAAGGTGTCACCCGTGAGGGCGACGGAACCACCCAGCACGAGGATACCGCCCGCCGCGTCTCCGCCGTTCCCGGGGGTATCCCCGCTCGCGCCGCTCGCGCCGCTCGCGCCAGCCGCCCCGGTGCCGTGGCCGTCCGCGATCGTCAGGTTGTCGATCCGCACGTTGCCGGCCGTCACCGTGAGGTCGGTGACGGCGCTCCCCCCGCTGATCGTGATGTCGTTGTTCTGCCCGTCGATCACGACGTCCTTGTTGATCGTCAGCGTACTTTGAAGGGTGATGATCGATCCCGCGAGCCCGGAGGCGAACTCGATCGTGTCGCCGTTCGCGGCGCTGGCCAGCGCGTCCCGCAGCGACCCCGTGCCCGAATCGTTGCTGTTGGTGACGGTGATCGTGCTCATCGGTGGTTCCTCAGGTCGTCGGCGCGAGGCAGTGTCGGGGGGGTGACGGGCGCTTCGGCTCGAGCCGCCACGTGGCTGGAAATGAACTCGTCTTCCGGCAGGCGCATGGTCCGCACCCGCCCTGTGGCCAGCGAGCGCTGCCGGAACAAGGGGTGACCCGCTTGATCGCCTACGGCGATCCTGCCTTCGGGAGCGAGTGAGGCGAGGCGATGACTGATCATTTCGAGGACGTCGGCGGGACCGCTGCGAGGACCCTTAACACTTTGTTAAGAGGCAGAGACCTTCATGCCACGAGTTCAATCTTCGGGCGTGGAACTTTTTGCATCCAATTTCGTGCGGCAAGACCATGGTTAACCTGATCGTTGCTGTCGCTGGACATGAGCACCAGGCACGGCCCCCGATCCGTCGAGGTTTCCCTCGAGATCGCGCATCGCGGTCCGGAACATGAGGTCGTGTCCCGCCATGATGTCGGCGACGAAACGGTCGAACGCCGAGACGAGAGGCGGCGTCAGCGCGACCGAGCGATCGGACATTTGCACCAGGCCTTCGGCCTCGGCATCCTGCAACGTCGTCCGCACGTGGGTCCGCGAGATGCCGAAACGGTCCGCGATGTCGGCAAAGGAGAAGCGCCGCGCCACCCCGCCGCGCGCTTCGCCGGCGCGCTGCACGAGCTTGATCAGGATCATCATGCCGGCCTCGCGGCCCATGAAGAGCATGACGCCGGGATTAGCGGCCATGAGGCGCGCCGCATAGGAGAACATGAGAGTGCCGACCTTCCGGTGAGCCCTCCGATAGGCCGGATCGCGGCGCATCGGCAGCCCGTAGCCTGGGTCGGGGAACATGACCTCCAGCGGCCTGTAGAAGGCCTCCAGCCAGGCGAGGTCGTGGGCCAGCATCTTGTCGGTCGGCGCCAGGATGTGCGCTCGGCGGTCCGATGGCGCGACGTCCGATCTGACGTAGCCGGTCTCTATGAACCGGGCGACGATGTCGTGAACGCGGCGCGGGCTCGAAACGCCGAACTCCCGCACCGATCGCTGCAGAAGCTGGAGCGTCGGCCACGTGGCGCGGTCGCTTTCGTCGTAGGCCGCGTGCAGGCAAAGGATGTTGAAGAAGATGACGGAGCGGCCCGCTTCGATCAGCAGCCGGTTCATGAACGGATCGTATTCGTACAGTCCCAGGATCGCTTCGACGTAGGCTGTGCGCGCCAGTGCGAAACGGGGATGGGCGAGGATCGCTTCGGGTGAGTGATGCGGGATTTCGACCGCCGTCCGATCAATGCCCGACATGGATCCGCGTTCCCGCTGCTGCCGTGATGGCTTGCCGGCGCTGCCGGCGACCGTGGTCGTGCCCCCCATGCGTCTGTCCTCCGGACGTCCTCATCGGGCGGGGTCGGCGGGAAGCAGGCCGCCGCGCGCCAGTTCGTCCGTCAAAGGGGTGAGTTGGTCGGCATAGGCCCGCCAGCGGCCGAGCCCCCGCGCGTTGACCGGCTGGCGCACCTGGGCGCGGCTCACGGTGCGCACCCGGCTGTCGGCTTCGTAAAAGCGGGCGCAGTTCGGGTCGGGCTCGAGGTCGAGGTGGGCCAGCGCGCTGTTGAGCGTGCCGTCGAAATCCTCGACCCAGTCGGCGAGCGCGACGGTGAGGACCGGGTTCGGCAGCACCGCCTTCCAATGGTCCATCAGCCGGCTCTGCTGCGCGATGGTCCACCCGAGGTCGGCGAGGTCGTGCGCGTAGCCGTGCTGTCCATGGAACCGGAAGGTGAAGATCGACAGGCCGATATCGCGCGGATCGCGCACGCAATGGATGATCTTGGCGCCCGGCAGCATCAGTCCGACGAGACCGAGATAGAGATAGTTGCCCGGCAGCTTATCGACGATGCGGGTCTTGTCCGGCGCGAGGCCGTGCAGCTCGGCCAGGTAGCCGGCCGCCGCCCGATCGAGCGCCTCGGCGTCGAGCGCCGCGATCCGCCGCACGGGGTCCCGATCCTCGCTGGGCCCGCCAAGTGCCGCGAAAGCCCGCCCCAGAGCCGGCCGCTCGCCGGCCCCATGCACGTCGCGGTGTGCCGCCAGAATCTGCTCGCAGAGCGTCGTGCCGGACCTCGGCATGCCGACGATGAACACCGGTGCCGGGTCCCGATTGCGGGCGCGCGGGCCTTCGGCGAAGCGGGCGCGGTCGAAGGTCGCGATGTTGGCCTCCACGGAAGCCAAGTGCTCGTCCCGGGAAAACGGCTGACTCTTCGCCAGAAGCCCGTGCCCCGCTGTCCAGTGCGCGAAGGCGCGGGTGGGCTCGTTCTGCCCGGACCAGAGCTTGGCAAGGTCGTAATGCGCCATGATGCGGTGTTCGGGCACCGCAGCCGGCCCCATGGCGTCGAGCGCCGCCTCCATTCGCCCAGCCGCCTCCCTGGCGCGGACCGGATCGCCTTCCTCGAGTCCGAGCAGCACCTGCCGCCAATGCCACAGCGGCGCGATCTCGGGCGGCAGGGGTCCGAGCGCCGTCAGGGCATCGAGGGCGGCACGGGCCTCGACGGAGCGGCCGAGCTGGAGCAGCGCCAGCGATCTCTGCAGATGCCAATGTCGGGACGCTCGCGTGTCCTCCGGCACGTCCGCCTGGTCGAGAAGGGCGAGCGCCTCGCCGGCGCGCTCCTCGTGCAACAGATCGGCCGCGAGGTTGAGCCGCGCTCCGGCGTTGCCCGGCTCGCGAGCGACCGTGGCGCGCAGCAGCGCTTCAGCCGCCTCGGATTCGCCGGTGATGCGCAGGAAGGCGCCGAGGTTGGCACTCGCCGCCGGATGACCGGGCGCGAGGAGGAGCGCCTGTCGCATGGCGGTCTTGGCGTCCTCCATCGCGCCCTGGCGGTAGCGGGCGAGACCGTAGTTGATCCAAGGCTCGGCCCAATCCGGCGCAAGCTGGATCGCGGCCGCGAAGGCTTGTTCGGCCCGCGTCGGCTCGTTCAGCGCCAACCAGGCCTGACCATAGACATAATGGGGTCGCGGCAACCGGGGTGCGTTATGGCATGCGTCGCTCGCGGCCTCGAGAGCGGCGCGCGCGTTGCCGAGCTCGAGATGCGCAATCGCCGATTCGAGGAGACACCTTGGAACGGTCGCGTTGGACGGCGTTGCGTCTCGCTCCGGCGTGTTCGCGGCGGACGGCTCTTGGTCGAGCCGCGGAGATGATCGAAACAACAGATTGGAGGTCAACTGTCCGTCGCCACCTATTGAGCATGTCTTGCTTCTGAATGACTCGCGCGGTCCCTTCAAGGCATTGCCGACCGAACTCGCGATAGCGAGCATACCCTGAGGCAATGTTGCGACAATAGGTCGCATTGCTTGGGATCCCGGAACGCGCGGGCAGCCTCAACGGCTCCCGGCCAAGCCTCCGTCAGGCGAAGCCTATCGAGAGCCGGCGGAAGGGCGATCGCGGTGGCGAGGTGGGCGGAGCTGCCAAAGGCTCGAACAACGTCATTTGCCGGCCGGCGAAGCCGAGTGGAGTTGCGGGCGGAGATACGGGTGGCATCGCCGCCCTCGTCATGGCTGCGGGCGCCTTTCGGGCGCCCTGCGCGCCGACATCCTGCGCGACTCGATCCGCCACGAGCCTGAAGCCAAACAGAACGACCCGAGTCCAATATGCTCTCGCCTCGCCGCTCTCCCGTCTTGAGCCGATCGCCCCATCCGGGCCTCACCCTCGACATCATCCGACATCTTATCGCCCATGCACCGCCACGCCCTCCGCCGCGCTCTCCATCAGGCTTCGCCTGACGGAGTCCCAGCGAGGCTCCGCCCAGCTCCGGATGGCCTGAGCGGAAGGCTCGATGGCGAGCCGGGTCGGTCGGATCGCGCCCCGCACGGACCAGATCGACGGTCTGCCGCCGGAACTCCGGCGCATAGGGAGGACGTGTTTCCGACCCGCTCCCGCAAGGGTTAACCTGGATTCGGAGCCTTGGGCGGCCAAGATCGCAGCATTGACGCTGGCTCGCGACGCCGCTTATCTCAATCGATGGCTCCGGCATGCGACCGATCGAGAGGACTTTGCGCGCGGGCCGGGCTCGGGGAGCGCGGCACGCCATGAGCCTGCAACGCCAGATCTTCATCTGGGCTGTGGTGCTCTGCGTCTTCGTCTACATCCTCTATGCGCTGTCGGGCGTGCTCCTGCCTTTCGTCGCCGGGATGACGATCGGCTATCTGCTCGATCCTTTGGCCAACCGGCTCGAACGGTGGGGGTTGAGCCGTCTCGGTGCGACGGCGCTGATCCTGGGCCTGTTCGTCATCCTGCTGCTGGTCCTGCTGGTGCTCTTCGTGCCGATCCTGGCCCATCAGTTCACCGCGTTCCTGCTCAACCTGCCGGTCATCGCGGCGCGCCTTCAGGCCTTGGTGGTGGAAGAGATCGTCAAGCTCGCCGACCGCTACGGCGGCGAGACGCTCAAGGCCTTCGGGCTCACCGCCGGCCTCACGCAGGCCGAGGTGCAGAACTCCGTCAATTCCTTCGTCGGCCAATGGTCGAACTATCTCGTCGCCTTCCTCAATCAGCTCTGGTCGGGCAGCCGGGCGCTGTTCGGCGTGTTCTCCCTGCTGATCGTCACGCCGGTCGTCGCCTTCTACATCCTGCTCGACTGGAAGCGCATGGTGGCGGCGATCGACGGCTGGATCCCGCTGCCGCATCGCGAGAGCGTGCGCTCGATCGCGCGCGACATCGATGCGGCGCTGGCGGGATTCGTGCGCGGCCAGTCGCTGGTCAGCCTGGTCCTGGGCCTGTGGTATTCGATCGGGCTCACCCTGGTGGGACTGAATTTCGGCTTCCTCATCGGCATCTCGGGCGGCGTGCTGAGTTTCGTCCCCTATATCGGCTCGCTCATCGTTCTGCTGCTCGCCACGGCGGTCGCCGTCGTCCAGGGCTGGCCCGACTGGACGCTGATCGCCGAGACCCTCGCCGTGGTGGTGGCGGGCCAGTTCCTCGAAGGCAACGTGCTCTCGCCGAGCCTCGTCGGCGCCTCGATCGGCCTGCACCCCGTCTGGCTGATGTTCGCCCTCGTCGCCTTTTCGACGATCTTCGGGTTCACCGGGCTCCTGGTCGCGGTTCCGCTGTCGGCGGCAGCCGGCGTGCTGTCCCGCTTCGCCTTGCGCAAATATCTGTTGAGCTCGCTTTACACGGGCGATCCGAGGACCGCCTTCACCGACGGCCGCACGTGACGCAGCTTCCCTTGGGCCTCGCGCTGCCGCCGCGCTACGGGTCGTCGGACTTTCTGGGGTCGCCCTCCAATGCGGCCGCCCTTGCGGCGATCACGCGATGGCCTCATTGGCCCGATCCGGTGCTGATCGTCGTGGGACCGGCCGGATCGGGCAAGACCCACCTGTCGCATCTCTGGGCCGGGCGGGCCGGGGCGCGGCGGCTCGATCGAGCCGACCTCACCAATCTCCTGCCCGAGGTCGCGGCAGGTCATGGCGTCATCGACGGCGCCGACGATCTCGCGCTGCCCGAAGCGGAATTCTTCCATCTCCTCAACCTGATCCGCGAGCGGCGTTCCTCGCTGCTGATCACGGCACGCAAGCCGCCCGACCGCTGGTCGCTCACGACCCCGGACCTCCTGTCGCGGCTCCGCCTCGCGCCGTGCGTCGAGATCGAGACACCCGACGAGGCGCTGGTGCGGGCGGTGCTGGTGAAGCTCTTCGACGACCGACAGCTCCGGGTCGATGCGACGCTCATCGATTATCTGGCGCTGCGGCTCGACCGTTCGCTCGCTGCCGTCGGAGAGGTCGTGGCAACGCTCGACGCCGCCGGGCTTTCGAGCGGTCGCCGCATCACCCGTACGCTTGCGGCGACCCTCCTCGGCGATCTGCATCTCGATGCCGAATAGCGCCGGCTGAGGGCCACCGCTCCGGACCCAGCGGGTCCGACGGATCGCCGATCGAGCCGCAGTCTGCTAGGCTCGAACGGATGCGGCGCGGTCATGCTGATGACATATGCGTACCCGATCCTGCCGGCGGGCGCGGCCGCGGCCTCGGACGCGACAGGCTTAAGCAGCCTTGCGCGGTGAAAGCGACGATTGATTTTGCTTTTTCCGAGCAAAATCGATGCTGCTCAACATCCTGGGTGTAAGCAAGATTGTGAGAGCTTGCTCAGTCGACGCGAAGGAGATGGAGCGCATGAATTTCGTGGCGGAGGCCCTGCTTGACGAGACCGCTCCTTCCCCTCTGCCGATGCGTTCGCCTCTCTTCGACGAGCCCGGCCGCTTTATCAACCGGGAGCTGTCGTGGCTCGAATTCAACGGGCGCGTGCTGGAGGAAGCCTCGAACCGCAACCATCCGCTGCTCGAGCAGCTCCGCTTCCTGTCGATCTCCGCCCATAACCTCGACGAATTCTTCATGGTCCGGGTCGCCGGGCTCTACGGGCAGGTGCGCTCGGGCGTGACCACGCTCTCGCAGGACGGCTTGTCGCCGGCCGAGCAGATGACCCAGATCCAGGAGAAATCGAAGAGCCTGGTGGCGGCCCAGCAGAGCCGCTGGACGGCGCTGCGCGAGGACCTGGCCGCGGCCAAGATCGTCCTCGTCGAGCCGGCGGAGCTCGGCAAGGCCGAGCGCGAATGGCTGCAGGATCACTTCCTGCTGCACATCTTCCCGATCCTGACCCCGCTCGCCATCGACCCGGCTCATCCGTTCCCCTTCATCCCCAATCTCGGCTTCACCCTGGCGCTGGAGCTCAAGCGCGCGCATGACGGCCGGCTGCTGCATGCCCTGATCCGCATTCCGAGCCGGATCGAGCGCTTCATCCGCATGCCCGACCAACTCGCTCCCGGGGCCGCCCGGTTCGTCGCCGTCGAGACGCTGATCGGCCTGTTCATCGGTCGGCTGTTCCCCGGCTATGACGTGAAAGGGCAGGGGCTCTTCCGCGTCATCCGCGACAGCGATCTCGAAGTCGAGGAAGAGGCCGAGGATCTCGTGCTCTTCTTCGAGAGCGCGTTGAAGCGCCGACGCCGCGGCTCGGTGATCCGGCTCGAGATCGATGCCTTCATGCCCGAGGCGCTGAGGCTGCTGATCGCCGACGAGCTCGACACGGCGACCGACCAGAGCTTCCTCATCGACGGCATGCTGGCGTTGAACGACCTCTCCGAACTCGTCGGCATCGATCGGCCGGACCTCAAGTTCAAGCCCTACAACGCCCGTTTCCCCGAGCGCGTTCGCGACAATGGCGGCGATTGCTTCGCGGCGATCCGCCAGAAGGACCTCGTCGTCCATCACCCTTACGAATCCTTCGACGTCGTGGTGCAGTTCATCACCCAGGCGGCTCATGATCCGAATGTCGCCGCGATCAAGCAGACGCTCTATCGGACGTCGAAGGACAGCCCGATCGTCCGGGCGCTCATCGAGGCGGCCGAAGCCGGCAAGTCGGTGACGGCCCTCGTCGAGCTCAAGGCGCGCTTCGACGAGGAAGCCAACATTCGCTGGGCGCGTGACCTCGAGCGCGCCGGCGTGCAGGTCGTCTTCGGCTTCATCGAGCTCAAGACGCACGCCAAGCTGTCGATGGTGGTGCGCCGCGAGGGCGGCAATCTCGTCACCTATTGCCATGTCGGCACCGGCAATTATCACCCGCAGACGGCCCGCATCTATACCGACCTGTCCTTCTTCACGGTCGATCCGGCCGTGGCACGGGACGTCGCGCGCATCTTCAACTTCATCACCGGCTATGCGGAGCCGGCCGGGCTCGAACGGATGGCCGTCTCCCCGATGACGCTCAAGGCGCGTCTCCTTCAGCACATCGAGGAGGAGATCGGCTTCGCCAAGGCCGGCAAGCCGTCCGGGATCTGGGGAAAATGCAATGCCCTGGTCGACCCCGAGATCATCGATGCGCTCTACCGGGCGAGCGAGGTCGGCGTCCCGGTCGACCTCGTCGTGCGCGGCATCTGCTGCCTGAGGCCCGGCGTGCCGGGCCTGTCGGACAATATCCGCGTCCGCTCCATCGTCGGCCGCTTCCTCGAACATGCGCGCATCTATGCCTTCGGCGGCGGTCACGGCCTGCCGCATCCGAAGGCGCGCGTCTATATCTCGTCGGCGGACCTGATGCCGCGCAACCTCGACCGGCGCGTCGAGGCGCTGCTGCCGATCACCAATCCAACGGTGCATGACCAGGTTCTGAACCAGATCATGATTGCCAATCTGATCGACAACCAGCAGAGCTATCGGGTGCTGCCCGACGGGGGCAGCGAGAGGGTCGTGGCCCTCGAGGGCCAGGAGCCCTTCAATGCCCACAATTACTTCATGACCAACCCGAGCCTGTCGGGACGTGGAAAGTCGCTGCGTGAATCGAGCCCAAAGACACTCCTCAAGCGACTGGAAGCGCGCTGACGCACCGGTCCCCGCGGTGCCGGCGGAGGCCGACCTCCGGCGCGAGGCGCCGGTGGCGATCGTCGACATCGGCTCGAATTCGGTCCGGCTCGTGGCCTACGAAGGTTTGTCCCGCGCGCTGACGCCGACGTTCAATGAAAAGGTGCTGTGTGGCCTCGGCAAAGGGGTCGCGACCACCGGGCTCCTGGCGCCCGAGGCGATCGATCGTGCGTTGGCGGCCCTGCGCTGCTTCAGCATCCTGTGCCGGAACATGGGCATCACCGACGTCAATGTCGTCGCCACCGCCGCGACGCGGGATGCGCGCAACGGCACCGAATTCCTGCGCAACGCCAAGGCTGCCATCGGCGCCGACATCCATCTGATCGGCGGCCAGCGCGAGGCCGAGCTCTCGGCGCTCGGCGTCGCCTCGTCGTTCCATCGCGCCGACGGCGTGGTCGGCGACATGGGCGGCGGCTCGCTCGAGCTCATCGACGTCAAGCGGATGAAATTCGGTCGCGGCGTGTCGCTGCCGCTCGGCGGCCTGGCGCTCGCCGACATGTCGAAAAACTCGCCGAAGCGCGCGCAGAAGATCGCGCGTGAGGCGATCGCCAAGGCGATGCCGGTCAAGACGCTGAACGGGCGCACGTTCTACGCCGTCGGCGGCACCTGGCGGGCGCTGGCCAAGCTGCACATGCGGCAGCGCAACTACCCGCTCAACGTGATGCACGGCTACGTCATCCCGGCGGCCGAGGCGGGGGCCTTCGCCTCCCTGGTCGAGCGGGTCGATGCCGAATCGCTGAGCTCGATCGCCGCGGTCTCCTCGGCGCGGCGGCCGCTCCTCTCGTTCGGTGCCGTGGTGCTCGACGAGCTGATCCGCCAAGGCAAACCGCGCGAGATCGTGATTTCGGCGCAGGGCGTGCGCGAGGGCCTGCTGTTCGAGCGGCTCGATACGTTCCAGCGGGCCGAAGACCCGCTGTTGGCGGCGGCGCGCCGCCTCAACCGGCTGCAGTCGAGAAGCCCGGGGCATGGCATTGACCTCGGCCAATGGACGGATGCGTTCATGAAGTCGACGCAGTTCGAGGAGACGGGCGAGGACAAGCGGATGCGCCGTGCCGCGTGTCTCCTCGCCGATATCGCCTGGCGGGCGCATCCCGACTACCGCAGCGATCAGGCGCTGAACATGATCGCCAACGGGACCTTCGTCGGCGTCGATCATCCGGGGCGCGGCTATCTGGCGCTCGCCGTCACCTACCGGCACATCGGCATGGACGAGGACGTGAGCCCGCAACTGCGGGCGCTCGTCTCGCCGCGCCTGCTCGACCGCGCCCGCATCCTCGGCGCGGCCATGCGCGTCGCCTATCTGATCTCGGCCGCCATGGCCGACGTGCTGCCGCGCACGAGCCTACGCTGCGTCAAGATGCGGCTCGTGCTCACCTTGCCGCCCGATCTGGCCGACCTTGCCAGCGATCGGTTGCTGTCACGCTTGAGGCAGCTCGCCAAACTCATTGGCCGCGAAGGCGAATTGCGGATCGCGCCGGTGCTCGATCCGGCGTGAGCAGGGTCAGGCGGCGGGTGCGTCGCCGTCCTGCCATTCGAGCGCGATCACCTTGCCGCGCTCGAGCGTCAGCGCCAGCCGGCCGTGCTTGAGCTCCAAGGCCTTACTGCCGAAAAGCGTGTGTCGCCAGCCGGCCAGCGCCGGCACCTGGGCCTCGTCGCTCGACGCGATGGCTTCGAGGTCGTCGACGGTTGCGATCAGCTTGGGGGCGACGCTCGATGCCTCGGCGACCTGGCGCAAAAGCACCTTGAGAAGTTCCACCGTCGCGCCGCCGCCGCCATTGCGGCGGTCCTTCTCGATGCGGGGCAGGGTCTTGGGATCGCGGGCGAGACCTCGCTCGACCGCGGCCAGGATGTCGACCCCGGTACGCGAGCGCTCGATGCCGCGCGGCACGGCCCGCATGTCGCCGAGCGCCTCGGGCGTGCGCGGCGCGGCCATCGCCAGTTCCAGGACCGCGTCGTCCTTGAGGATGCGCGAGCGCGGCACGTCGCGCGTCTGCGCTTCGCTCTCGCGCCAGGCGGCGAGTTCCATCAGCACGGCCAGGTCGCGCGGCCGCCGCATCTTGCCGCGGAACCGCTCCCAGGCCCGTTCGGGATGCTGCTCATAGGTCGCGACGGAGGTAAGGGTGGCCATCTCGTCGGCCAGCCAGCCGAGCCGGCCGGAGGCTTCGAGCTGGCCTTTCAGCCTGCGGTAGACGTCGCGCAGGTAGGTGACGTCGGCGAGCGCATAGGTCGTCTGCGCCTCCGAGAGCGGGCGCCGCGCCCAATCGGTGAAGCGGGAAGACTTGTCGATGGATTTCCCGCAGATCGCCTGGACGAGCTCGCCATAGGCGACCTGGTCGCCGAAGCCGCAGACCATGGCGGCGACCTGGGTGTCGAACAGCGGCTCCGGCAGAGTGCCGGAAAGCTTCCAGACGATTTCGAGATCCTGGCGGGCCGCATGGAACACCTTGACGACATCGCGGTTGCGCATGAGGTCGAGGAAAGGCGCGAGGTCGAGGTCGGGCGCGAGCGCATCGACCACCGCGGCCTCCGCCTCGGAAGCGAGCTGCAGGACACAGAGCTTCGGCCAGAAGGTCGTCTCGCGCAGGAATTCCGTGTCGACGGTGACGAAGGGATGCTCGGCGAGACGCCGGCAGAGGGCCGCAAGCTCTGCGGTGGTCGAAATGATAGTCATGTGCATCCATAGCCGATAGGCCTTCGATGCGCGAGTGATCGCGGTGGCGCTTGCGCTTGACAAGCGCCGCGGCCGCATGCCCATCTCCGCGCCTCGCGCGGCTGGGCTTGAGACCCGCCCCGATATCGAGGCCCCGAGAGACAATCATGCACCGCTACCGTTCGCACACCTGCGGCGCCTTGAGCGACGCCGAGATCGGCGAGACCGTTCGCCTGGCGGGCTGGTGCAACCGGATCCGCGACCATGGCGGCGTGCTGTTCATCGACCTGCGCGACCATTATGGCTTGACCCAGTGCGTCGTCGATCCCGATTCCCCGGCGTTCCGCGAGGCCGAGACGCTGCGCTCCGAATGGGTGGTGCGCGTCGAGGGGCCGGTGCGCCGCCGCCCGGCCGGCACCGAGAACCCCGACATGCCGACCGGTCAGATCGAGGTCTACGTGCGCTCGATCGAGGTGCTGAGCCCGGCGCTCGAACTGCCGCTGCCGGTCGCGACCGACCAGGACTATCCGGAAGAGACGCGGCTCAAGTACCGCTTCCTCGACCTCAGGCGCGAGCGGCTGCACAACAACATCATCCTGCGCTCCAGGGTCATCGATTCGCTGCGCACCCGCATGAAGGGGCAGGGGTTCACCGAGTTCCAGACGCCGATCCTGACCGCCTCCTCGCCCGAAGGCGCGCGCGACTATCTCGTGCCCTCGCGCGTCCATCCCGGAAAATTCTACGCGCTGCCGCAGGCGCCGCAGCAGTTCAAGCAGCTCATCATGGTGGCGGGCTTCGATCGCTATTTCCAGATCGCGCCCTGCTTCCGCGACGAGGATGCGCGCGCCGATCGCTCGCCGGGCGAGTTCTATCAGCTCGATATCGAAATGAGCTTCGTCACGCAGGAGGATGTCTTCGCCACCGTCGAGCCGGTGCTGCGCGGGGTCTTCAAGGAGTTCGGCCAAGGTCGGCCGGTGACGCAAAAATTCCCGATGATCCCCTATCGCGAATCGATGCTGAAATACGGCAACGACAAGCCGGACCTGCGCAACCCGCTGATCATCGCCGATGTGACGGCGGAGTTCGCGCTCGACGGCGTCACCTTCAACGCCTTCAAGAACGTCATCAAGAACGGCGGTGTCGTGCGGGCGATCCCGGCGCCGGGCGCCGCCGCGCAGCCGCGCAGCTTCTTCGACAAGCTCAACGAGTGGGCGCGGGGCGAGGGTGCGGTGGGCCTCGGCTATATCGTGCTCGACGGCGAGGCGGGCGGCCTTGCCGGGCGCGGGCCGATCGCCAAGTTCATTCCCGCCGACGTGCTGGCGTCGATCGCCGCAAAGGCTAAGGCCGGGCCGGGCGATGCGGTCTTCTTCGCCTGCGACACGGAACCGAAGGCGGCCAGGCTCGCCGGACTGGCGCGCACCCGCATTGGGCGCGAGCTCAGGCTCGTCAACGAGGGTGTCTTCGAGCTCTGCTGGATCGTCGACTTCCCGATGTACGAATGGAACGAGGACGAGAAGCGGATCGACTTCTCGCACAATCCCTTCTCGATGCCGCAGGGCGGTCTCGAAGCCTTGGAGACGAAGGACCCGCTCGATATCCTGGCTTATCAGTACGACATCGTCTGCAACGGCGTGGAACTGTCGTCGGGCGCCATCCGGAACCATCGGCCCGACATCATGCGCAAGGCCTTCGCCATCGCGGGCCATTCGGCGGAGGTGCTGGAGGAGCGCTTCGGCGGCATGTACCGCGCCTTCCAGTACGGCGCACCGCCCCATGGCGGCATCGCGCCGGGCGTCGACCGCATCGTCATGCTGCTGGCGGGCGAGGAGAACCTGCGCGAGATCGTGCTCTTCCCGATGAACCAGCGCGCCGAGGACCTGCTGATGGGGGCGCCCTCGGAGGCGACGGCCAAGCAATTGCGCGAATTGCACATTCGCCTCAATGTCGCTGATGCGGCGGCCGGTCGGATCGTCAAGCCTGAGTCATGAACAAGAAGGCCCTCATGGCGTGGGACTTCAGAAGGCATCGTACCCTTTGGTGGGCCTCGGGACGCCCCCTGAGATGCATATGATATGGCATCAGATCGATGAAATCCGTCGGCGGCACTCCCTGTTCGCGCCCGACAGCTTTTCCCCTCATCCGCCTCTTGCTGGCGCAAGAGGCACCTTCTCCCGCAAGGGGAGAAGGGGAGGCCTCGTTCTGCGGCGTTGGCGCCCTTCGCCCCTTGCGGGAGAAGGTGCCTTGCCGTCGCGGCAGAGCCGCGACGCGGCAAGGCGGATGAGGGGTGAACGAACCGATCATTCGGACCGATGAGTGAGCTGAACCCCGCGCAACAAACGGTGATTTGCATCCGCTGGGGCACCGCCTATGGGGCCGATTACGTCAACCGGCTCCATCGCGCGGTGACGCGCAACGTCGTGCGGCCGACTCGCTTCGTCGCCTTCACCGATCCGGTCGAGGGGCTCGATGTCGGCATCGACGCGCGGCCCATCCCGCCGATCCGCCTGCCCGACGGCCTCAAGCCCGGCCCCTGGCGCAAGCTCGCACTCTGGGCGGCCGACCTCGGCGGCCTCGACGGCGAGGTGCTGTTCCTCGATCTCGACGTCTTGGTGACAGGGCCGCTCGATCCGCTGTTCGAGCATGAGCCGGGCAAGCTCGTGCTCGTCCGCAATCCGACCCAGGGGCGGCGCGAGGGCATCGGCAATACCTCCGTCATGCGGTTCCGGGCCGGGTCGGCGCCCCATCTCCTGCGCGATTTCGAGGCCGATGCGGTGGCGATGTCCCACCGCTTCGACAACGAGCAGATCTACGTCACGCGCGAATCGCGGCTGCCGACGGCCTTCTGGCCCAAGGAGTGGTGCCCGAGCTTCAAGCACCATCTGCTGAAGCCCTGGCCGCTCTATCTCTTCAGCCCGCCGGACCTGCCTCCCGCGGCGCGGATCGTCGTCTTCACCGGCCACCCCCGCCCCGACGAGGCGTTGCGGGGTGTGTGGCCGACGCGCTGGTACAAGAGATTCTACCGCGCTACGCCGCCCGTCGCCTGGGTCGGCGAGCACTGGCGCTGAGGCGCCTACTGGTTCGCGACGGCGTCGATGTCGACTTTGTCGAGGAGGCTTTTCGGATCGTCGACGGCGGCGATGTCGCCGAAGCTCAGCTCTTGCGGCGCCTTGATGGTCAGCGTGAACGATTTGGGCTTGGCGATGAAGAGCCCGATCGCCTTGTTGATGCGTTCGGCCGTCGGCGTTGCGCCAAGCGCCTGGATCACGGCCGCCTGGGCTTGCCCCTGCATCTCGGCCTTGAAGACGGGTACGCTCAGCTTGGAGCCGGCGGCGAGGATCGGCAGGATTTTTTCGACGAGCCCCGCATTGGTCAGCACGATCGTGACGTCGCGAAGCACTATCCCGTCCATGGCCTGCTTGACCCGATCGGGATCGGTCGCGACGTCCATCAAATCCGCCGGGACCTTGCCGAACTGGCCGCCGAGCTTCACGGCCGCGAGGTTCCTAGCGTCGAACGACAGGGTGCCGAGCGTCGCGTCCTCGGTATGCTCGTCATAGGTGAAGGCATAATCCGCGTTGAGATCGACGTCGCCGAAGCCCGCGTCGGCCGCCTGCCGCATCGCCGGAGACGCGGCGCTCGGCGAAATGGCGAAGGTCATCTGCGCATGCGCATTGGTCCCGATGCTCGGAGCATCCGGGTTCCGGATGACCGTCATGCTGGCGGCCGGGAAATCGACGACGATACTGGCGCCGCCGGGTGCATTGCCGGAGTTGTCCTTGCTCGGCACGTCGACGTGAAGCGCCGTCATCGACGTCGCAGCGAACGAGGGGCGCATCATCTTGAGCGCCTCGGCGTGCATATCGGGCTGATCCGAACGACGCAGATTGGACAGCAGCGCATCGACGAGCGCGCTCTGGTCGTATCCGTCGACGCCGTAATGGCTCAACGAGACGTTCGCGTCCTTGGTGTGCAGGGAGAAGCCGTCGAGGCCGAACGACGCCATCTTCACCATCGCGAAACCGGAGAGCCCGAGGCGATCGAGTTTCGCATCGACGGGGCCGTCCTCATCACCCTTGAAGGCGAAGTCGCGGCACTCGAAATCGTCGAGCGTGAAGCTCTTCGTCGCGTCGAGCGCGACGTCGATCAGCGCCTGCCTCTCATCCGGCGTCCGGGCGTGTTTCGGGAGGTCGGCGATGCGAGCGATCTCGGAGAACGGATGCAAGGGCGGCCGGCCCTTCGCCCCGGTGCTCGAAATCCTGCCGAGCGTCATGAGCGAATTCGCGTCTTTGATCTTGAACCCGTCGATCGAGATGTTGCCGTAGATGGTCGCGAGCGGCATCTCCTTGTCGGACCGCGTTCCCGTGGCGATCATGAGCCCGAGCGGCAGATCGACGGCGGTAGCCGCGATCGGGCCGGATTCGACGACGGTCGGCGGCTTGTCCGAGGCTGTGGACGAAATGGACATCCCGCTCGCCGTCAGCGTGCCGATCTTGCCCGCCACGACGTCGGCGAGGGCGACGTCGCGGAACGTCAGCCGATCGGAGGCCTTCGCCGGGTCCTCGTTCGTCTGGACGATCGACACGTCCGGCGCCGTGAGCGTCTTGGCCGTCAGCTTGGCCAGACGCTCCTCGCTCGACATGGACTTGGACGAATCGAAGATCGCCGCAAGGCCGCCGGCGTCGAGGCTCGTGCCGTGCGCCTCGATATGCGGGATCAGGATAGCGCTCTTGCCGGTCGCGATGCGGATGTTGTCGGCCGAGACCGTACTATCTTGAGCCCAGGCGGGGGCCACGATGTCGGAGATCGTGCCGTGCCGATAGGGAAGCACGACCCGCCCGAGCGTAATCGTTGCGCCGGGGGCCGGCAGGATGAGGTTCTCGACGACGATGCGGCTCCGTCCGGCGTCGAGCCTCACGCCGCCGTGGGTCGATCGCGGGAAGCTCCGCGCCAGGGCGGCGTCGATCCGCCGTTCGGTCAGATGATCCTGGGCCCGCTGCAGGATTGCCGGAGCCGCCAAGGCGGTCGCCGCGATGCACGCGACGACGATCGCGCGTTCCGATAAAGCCGGCCGTTTCACATTCCCCTCCCGCCGCAGGTCTCGGCAACCGCGTCCCCGCACAAGGGATCATGGATCGGGCCGATGACGCAAGCTTGACGGATGTCAGGCCGCGGGGTCCGGATCGAGCCCGAGCCGCGCCAGGGCCTGCATGACTTCGGGACGGTGCGGCATGGGGTCGACCGCACCGTAGCCACGCGTCGAAAGCGCCGCCGCCACGTTGGCGTAGAGCCCGGCCCGGAACGGATCGGCGGTCGCGAGGTACTCGGCCAGGAAGGCGCCGTCGAACGTATCGCCGGCGCCGGTCGCGTCGACCGCGTCGACCCGTATCGGCGGGAAGCGGCGCCGCTCTTGTGCCGTGGCGATGAGACAGCCCTCGCTGCCCAGCTTCAGTGCCACGATGCGGGCGCCGAAGCCGAGATAGCGGTCGGCGATGGCGTCCGGGTCCTCGACGCCGACCAGCAGTCTCGCGTCGTCGAGGCCGGGCAGGGCGATGTCGATATTGGTCATGGCCTCGTGGATCACCGCGCGGGCGCGAGCGATGGGCCAGAGTTTCAAGCGGATGTTGGTGTCGTAGGAGAGAAGGACGCCTGCGGCGCGCGCTAGCGCCAAAGCCTCGAAGACGCCGTCGGCGGCCCGCGTCGAGATCGCCTGGCTGATGCCCGACACGTGCAGGATCTTGGCTGCGGTGATTGCCTCGCGCGGCAGGTCCTCGAGGCCGTAGAGGCTCGCCGCCGACCCCTCGCGCCGGTAGGAGAAGCTGTGGCCCGCGACCGAATGGGAGACGAAATAGAGACCGGTCGGTGCGCTCGGATGGGTCAGCACACGGCCGGCATCGACGCCCTCGCGCCGCCAGAGGTCGAGTAGCGCCTCCCCGAACTCGTCCGCGCCGACGGCGGTCGCCATGCCGGTCGACGCGCCCTGGCGTGCCGCGGCCACCATGGCGTTCGAGACGTCGCCGCCGCAGCCCATGACGAAATGGCTTTCGCCCTTGGGGCGGTTCAATTCGATCAGCGGCTCGCCGAGGGCGATGATGTCGGGCATGCGAGGAGCGACCTCCGGATCGGCAGGCTATGCTGAAACGTGCGGCGCTGTCGCCGCCCTTTCGATCTTTGCCGCCAAACACTTCAGCTTGACAAGGCTTTGGAGCCGTTCAAATCTTGACCAATCGGTCAGGTTTCGGCCGACGCGTGGAGGAACGGCATGGCGACGACAACGACGGAGGGCGTCGCGGCGGGGCGACTCGCACCGGAGGACTACGCCCGCAACTTCGCCGACCTGACGCCGCCGCTCACCCGCCACGAGGCCTTCGTCGAAGCGGAGCGCTGCTACTTTTGCTACGACGCGCCCTGCGTGCAGGCCTGCCCGACCTCGATCGACGTCCCGCTGTTCATCCGCCAGATCGCCAAGGCCAACGATCTCGGCGCGGCCGAGACCATCCTTTCGGCCAATATCCTCGGCGGCATGTGCGCCCGTGTCTGCCCGACCGAGGAGCTCTGCGAGGAGGCCTGCGTGCGCGAGGCCGAGGGCAAGCCGGTCCGCATCGGCTCGCTGCAGCGGCATGCCACCGATGTCATGATGAAGACCGGCCGCCAGCCCTTCATCCGAGCGCCCGAGACCGGCAAGCGCGTCGCAGTCGTCGGCGCCGGCCCTGCCGGCCTCTCCTGTGCACATCGGCTCGCCATGCTTGGACATGCGGTGACGCTGTTCGATGCGCGTCCCAAGCTCGGCGGCCTGAACGAATACGGCATCGCGGCCTATAAGACACCGGGCGACTTCGCTCAATCCGAGGTCGATTTCATCCTGTCGATCGGCGGCATCGAGGTGAAACCCGGCATGAGGCTCGGGGAGGACTTCGACCTCGCGACGCTGCGCCAGGATTATGACGCCGTCTTCCTCGGCCTCGGCCTTGGCGGATTCAACGCGCTGCCGGGCATGCGCGACCAGGCGCATGTGATCGATGCCGTCGGCTTCATCGCCGCGCTGCGCCAGGCCAAGGACAAGTCAACCATTCCGATCGGGCGCCGTGTCGTCGTCATCGGCGGCGGCATGACGGCCATCGACGCCGCCGTGCAGTCGCGCCGCCTCGGCGCCGTGGCGGTGACGCTGGCCTATCGGCGCGGTGCCGAGCACATGAAGGCAAGCCGCTGGGAGCAGGACCTGGCTTTGACCAACGGCGTTTCGATCCGGCACTGGATGACGCCGCAAGGCTTCGAGACGCAGGACGGCCGCGTCAGCGGCGTCAGGTTCGAGCATCGTGGGCCGAACGGTGCCGGCCCGTCGGAGAGCGTCACCGTCGCGGCCGACCTCGTGCTCTGCGCCATCGGCCAGACATTTTTGGAGGCGCCGATCGGGCCGGGAACGTTGGAGGTCGCGAGCGGCCGGCTCAAGGTCGACGCCGAGCGCCGCACGACCCTTGCGAACGTCTGGGCGGGCGGCGACTGCGTCGCGGGCGGGGACGATCTCACCGTCAGCGCCGTCGAGGACGGCAAGCAGGCCGCACTTGCCATCGACCACATGCTTCGCGTTTCCCCTCCTGTGGCTGGAGCCGCCTGATGGCCGACCTTTCCACCACCTTCCTCGGGATCAGGTCGCCCAATCCCTTCTGGCTCGCCTCGGCGCCCCCGACCGACCGCAAGACCAACGTGGTCCGCGCCTTCAAGGCGGGCTGGGGCGGCGTCGTGTGGAAGACGCTCGGCGAGGAGGGGCCGCCGATCGTCAATGTCTCGGGCCCGCGCTACGGCGCGATCCACGGGCCCGACCGGCGTCTCGTCGGGTTCAACAACATCGAGCTCATCACCGACCGGCCGCTGGAGATCAATCTCCAGGAGATCGCGGAGGTGAAGAAGCTCTACCCCGACCGGGCCATCGTCGTCTCGATCATGGTGCCCTGCGAGGAGCAGAGCTGGAAGGCGATCCTGCCGCGCGTAGAGGCCACCGGCTGCGACGGCATCGAGCTCAATTTCGGCTGCCCGCACGGCATGAGCGAGCGCGGCATGGGCTCGGCCGTGGGGCAGGTGCCGGACTATATCGAGATGGTGGCGCGCTGGTGCAAAGCCTATACGCGCCTGCCGGTCATCGTGAAGCTGACGCCCAACATCACCGACATCCGCCCGCCGGCCCGAGCCGCCAAAGCCGGCGGGGCCGACGCGGTGTCGCTGATCAACACGATCAACTCCATCATGTCGGTCGACCTGGACCGCATGACGCCGGCGCCCCATGTCGACGGCAAGGGCAGTCACGGCGGCTATTGCGGACCGGCGGTCAAGCCCATCGCGCTCTCGATGGTCTCGGAGATCGCGCGCGATCCCGCGACGCGAGGCCTGCCCCTCTCGGCCATCGGCGGCATCACAACCTGGCGCGACGCGGCTGAATTCATCGCCATGGGCGCCGGCACGGTGCAGGTCTGCACCGCCGCCATGACCTACGGCTTCAAGGTCGTCGAGGAGATGATCACCGGGCTCCAGGCCTGGATGGACACCAAGGGCTATCGCTCGATCGAGGATTTCCGCGGCATGGCGGTGCCCAATGTCACCGACTGGCAATACCTCAACCTCAACTACGTCGTGAAGGCCCGCATCGACCAGGATCTTTGCATCAAATGCGGACGCTGCCACATCGTGTGCGAAGACACGTCCCATCAGGCCATCTGGCCGATGATCGACGGGCAGCGGAAATTCGTGGTGAACGATGCCGAATGCGTCGGCTGCAACCTCTGCGTCGAGATCTGCCCGGTCGAGAACTGCATCACGCTCGTGCCGCAGCGGGAGGGCACGGATCCGCGTACCGGCGAGCCCTACGACCGGCCCTATGCCAACTGGACCACGCATCCCAACAATCCCGCCGCGCTGAAGGCGGCGGAATAGGTCGGCTGGTTTTCCCCTCTGCCCTGCGAAGCAGGGCGGATGGGTTATGAACCCCAGCGATCAACGGACGCCATGTCGCCCCTCATCCAGCCGAGGCGCGTTTCCTCGCGGAAGGCCGCGAGGCGAGCATCGGCGATGGCTTGCCGCACGCCGGCCATCAGCGCCTGATAATAGCTGAGGTTGACCCAGGTCAGCAGCATCATGCCGAGGATCTCGCCCGATTTGACGAGGTGATGCAGGTAGGCGCGTGAGTAGTCGCGCGCGGCGGGGCAGTCGGAGGCCTCGTCGAGCGGACGTTTGTCCGCCGCGTGCTTGGCGTTGCGCAGGTTGACCTTGCCGAAGCGCGTGTAGGCCAGGCCGTGCCGCCCGGCCCGGGTCGGCATGACGCAATCGAACATGTCGACGCCGCGGCTCACCGCCTCGACGAGATCGTTCGGTGTGCCGACGCCCATCAGGTAGCGTGGCTTCGTCTCCGGCAGGTGCGGCATGACCGTCTCGATTATCCGCAGCATCACCGCCTGCGGCTCGCCGACCGCCAGTCCGCCGATGGCGAGCCCATGGAAGTCCATGCCGGCCAGCGCCCGCGCGCTCTCGGTCCGCAGGGCCTCGTCCTCGCCGCCCTGCACGATGCCGAAGCAGGCCCGGCCCGGCACCTCCCGGAAGGCGAGACGCGACCGCTCGGCCCAGCGCAGCGACAGGCGCATGGCGCGCTCCGTGTCCTCCGGCGAGCAGGGCAGCCTCACGCATTCGTCGAGCTGCATTTGGATGTCGGAGCCGAGCAGGTCCTGGATCGCCATGGCGCGTTCGGGCGAAAGCATGTGGCGGCTGCCGTCGATATGCGACTGGAAGGTCACGCCCGCTTCGTCGAGCTTGCGGAGCTTGGTGAGCGACATGACCTGGAAGCCGCCCGAATCGGTGAGGATGGGATGCGGCCAGTTCATCATGGCATGCAGCCCGCCGAGTTCGGCGACGCGTTCGGCGCCGGGGCGAAGCATCAGGTGATAGACGTTCCCGAGCACGATATCGGCGCCGAGCGCGCGCACCTGCTCGGGATACATGGCCTTGACGGTCGCGGCGGTGCCGACCGGCATGAAGGCCGGCGTCCGGATTTCTCCGCGCGCGGTGTGGATCAGGCCCGTCCGGGCCGCGCCATCCAGGGCCAGAACCTCGAAGGAGAAATCCTGGCTCATACGGCCGCCATCGCCGGATCGGCGAGGCGCCAGAGCAGGCTCGCGTCGCCATAGGAATAGAACCGGTAACGCGCCGCGATGGCGTGGGCGTAGGCGGCCTGCATGGTGGAGAGCCCTGCGAAGGCGCTGACCAGCATGAAGAGCGTCGAGCGCGGCAGATGAAAATTGGTCATCAGCGCATCGACCACGCGGAAACGGTAGCCCGGCGTGATGAAGATCGAGGTTTCGCCCGCAAAAGGCCTCACGGTCCCGTCCGGTTCGCCGGCGCTCTCGAGAATGCGCAGCGACGTCGTGCCGGCCGCCACGATGCGCCCGCCTCGGGCGCGGGTCTCGTTGAGCGCCGCCGCCACCTCTGCACTTACGACCCCCGCCTCGGCATGCATCACGTGCCCTTCGGTCGTCTCGCTCTTGACCGGCAGGAAGGTGCCGCCGCCGACATGCAGGGTGACGCGGACGAAGTCGACGCCCCGCTCTGCGAGCGCGGCAAGCAGGGCCGGCGTGAAATGCAGGCTGGCGGTGGGTGCGGCCACGGCACCAGGCTTCTCCGCGAAAAGCGTCTGGTAGTCGGCGCGATCGGCCTCGTCGGTCGGGCGCCGCGTCTCGATGTAGGGCGGCAGCGGTGGACGACCGATCCGCTCCAGGGCTGCCTCCAGCGCATCGCCTTCACGATCGAAGCGGAATAGCACCTCGCCACCGTCGCGCTCGATGACCTCGGCCGTGAGGTTGACGTTTTCCGGACCGGTGAAGACGACCGCCTCGCCGACCGCCAGCCGCTTGGCCGGCCGCACCAAGGCTTGCCACAGGGCAGCGCCCTCGCGCTTCAGCAGCGTCGCCTCGATGCGCGCGACGGCATCGCCGCGCCGGCGCTCGCCGCTGAGACGCGCCGGCACCACGCGGGTGTCGTTGACGACCAGCGCATCGCCCGGCCGCAACAGCGACGGCAGGTCGCGAACGGCACGGTCGATAAAGCGCGTCCGCGCGTCCGCGTCGGGCCTCACCTCGAGCAGCCTCGCGGCGTCGCGCGGCGCGGCTGGGCGCAACGCGATGCGCTCCTCCGGTAGATCGAAATCGAAGCGATCGACACGCATCGGCGCGACCGCGTCCTTATGGGCTCAGGCGACGCGGGCGCTGACGATCCGGTCGGGCTCGCGCACCGGCTCGCCCCGCTTGATCTTGTCGACATTCTCCATGCCCGAGACGACCTGCCCCCAGACCGTATATTGCTTGTCGAGGAAACGGGCGTCGTCGAAGCAGATGAAGAACTGCGAATTGGCCGAATCGGGGCTCTGCGCGCGCGCCATGGAGCAGGTGCCGCGCACATGCGGCTCGGCGTTGAACTCCTGCTTCAGGTTGGGGAGCTTGGAGCCACCGGTGCCGGTGCCTTGCGGGCAGCCGGTCTGGGCCATGAAACCTTCGATGACGCGGTGGAAGGCGACGTTGTCGTAGAATTTTTCGCCCGCGAGCTGCGTGATGCGCTCCACGTGCTTCGGCGCCAAGTCCGGCCGCAGCCGGATCACCACGGGGCCCTTGGTTGTCTCGAGGGTCAATGTCTGTTCAGTGTCGGTCATCGTGAGCTCCTTGATTGACGAAACGAATGGCGAAAATCTCTCCGGCCACGGCGGCGCCGAGGCGGTGCGACAGCGGCAGCGGCGTACAGCTCTTCAGCGCCGCGCTGAGCGACCGCGTCAGTTCAGCCCTGGCGTCGCCCGTCGGCGCATCGACATAGGGGATGCGCGGCAGGCCGTAGACGTCGCCGTCGCGGGTGAACGCCACACGCAACGTGATGGATCCCCAGGCGAGCGAGGCCGGAGGCGTCCAGCAGGCGGCGAGCGCCGACCCCACGTCGCGGAATCTTGTCAGCGTCGAGGGAACCGTCGGACGCCCCCCACCACTAACGGCCTCAGTCAGGACGAAGCCGTGCGGCAGCGGCCCCGGCTCGACCGGCTCCTCGCCCGGCGGTGGCGTGGCTTCGACCGGCGGTGGGATCTCGGTCTCGGGCGGCGGGAAAAACAGCTTCGGCTCCCGCGGCGGCGGAAAACGGCGGATGTGCGGATAGCCGAAGAATTGCCATGGCACGCCGTGGTGATGGCGGACGATCCGGTGCGGAGGTTGCACCGGGGCGGCCTCCGCCGCCGCGCCCATCAGGGCGCACGCGGCCCCGGCGGCGAGGCTGGCACGGCCGATCCTACTTGGCCGAGGCAAGACGCATCTTGACGATCTTGTCGGGGTTCGCGACCTTGCCATTGTCGGCTTCGGACCCCTTCTTGATCTTGTCGACGACGTTCATCCCCGACGTCACCTCCCCGACGACCGTATATTGCCCGTTGAGGAAGGGCGCATCGCCGAGGCAGATGAAGAACTGCGAATTGGCCGAGTCCGGATCGGACGCCCGTGCCATGCCGAGCGTGCCGCGCTTGAAGGGCGTGTCGGTGAACTCCGCCTTGAGGTCGGGGAGCTTGGAGCCGCCCGCTCCGGTGCCGGTCGGGTCGCCGGTCTGAGCCATGAATCCAGCGATCACGCGATGGAACAGCAGCCCGTCGTAGAAATGCTGGCCGATCAGGGTCTTGATCTGCTTCACGTGGTTCGGTGCGAGGTCGGGGCGCAGCTCGATGGTGACGCGGCCATCCTTGGTGTCGAGATAGACCGTATTGTCATCGACCTTGCCTTCGGCGCGGGCCCCGGCCATGCCGGCAAGGAGGGTCGCGGAAGCGGAAATCAGGACATCGCGCCGGCGGAAGAGCATGGAACCTCGCATCTTCGATTGGATGCCCTGCACATAAGGGCCGTGCGGGTTACTGGCAAGGCGCCAGGCGGGATCGCCAGATCGGCAGGGCGAAGCCTCTCGGACTTGGCTTCGGATTCCATGGATTCAGGGGTATGGTTGTCCCCGTGAAGCGCACCGAAGCCATCACCCGATTGCAGGCCGATGCCGGCGCCGTAAAGGCGATGGGCGCCACCTCCTTGTACCTGTTCGGTTCCGCGGCACGCGATGAGGCTCTGGACGGGAGCGACCTCGATCTGTTCATCGACTACGATCCTCGCAGAAAGTTCTCGCTGTTCGACCTTGTAGGCATCCAGCTGTTTCTCGAGGAACGACTGGGGACCGAGGTCGACCTGACCACGCGCGACAGCTTGCACCCGCGCCTGCGCGAGGGCATCGAGCGGTCCGCCATCCGCGTCTTCTGATGACAACCCGAGACGCACGGCATCTTCTGGAAGATATCCGGGACGCGATGGCAGAGATCCAGCGGGCCACGCAGGACAAGACTCTTGCGGATTTCGAGGCGAGCTGGCTGCTCCGGCACGGCGTTCAGCGTGGCATCGAGATCATTTCGGAAGCGTCCAAAGGCATCCCGGACGCGCTCAAGGATACCCGACCCGAAATCCCGTGGCGGACGATCAGAAGCGTCGGCAACGTCTTGCGGCACGAATATCACCGCATCGTCGACGCCGTGATCTGGGCGGTGGTGACCGACGATCTCCCGAAGCTGCACGAAGCCATCGCAACCATGCTGGCCAGCTTGGACAAGCCTAGATGAGCGTCCCCATCTGAGCGTCGCGCTTACCGTGGAATTTCGCTGTTACCCTATCCCGCCTCCGCCTTCATCAACCGGTAGGTAATCGCATCGACCAGCGCCTGGAAGGAGGCGTCGATGATGTTGGCCGAGACGCCGACCGTGGTCCAGCGGTCGCCCTCGCCGTCGCCGCATTCGATGAGCACGCGGGTGACCGCATCCGAGCCGCCCTGGAAGATGCGGACGCGGTAGTCGAGCAGCTGCAGGTCCTTGATATAGCGCTGGTACTTGCCGAGGTCCTTGCGTAGCGCGAGGTCGAGCGCATGGACCGGGCCGGTGCCTTCCGCGACCGACATCAGGCTCGCCCCGTCGACCGTCACCTTGACCACCGCCTCGGACACCGTGACCCGCCGGCCCTGCGAATCGTAGCGCCGCTCGACGTTCACGCGAAACCGCTCGACGTCGAAATAATGCGGCACCTGACCGAGGATGCGCCGCGCCAGAAGCTCGAAGGAGGCGTCGGCCCCCTCGTAGGCATAGCCCAGCGCCTCACGCTCCTTGATCTCGTCGAGCAGGCGGGTGACGCCCGGATCACCGCGCTTGACCGGGACCCCGAGCCGTTCAAGCTCCGCCAGGATGTTGGATTTTCCCGCCTGATCGGAAACCAGCACCTTGCGCCGGTTGCCGACGGTCTCGGGCGGCACATGCTCGTAGGTTCGCGGGTCCTTCAGCACCGCCGAGGCATGGATGCCGGCCTTGGTGGCGAAGGCGCTGTCGCCGACGTAGGGGGCGTGGCGGAAGGGGGTCCGGTTCAGCGCCTCGTCGAATCCGTGCGACAGTTTCGTCAGGCCGGCGAGCTTGTCGCGGCTCACGCCGATCTCGAATTTTTCCGCGAAGTCGGCCTTCAGCAGCAGGGTCGGGATGAGCGAGACGAGATTGGCATTGCCGCAGCGCTCGCCGATGCCGTTCAGCGTGCCCTGGATCTGTCGCGCCCCGGCCATGACGGCCGAGAGGGAGTTCGCCACGGCATGTTCGGTGTCGTTATGGGCATGGATGCCGAGATGGCTGCCGGGGATGCGCTCGGCGGCGGCCGACACGATGCGCCCCACCTCATGCGGCAAGGTCCCGCCGTTGGTGTCGCAGAGCACGATCCAGCGTGCTCCCGCCGCATAGGCCGCCTCGGCGCAGCGCAAGGCGTAGCCCGGGTTCGCCTTGTAGCCGTCGAAGAAATGCTCGCAATCGATCAGCGCCTCCCGGCCGCGCTCGAGCACCGCCGCCACCGAGGCCGCGATCCCCGCGATATTGTCCTCGAGCGTCGTGCCGAGCGCCACCTCCACATGGTAGTCCCAGGCCTTGGCGACGAGCACGATCGCATCGGCCTCGGCGCCTAGCGTCGCCGACATGCCGGGGTCGTTGGCGAGCGATCGGCCGGCCCGCTTGGTCATGCCGAAGGCAGCGAGTTTTGCCCTGAGGGCAGGGCGGGTCTCGAAGAACTGCGTATCGAGCGGGTTGGCACCCGGATAGCCGCCCTCGATATAGTCGATGCCGAGATCGTCGAGCAGCGCCGCGACATGGCGCTTGTCGGCCAGCGAGAAATCGACCCCCGTGGTCTGCGCGCCGTCGCGCAGGGTCGTGTCGAATAACGTGAGGTACTCGCGCATCAGGGCTTCGTCGCGGCGTCGAAGCGTTTCTCGAGCGTCGTGTTGGCGAGCCATTCGCCGCTGAGCGGCACGGAATTTCGGCTCTGCGCCTTGTAGCCGCGACGCTCGAACAAGGCGCGCGCCGTATCGCTGGCATCCACGCTCACGCTCTTCGCGCCGCGGGCCTGGCCGAGCTTCTCGAGCGCATCGACCAGCAGCGTGCCGATCCCCTGACCGGCCACGGCGGGATAGACGTAGAGCATCTCGATCCGGTCGTTGCTTTTGAGCGCCGCGAAGCCGCAGGGAGCGCCGTCGATCGTCGCGACGAGCGTCAGGAGGTCGGCGAGCTTGCGGCCGAAGGCCTGCTCGTCCGCACCCGCCGCCGCCCAGGCGTTGCGCTGGTCCTCGTCGTAATCCTCGCCGGTGAGATCCTCGATGCTGGCGCGGAAGATCGCGGCCAGCATCGGCGCGTCGGCCGGGAGGTAGGGGCGCAGGGCCGCCTTGAAGTTCTGGTTGGCGATCATGCTCCGCCTTTCCGTCCGACCGACCATGTCGTGGTGCCGTCCTTGTTGTCCTTGAGGTCGACGCCCATGGCGGCGAGCTCGTCGCGGATACGGTCCGATTCGGCCCAGTTCTTCGCCTTGCGGGCGGCGAGGCGCTCGGCGATGAGAGCCTCGACGCGAGCAGGGTCGATTTCGGCTGCTCGCCGCTTCCACGCCATCCAATCGATTGGGCTCTCATGCATGAGGCCGAGAAGGCGCGCCGAGGCCGCGGCCATGGAGGCGCTCGCGGGGTCGCGGATATCCCAACCGACCATGAATACGCCGGCCTCTGCTTCGTTGGCCCGACTGGACGAGAACAAGGAATGGAGCGTGCCGAGCGCCGATGGCGTATTCAAATCGTCGCCCAAGGCTGACAGCAAGGTCTGCGCAGGGACCGCGTCATCGTTGATAGTCACGCCTTCGATCATCCCATACCAGCGATCCAGCGTCTTCTCGGCCTCTTCAAGCGCGCGTAGCGTCCAATCGATCGGCTGGCGGTAATGGGTTCGCAGCATCGCAAGGCGCAGCACTTCGCCCGGCCAACGGCGGCCGCCAAAGGCGTTTGTGTTCAGCAACTCGTCGATCGTGACGAAATTGCCGAGCGACTTCGACATCTTCCGGCCCTCGACCTGCAGGAAGCCGTTGTGCATCCAGACCTGCGCCATGAGCGGCCGATCGAAGGCGCAGCAGCTCTGCGCGAGCTCGTTCTCGTGATGCGGGAAGACGAGATCGATGCCGCCGCCGTGGATATCGAAAGTCTCGCCGAGGTGCTTCCAGCTCATGGCCGAGCATTCGATATGCCAGCCCGGCCGTCCGCGCCCCCAGGGGCTGTCCCATCCGGGTTCGTTCCCGGCGGCCGGCTTCCACAGCACGAAATCTGTGTCGCCGCGCTTGTAGGGTGCGACCTCGACCCGCGCGCCGGCGACCATTTCGTCGAGCGAGCGGTTCGACAGCCGTCCATAAGCCGGCATGGACGGCACGTCGAACAGCACGTGGCCTTCCGCTTCGTAGGCATGGCCCGAGGCGATCAGCCGTTCGATCACGGCGATCATCTCGGGAATATGCTGCGTGGCGCGTGGCTCGACGTTGGGCTTAAGACAGCCGAGCGCTGCCACATCCGCCTCGAAGTTCCGCGTCGTGGTTTGCGTCAGCTCGTCGATGGAGATTCCGCGCTCGGCGGCGCGCACGATGATCTTGTCGTCGACGTCGGTGATGTTGCGCACGTAGCGGACGTGGTCGGCGCCATAGAGATGGCGCAGCAGACGGAACAGCACATCGAAGACGATGACCGGCCGGGCATTGCCGATATGGGCGCGATCGTAGACGGTCGGTCCGCACACGTAGAGGCGCACGTCCTTGTCGTCGAGCGGCTTGAACTCGTCCTTCCGGCGCGTCAGGGTGTTGTAAAGATAAAGCGACAAGCGGATCTCCCGACCCAGGCAGCGGCGGCGTCCGAGCTCGGGTTGCGGCGCGGTGACTCAGTCAACACGAAAGCCTCTCGCGTAACACGGCGAGAGGCTTTCGTGTCTGACCGGCACACATAGGACAGTGCGCGGCAGTCGTGAACTGGCGAAATCGTGTGGTGCGTGCTCAGAGCCTGTTTGGAAACCCACGACCCTCATGCCGAGGAGGTCCGTCAGGACCGTCTCGAAGCACGGCTGACGTTTGCCGTCCTTCTCGATGGCTGCGCCATCGCTCTCCGCCGGCTTCTCCCGCGCGCTGCGCGCACGTGAGCCTCAAGCCGGTTCCGCTCAGGATGAGGAAATGGGAATTGTCCAACAGGCTTTCAGGCCGTTTCCGGCATCCCGATTCGCATATCGGGCCTGACGGTCCAGACCGGCAGGGGGCCGCCGGTCTCGGAGGCGAGATTGGCTAGGTCAATGGACGTATCGGGGTTGCGCATCACGCTGTCGACGATCGCCTGCAGGCCCCGCAGCACCGGGAGGTCGTCGCCTTCGATCGCGGCGGAGACATGGCGCCAGTCGCGTTCCGCGGCATGGACGGCAAAGCGGCGCACGAGATGACCGGTCAGCGCTCCGACCGGAAGATCGCAGCGCCGGGCAAGGCCATGGACACGCGCCGAGAACTCACCACCGATCGAGGCTACCGCAGCCTCGGCGACGCGGTCGTTGGAACACGCATGCAGGATATTGCCGATCAGCATGATATCCCTCCCATCGGTCAAGTCGATTGATGCTTGACGTCCGCTTGCAGCCACGATGCAGAAACGCAACTAGCAACCGAAATCTACGCCGATTTTCGTCCGGCGATCAAGACGGCTTGATGACGGGGACCGTCGGTTCCGTGGCGATAAATCGACAAGGTTGAGGCCGGCTCAACGAAATCGGACCAGAATCACTCCGATCACCATCAAAGCCGCACCGGCCAGCCGCGGGAGGGAAGGCTCGCGCACCGGCAGGCCGAAGAGCCCGAAGTAATCGACGATCATCGAGGTCGCGATCTGCCCGGCGACGGCCAGGCAGAGCAGGGCGCCGGCGCCGATCCGTGGAATCAGGAAGACGCTGAGACCCAGGAAGGCCGCGCCGAGCAGACCGCCGACGAACAGGTAGGGCGGAATCCTGCGCAGCTCGGAGAGATCCACGGACGATCGGGCGGTGACGAGATAGAGCAGGGCGAGAGCGATCGTCCCGACCAGGAACGACACGATCGTGGCCGGCAGGGCACCGCCGAGGAAGCGTCCGAGCTGGGCATTGATCGCCGTCTGGACGGGGAAAAACGCGCCGCCGAGGAAGGCCAGGATCGAATAGAGAAGCGTCATCGAAATGCGGCAATCCGACAGGTCTCAAGGTTGATCGGGCCGCCTCGATGACAGCGTTCCGGTTATGGTCTTTCTGCCGTGCATTGTGCGGGAGAAGGTGGCGCGGCGCGGCATAGCCGCGAAAACGCGCCGGATGAGGGGAGCGCCCGGCCGTCAGCCGACGAGCGCCATCGACGGCTACTTCAGGCCCGCCTTGTCGGTGACCGCATGCGTCCAGGCGCCTTCGGGCTTCTTGGTGATCACCGGATCGGACCCAGAGGACAGCAGCACCTTGACGGTGCGGTCGTAGTCGGCCGGATCGAGCGCGCCGCTCGTGCCCATCGTCAGCTTGTTGACCTCGTCGATCATGTGTTTCTGATGGACCTCGGTCTGGGCGCCGGAGGAATCGTTGTCGAGCACGATCTTGACCGTCTCGTCCGGATGCTGGCGGGCGTAGTCCCAGCCCTTCATCGAGGCCTTGACGAAGCGGGCCATCTTGTCGACGAAAGCCGGATCCTTGAGCTTGCCTTCGAGGGAATAGAGGCCGTCTTCCATGGTGGCGACGCCCTCGTCGGTATAGTTGAAAACGACGAGTTGCGCCGGCTTCATGCCGGCCTCGATCACCTGCCAATATTCGTTGTAGGTCATGGTCGAGATGCAGGCCGCCTGTTTCTGCAGCAGCGGGTCGACGTTGAAGCCCTGCTTGAGCACCGTCACGCCGCCGGGCGAGCCGTCCGTCTTGTAGCCGAGCTTCGACATCCAGGCGAGGAACGGATATTCATTGCCCGCGAACCAGACGCCGAGCGTGTGGCCGGGAAAATCCTTCGGCGTCTTGATGCCGGAATCGGCCCGGCAGGTCAGCTCCAGGCCCGAGCGCTTGAACGGCTGGGCGATATTGACCACCGGCGAGCCTTTTTCCCGCGTCGCCAGTGCCGAGGGCATCCAATCGATCACCACGTCGGCACCGCCGCCCGCCAGCACCTGCTCGGGGTTGATGTCGGGGCCGCCCGGCTTAATGGTGACGTCGAGCCCCTCGTCCTTGTAGAACCCCTTGTCCTTGGCGACGTAATAGCCGCCGAACTGGGCGTCGGCGACCCATTTGAGCTGCAGCGTCACCGCGTCGGCGGCCGACGCCGCGCTCAAGCCCGCCAGGCTCGCGCCGCAGAGCGCCATCATCCCCAAAGCCAGTCTCTTCATTGTCCACTCCCTGAGAAATGAGATCAGGACAGCCGCCCCCGATAGGACGGATGCCAGAATGTGACGCGCCGCTCGACGAGCGACACGAGGCCGTAGAGCGCCGAGCCCGACAGCGCCGCGACCGCGATCGTCGCCCACACCATGTCGATGTTCATGCGGCCGACCTCGGCGTTGATGCGGAACCCCATGCCGACGATCGGCGTGCCGAAGAATTCGGCGACGATGGCACCGATCAGCGCCAGCGTCGAATTAATCTTGAGCCCGTTGAAGACGAACGGCAGCGCCGCGGGCAGCCGCAGCTTCATCAGCGTCGAGCCGTAGGGCGCCGCATAGGTCATCATCAGGTCGCGGTCGGTACGGGTGGTGGCTGCGAGACCCGCGTTGGCGTTCACCAGCATGGGGAAGAAGGTCATCACGGCCACGACCGCGGCCTTCGACGGCCAGTCGAAGCCGAACCACATCACCATGATGGGGGCGACGCCGACGATCGGCAGGGCGGAGACGAGCGTGCCGAGCGGCAGGAGGCCGCGCTGCAGGAAGGGCACGCGGTCGATCAGGACCGCGACGAGGACCCCGCCGCCGCAACCGATGAGGTAGCCAGCCGCCAGCCCCTTGAAGGTCTGGATGAAGTCGAGAAAGAACAGGTCCGGATTGCCGACGAGCCGGCTCGCGACCGCCGTCGGGGTCGGCAGGATGACCGGCGAGACGCCGAGGCCGCGCACCACCATCTCCCACCAGAACAGCACCGTCAGGCCGAAGATCACCGGTACGGCCAAGGCGCAGGCGCGCGCGCGCCAGCCGCCGTGCGGCCCCTTGCGCACGATGATTTCCACGATCGCCCACGCGACGAGCCAGACGGCGACGCAGCCGAGCCAATAGGACGCAGGCCTCATCGCGCCGTTCCCTGGCCTGGCGCGAGCCACAGTTCCGCGACCTCGACCAGGCCGACCAGCGCCGCGCCGCAGAGCGCCGCCATGATCAGCGCGGCCCAGATCTGGATCGTCTGCCCATAATAGGAACCGGCCAGCAGCCGGGCGCCGAGCCCGCCGTCCTCGCTCTTCGTCACCTCGGCCACGATGGTGCCGACGAGGCTCGCCGCGACGCCGACCTTGAGGCTGGCGAACAGGAACGGCCGGCTCGACGGCAGCCGCAGCTTGCGGAGCAGCTGGGCGCGCGAGGCCGAATAGGTCCGCATCAGGTCGAACTGCAGCGGGTCGGGCGAGCGCAGGCCCTTCACCATGCCGACCGTGACGGGGAAGAAGGACAGATAGGCGGCGATCAACGCCTTGGGCAGAAGCCCGGTGATGCCGAACTGGTTCATGATCACCACGATCATCGGCGCCAGCGCCACCACCGGAATGGTCTGCGAGGCCACGATCCAGGGCATCATCCCGTGGTCGAGGGAGCGGACATGGGTGACGAGGAGGCTCAGGAGGATGCCGAACAGCGAGCCGAGCACGAAGCCGAGCGCCGTCGCCTCGATGGTCACCCCCGCGTGGTAGACGAGGCTTCGTTTCGATGTGACCGGCGTCTCGAAGACGGTCTTGACCAGTTCCTGCGCGATCTGATGGGGCACGGGCAGACGCGGCCGCTCCTGCGACCAGGTACCGAGCACGAGATCCGCCGTGGTGTAGGTCTTCAGATCGGCATTGTCGAAGGCCTGGCGCTGCAGATCGGCGTTCATGAAGATCGCAGCGACGTACCAGATGACGACGGTCGCCAGGACGACGATGGCGATCGGCCAGACGCGATCGAGCAAAAGCCCCGAAATCCCGGCGGGGGCTCGCGTCGGCGCCCCTTTCCTTGCCCCCTCATCCGGCCGTTGCTGACGCAACGGCCACCTTCTCCCGCGAGGGGAGAAGGTGGGAGCCTCGTTCTGTGTGATTGGCGCCCTTCTCCCCTCGCGGGAGAAGGTGCCCTGCGCAGCAGGGCGGATGAGGGGGGACACCTCCTTGGCCTCAGTCATAGGAATGGCCGGCCCTGAGCCCTTCGCGCACCCGGCGCGCCACATCGAGGAAGGCCGGCGTTTCGCGGATGTCGAGGCCGCGCCCGCGCGGGAAATCGCAGGCGATGACGTCCTGCACGCGGCCCGGACGCGGCGACATGACGACGATGCGGGTCGACAGGAACACCGCCTCGGGGATCGAATGGGTGACGAAGACCACCGTCTTGCCGGTGCGGTCCCACAGGCGGAGAAGCTGTTCGTTGAGCTTGTCGCGGACGATCTCGTCGAGCGCCCCGAAGGGCTCGTCCATCAAGAGCAGGTCGGGATCGAAGCAGAGCGCCCGGGCGATCGAAGCGCGTTGCTGCATGCCGCCCGAGAGTTGCCAGGGATACTTGTTGCCGAAGCCCGCGAGATCGACGAGGCCGAGTCCGGCCTCGACCCGGCGGCGGCGCTCCTCCATGGGAAAGCCCATGATCTCCAGCGGAAGGGCGATATTCCGCCCGACCGTGCGCCAGGGATAGAGCGCCGGCGCCTGGAACACGTAGCCGTAGGAGCGATCGAGCCGCGCTTGCTCGGCGCTCAGGCCCTTGACGGTGATGCGGCCCGAGGTCGGGCGCTCGAGATCGGCGATGACGCGCAGCAGCGTGGTCTTGCCGCAACCCGAAGGGCCGATCAGCGACACGAACTCGCCCGGCGCAATATCGAGCGACACGTGAGACAGCGCCCGCACCTCGCCATCCGAGGTCGCGAAGGTGAGCGACAGGTCGTCGATGGCGATCAGCGCCGGCTGCGCTGCGCCGCGCGGCTCGAGGCTCGATGCCGCGGGCTCCGGCATGATGTCGATGCCCGTCGCGGCCTCCATGTCAGGTCCTTTTCACAGCCTTCGGGGCCGTCGCGCTCTTCCATTGCTTGAGGGCCCTGGCCTCGGCCGGGAAAGGCGCGCGGGGCACGAAGCGTCCGCGTCCAGGCACGGCGCTCATCCGGCCGTCGTGCCAGACCGTTTCGCCGCGCGACAGCGTCGTGCGCGGCAGCCCCGTGCAGGCGATGCCCTCGAAGACGTTGTAGTCGATCGACGAGAGTTGCGTGGCGGCAGAGATCGTCTTGGTCGCCTTGGGGTCCCAGAGGACGACGTCGGCATCCGACCCGACCTCGATCGCCCCCTTTTTCGGATAGAGGTTGAGGATGCGGGCGATATTGGTCGAGGTGGCGGCCACGAATTCGTTCATCGTCAGCCGGCCGGTATTGACCCCGTACGTCCAGAGCACCGGCATGCGGTCTTCGAGGCCGCCGGTGCCGTTCGGGATCCGGGTGAAGTCGTCACGTCCGCGGCGCTTCTGCTCGGTGGTGAAGGCGCAATGGTCTGTCGCCACCACCTGGAGCGAACCGGCGCGCAGCCCGTTCCACAGGTCGTCCTGGTTCTTCTTGTCGCGGAAGGGCGGCGACATCACGCGCCGCGCCGCATGGTCCCAATCCGCATGGTGATATTCGGTCTCATCGAGCACCAGATGCTGGATCAGCGGCTCGCCGTAGACGCGCTGGCCGAGGCTCCTCGCTCGGCGGATCGCCTCGTGCGCCTCGATCGACGAAGTGTGGACGATGTAGAGCGGCACGCCGGCCTGGTCGGCCAGCATGATGGCCCGGTTGGCGGCCTCGCCCTCGACCTCGGGCGGGCGCGAATAGGCATGGCCCTCCGGTCCCCTGATGCCGCGCCGCAGCATCTCGGCCTGCAGCGCCGCCACCACCTCGCCGTTCTCGGCATGGACCAGCGGCATGGCGCCGAGCTCGGCGCAGCGGCGGAACGAGGCGAACATCTCCTCGTCGTTGACCATCAGGGCGCCCTTGTAAGCCATGAAATGCTTGAAGGTCGTGACGCCCTTCTCGACGACGGCGGCCATCTCCTCGCGGATCGCGTCCGACCAGCCGACGATACACATGTGATAGGAATAGTCGGTCGCCGCACCCGCCGAGCGGCGGTCCCAGTCGGCCCAGGCGTCCATCAGCCTCTGGCCCTGGCCCGGAATGCAGAAATCCACCACCATGGTGGTGCCGCCCGACAGCGCCGCCTTGGTGCCGGCCTCGTAATTGTCGGCCGAGGTCGTGCCCATGAACGGCATCTCGAGATGGGTATGCGGGTCGATACCGCCGGGCATGACGTAGCAGCCGGCCGCATCGATCGCGGTGTCACCCTTCAGGTCCGGGCCGATCGCGGCGATCCGCTCGCCCTCGATCTTCACATCCGCCGCATAGGTCCGGCTGGCCGTGACCAATGTTCCGCCCTTGATGACTGTCGACATCGGTGTTCCCCGCTGTTGCGCCCGCCCCCGACCGGTCAGGCGACGACTTCCGCCTTGTCCAGGACAGCATGCATCAGTACCTGCGCGCCCGCCGCCGCCCATTCGGGCGAGATGGTCTCGGCCTCGTTGTGGCTGATCCCGTCGACGCAGGGCGTGAAGATCATCGAGGTCGGCGCCACGCGGGCGATATAGCAAGCATCGTGCCCGGCGCCCGAGACGATGTCGCGATGCGTCAATCCACAACGCTGCGCCGCCCGTCGCACCGCATCGACGCAGCTCGTGTCGAACGGCACCGCCGCATAGTTGAACACCTGCTTGAGTTCGGTCTCGAGCCCGATCTCCGCGGCGATGGCCTCGATGCCCTGGCGTAGCGCCGCATCCATCTCGACGAGAACCGCGTCGTCCGGATGGCGGAACTCGCAGGTGAGGAAGACCTGGCCGGGAATCACGTTGCGCGAATTGGGGTAGGGGTTGAGCATGCCGGTAGTCGAGACCGCCAGCGGCGGATGATCGAGCCCGATCCGGTTGACGAGCTCGACCACGCGGGCGGCGCCGAGCAGCGCATCCTTGCGGCGCGGCATCGGCGTCGAGCCGGCATGGCTCTCGAAGCCGGTCAGCGTCAGCTCGTACCAGCGCTGGCCTTGCCCGTGGGTGACGACCCCGATATCGACATGCTCGTCTTCGAGGATCGGCCCCTGCTCGATATGCAGTTCGAAGAAGGCGTGGATGGGCCGCCCACCGACCGGCAGATCGCCCTTGAAGCCGATCCGCCCGAGTTCGTCGCCGAGCGCGAGCCCCTCGCGGTCCTTGAGCGCATAGGCCTCCTCGAGCGTATAGACGCCGGCGAAGACGCCCGAGGAGATCATGGCGGGGGCGTAGCGCGAGCCTTCCTCGTTGGTCCAGTTCGCCACCTCGATCGGGTGCTTCGTGCGAACGTTCAGATCGTTCAGCGAGCGCATCACCTCGAGCGCGCCGAGCACGCCCAGGACGCCGTCGAACTTGCCGCCGGTCGGCTGGGTGTCGAGGTGGCTGCCCATCATCACCGGCGGGAGCCGATCGTCCTCGCCGGCTCGCCGGGCGAACATGTTGCCCATCCGGTCGACGCTCATGGCGAGGCCGGCCGTCTCGCACCAGCCGGCGAAGAGGCGGCGAGCGTCGCGGTCGAGGTCGGTCAGGGTCAGGCGCTTGTTGCCGCCCTTCGGCGTCGCGCCGATCTTGGCCATCTCCATCAGGCTGTCCCACAATCGCGCGCCGTCGATGCGGATATTGGACAGGTCGGCCATGCGGGTCTCGTGGGCGGAAAAATCTACGGAACCAACAGGTAACGCGAGTCTGTCCGATCGGTCAAACTCCCAAACCGGCGGGAATCGGTGCTATGGCTCGAGGATGAGCGCGATTATCGACAGGGCACCGGGTCGGCGTGCCACGCGGATCAGCAGCGAGGGCGCCATTCTGGTCGCCGCGGAGACGGTCTTCGCCGAGAAAGGCTACGATGGCGCCACCATGTCGGCGATCGCGGCGGCGGCGAGCCTGCCGAAGGCCAATGTGCATTATTACTTCGCCACCAAGGAGCAGCTCTATCGCCGGGTGATCGCCGGCATCCTCGAAGCCTGGCTCGACGCGGCCCGCGCCTTCGACGAGTTCGGCTCGGCGGCCGAGGCGCTCCGCCGCTATATCGGCGCCAAGATGGATCTGGCGCGCGAGCGCCCTTACGGCAGCCGTGTCTTCGCCAAGGAGATCATGCGCGGCGCACCGGTCGCCCAGGATTTTCTCGACACGACGCTCAAGGAGTGGCTCGAGGAGCGCGCCCGGGTCGTGCGGCGCTGGATCGGCGAAGGGCAATTGCGACCGATCGAGCCGCGCACCCTGTTCTTCATGATCTGGGCGACGACGCAGCATTACGCCGATTTCGCCCATCAGATCGCAGCGCTCAACGGTGGCGCGCCGCTGTCGGATGCAGCCTTCCAGGCCGCCAAGGACGAAGTCATCGCCGTGATCCTTGGCGGCGTGGGTCAGGCGAAGGCATGAATTGAGACCGAATCATTCCAACAAGATGGGAGAAGAAATAACTCGACAATCAAATCCTACATGGCACCAACGATATATTCGGAGAAATTTTCAATGACGAGAGTTCTTTGGACCGTTTCGCTCGTCTGCCTGATCGTGACCGCGCCATCCGCCCGAGCCGCGGAGAGAATATCGGCAGCCGTGTTTGGTCGCGATCCCACGCGCTTCACCGACCATCAGATTCGCATCGACAAGTTGGGCTGTTTTTTCTCGCCGGACGCAGGTTACCGGTGCACCACCTATGCCGGAGCCTATGTGCTGCTCGGCGACGTCGCTCCTGCCGGCGTCAGGGCGAAGATCAAGGCCGAGTGCGGCGGCATCGTCGAGGGCGAAGACGATCCGTCATGCCTGTTCGACCTTGTGTTCACCCCGTCCGGGAGCAGCAAGGGGGTCGGACAGATCGTCAAGGGCGACCGTGCCGTGCAAGGAACCGTCTGGATGGTAAAGGCCGCATCCGCCACTCTCTCCCTGCACCGCTGAACACGGCCGGCGCCTGGTGGAGACGGTTCCGCCTTGCTCGGTAGCAATGAAACGCTCATCCGACGGCCGCGCGCGCCCCCACGGCGATCCCGGTCATGCAGTCGTCCCGGTCTTCGCCGAAGACCCGGATCAGGTTTCGCCCCGCGGCCTTGGCGGCGTAGAGCGCGCGATCAGCCTCCTCGAGCAGCCGTGACGGATCGCGCCGATGCGACGCCTTCAGGATCGTGACGCCGACCGAGGCGCGGACCTCGATGCTCCTGTCCCGCCACAGGACCGGCCGGCACAGCCCACGCTGGGCGCGTTGCAACATCGCAAGGATCTGCGTGCGGCCGAGCGGCGCACGCAGCAGCACCGCGAACTCGTCGCCGCCGATCCTCGCCACGACGAGCGCATCGCCGAGAGCCCGCGTCAGTCTTTCAGCCACTTGCCGCAGGCATTCGTCTCCGGCCGAGTGGCCGAGCCCGTCGTTGATCTCCTTGAAGTCGTCGAGGTCGATCAGCGCCAGGGCCGCGACCGAGACGTCGCCGGGCTCCGCGCCGGTCAGGTCGTGGCACCGTGTCTCGAATAGCCTTCGATTGGCGAGGCCGGTCAGCGAATCGCGCTCGGCCTGCTGCTTCAATCGATCCCAGCGCGCCTTCTCGTCCGTGATGTCCTGCTTGGCGCCGAAAATGCGGACCGGTCGATCGTGCTCGTAGACGACGTCGGCGGTGAGGCGCATCCACCGGCTCGCGCCGTGGCGCGTCCGGATGCGGGCATCGAGCGTGAAGCTCCTGCCGGTCCGGATGGCCTCGGCCCGCAGCCTTTCCATCTGGCGGCGTGACTCGTCCTCGTAAAGATCCACGATCGCCGCTCGGCGCACCTCCGACGAACGCGGCAGGTCGAAAAGATCGTAGACGCCGTCTGTCCAGGTCAGCGCCTCGGTCGCGAGATCGCATTCCCAGGCGCCGATCCTGGCGAGGCGCGTCGCCTGGTCGTAGATCCGCTTGAGGCGTGCAAGCGATGTCATGTTGCCGATAGGGGCGAGACTTTCCGTCATGCTTTCAAGTCACATCAGGCCAAAACCGCGGGTTGCGCCCGAGCTAGGTCTAAGCCGGAAAAGTTAAGCATCGATTGGATCAGCGGGGCCGTTTACGCGCGATCGCGACAATTCAAGGTTGAGGCGGTTCGCAAGAGCATAGCTTGACGGGCTCGGCTTCGCTAGGCAACAGGACGATATTGGGAGAGAGTCCATGAAGCTCAGCGCACGCAACCAGATCAAGGGCAAGCTCGTCGAGGTCACCAAGGGCCAGACGACCGCGCATATACGGATCGACATCGGCGGTGGCGTAATCGTAACGGCCTCGGTCACCAACGAGGCCGTCGACGAGCTCGGCCTCAAGCCCGGGCAGCAAGCCACCGCGGTGATCAAGGCCTCCGACGTGATGATCGGGGTCGACTGAGCCATGCGCCGGCTTGGCTTCGTCCTTTTCGCGGCCGTCGTCGCTTCACCGGGCCTGGCTCACGCCGAGGAAGCGGGTGGCTGCGCGAAATTCAAATGGTCGATCGCGCGCGAACAGGCGGCCTTCGCATCGCCCGACCTGCCGAGCGTCGAAAGCGGTCAGTCGCTGCCCGGCGTCATGAACGCGGCCATCGTCAGGCTCAAGCCGCAGGCCGAGGTCGCCTTCGAGCACGAGCCGGCGCGCAAGCCGAAGGTGAAGACGCCCTTCGCGGCGGTTCTCAAGCTGGCGCCGCTCGCAGCGCCCGGCACCTACGAGATCACGCTGTCCGAGGAAGCCTGGATCGACGTGCTGCAAGGCGGCAAGGAGATCCGTTCGAGGGGCTTCTCGGGTCAGGCCGATTGTCCGGGTGTGCGCAAGAGCGTCAAGTTCCCGCTCCAGGCGGGAGACGCCACGGTGCAGATCAGCGGCGTCAGGTCGGACAGCATCCGAGTCGACGTGCTGCCGGTCGAGTGAAGGGGCGGCGGGGACTTGAGTTCGGATTGACCGTGTGAGGGGCTACCTCTAGTCTGACAAATGAGCGGCGCCCTGAGAGCGCGGTCGTCTGGCGACAGCATGATGGCGAAAGTCGGCGCGGGTCATCCGCCGACATCGTTCACTGTTTCATTGGGAGGATATGATCGTGAGCCTCAATCCGAAAACCGACCGCCGCCAGGTGCTGCGAATCCTCGCCGCGGGCGCCGTATTGCCCATGGGCCTCGGCGGTGTCGTCCAAGCCGCCGGCCCGAAGCGCGTCGGGCTCGTCGTGAAGAACCTCGGCAACAGCTATTTCGATGCCTGCCGCGACGGCGCCATGGAGGCCGCCAAGGCGATCGGCAATATGGAAATCATCTACACGGCGCCGACCAAGCCCACCGCCGAGGACCAGATCGCCGTGCTCGATTCGCTGCTGGCCCAGAAGGTCGACGGCATCATCGTCTCGGCGGACGATGCCAATGCGCTGGTGCCGTTCGGCAAGAAGGCGGCGCAGCGCGGCATCAAGGTCATCTCGTTCGATTCCGCCATCGCGCCGGGCGGCCGCATCATGCATCTCGCCGCCTCCTCGACCGATCTCATCGGCGCCAAGCAGGTGCAGATGATGGCAAGCGCCCTCAACAGCGAGGGCGAGGTGGCGATCCTGTCCGCCTCCTCCACCATGACCAACCAGAATTCCTGGATCGCGGCCATGAAGGAGGAATGGAAGAAGCCCGCCTATGCCAAGATGCCGCTCGTCGCGACCGTCTACGGCGACGATCAGGACGACAAGAGCTACCGCGAGATGCAGGCGCTCGCCAAGGCGCATCCCAACCTCAAGGGCGTCATCTCGCCGACGACGATCGGCATCCGGGCCGGCGCCAAGGCGATCATGGACAACGGGCTGATCGGCAAGATCTACATCACCGGTCTCGGCCTGCCCTCCGAGATGAAGGAGGCGGTGGAGAAGGGCGCCTGCAAGAGCTTCGCCATCTGGAACCCGGTCGATTACGGCTATGCGGCGACCCAGATCATGGGTGACATCCTGGCCGGCGCGTCCGCGGCGCCGGGATCGAGCCTCAAGATGGGCCGCCTCGGCGAGACCAAGGTCGGAACGGACGGCGAGGCCGTGATGGGCGAGCCCTTCGTCTTCGACAAGAGCAACGTCGAGAAATACGCCAAGATCTTCTGACGACATCGCCCTTCTCCCGTTCACGGGAGAAGGTGTCGCGACGCAGTCGTGACGGATGAGGGAAAGCACACGCTCGGGCTAACCCTCCCCGACCGGGCTTCGCCCGGCCACCCTCTCCCGTGAACGGGCGAGGGATGCGCCCTCCAGGCGAGTCCTTGACCAGTGCCCGAAGCCGCTCCTTCCCTCGCCCTCTCGCGTCTGTCCAAGAGCTTCCCTGGTGTGCGGGCGCTCAAGGACGTCTCCTTCGCGCTCCATCCCGGCGAGGTGACGGCGCTGATCGGCGAGAACGGGGCGGGCAAGTCGACGCTGGTCAAGATCATGACCGGCCTCTACGCGCCGGATCAAGGCGAGGTGCTGGTCGGCGGGGCGCCGCAGCATTTCACCTCGCCGCGCGACGCCTGGAAGGCGGGGATCGCCGCCATCCACCAAGAGACGGTGATGTTCGACGATCTCACCGTCGCCGAGAACATCTTCATGGGCCACATGCCGGGCGGGGCGTTGATCGATTGGACGACGACGCGCAGCCGGGCCGCCGGCCTGCTGAAACGGATCGAAGCGGATTTCGGCCCCGACACGCCGCTGAAGCGGCTGTCGGTGGCGCAAAAGCATATGGTCGAGATCACCCGGGCGCTGAGCCACGAGGCCTCCGTCATCATCATGGACGAGCCGACCGCGGCGCTCTCGGCGCATGAGATCGAGGAGCTCTTCCGCATCGTCGCGGCGCTCAAGGCCGAGGGGCGCTCGATCCTGTTCATCTCGCACAAGTTCGACGAGATCTTCCGCGTCTCGGACCGCTGGGTGTGCCTGCGCGACGGCGAGAAGGTCGGCGAAGGTTTCACACGCGAGGTCCACGAAGCCGCCCTCGTGCGCCTGATGGTCGGGCGGCCCATCGACCAGGTCTTCCCGAAGCGCGATATCCTGATCGGCGAGGCCGTGCTCGAGGTCGAGGGTCTGTCGAACGCCACCGAGTTCGAGGATATCGGCTTCACGCTGCATCGTGGCGAGATCCTGGGCTTCTACGGCCTCGTCGGAGCCGGTCGCTCGGAAGCCATGCAATGTCTCTTCGGCCTGACCCCGCCGACGCGCGGCCACATCGCCATCGGCGGCAAGCCGCTCAAGGCCGGGACCCCCGCCGACGCCATCGCGGCGGGCATCGCCTACGTGCCGGAGGACCGCCAGCACCAAGGTGCCGTGCTGCCGCTCGGCATCCGCGAGAATATCACGCTGGCCTCGCTCGACGCGCATCTGCGCCGCAAGCTTTTGTCGCGTCCCTCCGAACTCGCCGCCACGCGTACCCTCGGCAACCGTCTCGCCGTCAAGGCGGCCAACTGGGAGCAGACGCTCGGCGAACTGTCGGGCGGCAACCAGCAGAAGGTCGTCATCGCCAAATGGCTGGCGACCCATCCCAAGGTGGTGATCCTCGACGAGCCCACCAAGGGCATCGACATCGGCTCCAAGGCCGCCGTCCATGACTTCATCGGCGAGCTCGCCGAAGAGGGCCTCGCGGTCATCCTCGTCAGTTCGGAACTGCCGGAGGTGATGGGCCTCGCCGACCGCATCCTCGTCATGCAGGAGGGACGGATCGTCACCGAGGTCACGCGCGGCAGGCCCGACTGGAGCGCCGAGACCATCGTGGCGGCCGCCACCGGCGTGGCGCGCGCGGAGGCAGCCGAATGATGCCGTCGCGGAACCTCGATCTCCCAATCTCGCTCATCCCGACGCAAGCCGCCGCGCATAAAGCGCGGAAGGGATGTTGCCGGCCTGCGGCCGTCTCCCCGCGCTGGATCCCCGCTTGCGCGGGGATGAGCGGCAAACGGGTTGATTTCGGCGTAAGGCGCAAGAGTTCCGTGGCATGAAGGCCCTCGCCCGCCATCGCGAGCTGATCCTCGCCGCGATCGTGCTCCTGATGGTCGTCGGCATCAGCCTCTACGCGCCGGCCTTCGGCACCCGCGACAGCCTGATCGGGACGCTCAACGACACCGCCTTCTTGTTCATGATGGCGCTGGCGCAGATGATGGTGATCCTGACCCGCGGCATCGACCTGTCGGTCGCGGCCAACCTGGCGCTGACCGGCATGCTGACCGCCATGGTGGCCAAGGCGGATCCGGCGCTGCCGGCGATCGTCTTCCTGGTGCTTGGCCTCGTGATCGGCCTCGGCCTCGGGCTCGTCAACGGCGGGCTCGTCGCGGGTTTGGGCATTCCGCCCATCGTCGTGACGCTCGGCACGCTCGCCATCTTCCGCGGCATGATCGTCGTGGTCGGCGGCGGGAACCAGGTCAATGCCTCCGACATGGGCCGCAATTTTCAGGCCCCCCCGGCCCTGACCCTGCTCGGCCTGTCGAGCATCTTCTGGATCTCGGTCGTCCTTGCGGTCCTGGCCTGGCTGTTCCTCAAATTCACCCGACCCGGACGCGGACTTTACGCCGTCGGCTGCAATCCGACGGCGGCGCGCTATTGCGGCATCGACCTCGCCCGCCAGCAGCTGATCGCCTATGCGATCTCGGGTGCCGTGTCGGGCCTGGCGGGCTATCTCTGGGTGGCGCGCTACGGCGTCGCCTATGTGGAGATCGCCACCGGCTACGAGCTCACCGTCATCGCGGCCTGCGTCATCGGCGGCGTGTCGATCGGCGGCGGCATCGGCACTGTGCCGGGAACGCTGCTCGGCGCATTGTTCCTCGGCGTGATCGTCAATGCATTGCCGGTCATGCAGGTCTCGCCCTTCTGGCAGATGCTGGTCTCGGGCGCCGTCATCCTGCTGGCGGTGACGCTCAACGCCCGCGCCGAGGCGCGGCCCGACAAGCTTATCCTGCCCCGCGCGCGGCGCGAAGCCGCGAGGGCCCGATAGGCCATGACCGCGCAGCCGAGTCCCGATCCTGCCCCACCGCAGCCATCTGCCGCCTCGCGCTACCAGGTCGCCGATCGGGCGCCGCGACGCCTCGCCGACATGCTGCTCCGCTGGGAGACGATCCTCGCCATCCTGCTGGTCGCGGTCTTCGTCGCCAACACGCTGATTTCGCCTTACTTCCTCGATCTCTACAATCTCGCGGACACGACCTCGAACTTCTCCGAGAAAGCCATAATCGCGCTGGGCATGGCCCTCCTGATCCTGGTGCGCGAGATCGATCTTTCGGTCGCGGCCATCCTGGCGCTGGCCTCGCTCACGATCGGCCTTCTGGCGGCGCAGGGCTTCGGCATGCCGGTCCTCATCCTTGGCGGCCTCGTCGTCGGGCTCGCCTGCGGGGCTGTCAACGGCCTCCTGGTCACGCTGACCCGCGTGCCCTCCATCGTCATCACCATCGGCACCATGTCGCTGTTCCGCGGCATCGCCCAGGTCACGCTCGGTGACCAGGCGCTGACGACCTATCCGCCGGATTACCTCAACCTCGGCCAGTCCTATTTCATCGCCATGCCGCCGATGCCGCTCTCGTTCGTGCTGTTCCTCCTCCTCGCCGTCTGCTTCGCGATCGCGCTGCACGGGACGGCGACCGGGCGCCAACTCTTCGCCATGGGCGCCAATCCGGTCGCCGCGCGCTTCTCGGGCATCAGGGTCGAGCGGATCCGCTTCTGGCTCTTCACCCTGTCGGGCTTGCTGTCTGGGCTCGCCGCGGTGCTGCTCACCGCGCGGATCGGCGTCATGCGGCCGAACATCGCGCTTGGCTGGGAGCTCGACGTCATCACCATGGTGGTGCTCGGCGGCGTAGCGATCTCGGGCGGTGTCGGCACCATCGGCGGCGTCGTGCTCTCGGTCTTCGTGCTCGGGCTCGCAACCTTCGGCCTGTCGCTGATGAATGTGCCGGGCATCGTCATCAACGTGCTGCTCGGACTGCTTCTGATTCTGTCGATCGCGGCACCGATCGTGGCACGGCGATTCATCCGGCGGACCTGAAAGGAATCGATCATGGGACAGCTCGACGGCAAGATCGCTTGGGTAACAGGCGCCGGCAGCGGCGTCGGCGAGGCGGCGGCCCTGGCGCTGGCACAGGCGGGCGCGAGCGTGGCGCTGACCGGGCGCCGCACGGAGCCGCTCGAGAGCGTCGCGAGGCGGATCGAGGCGGCCGGCGGCCAGGCGCTCGTCGCCGCCGGCGACGTCTCCGATCGGGCCTTGGCCGCAAAGGTCGTCGAAGCGATCGAGGCGCGTTTCGGCCGGCTCGACATCCTGATCAACAATGCCGGCACGAACGTCACCGCCCGCCGCTGGGACCAGCTGAGCACCGAGGGGATCGACCAGGTGCTCGGCGCCAATCTGTCGGCAGCCTTCTATTGCGCGGTGGCGGCGCTGAAGCCGATGCGCCGGCAGCGTGACGGCGTGCTGATCCACACCGCCTCCTGGGCCGGGAAATATATCAGCCCCTTGAGCGGCCCGGCCTATACGGCCGCCAAGCACGCGGTCGTGGCGATGAGCCAGACCATCAACATCGAGGATTATGTCAACGGCATCCGCTCGACCGTGATGCTGCCGGCGGAGATCGCGACGCCGATCCTCGACACGCGCCCCAAGCCACCGAGTCCCGCGGAGCGCGCCAAGATGCTCCAGCCGCGGGACATGGCCGATCTGATCCTGTTCATCGCCACCCGTCCGGCTTCGGTCTGCCTCAACGAGGTGGTGATCAGCCCGACCGCGAACCGGATCTACAGCCTATAGCGGGTCGGGCCTTCGAGACCTCTCCTCGGGCGGGGCTCTGACGCCGGGTACGGCGCAATTGCAATGGATCCGCAATAGCGATAGGCCGTGCCCGGCGCCCGCGCGTCTGGCGTTCGGCCGCGGCACGGTGCCGGCCGTTAGACCCGGCCAAGCTTCCGTCTTCAGAGTTGATCCATGCGCCTCAGCCGATATTTCCTGCCCATCCTGCGCGAGACGCCGAAGGAAGCCGAGATCGTCTCCCACCGGCTGATGCTGCGCGCCGGCATGATCCGGCAGGAAT
>DATBEH010000068.1:0-21273 GCA_036276175.1 Lichenihabitans sp.
GCTGACCACCGACCAGACCTCGACCCTGACGACGGGCGAACTGCGCGCCCTGACCACCGGCCAGGTGGCGGCGCTGACCACCGACCAGCTCTCGACCCTGACCACCGGCCAGACGGCCGCCCTGACCACGGCCGAGGTGCACGCCCTGACGACGGATCAGATCCAGGTCCTGACGACGGATCAGGTTTCGACGCTGACCACCGGCGAGATCGCGGCCCTGACGACGGCACATCTGCGCAACCTCAGCACCGACCAGCTCTCGACGCTGACCTCGTCCGAAACGGGCAGCCTCAGCTCGGCGCAGATCGGGGCTCTTACGTCGGCGCAGTTCTCCGCCCTGACGACGAGCGGGATTTCGGGACTGAGCACAGCCTCTATCTCGGGCCTCACGACGGCGGACATCATCGCCTTGTCCACCGACCAGGCGCGGGCCTTCACGGGAGCGCAGGTCCACGTGATGTCGCAGTCCCAGGCCGACGCCTACGTCCTCGCCGAAGAGGGCTGATCCTCCGGCCGGCTCGACCGATCCCCGACGCATCGACGCGTCGGGGCCAAGCGGATCGCCGCAGATCTAAGATCGCCCGCCCATGCCGGTGCTGTTCAGCATCAGCTGGGTCAGGGCGGCCTGCATCTGCTCCGGCGTCTGCGAGAAAATCGACAGCCAGCTCTTGAGAATGGAGTCGGGGGAGAACCGCTCCATCTCGGCCAGCATCTTCGCTTCGACCTCGGCCATGACCTTCGCCTGTAGCGGCTGAACGTCCGGCAGGCCGAAGAATTGCCGCGCCTCGAGCGGCGTACACTCGATCTCGATCTTGCATTTCATGGTCTGGTCGCTCCGCCCGGGGTCCGATCCTGCACGACCGCCGCATCCGCGATAGGAGCAGATCCGCCCCCTCCTGCCAAACGGGCGGCCTTTGCTGCGTTGCGGGATGACGGCTCTCGGCGTAGAGGATGGGCTGGCTTTGAAGTTGCATGCCGCCCGCATCAGGCGGGGCGCGGCCCTGCAGCGACCGCAATGCCGGCGCAGGATGCCGGCTTGCATCGATCGACAAGGACCAGACATGACCCTGGCTCACCGTCCCGGCGGGACGCACGCGCGTCTCAGCGAAGTCACGGCGCGGATCGTGACGCGCAGCCATGACGCGCGACGACGCTATCTCGACCGGATCGCCGCCGCGACCGACGCCGCTCCGCGGCGCCAGCGGCTCGGCTGCGCCAACCAGGCCCACGGATTCGCGGCCTGCGGCACTGGCGACAAGACGATGCTGCGCGAGGGGCCGGGCGCCAATCTCGCCATCGTCACGGCCTACAACGACATGCTTTCGGCCCACCAGCCCTACGAGACCTATCCGGAGATGATCCGCCGCGCGGCGCGGGCGGCGGGCGGCGTCGCACAGGTGGCGGGCGGCGTGCCGGCCATGTGCGACGGCATCACCCAGGGCGAGGCCGGCATGGAACTGTCGCTCTTCTCGCGCGAGGTGATCGCGCTCTCGACCGCCGTGGCTCTGTCGCACCAGACTTTCGACGCCGCCGTCTATCTCGGTATCTGCGACAAGATCGTGCCCGGCCTCGTCATCGGGGCGCTCGCCTTCGGACACCTGCCGGCGGTGTTCATTCCGGCCGGACCGATGACCTCCGGCCTGCCGAATGCCGAGAAGGCCAGGGTGCGCCAGCTCTTCGCGGAAGAGAAGGTCGGCCGCGACGCGCTGCTCGAGGCCGAGGCCTCGTCCTATCACGGCCCCGGCACCTGCACCTTCTACGGCACCGCCAACACCAACCAGATGATGATGGAGATCATGGGCCTGCACCTGCCGGGCGCCTCCTTCGTCAACCCCAACACGCCGATGCGCGATGCCCTGACGAGCGAGGCCGCCCGGCGTGCCATGGCGATCACGGCGCTCGGCAACGACCATAGGCCGCTTGGCCGCATGCTCGACGAGCGGAGCTTCGTCAATGCCATCGCCGGCCTGCATGCCACCGGCGGCTCGACCAACCATACCCTGCACCTCGTCGCCATGGCGGCGGCGGGCGGCATCAGGCTGACGTGGGACGACTTCTCCGATCTCGCCGAGGTCGTGCCGCTGCTGACGCGCGTCTACCCGAATGGCAAGGCCGACGTGAACCATTTTCATGCCGCCGGCGGCATGAGCCTCGTCATTCGCGAGCTGCTCTCCGCAGGATTGCTGCACGAGGACGTCGAGACGGTCTTCGGTCACGGCCTTGGCGCCTACACGCAGGAGCCCACGCTCGGCGCCGACGGCGCGCTCGTCTGGCGCGACGGACCAGAGACGAGCGCCGACGAGACCGTGCTACGCGGTACCAAGGCGCCGTTCCATCCGACCGGCGGCCTGAAGGTGCTGCATGGCGACCTCGGCCGCGCCATCATCAAGACCTCGGCCATTGCGGAGGAGCGGCACGTGATCGAGGCGCCGGCCCGCATTTTCCATTCCCAGGAGGCGCTGCACGCGGCCTTCCGGGCGGGCGAGCTTACCGGCGACATCGTGGCGGTCGTCCGCTTCCAGGGGCCGAAGGCGAACGGCATGCCCGAGCTGCACAGGCTGATGCCGCCGCTCGCCGTGCTGCAGGACCGCGGCCAAAGGATCGCGCTCGTCACCGACGGGCGCCTGTCGGGCGCCTCGGGCAAGGTGCCGGCGGCGATCCACGTGACGCCCGAGGCCGCCGAGGGCGGCGCCATCGCCAAGCTGCGTGACGGCGACCGCATCCGCGTCGACGCGGTCGCGGGAACGATCGCGGTGCTCGATGCGCCGGACTGGCGGCATCGGTCGAGCGCCACCGCCGATCTCGCACCCCACCACGTCGGGGTCGGACGCGAGCTCTTCGCGCCGTTCCGGGCCGCCGTCGGAGCCGCGGACGAGGGCGCGACGATTTTCGCGCTCTGACGTCAATCCGGGATCAGCATCATCCGGTCGACGTCGACGAGGCCCTTGTCGGTGATCTTGAGGTGCGGAATCACCGGCAACGGCAGGAATGCGACTTGCAGGAACGGTTCAGGTAGGGTCACGCCGAGCGCCTTTGCGGCGGCCTTCAGCGGTCGCAGCGCGGCGCAGACGGCCTCATGGGTCAGAAGGCTCATCAGCCCCGCCATCGGGAGCGCGATCTCGGCCCGCACCTGACCGCCCTCCGCCACGACGAAACCGCCCTCGATCTCGCCGAGCCGATTGACCGCCGTAGCCATATCGGCGTCGTCGGCGCCCACCACCGTGATGTTGTGACTGTCGTGGCCCACCGACGACGCGATGGCGCCGCGCTTCATCCCGAAACCGTGCACGAAGGCGCGGCCGATGCCGCCTGTCTTGCCGTGCCGTTCGACGACCGTCACCTTGACGATATCCTGGCCGAGATCGATGCGGCGCTCGCCGTCCCGATAGGGCAGCGTCATCTGCAGCCGTTCGGTGATGATCCTGCCCGGGATGACGCCGATCACAGGCGTCGACGGCCCGGAGCCCGGCGTGCGGAAATCCTCCGCCGCGACCCGTCGCGCCTTCAGGCTGCGGCGGCCGATGGGGTGTGGCGCGGCGCTGCCGTCGAAGAGCGCTTCGCGGACGACGCGCCCCGCCGAGACCACCGCCGAGACCCGGCAATCGTCGGGATCGTCGAGCACGACGAGATCGGCGCGGTGACCCGGCGCCACGAGGCCGCGGTCGTGGAGGCCGAAGGCTCGCGCCGCCGACCAGGAGGCGGCCCGATAGGCGGCGAGCGGCGGTGCACCGAGCCGGATCGCCGTGCGGATCAGGTAGTCGAGATGGCCTTCGTCCGCGATGTCGAGCGGGTTGCGGTCGTCCGTGCAGAAGGCGAGGAACGGCGAGTGCCGCTCGGTCAGGATCGGAGCCAACGCCGCCAGATCCTTCGACACCGAACCCTCGCGGATCAGCACCGTCAGCCCCTTGCGCAGCTTTTCTAAAGCTTCGTCTGCGGTCGTCGCCTCGTGCTCGGTGCGGATTCCGGCTGCTATATAGCCGTTGAGGCCACGGCCGCGCAGCAAAGGCGCATGGCCGTCGATGTGGCGCCCGGCGAAGGCGGCGAGCTTGACCAGGACATGAGGATCCTTGGCCAAGACCCCGGGGAAATTCATGAATTCGGCAAGGCCCAGGACCTTGGGATGGGCCATGAAGGCGGCGAGATCCTCGGCCGCGATGCGGGCGCCCGAGGTCTCGAGATGATCCGTGGACGGCACGCAGCTCGACAGCTGCACCCGGAGGTCCATCACGGCGCAGTCGGCGGCGGCGAGCGCGTAGTCGAGGGCCGCGGTGCCGAGCACGTTGGCCATCTCGTGCGGGTCCCAGATCGCGGTCGTCACCCCATGCGGCAGGACGCAGCGCTCGAATTCGCGGGGCGTGACGAGCGAGGATTCGACGTGGAGATGCGTGTCGATGAAGCCGGGGACCACGACCTTGCCGCGAATGTCGATCTCCCGGACGCCCGTGTAGCTGTCGAACGTGCCGACGATGCGGTCCCCGCAGATGGCGACGTCGGAGGCGACGAGCTCGCCGCTGACGAGGTCGAGGAAGCGGCCGTTCTTGAGCACGAGGTCGGCCGGGGCCGAGCCGCGCCCCTGGTCGATGGCACGGGCGATGGCGGCGGAATCGGTCATGCGGGCCTCCGAAATGGACCCTCACCATAGCGTCAATGCGGGTCGGCTCGCGACCGCGATGGCAAAGCCTATAGTCGTGGCATCGCAATCCGATTCCGAATCACACGATGACCCGCACTGTCGCTCTTCCGATGTATGATCCCGCACCCGGCGCACTCGATCGCTTCTGGCTTGTGCTGCGCGACGCCATGCGCCGGGAAGGCTTGGCCGGGGTGCCGGAGGATCTCGCCTGGCCACGGGATCTCGATGCCCATTGGCGCGATCCCGCCCTCCTGCTTACCCAAACCTGCGGCCATCCGTTCGCGACGGCGCTCAGGAACGCGGTGCAGCTTGTCGGCACGCCGCGCTATGCGGCCGAGGGCTGTGAAGGGCCGAGCTACCGGAGTTTCGTCGTGGTGCGGGCGGGGGATCCGGCTGGGAGCCTCGCGGATCTGCGGGGGCGCCGCGCCGCGATCAACATGATCGGCTCGCATTCGGGATGGAACGCGCTCCGGGCCATGGCGGCGCCGCTGGCGCGGGCAGGGCAGTTCTTCGCCTCGGTCCTGGAGACCGGCAGCCATCACGGCTCTATGCGGGCCGTCGCCACGGGCGAGGCGGATGTCGCCGCCATCGATTGCGTCAGTTTCGCCCTGGCGCGGCGCAACCGCCCGGAGCTCACCGCGCCGCTGCGTATTCTGGCGCAAACCGGCTTGGCGCCCGGCTTGCCCTTCATCACGTCGCGCCGCACCTCGCCCGACGATCTGGCACGGCTGCGCGCGGCCTTGGCGAGTGCCTGCGCGGACCCGATTGCACGCGATGTCCTGATCGACGGCTTCGATGTGCTGGAGCCGCAGGCCTATGACGAGATCCTGGCGATGGAAGCCGAGGCGAAGGCGTGCGGCTATCCGGTCCTGGCGTGATGTTAGGTCCCCTCATCCGGCGTCGCGTTGCGCCGCCACCTTTTCCCGCAAGGGGAGAAGGGCGCGAACTTCGCAGGACAAAGCATCCCCTTCTCCCCTTGCGGGAGAAGGTGTCATGGCGAAGCTATGACGGATGAGGGGTGATCGAGGCTATCCAAAAGCCCGTTCATCCCTTCGGCAGCACCCGCTTGCCATCCAGCAGATGCGGCAGACCGGCCACGCTCCCGTCGCGCAAGACCTCGGGCAGGAGGTCGTTCGGCAGGTTCTGGTAGCTGACGGGCCGCAGGAAGCGACGGATCGCGAGCGTGCCGACCGAGGTCGTGCGGCTGTCGGACGTCGCCGGGAAGGGGCCGCCGTGCACCATGGCGTGGGCGACCTCGACCCCGGTCGGCCAGCCGTTGGCGAGGATGCGGCCGGCCTTGCGCTCCAGCACCGGCATGAGGCGGCGGGCGGTCGCATGATCCCCGGCGTCGAGATGCAGGGTCGCCGTGAGCTGGCCCTCGAGCTTCTCGGTCACCGCGATCATCTCCTCGACGTCCTTGAACCGCACCGCGATCGACGACGAGCCGAAGACCTCCTCGCGCATTGCGTTGTCGCCGGCGAAGTCGCGGGCCTCCGCGACGAAGAGCGCCCCGGCGCCGCGATTGGCACCCTGGCCGTCCTTGCCGCGCGTCACGCATCGCACCGCGCCGTTGTCGAGCAGCGCCTTGACGCCTTTCTCGTAAGCCGCGTGGATGCCCGGGGTCAGCATCGGCGCCGGGTCATAGGCCTTCAGCGCCTCGCCGGCCGAGGCGAGGAATCTGTCGAAGCCTGCGCCGGCCACGCCGAAGACGAGCCCTGGATTGGTGCAGAACTGGCCCGCGCCCATGGTCAGGGAGCCTATGAAATCGCGCCCGAGCTGCTCGGCGCGCGCCTCGAGTGCGGCCGGCAGCAGGTAGACCGGGTTGATGCTGCTCATCTCGGCATAGACCGGGATCGGCTCGGGCCGGGCCTGGGCGAGCTTGCAGAGCGCCAGGCCGCCCGAACGCGACCCCGTGAAGCCCACGGCCTTGATATGTGGGTTCTTGACCAGCGCTGCGCCGGTCTCGGTCACGCCGAGCAGCAGCGAGAAGGTGCCCTCAGGCAGGCCGCAGGCTTCGACCGCGGCCTGGACGGCGCGGCCGACGAGCTCGCCCGTGCCCGGATGGGCGCGGTGGCCCTTGACCACGACGGGGCAGCCGGCGGCAAGCGCCGAGGCCGTGTCGCCGCCGGCGACCGAGAAGGCGAGCGGGAAGTTGCTGGCGCCGAAGACGGCGACCGGGCCGAGCGCGATCTGGCGCAGGCGCAGATCGGGGCGGGGCAGGGGCTTGCGATCCGGCAGCGCGGGATCGACGCGCAGGTCGAGATCGTCCCCGGCCCGCACGACCGCGGCGAAGAGCCTAAGCTGGCCCGCGGTGCGGGCGCGCTCGCCTTCGAGCCGCGCGCGCGGCAGGCCGGTCTCGGCCTGGGCCCGCTCGATCAGCGCATCGCCGATGTCGAGGATGTTGGCCGCGATGGTCTCGAGGAAGCGGGCGCGGTCCTCGCGGCTCGTCTCCCGATAGGTGTCGAAGGCCGCGGCCGCGAGCGCACAGGCGCGTTCGACCTCGGCCTCGCCGGCGAGGGCGAAGGCAGGATCGATCGCCTCGCCCGTGCCAGGGTTCGTGGCGCGGAACGAGCGCTGGCCGCCGCGCTGAATTTGGGCGCCGATCTGGATGTCACCGGTGACGGACATGGTTTCCTCTTCGTCGGACGGTCGGGCGGCGCTTCGCGCCCCCGAGCGATTGATGGCCTGACATAAGCGTTCTTGCAGGCCGATGCGAGGCGCCGGTCCCGCCGGAGCGGAGCCACCGCGCGGCGCGTGGCCTATTTGGCGCCGCGACGGCCGAAGTCGGGCGCGGCGGTCTCCTGGCCCATGGCGACGATCGAGCGGCGGATGGCGCGGGTCCGGGTGAACAGGTCGAAGAGGCCGTCGCCATCGCCCCAGCGCACCATGCGCTGCAGCGCCGCCAGATCCTCGCTGAAGCGGCCGAGCATCTCCAGCACCGCATCCTTGTTGTTGAGGAAGACGTCGCGCCACATGGTCGGGTCGGAGGCGGCGATGCGGGTGAAGTCGCGGAAGCCGCCGGCCGAGAACTTCATCACCTCGGATTCGGTCACCTCCTCGAGATGGGCGGCGGTGCCGACGATATTGTAGGCGATGAGATGCGGCACATGGCTGGTGATGGCGAGCACGAGATCGTGGTGGTGCGCGCTCATCGTGTCGACCTTGGCCCCGCAGGAGAGCCAGAGCCGCCGCACCTTCTCGACCGAGGCCTCGTCCGAGCGGGCGCATGGGGTGAGGATGCACCAGCGGTTCTCGAACATCTCGGCGAAGCCGGCATCCGGCCCTGAGAATTCGGTCCCCGCCACCGGATGGGCCGGTACGAAGAAGGTCCCCTCCGGCAGATGCGGCAGGGTCGCCTCGACCACCGAGCTCTTGACCGAGCCGACGTCGGACAGGATCACACCGCGTTTCAGATGCGCCGCCGCCTCGGCCACCACCTCGCCGACGATGCCGACCGGGACGCAGAGGATCACATGGTCGGCGTCGCGCACGGCGTCGGCCAGGGTTTCGGCGACGCGGTCCGCCATGCCGAGCTCGACGACCCGGGCGCGGACCTGCGGCACGACGTCATAGGCCACGATCTCGCCGACGAGGCCGCCGCGCCGCGCCGCCCAGCAGATCGCGGAGCCGATGAGGCCGATGCCGACGACGGCGATCCGCTCGAAGACTTTTGCCTCAGTCATGCGCAACGCCCATGAAGCGCGCGAGCGTCTCGACGACGAGCCGGTTGGCCTCCTCGCTGCCGACCGAGAGCCGCAGGCAATCCGGCAGGCCATAGGCCTTGACGGCGCGCACAATCAATCCGTGCCGGGTGAGGAAGGCGTCCGCCTCCTCGGCGGTGCGGCCGGCCTCCCGCGGGAAGCGCAGCAGCAGGAAGTTGCCGACGCTCGGCACGACCTCGATGCCGAGCCTGCCGATCTCGGCGGCGAGCCAGGCGAGCCAAGTGTCGTTATGGGCGATCGAGACCTCGACATGGCCGATATCTTCCATGGCCGCGATGCCGGCTTCGATCGCCGCGCCATTGGTGTTGAACGGCCCGCGGATGCGATTCAAGGCGTCAACCACCACCGGCGGCGCGTAGCACCAGCCGATGCGCAGGAAGGCCAGGCCGTGGATCTTCGAGAAGGTCCGCGTCATCACCACGTTCTCCGCCGTGGCGGCGAGCTCCAGACCCGAGGAATAGTCGTTGGCCCGCACATATTCCGCATAGGCCGCGTCGAGCACCAGGAGCACGTGCGGCGGCAGCGCGCCATGCAGGCGCTTCACCTCGGCGAAGGGCACGTAGGTGCCGGTCGGGTTGTTGGGATTGGCCAGGAACACGGCCCGGGTGCGTGGCGTCAGCTTCGCCAGGATCCGGTCGACGTCGGCCGTGAGGTCCACCTCCTCGGCGATCACGGGAGTGCCGCCGGCCGCCTGGATGGCGATCTTGTGGACCAGGAAGCCATGCGCCGTGACGATGCCCTCATCGTTAGGCCCGATGAACGCATAGGCGAGGAGGCTCAGGAGGTCGTCCGAGCCGCAGCCGCATACGACGCGTTCCGGGTCGAGCCCGTAGCGGCAGGCGATGGCCTCTCGCAGCCGTCGCGCGGCGCCGTCCGGGTAAAGATCGAGCTTGGCCGCGGCGGCCTCATAGGCGGCCCTGGCTTTCGGCGAGGGACCGAGCGGCGTCTCGTTGGAGGAGAGCTTGTAGGTCTTGACCCCGGGCGCGCCCGAGCTCCTGCCCGGAACGTAGAGATCGATGTCGAGCACGCCGGGGCGCGGCGTCGGGCGGGACGGAATGGGGGCGGTCATGGGAGGAAAGCTTCAAGCCTGGTGAGGAACGGGGGCGAAGTCGTAGCGGACCGCATGGCTGCCGATCTCGGTCACGCGCACGTCGTCGGATGCGGCGCCAAGGGCTTGGGCGACGGCCTCGGGCGGCGCGGTGCCGGGGATAGCCACGAGCAGGGCGAGGCCGAAGCCGTCGGCGGTCTCCTCGATGATCTCGCCGCCGAGCGCCGCGATGGCCTGCGGCAGGGCCGGGCGCCAGCGGTCGGCCGAGACCGCATAGGCGACGATTTCGCGCGCCGGCGTTGCCGCGGAGGGCCGCGCCAGCACGAAGACCGCCATGCCGGCCGGATGGTCGGGCCGCTCGACGAAGGGAAGGCGCGCGATGATCTTGGGCGCCTCGGCCCGCATCAGCCCACGCCACCAGGGACCGGCGGTAGCGCCGCCCTCGAGCCGCACCAGGCCAAGGTCGCTCTCGGCCTGCGCGACGGCGCGGATCACCGCCTCCGGCCCTGCATGAGTGACGAGCGGCACGGTGAAACCGAAATGGAAGCGCGCCACGTCCCGCATCGCGGCGTCGCCGGCCGCGATATCGGCATGGACCGCATAGGTCGACTGCACGTAGGTGAAGGTCGAGATGATGGTGCGCCAGATGCCCTCGACCGTGTCGAGCGGCAGCCGGCCCCGATGGCGCTCGGCGAGTCCGCGCATCATCGAGGCCTCGCGGTCCGGCCGAAAGGCCGAGCCGCCGCCGGCGCGCGCCTTCGCGGCGATCACCCGGTCGATGAGCGTGCCGCGCTCGATCAGCAGCGCATGCATCGCCGCGTCGATCCGGTCGATCTCGGTGCGCACGTCGCTGAGCGTCTCGGCAGGGGTCTGGGTCATGGCCGATCTTCTATCGACCGTGGCGCCGCGTGGCAAAGTTTTCGCGCGGAATCATACCCGGACCATCAGCCGCTCCAGCCCGTGGAAATGGTAGCGGTCACCATAGCGGGGCTCTTCCGCAAGGCGCAGGCCGGGCAGGCGGGCGAACAGAATCGGGAGCACGACCTGCAGCTCGAGCCGGGCCAGCGGCGCGCCGATGCAGAAATGGATGCCGCCGCCGAAGCTCACATGCGGGTTCGGCGCGCGCGCCGGCACGAGCCGGTCCGGGTCGGCGAAGACGGCCGGATCGCGGTTGGCCGCGCCGATCAGGAGGCCGATGCGGTCGCCAAAATGGAGATTCGCGCCGGCGATGCTCACCGGCTCGAGCGCGTAGCGCGTAAACATGTGCAGCGGCGGATCGAAACGCAGCATCTCCTCGACGTTCGCCGCAGTCGCGGCGGGCGAGCCGAAGAGCGCCGCCGGGTCATGTCCGCCCGAGAGGATCACGGCGACCGCATTGCCGATGGCGTGCACCGTCGCCTCATGCCCGGCATTGAGCAGCAGAATGGCGTTGGTGACGAGCTCGTTCTCATCGAGGCGCTCGCCCGAAGCCTCGGCGGCGAGAAGCAGGCTCAGGATGTCCTCGCCCGGATGGTGGCGCCGGTCCGGCAGCAGATCGCGGATGAAGGCCTCGAAGGCCTGGGTCGCGGCGACCGCCGCGTGCTCGACCGCCCGCGTCCGGCCAAAGTGGTACATGGCGACCATGCGATGCGACCAGTCGAGAAGCTGCGGCGCCATGGCGAGTTCGACGCCGAGCATCTCGGCGATGATCGTCACCGGGATGGGCTCGGCGAACGCCTTGAGCAGATCGATCGTGCCGCTCTCGAAAGCGTCGATCAACGCATGGGCCAGCGCCTCGATCCGCGGCCGCAGCCGCTCGACGATGCGCGACACGAAGGCCCGGTTGACGAGCGTGCGCAGCCGCGTATGGTCCGGCGGCTCGCGCTCCAGCATCGAGCGGGACTCGAAGGCGTAGAACGGCGCAAGGTGCTCGGGCGGCTCCGGCCAGCCGAGGGCGGCCTTGCTCGGCGCCGGGATGTCGCGGCCGAAGCGTCGATCGCGGAAAAGGGCGTTGACCTCCGCATGGCCGGCGCAGCACCAGTGCCCGTACTCTTCCCAGAAGAAGATCGGGCAGGCCTCGCGGATCGCCCGATAGGCCGGGTAGGGGTCCTGGGTGAACGCGGGATCGCGCGGCGACAGCGTTACGCGCCGCGCGACGGGATCGATCGTGAGCGATGGCGGGAGCGCAGCGGCCATCGCTCATCTCGCCTATGCGGGTTTGGCGGTATTGCGGCCGATGCCGTGCCCGCTGATCTCCGCCCCGGCATGCGGCGCGAAGCGCAGGTTCCACACGGTCGACAGCGCCGAGATGGCGGTGACGATCAGGAAGGCGGCCGAAAAGTCGCCGAGCGCCGGATGCAGGTGCGCCCGGAGCACCATCGAGCCCTGCAGCGCGATCGAGGCGACGCAGATGCCGACCGAAAGCATCAACTGCTGGAAGGTCGTGTAGAAGCTCGTCGCCGCGCTCATGCGCGAGGCCGGGATCTCGTCGAAGGCCACGGTATTGTAGGCCGTGAACTGGAACGACATGAAGAAGCCGCAGAGCATCAGCACCGCGAAGATCACCGGGAAGGGCCAGCCGGGCCGGAAGGCCGCGCAAACCGCGTAGCCGGCGCTCGACACGATGCCGTTGACGATGAGGCTGGTGCGGAAGCCGAAGCGGCGCAGGAGCTTCGGCGCAACACCCTTCATGCACATCGAGCCCAGCGCCGTGGCGATGACCACCATGCCGCTCTGCGCCGCGGTGAGGCCGAAGTCGAGCTGCATCATCAACGGCAGCAGGAAGGGCTGGGCGCCTTGCGTGATGCGGGTCAATGCCCCGGCCGTGACCGACAGGCCGAAGCTCGGTAGCCGCATCAGCGACAGGTCGAGGATGGCGTCGCGCGTCCGCCGCGCGTGGCGCAGGTAGAGCCAACCGAAGACCACGCCCGTGCCCAGCAGGCCGAAAACCAGCGGCGCGAAGCCGGGATGGCTCGTCAGTTCGAAGCCGAAGAACAGGCAGCAGAGCGCGATGCCCGACATTGCCATGCCGAGGAAGTCGAAGCGTTCGCGCTTCTCGCCGCGCACCTCGTCGATGAACAGCGTCACCAGCACGATGCCGAGCACGGCGATCGGCAGGTTGATGTAGAAGATCCAGCGCCAGTCGAGATAGGTGACGATGAAGCCGCCGACGGGCGGCCCCACGATCGGGCCGATCATGGCCGGCACCAGCAGCCAGGACATGGCCGAGACCATGTTGCGCCGCTCGACGCTGCGCAGCAGCACCAGTCGCCCGACCGGCATCATCATGGCGCCGCCGAGGCCCTGGAAGGCGCGGGCGGCGACGAAGAGCGGCAGGCTCGGCGCCTGGGCGCACAGGAACGAGCCCAGCCCGAACACCACGATGGCTAAGCGGAACACCGTCTTCGAGCCGAAGCGATCGGCCACCTTGCCGCTCGCCGGGATGAAGATGGCGAGACTCAGCAGATAGGAGGTGAGCGCCACGCTCATGTTGGGGGCGGTGACCCCGAAGTCGCGCGCCATGGTGGGCAGCGCCGTCGCCAGGATGGTGGCGTCGAGCTGTTCCATGAACATCGCGCTGGCGATGATGAGGGCAATGGTACGGAAATTGGGCGCACGCTGTTCCGGCGCGCCACCCGGAGCGGGGGCATCCGACATGGTCGGCAGAGATCTTTGTCGCGCACCGGTCCCTGGTGCGGTCAGGGCAAAGGGAAGCTCGGGCCGGGATCAAGCCCGAGAATGGTTCGACGTTTTATAGTCGCGAAGCCTTGCGATCCGAAGTGCAAAGTGACCATGGCGGCCATGCGTCGATGATGCCTCCATATCGTTAGAATCTTAATGTTTCGAGCGGCGACCCCGAGGCCCGCGTATGGCCGATCGATTGCCGGAGAACCCGGGTCACGTTAGCATCCGGTCAAGAGGGCCGGAGCCTCATCCGGGAGTCTGGCCCATTCGAACCGGACGGGGGCGAGGAAGCACATGGCACGTCTTGCGAAATCGGTCCTGCCGCGGGCGCTTCTCTTCGGCGCGACCGTGGCGCTCGCCGCCCTCGCGGCCGGCGGTGCCCGGGCCGAGACCATCTCGTTCGCCTGCGGCGCGGTGGGGCTCGAGTTCGAGACCTGCAAGGCGGTCGCCGACATGTGGGCGAAGAAGACCGGCAACGAGGTCAAGCTGGTCTCGACGCCCAATTCCACCACCGAGCGGCTGGCGCTCTACCAGCAGCTCCTCGCCGCCGGCTCCCCCGACGTCGACGTGTTCGAGATCGACGTCATCTGGCCCGGCATCCTCGGCTCCTATTTCGTCGACCTCAAGCCGTATACGAAAGGCGCGGAGAAGGACCATTTCCCGGTCGTCATCGACAACGACACGCGCGACGGCAAGCTCATCGCCATGCCCATGTATACGGACGCGGGCATGCTGTTCTATCGCAAGGACCTCCTCGACAAATACGCCGAGAAGCCGCCTGCCACCTGGGCCGATCTCGCCGCGACCGCCAAGAAGGTGCAGGACGGCGAGCGTGCCGCGGGCAATGCCGGCATGCAGGGCTTCGTCTTCCAGGCCAAGGCCTATGAGGGCCTCACCTGCAACGCCATCGAATGGGTGGCGAGCTACGGTGGGGGCACCATCGTCGACAAGACCGGCAAGGTCACGATCGACAACGCGCAGGCCGCCAAGGCGCTCGACGAGGCGGCGAGCTGGATCAAGACCATCGCGCCCGAAGGCGTGCTGAACTACGCCGAGGAGGAGACGCGCGGCGTGTTCCAATCCGGCAACGCCGTGTTCATGCGCAACTGGCCCTATGCTTGGCCGCTGTCGCAGAGCGCCGACAGCCCGGTCAAGGGCAAGGTCGGCGTGATGCCGCTGCCCGAGGGTCAGGAAGAGGGCGCTCGTCATGCCTCGGCGCTCGGCGGCTGGCAGCTCGCCGTGTCGAAATTCTCCAAGCACCAGGATCTCGCGGGCGACCTCGTCGCCTTCATGACCTCGACCGAGGCGCAGAAGTACCGCGCCGTCAAGGGCGGCTACCAGCCCACGATTCCCGCCCTCTACCAGGACAAGGAGGTGCTCGACGCCAACCCCTTCTTCAAAGCCTTCTTCGACAGCGTCAACACGGCGGTGGCCCGGCCCTCGACCCCGACCGGCGGCAAGTACAACCAGGTCAGCAACGAGTTCTGGAACGCCACCTACGACGTGCTCACGGGCAAGAGTTCGGGCAAGGACGCGGTCGCGGCGCTGGCGGCCAGGCTCAACCGCATGAGCCGCGGCGGCAAGTGGTGAGACGCAAGAAGGACTGAAACGAGGGGCGCCGCATGTCCACCTCGTCGCCCACCGCGCCGCTGGCGACCGCCGCCAACGATCGCGCCGTTCCCCTGAGCCTCAGCCGCGTCCGCTCGGCCTGGCTCTTCGTCACGCCGATGCTGATCGTCATGGTGCTGGTGGCCGGCTGGCCGCTGGCGCGCACCTTGTGGTTCTCGCTCACCGACGCGGATCTCAAGGATCTCGGCGCCGCCAAGTTCATCGGCCTCGACAATTATGTCGGGCCCTACAGCGTCACGACCGACCCCGACTGGTGGCGGGCGGTCTTCAATACTTTGCGCTTCGCCGTGGTCTCGGTCGCCATCGAGACGGTGCTCGGCATGGTGGTGGCGCTGGTGCTCGACGCCGATTTCCCCGGCCGCTCGATCGTGCGCGCCGCCGTGCTCGTGCCCTGGGCCATTCCGACCATCGTCTCGGCCAAGATGTGGGCCTGGATGATGAACGACCAGTTCGGCGTCCTCAATCGCGTGCTGATGGCGCTCCATGTCGTCGGCCACCCGCTGGCCTGGACCGCCAATCCGTCGCTCGCCATGCCGTCGGTGATCATGGTCGACGTGTGGAAGACCACGCCCTTCATGGCGCTGCTCATCCTCGCGGCGCTGCAGATGCTGCCGAAAGATTGCTACGAGGCGGCGCGGGTCGACGGCGTCTCCCCGGTCAAGGTCTTCTTCCGGGTGACCTTGCCGCTGATCCGCCCGGCCTTGATGGTGGCGGTGATCTTCCGCCTGCTCGACGCACTGCGCATCTTCGACCTCATCTACGTGCTGACCTCGTCGAGCAAGGATACGATGAGCATGTCGGTCTATGCGCGCCAGCAGCTCGTCGACTTCCAGCAGGTGGGGCTGGGCTCGGCCGCCTCAACCCTGCTGTTCCTCATGGTGGCGCTCTGCACGGCGCTCTACATCACGCTCGGCCGCGTCAATTTCGACGGGGACGCACGATGACCAAGCTGCTGCAGCGTGCGGGTCTCTACGGGCTGGCCGCGATCATCACCGTCTACTCGTTGTTTCCCTTCTATTATGCCATCGTCTCGTCGACGAAGACCGGGTCAGCCCTGTTTCGTGCCGACCTCCTGCCGCGGTTGAACCTCGGCAATTACGCCGCCGTGCTGAGCCAGGGCGTGTTCCTGCGCAATATCCTGAATTCCGTCGTGGTGGCGGTGGCGGTCGTCGCCGTCTCGCTCTTCATCGGCTTGACCGCGAGCTATGCGCTCGGACGCGTCACGTTCCGCGGCCGCAAGCTCCTGCTGCTGTCGATCCTCGGCATCTCCATGTTCCCGCAGGTGGCGGTGCTCTCGGGCCTGTTCGAGCTCATCCGGGCGCTCGGCCTCTACGATTCGCTGCCAGGCCTCATGCTGGCCTATCTGATCTTCACGCTGCCCTTCACGGTCTGGGTTCTGACGACCTTCATGCGCGATCTGCCGAAGGAGCTCGAGGAAGCCGCCATCATGGATGGCGCTACCCCGTGGGTCATCGTGAGGAAGGTGTTCATGCCGCTGCTCTGGCCGGCGCTGGTGACGACGGGGCTGCTGGCCTTCATCGGCGCCTGGAACGAGTTCCTCTATGCGCTCACCTTCACCCTGAGCCCCGAGAAGCGCACCGTGCCGGTCGCCATCGCGCTGCTCAGCGGCTCAAGCCAGTTCGAGCTGCCCTGGGGACCGATCATGGCGGCCTCCGTCGTCGTCACCGTTCCGGTCGTGGGGCTCGTGCTGATCTTCCAGCGTCGCATCGTCTCGGGCCTCACCGCCGGCGCCGTGAAGGGCTGAACTCGTTTCAGGAGAGTGGCCATGGCCGACGTCCGGCTCCGTGCGGTTAACAAGCGTTTCGGCTCGGTGCAGGTGATCAATGCGGTCGACCTCGACGTCGGGGAGGGCGAGTTCTGCGTCTTCGTCGGGCCGTCCGGCTGCGGCAAGTCCACCCTGCTGCGCATTGTGGCGGGGCTCGAGGACGTCTCGTCGGGCACGCTCGCCATCGGCGGGCGGGACGTGACGCGGCTGCCGCCTTCGGCGCGGGGCGTCGCCATGGTGTTCCAGTCCTATGCGCTCTACCCGCACATGACGGTCTACGACAATATGGCCTTCGGCCTGACCCTGGCCAAGACCGACACGCAGGACATCGACGCGCGCGTCCGCAAGGCGGCCGAGATCCTGTCCCTCACGCCGCTGCTCGGCCGGCTGCCCAAGGCGCTCTCGGGCGGCCAGCGTCAACGCGTCGCCATCGGCCGCGCCATCGTGCGCAAGCCCGGGGTCTTCCTGTTCGACGAGCCGCTGTCGAACCTCGACGCGGCGCTGCGGGTGCAGACCCGCATCGAGATCGCCAAGCTGCATGCGAGCCTCGGCGCCAGCATGATCTACGTGACCCACGACCAGGTCGAGGCCATGACGCTGGCCGACAAGATCGTGCTGCTCAACAGCGGCGAGGCCATGACGCGCGACGGCTCGGTCGCGCAGGTCGGCAAGCCGCTCGACCTCTATCACCGGCCGGCCAACCTCTTCGTGGCGGGCTTCATCGGCTCACCCAGAATGAACATCCTGAAGGGCGTGGTCGCCGCGGCCTCGGGGGAGCGGGCCGAGGTGGCGTTCCGCGACGGCTCGCGCGCCGCGGCGAGGGTCGATGCCGGGGCCGCGACGATCGGCGATGCGGTGTTTCTCGGCATCCGGCCCGAACATGTCGCCATCGGCACGGGCGAGGGCGTGGCTGGCACCGCCAGCCATGTCGAGCATCTCGGCGAAGCCTCCTACGTCTATCTCGAAAGTCCGGCCCTCGATGGCCTCCTCACGGTGCGGCAGGCGGGCGACACGCCGGCGCGAGCCGGCGAGACGCTGGCGGTGACGCTGCCACCCCAGCATTGCCATCTCTTCGACGCCGCGGGCCGTGCTTTCCCGCGCCACATGGAGCCGGGAGCGCACACGACACGTTCTCTCATCACAGCGATGACCTGAGAATGGCGGCAGAGAATGGCGCGGCTTACGATGCCCCGGGGCCTTTCCGGCCGCCACCCTGTCCGGCGATGCTGGTCTTTTGTGATAGAGTCGATCCAGCCAATCGCGCGGTAGACGATCACGGAAAGGACGTCCGATGAGAAATCTCCGACCCCTGCCTTTTTCGATCGTGATCGGGCTCACTGTCGTTGCGTCGACGCCGGCCTGGGCCTTCTCGGTCAAGTTCTCCTGGGCGGGGATTCCAGCCTGTTCCTCGGTTTCGCCCGCCTTCACGATCATGGCTGCACCGCGGGGAACCGTCGCGCTGGCGTTCCGCATGCGCGACGAGGATGCCCCCGATTTCCAACATGGCGGGTCGAGCGTGGCTTACGCTGGGGCGGGTGGAGTTCCGCAGGGCGCCGTCCATTACACAGGTCCTTGCCCGCCATCCGGCTCGTCGCACCGCTACGTCTGGACCGTGGACGCGCTCGGCGCCGAGGGCAAGGTGCTCGGTTCGGCGCGGGCGACGGGAAAGTTTCCCTGACGGTCAACCCTTCGAAGCCGCATGGCTCAGGATGTTGAGGAGGCGGCCGAAGGGATCGCCGACGAAGAAACGCCGCACGCCCCAGGGCTCGGTCGCCGGGCCATAGACGATGGCGACGCCGGCGTCGCGCATGCGGTCATGAACTTCGTCGAGATCGTCGACCTCGACCGACAGGTCCGGCACCGGCGTCCCCGATCCGCTCCTGACCGAAGCGAGACCGTGCGGAGCGGGCTCGCACCTGTTGCACGTTGCACGAAGGGCAGCGTCGGCTTCATCACGCGCGCGGCGTTAACAAAACCTTACCAAACTGATTGACTCTCTATCGACTTTCCGTTCAGAGTGTATTTCAGGTAATTACACAGCAAGCGATAGATCAGCGCGCATTTCACGGACGGTGGTTTGTTGCGAAGGATTTATTTGGATTATTCAGCGGAGAAATGTTATGTCCACGGTTAATTGGAAGGGCTTCAACGGAGACTGGGAGACAGCCAACGATTGGACCGGTAATAATGTTCCTGGTTTCGATGACACCGCTACGGTTAATAGTGGAACTGCGACTTTAAGCTTTCAAGACTCCTCAAATGGCCCAGTTGTCGTGGGGGGGTTGAACGTTGGCGGCGGCACCCTGTCTATTGCGGGGGCGTTAACTGTTGCTGGCAGTAGCCGGAGCGGTCATACATATTCCATCTCGCAGACCGGCGGTAACATCAATATTGTCAATGGCGGTAGTATAACGACAGGGTATTATCTTTCAGGTTTTTCTGGAACGATTAATATCGATAGCAACAGTGAGTTTATTTGGAATAGCGCCAACGCTGCGTCTTCAAATAGTGTTGTCAACTTCGAGACAGGCGATTTTCTCAACCAGTTCGACGTACAGCAGGCTTACAATGGAACGATCAAGAACTTTGGCTCTGGCGATTATTTGGATTTCATAGGTTCCATTTCGAATATTTCTTATTCGGGTCATACGCTCGCGGTCACGGCTGGCGGCAAGACCTATGACTTGAATCTCAGTGGAACATACAGCCTTGGCAATTTCGTCAACAACGGATACTCGATAAGCTATCAGGCGGGCCCATTCGCGCCGACCATCACGGGCACGGTCGCGAACCAGGCGACGTCTTCGGAGACGACGGTCAAGCCGTTCTCGGGCGTGACGATCGGCGACAGCAACAATGGCTCACCGACCGAGACGTTGACCATCACGCTCGGCGGAGCCGGCGGCACGCTGACTGGCACCAACCTAACCGACAATCACAACGGCACCTACACGCTCACCGGCTCCGCCAGCACTGTGACGAGCCGTCTCGACGCGCTGGTGTTTACGCCGACAGCGGGGGCACCCAACACGAGCTCGACCACGACGTTCACGCTCAGCGACAAGAGCAGCGCCTACGGTACGGCGACGAGCGACAACACCACCTCGGTGATCGACAGCGACCCGGCGGTGGCGCCGACGATCACGGGCACGTCGGCGAACCAGGCGACGACCTCGGAGGCAGCGGTCACGCCGTTCTCGGGGGTGACGATCGCCGACGGCAACGGCAATGCGCCGACCGACACGGTGACCATCACGCTCGGCGGGGCCGGCGGCATGCTGGCCGACGGCACGGGCTTCAATGGTCTCACCGACAACGGCGGCGGCAGCTATACGCTGGCGGCCGACACGGCCGGCAATGTCACGGCGGAGCTCGACGCGCTGGTGTTCACGCCGGCGGCGGGGGCGCCCAACACCAGCTCGACCACCACCTTCACGCTGAGCGATGCGAGCAGCGCGGGCACCACGGCGAGCGACGGCACCACCTCGGTGATCGACAGCGACCCGGCGGTGGCGCCGACGATCACGGGCACGTCGGCGAACCAGGCGACGACCTCGGAGGCAGCGGTCAATCCGTTCTCGGGGGTGACGATCGCCGACGGCAACGGCAATGCGCCGACCGACACGGTGACGATCACGCTCGGCGGGGCCGGCGGCACGCTGGCCGACGGCACCGGCTTCAGCGGCCTCACCGACAACGGTGGCGGCAGCTATACGCTGGCGGCCGACACGGCCGCCAATGTCACGGCGGAGCTCGACGCGCTGGTGTTCACGCCTGCGGCCGGTGCCCCGAACACCAGCTCGACCACCACCCTCACGCTGAGCGATGCGAGCAGCGCCGGCACCACGGCGAGCGACGGCACCACCTCGGTGATCGACAGCGACCCGGCCGCGCCGACCGGCGGCGGCACGACGGGGGGTGGCACCACGGGGGGTGGTGGAACCGGTCCGGGCGCACCGACCAACAGCAATCCGACGCCGCCCTCGATCGCCTTCGATCCGACGGTCAGCTTCTCGGACCCGAACACCGCGACCTTGACCGGCACGGTGTCGGATGCGAGCGGGGTGAAGAGCGTCGAGATCTTCGAGGGCACGACCGACCTCGGCTCGGCCACCGTCGATCCCAACACCGGTGCATGGAGCTTTACCAACGGCTTCGCGCCGGGCTTCCACACCGGGCTCACCGCCCTCGCCACCGGCAATGACGGGGTCACGGCCTCGGCGCCGAGCAACTATGATCTGACGACGGGCCTGCATGGGTACCCATTTACGGCATTCCAGGACAGTTATGCTGGGGACGGCTATCATCTCACCGGTCAGACATTTTTCCGCCGCAACGGCGCGGTCGAGATGACGGTGGTGAACACGCCGACGACGGATGGGGGCTTCGAATCACTCTCAAGCGGCGGCACGGCCTTCCGGCACACACCCTATTTCGCCGTCGTCGACACCTACAATGCCTCCGGGCAACCGGTCGAGGAGGACGTCTACTACAAGGATGGGCATCAGACCGTGCAGGGCCTCAGGCCCGGCCAGACGCTCGACTCGATCTCCAACGACACCTTCTACTCGAAAGGCGGCAACAACACCTTCGTGTTCACCCCGCATTTCGGGGCGGACACGATCACCTCCTTCGTGCTCGGCGGTCCGCGTCACGACACGATCAGCCTGCCCGACAGCGCGGCGAGCCGCCTCGGCGCCATCCTCAACCACGCCACGACGGACGCCGCCGGCGACACCACCCTCCACCTCAATGGCAAGGACTCGATCACCATCCAGGGCGTCAGCGTCGC
>DATBEH010000069.1:0-32904 GCA_036276175.1 Lichenihabitans sp.
ACCCGGCCAAGCGCATCGACGACCTGCTGCCCTGGGCATGGAAAGCCAGCCGGAAAGCCGCAACCCTCGATCAGGCGGCCTGAGCAAGCCCAGGGATCTGGCCCTGTACCTGCGGCGCTGATCGGATGCTTACGCCGGACCTCCTGGATGACGAGCGGGTGCAGCGCGCTTATCTGGGGTGACGTCGTGCCGGCCTCATCGTGAGCCTCGCCTCGGGATAAGAGTTGTGCCGCTCCATCCTGCATGACGGCTCACGTCCGCTTCCGCTCGTTCTTTTCTGGAAGTCGCCAGTGCGCGGCCATCATCTGCGGTCGTTGAGATTTGATCTGACAGACGGGCCACGGCCTCGGGACAACGGGGCAGATCACGCGCCGGCGCCAGCACCCGCCCGACGGGGCCGGCCAACGAACAATCAGTCCAGGTATCCTGTCATCCAGCTCACGCCGGCATGCCTCTCGGCGCCCCTACAGCCGCGTTCCACCACGCGCCTAAACCTCAAATCCCCATAGCTCGACCTGGACCCCGCGGGCGCGTTCTTCGGCGGCTTTCTTCGCCTCTCGGCACCCGAAACTCTTCACGACGGCGGACTGGCCACATTTCGGCAGCGAAACCAGAAAGCGGACGCTCCTGGGAGAGCAGGAATCAAATCAGTCGCGCAAGATGTCGGCGAGGCGTTTCGGCGCGGCCTCGCTCGGCGCCAAATCGAGACCCGACAGCAGATCGACCAAGTGGACCGTCATCAGATCGGCCGCCGTGCCGGACCGGTTGCGGGCGATGGCGTCGAGCAGCGGATTGTGGGCGTGGCTCGCGCAAAGGGTGTCGTGCCGGCTCCAGTATAGAGCAATGATCAGCGACGACCGCGTGACGAGATCCGTTATGAATTCGCGCAAGATCGCGTGCGCGGCGACCTCCGCGATGGCGACATGGAACTGAGCCGACAGCATGAGCGCGTCGCTGTCCCGCCCCTCGCGCATCGCATCGTGTTCCTGGTCGAGGTGCAGTCGCAGCCTGGCGACATCGGCCGGCGTGGCACGCTCGGCCGCCAGAGCGGCGGCTCTCGGCTCGACGAGCATGCGCAATTCGAAGATTTCTCGAGCCTCCGTCTGCGACGGCTGCGCCACGAAGGCTCCGCGGTTGGGTTCGAGGCGCACCAGGCGATCGTGCGCGAGAGCCTGCAGGGCGGAGCGGATCAAGGTGCGGCTCACGGCATAGATCGAGGCCAGCTCATCTTCCGGCAGCTTGGTTCCCGGGCTGAGCCTATGCGCGAAGATGGCGTTCTTCAGGCTGATGTACACCTCGGACCATCGCGAGGCCGGTTTCGACTGGATCGGGTTCTTGTCGTTCAACGTGAGCATGGCGTCAGATCCTGAACGGACGTCGCGACGTCACGATTCCCTCGATGGACCCGCAAGAGTGCCGCGAAGACGTCAGAGCGAGCCGACCAGCGGCGGCGCGGCGGCCATCTGTCCCGACGTGTTGTCCGCGTCCTGCTCGGATTTCGCGGGGCCCGGCGCAAAAGGCTGGAACAGGCCCGTATATGCCTTCGGCCGCGGCGCCGCATAGCCGCCCCGCTTCGATGTCCTCAGCCCCAGGCACACCAGGCTTTCCGCCAGTTTCACGGCCGCGCCGACACCGTCCACCACCGGAACACCGTGCTCGCGCGCCAAGGCGGCGGCGAGATCCGCCATGCCGGCACAGCCCAGCACGATCGCCTCGGCGCGGTCATGTGCGATGGCCCGGCCGATCTCGGCCGAGATGCGTGCCCGCGCGTCCGATCCGGGGATCTCGAGGTCGAGCACCGCAACGTCGGAGGCGCGCACCCGCGCGCAACGGCTGGCGAGCCCGTATTTGGCGAGGTTGTGCTGGATCGCCGGAACCGAGCGCGACAGCGTCGTCACCACGCTGAACTGCCCCCCGACGAGGCTCGCCAGATGGAACGCGGCCTCGCCGATCCCGATGACCGGCGCGGTTGTGAGGCAGCGGGAGGCGTCGAGCCCGGTATCGTCGAAGCAGGCGATCACATAGGCATCCGCGTCAGGCGCCTTCTGGATCTCGGCAAGGAGGCCCGGGACCGAGAGAGCCTCGTCGTAATAGCCCTCGATGCTGGCCGGGCCGAAGTCCGGATTGACGGCCGCGACGACCGTGCCGGGCGAGGCCGCCGCTTCGGCCGCTTGGCCGATCTTCCGCGTCATGGACGCGGTCGTATTGGGGTTGACGACGAGAATACGCATGGCCTGCCTACCGGAACTCACAATTCGCCCCCCAGATAGAGCGCCTTGATCCGCTCGTCATTCAGAAGATCGGCCGAGGAGCCGGAGAGCGCCACCGTGCCTGTGCTGAGCGCGTAGGCCCGCTGCGAGATCTTCAGCGCCATCCGTGAGTTCTGCTCCACCAGAAGCACGCTGACCTTCTCGTCGCGGTTGATGGCCACGATCGAGCGGGCGATGTCCTGCACGAGCTTCGGAGCGATGCCGAGCGAGGGCTCGTCGAGCAACAGCAGCGTCGGGCGGCTCATCAGCGCGCGACCGATCACCAGCATCTGCTGCTCGCCGCCGCTCATGGTGCCGGCCGCCTGGCCGTAGCGCTCCTTCAGGCGCGGGAAGCGGGCGAGAACGGCGTCGAGGGTCGAGGCGATGCCGGTCTTGCCGGTGCGGGTGAACGCCCCCATCAGCAGGTTGTCCTTCACCGACATCAGCGGAAAGGAGCGGCGGCCTTCGGGCACCATGGCGATGCCCATCTTGACGAGCTCGTCCGGCGGCAGCCCGTCGATGCGCTTGCCGCGGAAGCGGATCTCGCCGGTCCGGACCTTGCGCAGACCCGTGATCGCCCGCAGGATCGAGGACTTGCCCGCGCCGTTGGCCCCGATCAGCGCCACCGTCTCGCCCTCGTTCACGTCGAGCGACACGCCCTTCAGGGCGTAGACGTGATCGTAGTAGAGTTCGACGGCCGAGACCGTGAGAAGCGGCTCCATGGCCTAGAGCCCGATCGATTCGTCGGCGCTACCGAGATAGGCCTCGATCACGCGCGGGTTCGCCTGGATCTCGGTCGGCGTGCCTTCGGCGATCTTCTCGCCGAAGTTCAGGACGACGATGCGGTCGGAAATCTTCATCACGGCCGGCATGTCGTGCTCCACGAGAAGGATGGTCACGCCGCGGCCGCGAACCGCGCGCACCAGCTCGACGGCGCGCCGTGTCTCGCCGTGGTTCATGCCGGCGAAAGGCTCGTCGAGCAGCAGGACCTTGGGGCTGGTGGCGAGCCCGATGGCGATGCCGAGAGCGCGCAGGTGGCCCTGCGGCAGGGTGCTGGCCAGCTCCCCCGCGATTGTTCCGAGGCCGAGGAAGTCGAGGATCTCGTCGGCTGAGCGGGCGAAATCGCGCTCGTCGGCCTGCGCCCTGCGCGACGCGAGGAAGAAGCCGAGAAGGGTCGCCCGCGACCGCAGATGGTGGGCCGTGATGACGTTGTCGCGCACGCTCATGCCTTTGAAGATGGTCGTCTCCTGAAACGTGCGGACGACGCCCGTTCGAGCCACGATATGCGGCGCGAGCCCGGAAATGCGTGCGCCCCGGAACAGCACCTCGCCGTCGCTCGGCCGCAGGAACGAGGCGATGAGCTTGAACAGGGTGGATTTGCCGGCCCCGTTCGGCCCGATCACCGACAGGATCTCGCCCTCCTGTACCGAGAACGAGATGCCGTTGACGGCGACGAGTCCGCCGAAGCGTTTCGTCAGCCCCTTGACTTCGAGGAGCTCGGCCATGCCTCAGCTTCCCTTCCGGCGCGGCGCGACGAGGCTGAGAATGCCGTTCGGCAGCACCAGGATCAGGGCGATGAGGATCATCGAGTAGATGAGCAGCTGGAACTGCCCCGTCTTGAACAGCAAATCCCAGCCGAAATAGAGCACGAGCGTGCCGACGATCGGCCCCACCACGTAGCCGAGGCCGCCGAGAAAGCAGTTCAGCATGAAATTCACCGAGTCGGTGACCGCAAAGCTCGACGGATAGATCGATTGCGCGATGGCGACGAACATCGCGCCGCCGATGCCGCCGAGGAACGACGAGATCGCATAGGCGATGATCCGCAGCGCCGCGATGTTCACGCCGATCGAGGACGCCAGCTCCTCGTTCTGCTGGAGCGATTGACACAATTGGCCGATCCGGGAATGCACCAGGCGGTAGACGCCCGCGAAGGCGAGCACCATCAGGACCACGGCCGCGAAGTAGAAGGCTTGGCGCGGATTGGCGAGGGTCGCGAAATCCGGCACCAGGGTGAGGCCGAATAGGCGGATCGGCCCTGGCGGCGGGATGTCGGTGATGCCTTTCGCGCCATTGGTGAGCGGCGCCGCCAAGGCGGCGAGCCGCGCGACCTCGGTCAAGACGAGCGTCACCATGGCGAAGTAGACGCCGCGCAACCGGAGGATCGGCCAGCCGATCAGGATGCTCACGCCGGCGCAGAACAACCCGGCGATGGGCAGGGTGAGCCAGAACGACAGGCCATAGGCGGTGACGAGGATCGCCGACACATAGCCGCCCAGCAGCGCATAGGCGCCCTGGCCGATGTTGATCCGGCCGATATAGAAGGTGAGCCACACGCCGGCGCTGGCGATGCTCAACAGCGCCACCGAGGTGAGAGTGTAGTAGAGATCGCTGCGGCCGCTGACCGCGATCAGCCAGGGCACGACCAGGAAGGCGAAGAGCAGGAACAGCGCCAGGGCGGCCAGTTTCGAGGTCGGGGTGGTCATCGTCAGCCCCACGGCTTGCCCATGAGCCCGTTGGGCCGGATGCTCAGGAACACCATCAGGGCGGCGAAGATCACGAGATAGGTGATGTCGCCGTAGGCGTGCAGGACCGACAGGCCGACCGATTCCAGCATGCCGAGGATGAATCCCCCCGCGATGGCGCCGCCGACCACGCCGGCGCCCCCGATCATCACCATCAAGAAGGCCTTGATCGAGATCGGGCCGCCGATACCGGAATTGACCCCGGTGATGGCGACCAGCAGGCCGCCGACAACGCCGGCCAGCATGGCTCCGAGCGCGAATCCGATCATGGAATAGCGATCGACGTTCACGCCCATCAGCTGCGCCGCGACCCGGTCCTGCGCCAGCGCCCGCATGGCCCGGCCGGGGCGGCTGAACTGCATGAACGCCATGAATCCGGCGATCAAGAGCACTGCGATGATGCCGACGGCGATCTTGTCATAGGGGATGATCAGCCAGTCGGTATTCAGCACGCCGGACACGATCTTCGGCACGCCGCGCTGCTTCTCCCCGAACAGCAGCAGGATCACCGCGTCCAGGAAGAAGGCGGTGCCGGCCGCAAGCAGCATCGTGCTTTCCTCCCGAAAGCTTCGGCGGATGACGGTGCGAAACAGCAGCCGTTCGAACAAGGCGCCGACGACCGCCAGCGTCAGCCCCGACGCGACGAGCGCCACCGCGAAGGGGAGGTGAAGCCGGCCATAGACCGTGTAGGTCGTGAAGCCGCCGAGCACGAACATCTGCCCGTGAGCGAAATTCAGCACGTTCATGAGGGCGAAGATCAGCGTCAGCCCGAGCGCGATCAGCGCATATTGGGCGCCGAGATAGAGACCGTTCACGATGATCTGCGTCATGCACTGTCCCGTTCAGGAGCTCGACTTGATCGGACGCTTGGGCTCGCATCGCCTTGCGGGAGAAGATGGATCGTGCCGAACGCGCGAGACGGACGGGCCGTGCAAGGTCGCCGCGCCTCTCATCGGCCCGTCGGGCCTCTTCCTCCGCTAGGGAGAAGAGGATCCCGATCGAGCGCCCCGGCACAATTCGCCGGCCAGCGCTGGGCGAGACTCAGTCGACGTCGGCAATGAACAGCGTCTCGAACTTGCCGTCCTTGTATTGCGTGACCACCAGAGGAACCGCCAGCTGCCGCTTCTGGCCGAATGAACTCATCCCAACATAATGCAGCGTCTTGTCCCCTTTGAGGTAGGGATTCGGCGCCGAGAAGCCATCGATGGTCTTCTTGTACTCGGCGACGTTGTCGATGGCCTTCGGGTTGGCCTTCAATGTGTCGATGATATACTCTAAAGCATAGACCTTGGTGTTCGATTCGTCGTTGTATTCGCCGAACATCTTGGTGTAGCGGGCGATGAAGTCATCCATCGCCTTCGAGCGGATCTCCGGAGTCGATGCGCCGCCGACGGAAATGAAGCCATTGGCGAGCTCGCCCGCGCCTTCCTCGATGACCTTGGCATCCTGGGCCGTCTCGGCCGAGATCAGGCCCTCGTAACCCAGCTCGCGCGCGGCGCGGATCAGCAGCGGCGCATTGGCGGGCGCGACGCCGGAGAGGACCAGCAGGTCCGGCTTCAGCTTCACGACCGGCGTCAGCACCGGCGTGAAGTCGCGCGTATCGTTCTCGTAGGTGTCCTTGTCGGCGACGATCTGCAGGCCGAGGGCCTTGGCGGCCTCGACCCCGCTGTCGCGCTGACTCAAGGGGTCCGATTCGTTCGCTGCCACGAAGGCGATCGTCTTCACGCCCTTGTTGTCATGCAGATATTTGTAGATCGCCGGCCCCGACTGGTAGCTGGCGACCATTCCGAGAACCGCATTGGACGCCGGCTTCGTGTAGAGTGCCTTGGGGAAGGCGTAGGGGAAGTAGATGATCCCCTTCGATTCAGCCACGGGCCGTACGGCCGCCGCGCCGTCGTCGACATTCGGGCCGACGACATAATGGATGCCCTCCTGGGCCATCTTTTCCATGCCGGCGATGGCGCGCTTGGGGTCCTTCTGATCGTCGAAGGTGACGATGGCGATGTCGTAGGTCTGGTCGCCGATCTTGACCCCGCCGGCGTCGTTCATCTGGGCCGCGAGCGTCTGCATCGAGCGGACGTTCGAGGTGCCCCAGGCCGCGGCGGGACCGCTGGTCACACCGACGAAACCGATCTTCAATTGCTTGTTGGCGGCTTGCGCGGCGGTTCCGGCCATCAGAGCCAGCATCGAGGCTCCGACCAAGGCTGATCGCGCGACAGATCCTTTGCCCATCGTCATCGTTCCCTCCTATCCTCCCGGGCGATCAGCTTCGAGCGAGGCTGCCGCACGGCTTGACGTCAGGCAACTCTCAACCCGCCCGTTTGTCAACAGTTAAAGAAATCTTTGCACTCACCTCATGCATATTTTGTATACAACCCTGGCGGTGAGCGGGATCAGGTGAGTTGAAGCGGTGAGGCTGCGCTCACGATCGATAGCTGTCCGTGACACGGATGGCGCCCGCCCATATCGTTCGCGGGCGACGAAGATGGCTTTCGGCGGCTGTCGGTCCGATCGAGGTCTGCAGGGAGGATTTATGCCACACTACAAAATTCTGATCATGGGGGCGTCATACGGTTCGCTGCTCGCCTCCAAGATCATGTTCGGGGGCCATGCGGTCACGCTCGTCTGTTTGCCGGCGGAGGCCGATCTCATAAATTCAGAGGGCTTCCGCGTTCGCCTGCCAGTCCGCGGCCTCAAGGCGCCAGTGGAGATCGACTCCCGGAAGCTACCGGGCAAGGTCTCGGCCGTCGGGCCGGCAGAGGTGAACCCCGCTAGCTTCGACCTGATCGGCCTTGCGATGCAGGAGCCGCAGTACGGTTCGCCCGGCGTCCGCGACTTGCTCGATCGAGTGGCGCGGTCGCGCGTGCCCTGCATGTCGATCATGAACATGCCGCCGCTGCCGTACATGAAGCGCATCCCCGGCCTCGACCCCAAGGCGCTCGAGTCGGCCTACACCGACCCGTCCGTTTGGGACAGCTTCGACCCCGGAACGCTTACCCTGTGCAGTCCCGACCCTCAGGCGATCCGACCTCCCGAGGAGAAGGTCAACGTGCTCCAGGTCACCCTGCCGACGAACTTCAAGGTTGCGCGCTTCGACAAGGATGAGAGCAACATCATCCTGCGTACGCTGGAGCGCGACATCGATGCGGTTCGTTTCGACATCGGCGATCGAAAAGTGGAGCTGCCCGTCAAGCTTCGGGTCCATGATTCGCTTTTCGTGCCGCTTGCCAAATGGGCGATGCTGATCGCGGGCAACTATCGCTGCATCACCCAAGACGGCATGCGGACTGCCAAGGAGGCGGTTCACAGCGACCTCGACGTGTCGCGCACCGTTTACGACTTCGTGGTCGACGTCTGCGTGCAGCTCGGCGCGTCACGCCAAGAGCTGGTGCCTTTCGAAAAATATGCGGCGGCGGCCGAAAGCCTGACGCGCCCAGCCTCGGCGGCCCGCGCCTTGAGCAATGGGGCAACGAACATCGAACGCGCCGATAAGCTCGTGCAACTCGTCGCCAGGGAGAAGGGCATGAGCCACCCGGTCCTCGATCAAATCGTGGCGCTGGTCGATCGCCGGCTCGAGACCAATCGGGCCGCGAAAGCCACCTAGACACAGCCGCGCGGCCTCGCTTTCGAACAAAAGCGGGTCTGCAACATGAACCCGTCGCTTGAAAACCATATCGCGCCGGTTTCGGCGATTCCGGCGCCGAGGACTGCTCTAAGCCGCCTTGCGTGGCTAAAGCCACGATTGATTTTGCTTTTTGCAAGCAAAATCAATGCTGCTAACATTTCTAAGTGTAAGCAAACTCGCGAGAGTTCGCTTAACGAAGGGCGTCGTCAAAGCCGAAGCGATGAAGCACGAACTACCGATCGGGTAGCGAGGGGGCGATTTTCGGCACAGGTCGCGCCGAAATTGCTGGCTGTGTGATCCGCCGCGCCGAAAGAGGTATTGCGGCCACGCCCGCCCTGTGGCTAACCTTCCCCGGTCGACAGCCCCGCCACGGATGTACTGGCCGGGCTGCCGCACCGGCTCGCCGTGCCGCACCGGCTCGCCGTGCCGCACGGCATTTTGCTCGCGTCCGTCACGCCGATCGAGCGGACCGAGCCCGCCACGCTTTTCCCCTGTGACACCGGGGCATCCGCCTGGCGCAGCGTGGCGACGATCTCTTCCGGCTTGGTCCATTCATCGGCATCTGGTCCGGCCCAAGCCAGTGGGGCGGCCCGGCACGGTGTCGGGTTCCGTCAATCCGGCCAGTCGAGAAGGGACTCTACGCCGTGTCGCTGACCGGCTTCGAGCGCACGGGCGCTGTTCGAGGACCGTAGCGTCTCGGCGAGCCGGCCCGCGACGGTCTCGGCCTCGCCGGGATGCAGGTTGCAGGGATCGAGGTAGAAATGGCCGCGCTCGGTCTCGTGGTCGCGCACGATGACGGGCGGGTCGCCCGCCGCCAGCGCCGCGCAGAGGCTCGCCGCCGTGAAGCCGCTCTCCGGATGGACCGAGAGCTGGAGCCGGTCGAGCGGGTTGTCGGTCGGGTCGGGCACGATCATGGCGTCGATGCCGGGAAGGCCGCGCAGCACGGCGAGCCACAGCTCGAGGGCGGCGCGCTCGCGTTGCCTGATCCCGGCGTGGTCGCGCGTCGCCCACGCCTCCAAAGCCGCCATGACGCCGACGATGCTCTCCTTGCCGACCTTCATGCCACGGCCGATGCCCCGGTTCTGCAGATAGGCGGCGCGCACGAGGTCCTTGCGGCCCGTCACGAGGCCGGTGGTCGGTCCCCCCAGGAACTTATGGCCGCTGTAGATGACCACGTCGGCGCCCTTGGCCAGAAAGCCCTTGAGGTCATATTCGGAGGCGGCATCGACGATGACGGGAACATTCTTGGCCCGGCAGATGGCGGCGAAGTCGACGAGCGGGATCATGCCATATTGCACCGTGTGGTGCGACACGACGTAGAGCGCCGCCGCCGTCCGCTCCGTGATGGCATTGTCGAGCTGATAGGCGTAGCTGCTGGAGACCGTGCCGACCGGCACCACGGTGCCCCCGGCAAGACGGACCGACTGGTCGACGGGCGCGCCATAGCTCACCATATGGCCGACCTGGATGAGAACCTCGGTCTTGAGCCCGGCGGTGTCGTCCGGCAGCCGCTCGACGGCCAGTAGGTCGTCGCGTGTCATGGCGCCCGAAATGGCGAGCGCGATGCCGCTCGCGCAGGAGGCGGTGACGAAGCCGGCCTCGCCGCCCGTCGACCGGGCGATGACGCGGCTCGCTGTCCTGTACAAGGCATCCATCTCGACGAACTGCGGCGCGATGGCGGCCATGGCCGCGATGGCTTCCGGCACGATGATCGAGGCGCCGAGCGCCGTCATTGTTCCCGACACGTTGATGATGGGCCGCAGGCCGAGGGACGCGCGGATGTCCGCGTCTTTCGCCGTCCTGTCGCAATGGCTCATGACCTCGACTCCTTGATCTCGAAGATGGCTTCGATCTCGACCGAGATGTTGCCCGGCAGCGAACCCATGCCCACGGCCGAGCGGGCATGGCGGCCGGCATCGCCGAACACGCCCTCGAACAGGTCCGAGCAGCCGTTGATGACGCCGGGATGGTCGGTGAAATCGGGCACGGCATTGACCATGCCGAAAAGCTTGACGACCTGCGCGACGCGGCCGAGGTCGCCGAGCGCCACATGGGCGACCGCGAGGAGGTTGAGGCCGGTCAGGCGCGCATGTCCGTAGGCCTGCGCCACATCGACCTCCTGTCCGACCTTGCCGGTCATCAGCTGGCCGTCCGCCTGGCGCGGCCCTTGCCCGGAGAGGAAGAGCAGATTGCCGCTGAGCTTGAAGGGAACGTAGGTCGCGATCGGCGTCGCGGGCGTCATCAGCGACAGCCCCATCGTTTCGAGCCGGTGGTACGGGGACATGGCGGTCAAGAATCCTTTTTTCGATGTCATACGGTTTCCGGTCGATCAGTTCGTTCTCTGTCATTCCGGGGCGAGCGCAGCGAGAACCCGGAACCTAAGAACATTGAGATACCGAAGGAGAAACAGTGTTGCCGAAGCCCAACTTCGCTCAATCGTGGTCATGGGTTCCGGGTTCTCGCCTGCGCAGCCAAGTTTACGCTGGCTGCGTAAACTTGGCTGCGGCGAGCCCCGGAATGACGGCAGCAGCCAATCACCGCAACTCGTATCACAGGCGATGCGCGCGGCTGAACCGGGCCAGGAAGCCGCGCAGCCGTTCGCTGGTCTGGTCGGGGCCGAAGATCTCGGCCGGCGGCCCTTCGGCATTCACCACGCCGTCCGCCATGAAGACGATGCGGTGCGAGGCGTCGCGGGCGAAGCCGATCTCATGCGTCACCACCAGCATGGTCATGCCGTCCGCGGCCAGCGACAGCACGACGTCGAGCACCTCGCCGACGAGTTCGGGGTCGAGCGCCGAGGTGATCTCGTCGAGCAGCAGGATCTTGGGCTCCATGGCGACGGCCCGCGCGATGCCGACCCGCTGCTGCTGGCCACCCGAAAGTTCCGAGGGCAGGCGGTCGGCCTTGTCGGCGAGGCCGACGCGGGCGAGCCAGTGCAGCGCCTTGGCGCGCGCCTCGGCGCTCCCCATGCGCCGGACCTTGGTGAGGCCGAGCATGATGTTCTGCGCCGCGGTGAGGTGGGGAAACAGGTTGAAGGACTGGAACACCATGCCGGTCTCGGCCCGCATCCGGGCGAGGTCGCGTTCCGAGCGGAGCTTTCGTGCCGCGCCGTCACGGTAGCCGACCTCCCGGCCGTCGATGGCGATCGAGCCCTGGTCGTAGGTCTCGAGGAAGTTGACGCAGCGCAGAAGGGTCGTCTTGCCGCTGCCCGAGGGGCCGATGATCGTCACCACCTCGCCGCGGGCGACATCGAGGTCGACGCCGTGCAGGACGCGCGTCTGCCCATAGGATTTGCGCAGGTCCGCGATGCGCAGGAGCGGCGGGGTCGCGGTGGGAGAGAATGGGGCCATGCTGGCGCGCTCAATCGCGGATGTAGCTGAAGCGGCGCTCGAGCGCGCGGCTGCCGAGGGAGAGGGCGTAGTTGATCAGGAAATACAGGAAGGCCCCGAAGCAGTAGAGCGTCAGCGGGCTATAGGTGCGGCCCACCACCTTCTGGATGTCGAACATCAGGTCGCCGACCCCGAGCAGCGAGATCAGCGCGGAACCCTTCACGGCATCGGTGACGCCGTTCAGCCAGGGCGGCAAAAAGCGGCGCAGGGCCTGGGGCGCGATCACATAGGCGAGGCGTTCGGGGAAGGGCAGGCCGATCGATTTGGCGGCATCCATCTGGCCCTTGGGTATGGAGCCGATGGCGCCGCGCACGTTCTCGATCACCTGGGCGACCTTGAACACGATCAGGCCCAGGACCGCCGCCGCGAAGGGCTGCAGGTTGAGGCCCGTGAGCGGCAGGCCGTAGTAGACGAAGAACAGCAGCACCAGGATGGGGATGCCGCGGATGATGTCGCTGAAGCCCCGGATCACCCAGCGCAGCGGCGCCGGGCCATAGATGAGCCCGACGCCGAGCAGCACGCCGATGGCGGTCGCGATCACGACGGTGATCACGGAGACTTCCAGGGTTACCAGGAGGCCCGGGATCAGGAACGGAATGGCGTAGGTGATCTGCGCCAGCATCTCAGCGCCCGATCGCGTAGCGGCGTTCGAGCATGCGCAAACCGATCAGGATGGCATAGCCGGTCACGAGATACATGCCGGTCACCACCAGGTAGACTTCCATGATGCGGAACGTGTTGAAGTTGATCCACTGTGCTCCGTAGGTCAGTTCCGGCACTGCGATCACCGAGGCGACCGAGGTGTCCTTGAACAGCGACACGAAGGTGTTCGAGAGCGCCGGCAGGACGATGCGCAACATGGTCGGCAGGCGGACATGGATCAGGCGCTGCCACGGCGTCAGTCCGATCGACTTGCCGGCGTCGCTGAGGCCGCGCGGCACCGCCTCGAGGCCCGAGCGAAAAACCTCGACCAGATAGGCGCCCGCGTACGCCGACAGCGTCACGACGAAGGAGGTCGTGTTGCCGTAGGCGATGTTGACGACGGTCGGCAGGCCGTAGAAGACGAGGTAGACCAGCAGCAGCAACGGGACGTTGCGGACGACCTCGACATAGGCCGCGATCAGCGCCCGCACGACGCGTCCGCCGGACACGTAGAGCGCGGCGAGCGCGAGACCGATGACGCAGCCGATGACGATCGACAGGAGCGCGAGCTCGAGGCTGAGGATCAGCCCCGACCAGAGCTTGTCGAAGTTCCGCCAGATCAGGGTGAAGTTGAGGTGATAGCCCATCCGGGCGCCCCCAATAGCCCGATCAGATGGTGGGGAAGCCGGGCACGCGGGGCGGCAGGTCGACGCCGAAATATTCCTTGAAGGCCGCGTCGTAGACCGCGCTGTCGTTGCCGAACATGGCGACGTCGAAACAGGTGTTGACGAAGGACAGCCAGTCGAGATCGCCCTGTTTCACGCCCGCCGCGTAGAGCTGGCTCTGCCAGGTCTTGCCGCTGTCGGCATAGCGGCCGGGGTTCTTGGCGACCATCCAGCGTACCGTGGAAAGATCGACGGCCGCGGCGTCGACGCGCTTGGATTCGAGCGCCTGCACCACGTTGGCCTGGGTATCGACCTGCAGCACCTGGGCCTGGGGCAGCACCTGGTGGACGTAGCGATCGGCGTCGACGTTCTGCAGGATCGAAACCTTGGTGTCGGCGCCACCCTTGAGCAGGGCGTCGAAGCTCTTGTTCACCGCGTCGGGGCGGGTCAGGAGGGCGATGCCTTCGACGTAGTAGGGTCGGGAGAAATTGATGAGCTGGGCACGCTGCGGCGTCACCGTCATGAACTGGATGACGATGTCGACCTTGCCGGTCGCGAGGTTGGGAATCCGCTGCGCCGGATCCTCCTGGACGAACTCGACCTTGCTGTCGTCGTCGAACAGGCCTTTGGCCAGGATCTTGGCCATGGCGATGTCCATACCGACAAGCTCGCCCTTGTCGTTCTCGAAATGCCAGGGCGCGTTGGTGCTGCCGGTGCCCACCATCAGCTTGCCGCGATCGAGCACCGTGCGCAGGGCGCTGCCGGAGGCCGCCTGCGCATAGGCTTTCTGCGCGACGAGCGGAGCCGTGGCGAGCCCGGCCGCTCCGGCCAAGGCGATGCCGGCGGTGCCGAACTTGAGGAAATTGCGCCGTGCCGCTTCCTGTTCCATGACCTGCTCCCGGACACCCGACTGATGCCGCTCCCCGGCGGTGCCAACCGGGGCACAACAAATTGTCTTATATAATGGACAGATATCCACTATTATGTATGAGCTTAGCATGGCTGCGGCCCTGGGCAAGCCCCGACTTGAAGGTGGGAGCGTCATTGAAACCCGATATCCCGGCTGTCTCCGAACGGGGCGAGCCCGGTCCCAACGCCTCCGCCCGAGGCGCAAGCCGCGAGCGCGGCCTCGACCGCGTCGTCGAGCTCTTCGCCCATTTGCACCGGGTTGGGCATCCGGTCGGGATCGGGGACCTTGCCCGCGCCCTGTCGGCACCCCGCTCGACCCTTTACGGGCTGGTCAGGATCTTGACCGACGCGGGCCTGCTCGAGAGCGTCGGCCCGCGTGGCGAGGTCTTCTTCGGCAAGTCGCTCTATTTCTACGGCATGGATTTCTTGCGCGAACACGATGTCCTGGGCCGCGCGCGTGCCGAGGTCGACAGGCTGGCGCGCGAGACTGGGGAGACGGCGCAGCTCTGCGTGCTGCACGAGCGCAAATATTCGGTCGCCTATATGAGTGCGGGCCGGCGGCCATTCCGCATCAGTTCGGAGATCGGCGTGCAGATCCCGCTGCCCTGGACGGCTTCGGGGCGGCTGCTGCTGTCGGATCTCTCCGCCGACGAGATCCGGGCCTTCGTGCCGCCCGAGGACCTGCATCCGCCGCGCGGCGCGCCGATGACGATCGGTGCCTTCATCGAGGCGGTGGCCGAGGCGCGCCGGCAGGGCTTCTGCATCACCTCGGGTCTTGTCGACCCGTTCACGCATTGCATCGCGGGCCCGATTCACGACCGCCTGGGCCGGGTGACGGCGACCCTCTGTTTCGTGGTGGCCTTCGATACCCCGCCTGAACGGATCAAGGCCTTGCGCGACACCCTGCTGACGAGCGGCCACGTCCTGTCGCTGGCGCCCGACCGCGAGCCACCCCGAAGCCTTTGACCAAGGTCGGACGCGGGTCCGCGGAGCTTGCGACATGGCAAGCCCGCCTCGCGTCCATGATCTTCGTCCGCAGCAAGGACGGTCGCAGCCACACGCCGGAGGCGTTTTCCAGCGTCGAGCCTCCTCCGCCCGCGTCGCCATGATTTCCGGCGCGAACCGCGGCATCGGGGCCGCGATCGCCCGGCATCTCCAGCGTGCCGGCTGGACGCTCAGCCTCGGCGTCCGGACGCCAAGCGCGACCGACGCCTCGCTCGGCACCCTGGTGCAGGCCTACGAGGCTCGCGACCGCGGTGCCGAGAAGGCCTGGGTCGCCGCGACGGTGGAGCGGTTCGGGCGTATCGACGCGGTGGTGGCCAACGCCGGCATCCACTCGACCAAGTCGGTCGTCGAGGCCGAAGATGCCGAGATCGACGATCTTTACGAGGTCAATCTCAAGGCGCCTCTGCGGCTGGTCCGCGCCGCATGGCCATGGCTGACCAAGACCGGTCACGGGCGGGTCGTCACCGTGGTGTCGCTGTCGGGCAAGCGGGTGAAGACGGCCGGCTCCGGCCTCTATGCCTCGAGCAAATTTGCCGCGCTCGGCCTCACGCATGCCATCCGCCAAGCCGGCTGGACGCACGGCGTGCGGGCGACCGCCATCTGTCCCGGCTTCGTCGCGACCGACATGGCCGCCGGCGCGCCGGGACGGCCGGAGGATCTGACGCAGCCCGACGAGATCGGCCGCATCGTCGCATTCACGCTCGACCTGCCGAACAACGCCAGCGTCGCGGAAATCCCGATCAACTGGGCGCTGGAGGACACCGTATGAGCCTCCGGCCCCACACGACAGGGAGCCCGTAAGACATGGGTCCCCAGGTCGAAACCGTCGTTTCCGATCCGCAGATGCCGGCCCAGGCCGACGTCGTGATCATCGGTGGAGGGATCATCGGCACCTGCGCGGCGCTCCATCTCGCCAAGCGCGGATTGAAGGTGGTGCTCTGCGAGAAGGGCCACATCGCGGGGGAGCAGTCGAGCCGCAACTGGGGCTGGGTACGCAAGGCCCGGCGCGACCCCCGGGAAATTCCGCTCATCATCGAAAGCCTCCGGCAATGGGAGCGGATGAACGAGACCACCGGCGAGGAAACAGGCTTCCGCACCACGGGCATTGCCTTCGCGGCCGAAAACGAAGCCGATGTCGCGCGTTACGAGACCTGGCTCGAGCATGCCCGGCCTTACCAGATCGACGCCCGGATGATATCGGGTAGCGACCTCGACAAGCAGGTTCCCGGCGGCGACGGCCGCTGGAAGGCCGCGCTCTACTGCGCCACAGACGGACGGGCGGAGCCCCAGAAGGCTGCCTCGGCCATCGCCCGCGCCGCCCAGAAGGCCGGTGCCGTGGTTCTGACCGATTGCGCGGTGCGGGGGCTCGAGCGCGCCGGCGGTCGCGTCGCGGCCGTGGTCACGGAGCGCGGCCGCATCCGCACCGGCACGGCCGTGCTGGCGGGCGGCGCCTGGTCGCGCCGCTTCCTCAAGGATCTCGACGTCACCTTGCCCCAACTGAAGGTGAGGGCGAGCGTCATGCGCACGGCGCCGCTCGACGGCGGTCCGGAGACGGCCTTCTGGTTCGAGGGGGCGGCGTTCCGCAAGCACCTCGACGGCGGATACACGATCGCCAACGGCTACGTGAACGTCGTGCCGATCGTGCCGGACTCGTTCCGCTTCCTCCGCCAGTTCCTGCCGGCTTTCCAAAGCGAGAAGAAAGCGCTCAAACTGCGGCTCGACCACCGCTTCATGCAGGAGTGGGAGGAGGGCCGTGCCGTGCCGCTCGACCAGGTCTCGCCTTATGAGAAGGTGCGTGTGCTCGACCCCGCGCCCGACCGGCACTTCAACCGGGAGGCGCTCGCGGCGCTGGGCAGGCACTTCCCGGTCTTCGCCAAGGCGCAGGTCGTTCAGGAATGGGCCGGGATGATCGACGTGACGCCCGATGCGGTGCCGGTGATCTCCCCCGTGGACAGCGTCCCCGGCCTCATCGTGGCGGCCGGCTTCTCGGGCCATGGCTTCGGGATCGGCCCCGGGGCCGGACGCCTCGCGGCGGATCTCGCGAGCGGCGCGCCGCCCGTCGTCGACGCAATGGACTTCCGGCTGTCGCGCTTCAGCGACGGTTCCAACCCGCGGCCGAGCGCAGCAATCTGAACCACCAGTTGCCCTTCATTCGCGACGACATCGACCTCCGCCCGGCTCCGTAGCCGAAGCGGAGGCCGCCACGCGGGACCTTGCGCACCAGCCACTGGCGGATCTGTCCCGGATCGTGGGGCAGGGGACGAGGCCGACACCGATAGCGCGCCGCTTTCGGTCGGCGAACCAAAAGATCCTCTCGACAAACCTGTCATTACGTTCCTACGATACGGCATGCGGTGGAACGACGATGTCTTGTCTCCGGGTCCGACCCCTCTGTGGTTTCGGATTGCCGAACGTCTGCGCGCCTCCATCATGGCCGGCGAGTTCAGGCCTGGCGATATCCTGCCGTCGGAGGCGGAGCTCAATGCCGCGTTCAAGGTGAGCCGAACGACCGCCCGAGCCTCGCTCGATCGGCTCCGGCAGGAAGGTTTGATCAGCCGGCAGTCCGGACGGGGCTCGATCGTACTGAAACCGAAGGTCGAGCAGCCGGCGAACCAACTCGCGAGCTTCTCGGACGATATGCGGCGGCGGGGCCTCGAACCGTCCTATGCGACGTTCGGCGCGGCCTCGGCCGACGCCTCGGCCGAGGCCGCCGACGCTCTCGGGATCGCCCGCGGCTCCGCGGCATTCTTCATCCGCCGTCTTCTGCTGGCCGACGGCGAGCCGATGGGCATGTCCGAATCCTGGCTGCCGCCTTCGACTCTCGGCGGGAGCCCGGGCCCGACGCCGGACGAGCTCGATGCCGGCTCGCTTTACGGGTGGCTGGCCACCCGGCTCGGGGTCCGGATCGCCGGTGCCAAGGAGTTTATCGAGGCGGCGATCGCCGACGCGGCCATGGCGCGCGGGCTGGGCGTGAACCCGGGATCCGCCCTGCTGGTGGCGCGGCGTCGCTCGCATGCCGAGGACGGCACACCCATCGAATATGCCGTCATGCACTATCGGGCCGACCGGTATCGGTTCAGCGTCGACCTGGTGGGGCTGTGAGGGCAGGGTCGCGCGGGCGTCGCCGGGCCCGCGGACCATTGGCGAGAAGATGCGGCGACAGGACAGCGTAGCGGAATGGCCAAGCCACAAGTTCATCCTCCCAAGCCGAATGTGCTGGAGGCTCTTTTTCCGGTCAGGAAGCCGATCATCGGCGTCATTCACCTCCAGGCGCTGCCCGGCGCACCGCGCTACGCTGGGCAGCCGGTGAAGGATGTGTATGCGGCCGCCGTGACCGATGCCCGGACGCTGGCCGAGGGCGGGGTCGATGGCATCATCCTGGAGAATGCGAGCGATATGCCGTTCTCTCGTCCGGAGCATATCGGGCCCGAGACCGTGGCGGCGCTGACCGCCGCCTGCCTGGCCGTGCGCGCCGCCGTGCCGACGCCGATCGGCATCACCTGCGTGGCCAACGGCGTCATCCCGGCGCTCGGCATCGCCAAGGCGGTCGGGGCGGGTTGGGTGCGGGCCAACCAATGGGTCAACGCCTATGTGGCGAACGAGGGCATCCTCGACGGGCCGGCGCCCGAAGCCATGCGCTATCGCTCGCGCATCCGGGCGGACGAGGTGGCGATCTTCGCCGATGTCCACGTCAAGTTCGGCGCCCACGCGATCACCGCCGATCGCAGCATCGCCGAGCAGGCGACCGATGCCGAATGGTTCGACGCCGATGTCTTGATCGCCTCGGGAACGCGGACCGGATCGCCCACCGAGCCGCGCGAGGTCGACGACGTCCGCAGCGGCACCAACCTGCCCGTGATCGTCGGCTCGGGCCTGTCGGCGGAGCAGGTCCCGGTTCTCTTCGCAACCGCCGACGGCGCCATCGTCGGCCAGTGGCTGAAGCGGGACGGCCGCTGGTGGAATCCGGTCGACCCCCGCCGGGTCGAGCAGTTGATGACCGCCGTCGCCAAGGTCCGGAACGCCCGATGACCCTGCTGACCGGAGCCACCGACGTCTTCGCAGCCGCCGGAAGCTCGGGCCGCTGTATCGTGGCGTTCCTGGCCAGGCGGCAGCCGGTCCCGCCCGGGGTCTTCGGGGTGGGCGAGCGCGACGCGATCGCGGCCGTGCTCGATGCTTTGCAGGCGGAGGGCTGGTGCCTGTCCGTACGCGCCATGTTCGATCCCGAGGGCGGCGCCGAGCCGACGGCCTTCGACACCGGCTTCGCCCATTCCGTGGATATGGCGGGCGCTTTCGAGGCGCCCAGCCTGTCGAGCGCCCTAGCCGGCACGGTGCGGCTCGAACGGGCCGGCTGGTCGCGCCGCTTCGCTACCGAATGGCTCCTCGGCCCGCGCGAATTCGCGACGGTGGGCGGGCTGGGCGATGCCGCCGCGCACGACTGGGGCTTTCTCGCCTTTTGGGAATGGAACGACGCCTGGGCGGCGGCCACGGGGTCGGAGCGGCGCGACTACGATGCGGAATGCGACGTCGCCTTCGCGGGCGACGTGGCGCTCGATATCGCCATTGCGGGGCGGCATCGGCTCGACTGGGCGAGTTCCTGGCATCACGTCGGCATTTGGGAAGCCCCGTCCCTGGCGGCGATCGACCGCGCCATGCGGGGCCACGAGGATGCGGCGGATTTCAAGTTCACCACCTCGCGCCACCTGGTCGGGCGGCGGCGGCCCCTGGCCGATCTCATCGCGGCGGATTGAAGTCTCACCATGAGCGATTGCATCTGGATCCACTACGCCCGCCCCCGGCCGCACTGGTACGGGCTCGACGAGGGTACGAAAGCCGAGAGGCTCGAGGCCTGGACGGCGGTCGCCGACGCGTCCTCGCGGGACGGCGGCGTCCGTCTCGGCCGCTACCATGTGCGCGGCCAGCATGATTTCGAGACCGTCGAGATCTGGCGGTTTCCGGACGCGGAGGCGGCGTTCCGGCACTGGTCGGGACTGGCTGCCGCCGGCTACGGCGAGTTCAATGCCTTCGCCAACAACATCGGCCTCGAGGCCGAGGCGCCGCGCTGATGGCGACGCCGCTCCTGGAGGCTCGCGGGATCAAGCGCCGGTTCGGCCATGTCCGGGCGCTCGACGGAGCGGATTTCTCGGTCTTTCCTGGCGAGATCTGCGCCCTTGTCGGCGACAACGGCGCCGGCAAGTCGACGCTGGTCAAGATCCTGTCGGGCGCCGACCGGCCCGACGAGGGCGAGATCAGGCTCGCCGGCCGGCCGGTCGCCTTCGACTCGCCCACCGCCGCGCAGGCGCGCGGCATCGCCACCGTCTATCAGGATCTGGCGCTCGCGTCCGAGCTCACCCCGTTCGAGAACCTGTTCCTGGGGCGGGAGGAGATGCGGCCCGGCGTCCTCGGCCGTCTCGGCTTCGTCGACCGGCCCTCGATGCGGCGCAAGGCGACGGAACAGTTCGCCCGCCTCGGCGTGCGCCTCCGCTCGGCCCGCGTGCCGGTGTCCTCGCTCTCGGGCGGGCAGCGCCAGTCGGTCGCCATCGCCCGCGCCGCCATGTGGGCCGACCAGGTGATCTTCATGGACGAGCCGACCGCAGCGCTTGGCGTGGTGCAGACCGGCCGCGTCGTCGACCTGATCCGGCAGGTGCGCGACCAGGGTATCGCGGTCGTGCTGGTCAGCCACAACATGCCGCAGGTGCTCGCCGTAGCGGACCGGATCGAGGTACTGCGTCTCGGCCGCCGCGTCGCGCGCCTCAGAACCGCCGAGGCGAGCGTCGAGCGTCTCGTGGCCGCCATGACGAGCGGCGCCGTCGACGAGGGAGCGCCCGTCCGATGACGGCAGCGGCACCTGTCCAGGACGCGGGGGTCGAGCGCGCGCCGACGGGAGAGCGATGGGCCCGCCTCATCGGTGGCGGATGGATCTTCCTGCTGCTGATCGGGCTGGTGCTCGTCTTCGGAATCATGCGCCCGACGCAGTTCGGGTCGAGCTACAACCTCTCGATGCTGGCCGTGAACGCGGCCATCCTGCTCGTGCTGTCGGTGGGCCAGACTTTCGTCATCATCGCGGCCGGCATCGACCTGTCGGTCGGCGCCGTCCTGGTGTTCGCGTCGATCGCCTCGGCCGAAGTCATGCTGCGCCTCTCCGGCGCCGCAGGCGGCACCTACGGCAGTACGCAGGGCGGCTGGAGCGTCGTGGCGGCGGGCCTGCTCGTCGCCCTTCTGAGCGGTGCCTTCTGGGGCGCGGTGAACGGGATCCTCGTCGCCGTGGCGCGCGTGCCCGCGCTCATCGTGACGCTCGGCACGTTCGGCATGGCGCTCGGCTTCGCCCAGATCCTCACCAACGGCGTCGACGTGCGCGCCGTCCCCGACACGCTGGTCGAGGGGATCGGCTCCGGCACCGTGGGCGGCATCCCGACGCTGGTGCTGATCGCGGCGGCCGTCGCGGCGCTCGGTGCCGTGGTGCTGCACCTGACCCGCTTCGGCGTGCATGTCTTCGCGGTCGGCTCCGATCGCGAGGCGGCCCGGCGGGCGGGGATCAACGTCAGGGGGCGCCTGATCGCCATCTACACGCTGTCGGGCACGCTCGCGGGGCTCGCCGCGATGATGTCGACGGCGCGTTTTGCCACCACGACGATCGGCGGCCACGCCATGGACAATCTCGCGACGATCTCGGCGGTGGTTCTGGGCGGCACAAGCCTGTTCGGCGGCATCGGCTCCATCGCCGGGACGGTGGTAGGCGTGTTCATTCCGATCGTGCTGCTGAACGGTTTCGTGATCCTCGGCATCCCGCCGTTCTGGCAGACGGTCGCGACCGGTGCCGTCCTCATCCTCGCGGTGTGGATCGACCAACTCAAGCGCCGCGCACGAGACCGCGGCTGAGCATTTTGCTGGAAGGGATTGGAGATGGCGATGAAGAGCATGGGTATCGCGGCCGGCGTTCTCCTGACCGCCTTGGGCATGTCGAGCGCCGCGCTGGCAGCCGATTCCACGGTGGCCCTGGTGCTGGGCGTGAAGGGCAGCCCCTTCTACCAGGCTCTGGCCTGCGGCGCGCAGGCCAAGGCCAAGGAGCTCGGCCTCACCCTCACGGTGTCGGCCCCCGATCAGTTCGCGGCCGATAGCCAGATCCCGGTCGTCAACGCCGTCGCGGCGACCAAACCGGCTGTCGCCGTGGTCGTCCCCACCGACGCCAAGGCCCTGATTCCGCCGTTGAAGGACTTGGCCCAGCGCGGGACCAAGGTCGTGACGGTCGACCAGACCGTGCTCGACCCGTCCTTCGTTCAGACGCAGATCGTCACCGACAACGCGCAGGGCGGCAAGCTCGCGGCCGATGCGATGAACGGGCTTCTGGGCGGGAAAGGCAAGGTGCTGGTGATCACGCAACCCCCGGGATCGGCCGCCCAGGACGCCCGCACGACCGGCTTCGAGGACGAGTTGAAGACATTTCCCGGGATCACCTATCTGGGTCCGCAATTCCAAAGCGACGATCCGCAGAAGGCGGCCGAAATCGTCACCTCCACACTCTCGGCCCATCCGGACCTCGCGGGCATCTTCTCGACCAACGACCAAGGCGCGATCGGCGCCCTGACCGGCCTGCGTCAGGCGGGCGCCCTCGGCAAGGTCAAGGTCGTGGCCTACGACGCCGCCACCGCGGAGGTGAACGCCTTCAAGAAGGGCGAGATCTCGGCGCTGATCGCGCAAAACCCCAAGCAGGAAGGCGAGGTCGCCATCGAATCGGCCGCCAAGCTGATCAAGGGACAGTCCCTGGACAAGACCACGCTGACCGACATCGTGACGATCAAGAGCGGCGACACGGCGACGGCGGAAAAATACGAATACAAAGGCGATTGCCAATAGGATGGACAGTCAACGCGCCGCGCGAGGTGCGTCCAGGCGATCGGCTTATGCCGCGGAGCCGGCATGAGCCTGGCAGGCGCGCCGTGCCTCTGACGCGAAAAAGGCAAAACAATCCGCCGATCGCGAACGCAGTCGGCCATTTGGAGGACCCACGATGAAAGCGCATAGCCCGATCCCGCTTCGAGACGCACGCATGCAGCCCGTCTTCCGCGCCCTGCTCCTGGCCGGAACCATCATAGCCGGTACGGCCACGATGGGGCGCGCTGCCCAAACCAAGATGGTCGGCGGAGACTTCGCCCTGAAGGGCGAGGTGACGAAGACGGTCGGACCCAATGGCGCGACCGGCGAGCCGGCGAGCGTGCTGACATTCACGGACGACGAGATCAAGAAGCTGCAGGCCGGTCACTACTCGGTCGCGCTGCTGTTCCAGACGAGTTCCGATTGGGCCAACGCGGTCACCGCAGGGGCCCAGGACGAACTCAAGACGCTCGGAATCGAGGTCGCCGGCCTGAGCAACTCCAATTACAGCGCCTCCGATCAGGCGCATGCGGTTCAGACCATTCTGGCGAAAAAGCCCTCCGGCATCGTGGTGTGGCCCGTCAACCCCGACGAGCTGCGGCCCGCATTGCAGAAAGCGGCGGATGCCGGCGTCAAGCTTGCGCTGATCAGCAACATGCCGACCGGTTTCCAGCAGGGCAAGGATTACGTCGGCCTCGTCGGCGACGACCTGTTCGCCATGGGGCAGAAGACCGCCCAGGGTCTCGCCAAGGCGATCGGCGAGGAAGGCGAGCTCGGCTTTCTCTACTTCGACGCCAACGCTTATGTGGTGAACCAGCGTGACGCCGCCTTCCGGACCACGATCGAGAAGGACTTTCCCAAGATCAAGATCACGGCGACCCAGGGCTTTTCCGATCCGCAGCGCGCCTTCCAGATCGCCAGCGCCATGATCCTGCAGCATCCCAAGCTGAAAGCCATCTACGTACCCTGGGCCGAGCCGGCGGCGGGCGTGCTCCAGGCCGTCCGCGCCGCCCACCGCACCGATATCGCGGTCGTCACGATGGACCTCTCGAACACGGTTGCGGTGTCGCTTGTGGAAGGCGGCGCCATCAAAGCGCTCACGGTCGACGATCCCTATTCGATCGGAAAATCGCTTGTCGCCGAGATCGGCTATTCATTGATCGGCAAGACCACTCCCGCCTATATCCAGGTGCCGGCCATCGCGGTGACCAAGGACAATGTGCTCGAGGCCTATGCGCAAAGCTATCATGCCGCACCCCCGCCCGAAGTCACGCAGGCGCTCGGCAAGTAGCGTCGGATCCTGGAGCGGGCGGACGGCAGGCCCGCTCGCTTCACCTCCCGCGATGACGAGATGACCGATCGACCCACGATGAAGGCCGAGATGCAGCCGGCCGCTCCGGCGGCCGGCGTGACCGAGCGGCACCTGTTCCGCTGGACCGACCTCACGGTCTATCTCGGCTTCGTCCTCGTTTTCGGCTTCTTTGCCGTCACGCTGAGCGACAAGGGCTTCCTGACGACGCAGAACGCCACGTCGATCGTGTCGCAAGTGACGCCGATCGCCCTGATGGCGTTCGGCGCCGTGTTCGTGCTCACCGCGGGCGAGATCGATCTGTCGATCGGCTCGGTCGTGGCCATGTCGGCCCTGTTCACCGCGCTGGGGCTCCGGCATTTCGGCTTGCCGGCCGGGATCGCATTCGGGCTGCTCACCGGCCTCGGGGCAGGCCTGCTCAATGGCCTGCTGATCGTCGGCCTGCGGGTCCCATCCTTCCTGATCACGCTCGGCACCATGCAGCTGTTCAGCGGCATCGGGCAGATGTCGACGCAGCTGCAGGACGTGCCGATCATGAACGGGACCTACAACACCCTGTTCGGGTCGGGCACGATCGGGCCGCTGTCGGATGCGGTGATCTGGCTTCTGGCCGGCTTCGCCGTCGCCCAGATCGCCTACCGCAACCTGGCCTTCGGCTGGCGCGTGATGGCGACCGGCAGCAGCCGGGCGAGCGCGCGCGCCCTCGGCATCGACACGCGTCGGGTGCGCGTCGGCGTCATGGTGATCTCGTCGTGCACCGCCGCGCTGGCGGGGATGCTTTACGCGGGAGAAGTGCAGGGCGCCGTCTATACGCTGGGCTCGGGCGATCTCTTGACCGTGCTGGCCGGCGTCGTGATCGGCGGCACCAGCCTGTTCGGCGGCCAGGGCAGCATCCCGGGTGCGCTGCTCGGCTCGCTCCTGATGGCCATGATCGTGAACGGGCTGGTGCTGATGGGCGCAACGGTCCAGCAGCAGATCGTCGTCCAGGGCATCATCATCGTGATCGCGGTGGCGGTGAGCCAGAGGCAGGCAGCGGAATGAACGCCGTAACGCGGGGCAAGGCAGGCGAGCCGCTGCTCCGGATCACCGGCCTCGGCAAGACTTTTGGAGGCCTGCGCGCGCTCGAAGCCATCGACATGGAGGTCCGGGCGGGGGAGGTGGTCGGACTCGTGGGCGACAATGGCGCCGGGAAATCGACGCTCGTCCGCTGCATCGCCGGCGTCTATGTCCCCGAAGAGGGAGAGGTTGCGGTGAGCGGGATCGTCATGGGGCATGGCGGCCCCAAGCGCGCCGCGGAACTCGGCATCGAGGTGGTGCATCAGGACCTCTCCCTGGTGATGCACGGCGACGTCGCCCAAAATCTCTACCTCAACCGTGAGCTTCGCTCCCGGCTGCCGGGACTGAAGCAGATCGGCTGGCTCGACAAGAAGGCCATGCGGGCCGGCGCCCGTGCGATCCTCGATCAGGTCGGCATGGGCGGCACGGTGTCGGTCCGCCAACGCATTCGCGACCTGTCCGGCGGACAGCGGCAGTGCGTCGCGATCGGCCGTGCGGTCGGCTGGAGCCGGAAGATCGTCTTCCTCGACGAACCGACCGCGGCCCTCGGCGTGCGCCAGACGCGGCATGTCCTCGACCTGATCGCGCGCCTGCGGGACCGGGGCATCGCGGTCGTGCTGATCAGCCACAACATGGAACAGGTCTTGGACGTCTGCGACCGGGTCGTAGTGCTCCGGCTTGGCCGCAAGGTCGCGGACGAGGCGGTCGCGACGCTCGACGGACCGACGCTCGTCGGCTACGTCACGGGCCTTCGCCGGGCCGAGGCTTGATCATGCGGCGCGAGATCAGGCTGGGCCTCCATGCGGACGGCGACGCTGCCGATGGCTGGGCGCGGGTAATTCGCCAGGACGGGCTGCCTTGGGACCCGGTCGACGGCCCTGGCCGGCCGATCACCGTCTTCGATGGCGGGCTGCCGTTCTGGTGCGCGGATTTCGTCGAGCGTGGCGGCGTGGCTGTGATCACGGGCGCACCGAGGGCCGACGCGATCCTCGGCCCGAGCATCGCGGCCACGCTGACCCGCTTCAGGCCGCCGGCGCGCGACTGTGAAGCCGCAATGCCCTGCCTGGCTCGGGTCTTCGACGGACAAGGCGAGGGCGAGATCCGACTGCACGAGAATCGCAAGGCGCGGGGTGGCCATCTGGCCGACGTGCGCCCGGCGGTCTTGACGCGATCGCATGGCCAGGGATGGTTCGTCTTCACGGGCCTGCCGCTGGCGCGGCATCTCGCGGCCGCGGGCGACAGCCTGCGGGTCTTCACCGCAGCGTCGAACGTCACCGAGCGGGTCGCGACGGTCGACAAGGCCGAGATCGCCGACACGATGACCTGGATGCTCCTCAAGGCCTTCGCCAAGGCGGGCCTTCCGTTCATCCGCCTCGCCCGCTATCCCCGGGCCGCCCGATCCGTGTTCCTGTTCCGCGTCGATGTCGATGGCCTGTTCGGCCGCAATTGCCGGACGCTCGCCGAGATCGCCGAAGCCCATGGGATCGAGGCCTCCTTCTACTTCAACGCCTCGCTGTGCCGAGCCCATCCCGGCGAGCTATCGCGCGACTGGCTCGGCCATCACGAAATCGCCCATCATGCCGACACCCACGACCTTTTCGACAGCGTGGATGCCAACAGAGCCAATCTCATCGGCGGCATGGCCTGGGTCGCAGAGCAGCTCGGCGTGCATACGACGGGTTACGTGGCGCCGCGCGGACTGTGGAACCCGGCACTCGACCAGGCCATGGCGGAGCTCGGCCACATCTATTCGTCCGATTTCGGGCTCGACTTCGACTCGTTGCCGTTCTTCACCGAGGCTGAGGTCCTGCAGATCCCGGTGCATCCGTTCTCGCCCGAGCGTCACGCAATCCACCAGGAGGACGCTGGCCTGGGCGTACCCAGCAGCAACGCCGTGCTGCACCACTACCTTTCGGCGCTCGATCGTCAGGTCGCCTTGCGACGGCCCGCACATCTCTACGGGCACCCCGAAGTGCTCGGCCGGCTCGCGCACACGGTCTTGCCCGACCTGTTCGACGCCGTCGCCCGCCTGGGCATTCCCCGCATGACGTTGGCGGCTTTCGCGGACTGGTGGCTGAAGCGGGACAAGGCAAGCCTGATGCTGTCCATCGACGAGGCGACCGGCGCGCTCGTGGTGGAGAGCACGGGAGAGGCTCTCGAGGCCTATGCGACCGAGCCGGCGCGAGTGATCTGGAACGGCAACGGACATGATTTGATCCCCGGGCGCTGGACGACCCTGCTGCCCGACCGTGAGGTCCAGCCGTGATCGATCCCGCGACCGTCACGCCGCGTTTTCTCTGCATCGGGGATATCGATGTCGACGTCCTGATCCGCGTGGATCGCCTGCCGACGCGCGACGGCAAGGTCAACGGCGATCTGTTGCAGCGCGTGCCGGGCGGAATGGCCGGCAATGTCTCGGTCGCCCTCTCGAGACTTGGCGCCTCCGTGCGCATCCTGGGCCGTGTCGGCGACGACGACGAGGCCGCCTTCGCGCTCGACGGGCTCGCGGAAGCGGGTGTCGATACCGCCCTCGTGTCGCGCCTCGCCGGCGTGCGGACCTTCAGCTGCATCGGCTTGCTCACGCCAGACGGCGAGAAGTCGCTGATCAAGCTGATGACGGCGGCCTACCGGCCCAGCGCGGATGATCTGGCCGATCGAGCCTGCCAGGACATAACGCATGTTCACCTGACCTCGGTGGGCGACCCGGCGCTCTGCCGCCGGGTGATCGAAATCGCGCGTGCCCGGGGCGCGACCACGTCGCTCGATGTCGAAAGGGCCGATTGCCCATCCGCACCGACCGATCTGGCGGCGGCGATCGGCGGTTTCGACATCCTCTTCTGCAATGCCGAATCGCGGGCGATTCTCGATAGCGGGCTCGGCGGGGCGATCACAGCCCTCGTGCCGACGGTGGTCACCACGCTCGGCGAGCGCGGGGCTCGGGTCGAGACTGAACGCCGGTCGGCCGAGGCCGCGGGGTTCGAGGCGGATGTCGTCGACACCACCGGGGCAGGAGATTGCTTCGCGGCCGCCTGCCTCCATGCGAGGCTTGTCCAGCGGCTCGACTGGCCCGAGGCCTTGCGCTTCGCCAACCGGGCCGCCGCCCTCTCGACGCAGGGCTACGGCGCGCAGGGCGCACTACCGACCTTGGCCGAGGTCACCGCCGCCCTGGCCAGCTGACCGAGCGAAAGATCGAAACGGGAGAGGCCATGTTTCTCGACGGATTGAGGCGGCGCAACCTGGGCCTGATCGAGCAGGCAATCGCCTTGCACCAAGCCGGCGCCATACCGGCGAACACCTATGTGATCGACCTCGACGCGGTCGCCGAGAACGCGGCTCTGATCCGGGCCGAGGCCGACAAGGCGGGCGTCAAGGTCTTCGCGATGACCAAGCAGATGGGACGGAACGGCGATTTCTGCCGCGCCGTCAAAGCCGGCGGGATCGACAAAGCCGTGGCGGTCGACATGGACTGTGCCCGAGCCTGCACGCGCGCCGGGCTCGGCCTCGGCCACCTCGGCCACCTCGTCCAGGTGCCGCGTCACGAGGCGCAGGCGGGCGCGCAGATGGCGCCGGACTATTGGACGGTGTTCAACACGGAAAAGGCGGGGGAGGCAGCTCGCGCGTCCGCGGCCCATGGACGACGACAGGCGCTCCTGGCGCGGGTTCAGGCGCCCGGCGATCAATTCTACACCGGGCACGAGGGCGGCTTCCCGGCCGAAACGATCGTCGCCGTGGCGGACGAGATGGACCGGCTCGAGGGCGGGCGATTCGCGGGGATCACGACCTTCCCGGCGCTCCTGTTCGAGACTCAAGCGGGTATTGTGCGCCCTACGCACAACTTCGAGACCCTGGCCCGCTGCGCCGAGGCTCTTCGCGGAGCCGGACGCCACGCGATCGAAGTGAACGCGCCGGGAACCACCTCGTCGGTCACGATCCAGATGCTTGCGGACCATGGGGCGACCCAATGCGAGCCGGGCCATGGCCTGACCGGAACCACACCGCTCCATGCGACAGGCGACCTGCCCGAGCTGCCGGCCGTGTGTTACGTCAGCGAGATCTCCCACCTGAATGCCGGCCGGGCTTATTGCTTCGGCGGCGGTCTCTATATCGATCCGGTTTTCCCCGACTACGTCGTCAAGGCGGTGGTCGGCCGCGATCCCGACGCCGCGCGCGGTCCGCTCCGCGCAGTCGATATCCCGCCGCCGGCCGCCATCGACTACTACGGCATGATCGACGCATCCGGCCAGGGTACCCCGCGAGTCGGCGACACCGTCGTTTTCGGGTTCAGGCCGCAAGTCTTCGTGACGCGCGCCTCCACGGTGGGTCTCTCCGGCGTCAAGGCTGGCCGGCCGACCGTGCACGCCCTATACGACGCGTTCGGGAGAGATGCGCATTGACGGCAAGGGCGCCACAGCCGTGATGCTGTTCGGCGGACGCCGGAAGCTCGGCCAGGTCGTCGACTGTCGCAGAGGCTTGCCGCGGGTACCGACCGAAAGTCCAGGACCGGCCGGAGCGACCGTATGCGTCCCGCGCGCCGAGGAACGACGTTCAAGCCTGCCGGCGCTTGAAGAGGGCGAGCTTGGCCAGGTAGTCGTCTCTCCAGCGCTGTCTCGACGCGATGGCATCGGCGGGCGTCCGGCTCCGCAGCTGCCGTTCGACCGTCTCGACCAGCGCGGTCGTCCAAGGGCGCGGGTCGGCCTGTTCCTTGGCAAGGCCGTAATACATCGGGCCGAGGTTGCGGCAGTATTCCGCGACGCCGGCCTTGGCGTTGAGATCGATGGTCTCGAACGGACCCATGAAGCACCAGCGCAGGCCGAGACCGTCCGACACGGCCCGGTCGACGTCGTCGGCAGTCACGATGCCGTCCTCGACGAGCCGGAACGCCTCGCCGAGCAGCGCGCTCTGCAGCCTGTTGACGACGAAGCCGTTGATTTCGCGGTGGAGTCGGATGGGTGACTGGCCGACGCGGCGCATCAGCTCCGTCGATCGCTGCACCGCATGCGCCTCCGTCCAGGGCGCCGGCACGATCTCGACGAGCGGGATCAGGTGCGGTGGGTTGATCGGATGAACGACGAGGCAGCGCCGGCGGTGCTGCAAACCTTCGGTGAAGGCCGAGGCTGGCAGGCCCGAGGTCGAGCTGGCCAGCACCGCCCCGGGCCCCGCGATCCGGTCGAGCGTCTTGTAAAGCTCGATCTTGATCTCGACCCGTTCGGGCGCGCTTTCCTGGACGTAGTCGACGCCGGCGAGCGCATCCTCAAGGCGGGCGGTCGGTTTGATGCGCGCCAGGATGTCGTCGACGGGCTCCGCCGCGCGCTGGCCCTGCGCCTCGAAGCCGGCCAGGGCCTCGCGCACGAAGCCGACCGCTCGCTCGGCCGAAGCCAGGTCGATGTCGTAGACCGCGACCTCGAAGCCGGCGCGCGCGAAGACGAGAGACCACGAGGAGCCGACGACGCCGGCTCCGACCAGTGCAACGCGTGTCATGGACCGATCCTGAGATTGAAGCTGCGCTCAAGGCACCTGGGCGCCGCGGGTGTTCACGTGCATGGCATAGAGCGACGTGTGTCCGCAGATGTAGAGGCGATCGCGCGTCGGGCCGCCGAAGCAGACATTGGCCACCTTCTCGGGGACCGGGATCCTGCCGATGATGTCGCCGTCCGGCGTGATGCACCGGACGCCATCACCCGAGCTCGTCCAGATGTTGCCGTCGATGTCGACGCGGAAGCCGTCCGGAATGCCCGGCGATACCTCGGTGACGATGCGGCTGTGTCGCAGCATGCCGTCGGCGACGTCGAAGGCGCGGATGTGGTGCGGCCACTCCGGATTGGGCCAGTACCCGGAATCGGCGATATAGAGGACCGACTCGTCGGGCGAGAAGGCGAGGCCGTTGGGGCGTTTGAAGTCGTCCACAGCCACGCGCAGGCTGCCGTCTATCGGATCGAGCCGATAGACGTTGCAGCTGCCAATCTCGCTCTCGGCCTTGCTGCCCTCGTATTGGGCGCTGATGCCGTAGGTCGGGTCGGTGAACCATATGGTGCCGTCGGACTTGACCACGACATCGTTCGGCGAGTTGAGCCGCTTGCCCTCATGGCGATCGGCCAGGACGGTGATCGTTCCGTCATATTCGGTGCGCGTGACGCGACGGCCGCGATGCTCGCAGGTGACGAGGCGGCCCTGGCGGTCCCGGGTGTTGCCGTTGGCGAAATTCGAGTCCGGGCGGAACACCGTCACCTGCGCGGTTTCCTCGTCGAAGCGCAAGATGCGGTTGTTCGGCAGGTCGCTGAACAGCAGGCAGCGCTGGTCGGCGAAATAGACGGGCCCCTCGGCCCAGCGCAGGCCGGTGTGGAGCTTTTCCAGGAATACGATCGGGATCGTGTAGCCCGCGAAGCGCTTGTCGTAGATCTCGAACGGCTCCATGCGGCTGCTCCTCTCAGGCCACGCGCGGCTTTGCACTTGTGGCGGCGCGTTGACGGCGCCGCGCGGCATAGACCGACAGACCGACGGCCAAGACGAGAATGCCGCCGTTGAAGAAATACTGGACGTAGAAAGGCGCGCCGAGCTGCTGCACGCCGGAGAACGAGAAGGCAAGCACCAGCACGGACAGAAGGGTGCCGATCACGTTGACGCGCCCCGGCTTGATCGAGGTGGCTCCGAGCAGGGTCGCGGCGAAAGCCGGCAGGAGATATTCGGGGCCGACGCTCGGCGTGCCGGTCTGCAGGATGCTGCCGAGCACGATGCCGGCGAAACCGCTGAGCAGACCGGCCGCGACGAAGGCGCCCATCACGTGCCGCCGCACGTCGATTCCGGTCAATTCGGCGGCGCGCACGTTGGCGCCGATGACGTAGAGGTTGCGACCGATCGGCAGTCGCTCCGTGATCAGCCACAGCGCCACCGAGATCACGGTCACGTAGATGGCCGGCAGCGGGATGCCGTGAACGATCGTCGTCAGGTTGGTGAAGCTGTCCGGCAGGCTCATGCCGCTGATCTGCTCGCCGTTCGAATACCAGTTCGTCACGCCGTAGAGCAACGTGCCCGTTCCCATCGTGGCGATGAAGGAGTCGATCCGAAAGAACGTGACCAGCACGCCGTTGACGAGGCCCGTCAGCAGGGATGCGAGGAGGATCAGCACCGCCGCGACCGGCCAGGCCAGGCCCTGGGTCACCTGCAGGCCGACGATGAGCACCTGGGCCATGCCGAGATGATAGCCGATCGAGAGATCGAACTGTTTCGTGGCCAGCGGCACCATCTCGGCCAAGGCCAGGATCGCGGTCACCGATTGGCTGACCAGGATCGTGTTGATATTGGTGGCGCTGAAGAAGCTCGACGGCCGCAGCAGGCCGAAGACCAGCATGATCAGCAGGAAGACGAACAGCAGCCCGTAGACCGCTACCACGTTGGACACCGTCGAAGTCGAAAGGCGCGGGCGCGGCGGCGCAACGCGGCGCTGGAACGTGGGATTGGACATGTCCTTCTCCGACATCAATGCACCTGCGCCAGCGGCTCGACCGCCATCGACGATCGGGTGAGCAGACTTTCGAGCGTCAGGGCCGGGCCGGCCAGATCCGCCATGATGCTGCCACGCCCGATCACGAGCGCCCGGTCGCACAAGGCGGCGACCTCCTCGAAATCCGATGACACGACCAGAACCGCCGCGCCCTCGGCGGCGA
>DATBEH010000070.1:0-13997 GCA_036276175.1 Lichenihabitans sp.
CCTTCGCCGATCTCTGGGGCAAGCTCGCGGGCCATTTCGCCGGCAGTCCGAACGTCATCTTCGGCCTGATGAACGAGCCGCAGCAATCGAGCGCCGCCGGGTGGCTGCAATCGGTGAATGGCGCCATCGCCTCGATCCGCGCGGCCGGCGCCCGACAGGAGGTGCTGGTTCCGGGAATCGGCTGGGATGGTGCCTGGACCTGGACCACGGACGGGAACGCCAGCGTCATCGGGACGGGCGTGGTCGATCCCGCCAACAACTTCGCCTTCGAGGTGCATCAATATCTCGACTCGGACGGATCGGGCACCCATGCCAATGTGGTCTCGGCCAACATCGGCGTGCAGCGGCTCCAGGCCATCACCCAGTGGGCGGAGAACACGGGCAACAGGCTATTTCTCGGCGAGTTTGGCGTCGCCGCCGACGCCACCAGCCTCATGGCGATGTCGAACATGCTGGCCTATATGGATCAGCACACCGGAGCCTGGCAGGGCGCGACCTATTGGGCGGCCGGCCCCTGGTGGGGCAGCTACATGTATTCGGCCGAGCCGTCGAACGGCGTCGATGCGGCCCAGATGACGGTGCTCGACCAATACAAGCACGTCGCCGCCGTTCCGCCGACGGACGCGGCCGCCGGTGGCGGGGCGACCCCGACGCAGACGGATGACGCCGCGACGACGTCCGGCACGAGCCCGACGCCATCGCAGGCGAGCCCCGCTCCTGGAACGACGAGCCCGACATCATCGCAGGCGAGCACCCCGCCTAGCGCGGCGGCCACGATCGCATTGCCGGCGACGGCGATTGTCGCGGTTCCGGCCGCCATAGCGAACAGAGCGACCGTCTCGGCGCAGCCCGACATCGCGGCCACGCCTGCCTCGGTCGTCGCCGATGTGTCCGGGCCGCTCGCGGCCGCCCCCGTTGCGGGACCGACCATCACGGTCGATCCCTCCGTGAGCTTCGGCGGACCGCGCAGCGTGGTTCTGTCCGGGACCGCCTCCGCTCCCTTGGGCGTGACGGCGGTCGACCTGTTCGAGGGCGGCACGCATCTCGGCACGGCCGCGATCGCATCGGATGGCACCTGGTCGCTGTCGCTCAGCTTGTCGCCGGGCTTGCATACCGGCTTGAGCGCCGTCGCGACCGACGCGGCCGGCAACACCGGTTCGGCACCGACGAACTACGATCTGACGACCGTCGGCAACAGGCCGGGCCTCAAAGCCTCGATCGACAATTACGACGCGTCCGGCTCATACCTTGGCACGACCCAGTACAATGCCAACGGCGGCGTCTATCTGCAGTGGACGGTCACCGGTCTTCCGCATGGCCAAACCGAGGTCAGCTACACATCGGGCACCTCGTTGAAGCAGCGGGGCCTGAGTTCGCTGGTCGAGACCTTCGGCGCCGCGGGGCGCCTCGTCGCGGAAACCCAGACCGTTGCCGTCCGCGGCACGCATGCTCTCGCCGCGGACGGTGGTCACGACACATTCGTCTTCAATCCCGCGTTCGGCCAGGACCTGATCGCCGGGTTCACCGCCTCGGGCAACGCGCATGATACGTTGAGCCTGCCGGCCGCCGAATTCGGCTCCATCGCGGCGGTGTTGAACAATGCGACCCAGCAGGGTGCCGATACCGTGATCTCCGCGCACAACGGCGACACGATCACGCTGCAGGCCGTCGCCAAAGCCGACCTCACCATCCACGATGTCCGGCTTCATGCATGATCCGCCTTGGCCGCCGGTGGCACGTCAATGGTTCGGCGGGCGCGACGCATCCTCTGTCATGCCTGCCGGCTCGCGCCCCGCTCGCGCATTTTCGTGACGGACGGTGTCGGTGGTTGAGACTTGCGCCGCGCGAGATCTGCGAGTTTTGTTGTGCCGGGCAGGATTTGTTCTTAAGCTGCATCGGTTGGAGGAAAACAGGGCGCTTGGCTCTGACCGTCGACGCGAAACAGAGCGCTGGCAAAGCGCAAGCGCCGGCCGCGCCTTACCCGTGAAAGACTCAACTCCCGCCATCGACTCGTGACGTCGCGACCAGGCTCGCTTGGACGCTAGGTTCGAGTGCGCCGCGGCCAGTAGTACGGCATGACAGTGCGAGGGGCACATGGTGACCGTGACGGAGATCGAAAGGCACAGGCTCGCCGCGAGACAGGCCTTCGATTCGCACGCCGATGCCATGGGCAAGCTGATCCGAGGCAATCGCGCCCTGACCACCGAAATGTGCCGCTGGATGTCGATGAACGTCAGTGTCTTCGATGACGTCGCGACGGCTTTGGCCGCCGGTGCTTCGGGCACCGACGAGGTCCTGCAGCGGCGCGTCGCCGACGAGGTCGCCGCGCTGCGACGCCGGGACCCCGACATGGCGGCCACATTCGAGCTTGCGCTGATCGAGGGCCTGCGCTCCGCTATCCTGCTCCGCCTGGCGCGTCCCGAGGGTGCGACGGAGAACGGCCGCCGCGCCCTGCTGGCGCTTCTCGGCGCGTCCTCGTGGACGCTGGTGCCGCAGATCGTGGACCTTGGCATGGCGGCGCGCCTGAAGCGCGGCCGCCTCAGGCGGATCGGTGCTGCCCTCGGCGCGGGGCTGACGCGTGTCATGGGCCTGCCGAACGGCGCGCTGCCGTTCGGGCCGCGCAACCGACCCGTCGCGGCACTCCGGGGCCTCCATCTGCCCGATCGTCCCGAAGCGGTGGAGGGCGCACCCGTGGCTGTCGCGTCGGACGAGAACCGCGACACCTCGGGCCACGAGCGATGAGGCGGGCGGGTCGCATCCGCCGGCCCGGCGCACCTACGCTGGCTTCGACGTGGATTCGATCGCCCGGGCGGAGCCCGCCGCCAGGGTCCAGCCCAGAGGACCATGCCCGATATCGACCATGATGTTGGCGATCGCGGTTCGTCCCACCCGGGGGGCCGGCCGCTCGGCGTCATGGGCCGCAACCCGGCCCAATGCCTGACGGCCCCCGCTTTTCCTTCAGCGACGTGTCGTAGCCGGTGAACTCCACCGTGCCGGGGCGCGACATCGTCTTCGCGTGCGCTCGTCAAGATGCCCTATACGGACCTCGCGGACCGCCACGACGTGCCGGCCGGCCAGCGACTGGTGCGATGTGAGCCGGCCCTGCCTCGAAGATGATCAGTCGGACCTTATGCCGTCGCTCGACCAGTGACCGGATGTCCTCCGGTACCGTGCGCGCGATGCCGATCACGACCGCTTGCCGTCGCGGTCGCGGAAGTGGGCGCGGGCGCGCTGGAGGTTAGCCTTTCCGTCGAGGATGGCGCGCAGCATGGCCTCCTCGGCGCCGGCCGCGTCGCCGCGATTGATCGCGTCGAAGATCGCGACATGCGTCGCGAGATCCTCGTCGAAGCGGGCCTCGTTCTCCTCGATCGCCCGCTGCTGGATGCGGAAGCTGAATTGCAGGAAATTCGCCACCGTATGGGCGAAGCGCTTCAGCAGCATGTTGTGCGAGGCGGCGAACACGGTCATGTGGAAGCGCACGTCGGCCCGCGCGTAGGCGGCCGCGTCGCCGATCGCGGCGCGCATCCCGGCGCAGGCTTCCTCGATCCTCGCGATGTCGTCGAGGCTGGCCCGCCCCGCCGCGAAGCGCGCCGCCGGAGGTTCGACGAGCTGGCGCATCTCGATCAGGTCCTTGAGGATGTCCGGATCGACGCCGTCGAGCGTGTGCCAGGCGAGAACGTCCCCGTCGAAGATGTTCCATTCGTCGCGCGCCCGCACGCGGGTGCCGACCTTCTGGCGCGTCTCGACGAGGCCCTTGGCGGAGAGGACCTTGATCACCTCGCGGATCGTGGTGCGGCTGGCGCCGTGGATGTCCATGAGGTCGGCTTCGCGCGGCAGCAGCATGCCGGGGGGATAGAGGCCGCGCACGATGCTCTCGCCGAGAGTGCGGATCAGGCGGCCCTGCACGCCGCGCAGACGGTAGCTCGTCGAGCCGGGGTCGGCGTCCCGCCGGTTTCGGGACGGCTCGTCTTCCGCTCCTGCAGGATCCGTTTCCGCGAGAATGTTCATCGTCCCGGTCTTCCGCTTGCCGCCGATGCCACGCCTGGCCGAGACCAACGGAGTCCGTCGGCCTCAGGCGAGATCCGGCGTGGCGAAGATGCGCTCGCCCCGAACCTTGATCTCGACATCGACGATATAGGTCTTGAGCGCGGCCCGATCGATGTCGATGCCGAGACCCGGCGCGTCCGGCACATTGATCTCGCCGTGCGCATCCCGGGCGATGTGGTTGCGGGTCAGATCGAGGGCGAGCCGCTTCGGCGCCACCGGGAATTCGCACAGGCGATGATCGCGCAGGCCGGCAAAGGGCTGGAGCGAGGCGCTCAACGCCAGATGCGAGGTGAAGGTGTGGTTGACGAAGGTGACGCCCTTGGCCACCGCGTAATCGGCGATCGCCTTGGCCGGGCCGATGCCGCCGATCCTGCCGCAATCGATCTGGATGAACCCGACATGGCCGTAATCGATGAGCTGGCGCGCCATGAAGACGTTATGGGCTCCCTCGCCGCCGGCGATCCGCACCCTCGGGCTCCGGTCGGCCAGCGCGCCGTAGGCGTCGAGGGCACTGGCATGGAACGGTTCCTCGAGCCACACCGCGCCGGCCGCCTCGAGCGCCGGAAGGCGGGCCGCGGCGGCCGCGACATCCTCGCCGAAGATCTGGCCGACGTCGACGAGCAGGATGGCGTCCTCGCCGAGGCCCTCACGGGCCGCCGTCACATGGTCGCGGTCCGTCTCGAGCGAACCGCGCCCGATCGGCCCCCAGCCGAACTTGACGGCCGCGAAACCGGCGTCGCGCGACGCCCTGCCGCGCTCCAGGGTTTGCTGCGGCGTGTCGCCGAAGAGCTGCGAGGCGTAGGGCGTCTTCGGCTCGGCGCGCGGGTAGCCGAGCAGCTTCCACACCGGCTCGTCCCGCGCCTTGCCGACGAGATCCCACAGGGCCATCTCGACACCCGACCAGGTATGGGCCGCCTGCAGCAGGTCCATGCTGTCGTAGCCGACGAGGGCGGCGATGCGGGCGATATCCGCCGGGCCATCGAGGGCCTGACCGAGCACGGAAGCGCCGACGGGACGGCACACGCCATGCGACATCGGGCACACGAAGGCCGCGATCGAGACGAGCGGAGAGGCCTCGCATTCGCCCCAGCCGACATGGTTTCCGGCACTGACCCGCACCAGGAGCGCATCCTGGCTGCCGTCCGCCTCCGTCGTGATCGTCGGCATCGCCAGATAGAAGAAATCGACCGCATCGATTTTCATGGGACCACAGGACTCCGGGCTGTCAAAGCGCGCGATTGCCGGCGCGCTGCTGCATGAGGCCGACCGCGAGGGTGACGCAGGCGGCGAAGACGAGGATGAGGGTCGCGAGAGCGTTGATCTCGGGCACGAAGCCGACCCGCATCATGCCCCAAAGACGAATGGGCAACGTGGTGTCCGACCCCGCCAGGAACAGGGTGATCAGGGTCTCGTCGAACGACATCGAAAAGGCGAGGAGACCGCCGGCGATGAGCGCCGGGCGCAGCTGGGGCAGCACGACGAGCCGCAGCGTCTGCCACTGCGACGCACCGAGATCGAGCGATGCCTCGGTCAGGCTGCGGCCCAGGAGCTGCAGCCGAACCAGCACGGTGCGGTAGATGATCGGCACGATGAAGACGACGTGCCCGACAATGATGGTGAGGATGCCTCGCTCTATTCCGAGCTGCCGGAAGAAGATCAGCAGCGCCAGGCCGGTTATGATCGGCGGCAGCAGGAAGGGCAAGAAGATCAGGACCTGCATCAGCGTGCCGAGCGCGCGCCGCGCCGTGACGAAGTAGAACGCAAAGAGGAGGCCGAGCCCCAGCGCTAGAGCGGTCGCCGCCGCGCCGACGAAGCAGGTCGTCATGAGGGCAGAAAGGATGTCGTCGTTCACCCACAGACGAGCATAGGGCTCGAGCGAGAACGGTGCGAACGACATGACGCCCCGCAACCGGACGAGCTGGAAGAACGAGAGCGCCGACACGGCGACGAGCGGCGCGTAGAGACCCGTGAAGGCCGCGGCGGTCACGATGCCGAGCCCGATATCGAGCGAACCGACGCGCCGGCTCACCGGATGTGCTCCTTGCGCAGGAAAAGCCCGGCGAGCGCGACGGCCATCAAGGCCGTGCCGAGCAGAATGACCGCGAAGGCCGAGCCGAGCGGCCAATTGAGCGCCAGCCCGAACTGGCTGAAGACGATGCGCCCGAAGGTGAAGCCCTCGGTCCCGCCGACCATCTGCGGCGTGACGAAATCCCCGAAGGTCAGGACGAAGGTGAAGACTGCGGCGACGACGATTCCCGGCATCGCCAGCGGCGCGACGATGTGGAGCAGTTCGTCGCGGGTGCGGCCGCCGAGATCCACGGAGGCGGCGGGATAGTTCGCCGGGATGCGGTCGAGCGCCAGATAGATCGGCAGGACCGCATAGGGGAGATAGAGGATTGCCAGCGTCAGGAAGATCGCGGTGCGGCTGAAGAGCAGCGCCCCGATGGGCTGGCCGATGAGGCCGAGCGCCAGCAGCCCCTCGTTGAAGAGCCCGCGCTGCCCCAGAATGCCGCGGATCGAATAGACCTTGATGATGTAGCTCATGAACAGCGGCAGCACGAAGATCATCAGCAGCAGGAAGCGGATGCGAACCGCACGCCGGAAGATGAACAGCGCGACCGCCGAGGCGAGCGCCGTATTGAGGATCGTCACCTCGAGCGAGAGCAGCACGGTCGTCCCATAGACCGACACATAGCCGCCGTCGGTCAGGAACGCGGCATAATTGGCCAGGGTGAAGCGCGCGATGACATGGCCGTGGTCGAGCGTCCAGACGCTGATCAGGATGAAGGACAGGATCGGCGCGAGCACGAAGATCACCGGCAGGCCGAGGTTGGCCGTGTGCCAGGCGAGCTTGGGCAGGACGGAGCGGGCGCCGGTCATGGCGGCGCCGATCCCGCGCGACCGGGCTCCGTGGGGCCTTGCGCGATCACGGCCGTATCGGCCGGGGACCATGAGACGGTGACGCGTTCGCCGGGAGCCATCGCGACGGCGCCGCCGAGTTGCCGCAGCTTGATTGTCAGCCTGGGCGCCGTCGTCGGGCTGACGTCGAGCGTCGCCGTCGGCCCGAGGAACCGGATGTCGGTCACCGTGCCGGCGATTTCATTGGCCCCTCCGGGCGCCGCCGCGATGTGCTCGGGCCGCACCGCCAGAAGCACGGGCCGGCCGACCGAGACCGGCCCGCTCGCCGTGCCGGCGAACATCCCGAGCGGAGTCTCGACGCGCACCATCCCCCCGTCCACGCCCGAGACCTTGCCGTCGATGAGGTTGTTTTCGCCGAGAAAATTGGCGACGAACGACGTGCGCGGCCGATGATAGACCTCGTGCGGCGTTCCGTCCTGCTCGACGCGGCCGTCGCGGACCACGACGATGCGGTCGGACAGGACGATCGCTTCCTCCTGGTCGTGGGTGATGAACACGAAGGCGATGCCCAGGCGACGCTGGAGGTCCTTGAGGAAGCGCTGCATCTGGGCGCGCAGGTTCACGTCGAGCGCGGCGAGCGGTTCGTCGAGCAGGATGAGACGCGGCTCGCAGACGATGGCTCTCGCCAGGGCGACGCGCTGGCGCTGGCCGCCCGAAAGCTGCGCCGGATAGCGGTCGCCGAATTCGTCGAGGCCGACGGTCGCCAGAACCTCGGCGACGCGTCGCGCGATGTCCTGCCGTGGCGTGCCGCGGACACGCAGACCGTAGCCCACATTCTTGCGCACGCTCATGTGGTGGAACAGGGCGTAGTCCTGGAAGACCGTATTGAAGGGTCGCCGGTTGATCGGCACATGCGCCAGGTCGCGCCCGTCGAACATCAGCCGGCCACGGTCGATGGATTCGAAGCCGCCGATGATCCGCAGGATGGTGGTCTTGCCCGAGCCGCTGGGGCCGAGAATCGTCAGGAATTCATTGTCCGCGACACGCAGGTCGACGTCGTGCAGGACGGTCGTCGCCCCGTAGCGCTTGGTGACGTTTTCGACGTGGAGGAGAGGCAGCAAGCGCTCGGACCCTGAATTTGGCGCATCCGCCGGCGCGCCCTGCGGCCGGAGGCTGGCCGGCGACGACCCGGCCGGCCCGGGTCGCGCAACGTCGTCGGCGCGTTGCGCCCGCCCTGCCATCGTGGGCATGTCGTCGGCCGCTCGCGAGCTCAGTTGCTCGCCTTGACCTCGTTCCACAAGGCTTGACGCCGACCGTAATCCTCCGGGTTCTTGGCCCAGATCAGCTTGCTGCCGTAGTCCATGCCCTGCGGCTCGTCGGTGGTGCTGGCCCAACCCGATTTCTGCGCCATGTCGGCGCCGATCTTCTTCTGGAAGGCGAAATTGATCCACGCATAGGCGAGTTCGGGATGCGGCGAGCCGGCGCTGACCGTCAGGTTGTCGAGCCAGCCGACGGCGCCTTCCTTCGGGATCGTGTAGCCGACGTCGAAGCCTTTTTTCTTGAGGTTGATGGCGTTGAGCTCGCCCATCGAGAGCATCAGGACGACGTTGTTCTCGGACCAGATCGTCGTCCCCTCGTCGAAGCCGGCGAAATAGGTGAGCAGGTTGTGCTTGAGGTCGACGAGCTTCTGCTTCACCTCGGTGAACTGGGCGTCGCTCAGATGGAACGGGTCCTTGATGCCGAGGGCGATGGCGGCGAAGTTCACGCAATTATTGGCATCGTCGAGCGAGATGATCTTGCCCTTGTATTTGGGGTCCCACAAGATCGACCACGATGTCGGCGCTTCTGGAAATGTCTTCTTGTCATAGACGAGACCGAGCGAGCCCCAGGCCCAGGGAATGCCGTAGGTGACGCCATCGAAGGTGGCATTCGACATGTCCTGAAATTGCGGCAGGATGTTTTTCAAGCTGGTGAACTTCGACTTGTCGATGGGCGCGACGAGCTTCTGATCGGCGAAGGCTTTGAGGCTGGCGGTGTCGACCGCGACGACGTCGTAATCCTTGCCGTTCGAGGCCTTCATCTTGGCGATCTGCTCGTCGACTCCACCGACATAAGTGACCTTCACCGTGATGCCGGTTTGGGCCTCGAATTCCTTGACCCAGGCCGGGTCCGCATAGCCCTCGTAGGTCAGCAGCCGGACTTCGCCCTTCGATTGCGCTTCGGCGGCGGAGAGTCCCACGGCCGTGGCCAAGGCCACGACGCATGCTGCGATGGTCAGCTTCATGACGGTTCCTCTCTCGATGCTCAAAATCCTTGAGCCAAATCATCGTACTTTATACGAGCCTGTCAATCCCGTTCTCGCTTCGCGTCGGACGCATCGGAGAGGCCTTTCCGCCCGCGTTCCTTCGACGAGTTCAGGGCAAGCTCTTCGAGACTGCGCTTGCGGCGCCCCATGATGGGGAGACCTCCAGGCCTTCGCCCCGATCGTCGTGCGGTTGCAATCGCGCATCGGCCGAAAAAGGGACGCTCCTCTCTCTCTCTCTCTCTCTCTCTCTCTCTCCGATGAGAGCGAGATGCTGAACGAAACGTGGTGAGATGGCGATTCGACGCCATCGCCGTCATATATCGTATTTTATAAGCCGCAGTGACAGGCTGCAGCTTTACCGTCGGGCGATCGGGTGACGGAAGCGCGGCGTGTCCTCCCCCGTTTTCGGCTAGGCGATTCACACATCCGGCGAATGGCATGGTGTTTCCCTCTCCTCTTGAGGAAAAGGCGGGTTTCGCGGGGCACGCGAAAGCCGGATGAGGGTCGCTTCGCCCGGAGGCACCCCTCATCCGCCCTCACTGGCAGCCAAGTTTACGCAGCCAGCGTAAACTTGCCAGCGTTCGGGCACCTTCTCCCGCAAGGGGAGAAGGGAAACCCTTGAGTTCTGTACATCCCCTTAGCGCTGCGCAGGGAGGATGCTTCACCCGCTCGCCCTGGGTTTGCCGCGATTGACAGTTGGATCGCGGCATGTTTAGCATTCTGTATACAGTAGTTTAGATGCCGTTGGTGGTGACTGCTCTCTTCTCGATCGACGAAGCCGCCCTCTCGCCCCTCAGCCCGGCGACGCTGGCCGACCAGGTCGCCGACAAGATCGTCGAGGCGATCGCGGCGCGGCGCCTGGCCTCGCAGGAGCGCCTCATCGAGACGGAACTCGCCGCCGCGCTCCATGTGAGCCGCGTTCCCGTGCGCGAGGCGATCCGCATCCTGACCAGCCAGGGCATCGTCGTCGCCAGCCCGCGGCGCGGGGTGCGCGTGGCCACCTTCGACGCGGCCTGGGCACGCCAGCTGCACGACGCGCGCGTCGCGGTCGAACGCCTCGGCGCCCATCTGGCGGCGGATGTCGTCAGGCGCGATCAGGCGGCGCTCGCAAGGCTCGAGAGTTGCGTCGGGGCGATCGAGCGCGCGCGAGGCCACTGGCTCTCGGTCAACCGCGCCGACATCGCCTTCCACGCGGCCCTGTTCGACATCGCCGGCAGCCCGCTGATGATCACGCTGTGGAACGCCATCTCGCGGCACGTGCTGATCATGTTCTCGATCGAGACCTATCGGGACGTCGATTTCGACCGCGTGATCGAGGAGCACCGCGTCTACATCGACGCCCTGCTGCACGAGACCCCCGAGGGGCTCGACGAGGAGATCGACCGGCATGTCGCCGGCCTGCGGACCTTCGAGATCTAGCGCCGATCCATAGATTGAGGGAGAACGACCAATGACGCGAACCACCGACACATCCTTCCCGCTGACCCGCCGGAGCGCCGTCGCGGCCGGCCTGGCGGCCTTGGCGGCCCCCTTCGTCGCCCGGCCGGCCGTCGCCAAGACGGACGAATTGCGCATCCTCACCTGGGAAGGCTATGCCGAGCCCGACTGGGTCAAGCCCTTCGAAGCCAAGCACGGGGTCAAGACGACGATCGCCTACACCGGGTCGGTCGACGAGATGTTCGCCAAGATGCAGGGGTCGAAGGGCGCCGATTTCGACGTCGTCGCCTTCGATACGTCGAGCTTCAAACGCTATATCGACGGTGGGCTGATCCAGGCCCTCGACCTCGCCAAGATCCCCAACGCGGCCAATCTGGCGCCGAATTTCAAGCGCGTGGCGCCGCTGATGCGCGCCGACAAGCAATATGGCGTGCCGTTCGCCTGGGGCTCGCTGCCGCTCGTCTACGACAAGGCCGCCTTCCCGACGCCGCCCGACAGCTGGGCCGTGATGTGGGATCCGGCCAACGTCCAGAAGCTCATCGCGCTCGACGACGCCAACAACAACATCGTCCTCGCGGCCATCGTGCTCGGCATCAAGGAGCCGTTCAACCTAAGCGACGCGCAGTTCGTGGCCATCAAGCAGAAGCTGATCGACCAGAAGAAGCTGCTGCTCACCTATTATGCCGGCTTCGACGACGGTGTGAGCATCTTCGCCCAGTCGGGCATCAAGGCGATGTTCTCCATGGGCGAGCCGCAGGTTCCGGGCCTGAAGGCGAAGGGCGTCGATGCGGCCTTCGTCATCCCGAAGGAGGGCGCCGTCGGCTGGCTCGACTGCTGGGTGATCTCCGCCGGCGCCCGCGACGTCGACCTTGCCAGCGCCTGGCTCGACGCCTGCCTCGACAAGCAGGTCGGCGCTTTCCTGTCGGACAAGAAGAGCTACGGCAACACGACGGACGAGGACGCCAACAAGCGCAACGGCTTCACCTATGCGGACAAGCTCACCTTCCTGCAGACGCCCGAGAATTTCGAGAAGCGCGTGGCGCTGTGGAACGAGGTGAAGGCCTCGCCCTGACGCTGCCCTTTCGCTCGAGCGCGGCATCGAAGCCGGCGGATCCGCTCCGCCGGCCGTCATCATTCTCGTCCAGGACCGTCATGCGAACCATTTCGCCTATTCTCGATCATGCGCCGCCGAGCCTCAAGATCACCAAGGTCGAGTGCCACGCGCTGCTCGCGCCCGATTTCGACCCTGGTTTCACCTCCTCGGCCCAGGACAGTTTCGTCGTCGTGATCTCCACCGACGGCGGCGTCGTGGGCGTCGGCGAATGCGACGCCAATCCGTGGATGGCGAAGGCCTGCATCGAGGCCCCCGGCACGCACACCATGGGCCTGAGCATCCGCGACATGCTGATCGGCGCCGATCCCTTCGAGATCGGGTCGCTTTGGCGGAAGATCTATCTCGGCACCGCCATGAACGGCCGGCGCGGCATGGTGGTTCATGCCATGAGCGCCGTCGACATGGCGCTGTGGGACCTTTGCGGCAAGGCGGTCGGCAAGCCCGTCCATGCGCTGCTCGGCGGCGCGACGCGCGAGCGCATCACCCCTTACGCCTCCCTGCAGCCGGCGGGACACCGCTTCGAGGAGTATCGTGACGCGCTGGTGCAATCGGCGCTCGACGCCAAGGCGCTCGGCTTCAGGGCGATGAAGAGCGAAGTCACCATGAGCGGCCCCTACGCGCATGGCGGCATGAAGGAGAGCTATGACCGCCACACCGAGGTGGTGGCCGCGGTGCGCAAGGCCATCGGGCCCGACGTCACGCTGATGATCGATGTGCAATACCTGTGGGACGATGCCGCGACCTGCCTCTCCGTCGTCAAGGACTGGAAGGAGTTCGGCCTCTATTTCCTCGAGACGCCGATCTGGTCGGACAATGTCGGCGAGATGGCCAAGCTGGCGGCCGAAGCGCCGATGAAGATCGCCTGCGGCGAGTGGCTCGCCACGCGCCACGAATTCGCCGAGCTGATGGACGTCGGCAAGGTGCAGGTCGCCCAACCCGACGTCGGGCGCGTCGGCGGCATCGGGGAAGCGAAGATCGTATGCGAGATGGCCGCCGAACGCGGTCGGACGATCGTGCCGCATTGCTGGAAGACCGGCATCTCGATCTCGGCGACCGCCCATCTGGCCTTCGTGACCGATCATTGCGCCTTCATCGAATATCTGCCTCCGCAGCTCTGCCACGAGCGCCTGCGGCGCGAGCTCGCCGCCGAGGAGCTGATGCTGGAGGACGGCACCATTCCGCTTCCCACGAAGCCGGGGCTCGGCGTCGAGGTCGACTGGGAGATCGTGCGCCGCTACGAAGTCGCCTGACGATGGGGCTCGCGCTCGAGGCCATCACCAAGACCTACGGCACGGCGACGGTCCTCGAACCGGTGTCGCTCGAGGTGGCGGACCGGGAGTTCCTCACCATCCTCGGCCCGTCCGGATCGGGCAAGACCACGATCCTGCGCCTCGTCGCCGGCTTCACGCAGCCGACGTCGGGACGGCTGCGCTTCGGCGGGCGCGACATCACGGCGCTGGCCACCAACCGGCGGCCGTTCAATACGGTGTTCCAGGACTATGCCCTATTCCCGCACATGACGGTCGAGCAGAACGTCGGCTACGGCCTCATGGTGCGCGGACGACCAAAAGCCGAGATCCGCCGCAAGGTGGCCGACACGCTCGACATCGTCGGCCTCGCGTCGCTCCTCGGCCGCTATCCGTCGCAGCTTTCCGGCGGCCAGAAGCAGCGCGTCGCGCTCGCCCGCGCCATCGTCTGCGAACCGCAGCTGATCCTCCTCGACGAACCGCTCGCGGCGCTCGATGCCGAGATGCGCCGCCAGATGCAGCTCTTCCTCAAGGATCTGCAGAAGCGGATCGCCATCACCTTCCTGTTCGTCACGCACGACCAGGACGAAGCCATCACCATGTCGGACCGCATCGTCGTCATGAACCGCGGTCGCATCGAGCAGACCGGGGCGCCGAAGGACATCTATTACGCGCCGCGCTCGCCCTTCGTCGCCCGGTTCTTCGGTGACAACAATCTCATCGAGGCTGCGACGCGCGACGGTGCGGTCGAGTGCGCCATCGGCGCCTTCCAGCATCTCGCCGCGCCGGCGGCGGGCCCGCTTCTCCTCGCGATCCGGCCGGAGAAGATCCATCTCGGCGAGCGGCCCGACGCGCTGGCCATACCATGCCGCATCGAGGACACGATCTTCGTCGGGGCGACGACCCATGTCCGCCTGCGGCCGGAACGTGCCCCCTCGCAGACGCTTCTCGCCAAGGTCGCCAGCGACCGGGGCCGCGGCGGCCTCGA
>DATBEH010000071.1:0-42908 GCA_036276175.1 Lichenihabitans sp.
CGTCTGCCTCTGAATGGACCCATCTCGGCGCTGCTCCGGGTCGTGTCCGCTCGACGCTGACGGCCTGCGCCGGCCTGAGGTCACAGGATCTCGTAGAGCGGGTAATCCTCCCGTACGCCGCGCAAAGCGGCGCGATGCAGCAGCGGACGCAAGGATTGCTCGTCGAGGAGCCGCATCGCCCGGGGATCCTCCGCGACCGCCTTCGTCGCGACGATGGCGTTCGATCCGGCGATATTCTGGACCCGTGAGGCGATGTTCACCGTCTGCCCGAAATAATCCTGGCGATCGTTGAGCGTCACCGCCAGGCAAGGGCCTTCGTGAAGCCCGATCTTCAGCAGCAGGTCTTGGCGATTGCGGTCACGGTTGAGCTTTTCCATGGCGGCGCGCATGCGCAACGCCGCCGCCAGCGCCCGATCGGGCGTCATGAAGGTCGCCATCACGGCGTCGCCGATGGTCTTGACCACGGCGCCACCCTCCGCGGCCACGACGTCGGTCAACAGCTCGAAATGCGCCTGCACCAGATCGTAGGCGACAAGGTCGCCGACACGCTCATAGAGCTCGGTCGATCCCCTGAGATCGGTGAACAGGAAGGTGAGGCTGGTGATTTTCAGCCGCTGGTTCACGTCGAGCGTATCGGTCCGGTAGATCTGCCGGAAGGTCTGGTTGGTCAGCAGATGCTTGGCGGTGAGGAAGGGCCGTCGGCGTCCGAGCAGGGCATGCAGGTCCTCACCCGCGATCCACAGCGACGGCAGGACGCGACGGCTGGTGCGGTTCTCGATCGCGATCCGCAGCGGGCCGGGCCGCATCACCTGCGTCTCGCGCTGCGCATGCGTCTCGTTGAGCACCAGCGTGAGGCTCTGCCGCTCCTTCGTGGGTTCGCCCTTGACGTCGAGGAACTGCGTTGCATGCGTGACGGGATCGAAGGCAATGACGAAGGCTTCAGGCAGTTGCAGCGACAGCAGCGCCCGTTCGCCTGGCGGCAGCTCGACGCCGTCGAGAACGGTGCGCTCGACGATCTCCGAGAAATCCTCCGGCAGGTCGACGCCCGAGCTCCAGAACATCTGCCGCGCATACTCCCACATCGGCAGGCTGTCGGGATCATGCGCGGCGATCCGGCGCGCGCGCGGGCTCACCGTAAAGGTCACTTCGACCATCTCGTCGAGCGTCGGCTCGTATCCGGCGGCGCACAGCAAGCAGTGATATTCGGCCCGGTTGACCGACTTCAGCGTGGTGCCCGCATCGAGCACGCCGCCGCAGCCCGGGCAGAGCACGTTCCAGGACATGTCGAACAGCCCCAGGCGCGCGGCATGCAAGAAAGCCGAGGTCATGTCGTGCTCGGGCAGCCCGCAACGCGCCGCAAGAGCCAGGGCGTTGATGCGGTTGAGGTCGCGGTCCGTGCCATCGCGGACCAGCGCCTCGATGGCCGCGGCGGCTTTGGGGTCGGCCGAGCGACCCAGGATCTCGAACAGCGTCGATGTTTCGCTCATGCCCCGTCCTCCTCGGAGGTGATCCGGGCCAGAGCGGAAGGCAAAGCCCGGCCAGGGCCAGCCTACCACGCGCCGTCGGACATGAGCCAGTCGGGTCGGTGCGCGGCACGCGTCCGCCGCGCCATGGCGACGACGTGCCGTGCAAGCCTCGGGCGCCTATCCCGTCCGGGTGTCGCGCCCTTACGCCGCCTTGGCGGCCTCGGCGGCGGCGCGTTCCTGCGCCTTCTTCTTCGGCTGGGCCTTGGTCGGGTTGTGGCGCTTGGGCGCCTCGCCGACGCCGACCGAGGCGAGCAGCTTCAGCACGCGGTCGGTCGGCTGGGCGCCCTTGGCGATCCAGTCCTTGGCCTTGTCGGCGTCGATCACCAGCCGGTTGGTATCCTCGCTCGGCTTCAGCGGGTCGAAGGTGCCGATCTTCTCGACGAAGCGGCCGTCGCGCGGCGCGCGGGCATCGGCCACGACGATACGGTAGAACGGGCGCTTCTTGGCGCCCCAGCGGGAGAGGCGGATCTTCAGGGACACGGTTTTCAGTTCCTTTCCGGGGGAGATTTGTCCAGGTCTTCGGTATTGCGCTCGATCAAGCGGTCGATGTCGCCCATCGGGTCGTCGCTCAAGCCCTGCGACGTGTAGACCTCCACGTCGACCGAGCCGTCCTCCAGGACGTCGATCTCCCAATAATGTCCCGGCTCGTTGACCAGGAGCGACATGGCGTCGTCCCGATAGGCGGCCGAGGTGAAGCTCAGGTCCGCTTCCTGCAGACGCTGGCGGATGGCGTTGAAGGCTTCGAACATCTTGCCCTGAGGAGCGTCGCTCATTTCTTCCTGCCTCCGAACGGGTTGAAGCCGCCGCCGGGGGGGCCGCCGAGACCCGGGAGGCGGGGACCACCGAGCCCGGGCAGGCTGCCGCCCGGCAGCTTCCCACCGAGACTTTGACCGAAGCCGCCCGGCGGCATCGGCGGCAGGCCGCCGCCCCCGCTGCCGAACTGCCTTTCGAGCGCCGCCAGTTGCTCGGGCGTCGGCTCCGGCATGCCGGCGAGCGGATTGCCGCCGCCGAGCCCGAAGGCCGAGGCCATCTTGCCGAGCGCGCCGCGCTTGGCACCGCCGAGCGATTTCATCATGTCGGCCATCTGCCGATGCTGCTTGAGCAGCCGGTTGACGTCCTCGACCCGCGTGCCGGATCCGGCCGCGATGCGCTTCTTGCGCGAGGCTTTCAGGATGTCCGGGTTGCGCCGCTCGGGCCGCGTCATCGAGGAGATGATGGCGCGCTGGCGCGAGATGATCTTCTCGTCGATATTGGCGGCCGCCATCTGGTCCTTGATCTTACCCATGCCGGGCAGCATCCCCATGATGCCGCCCATGCCGCCGAGCTTCTCGACCTGCGCCAGCTGGGCGGAGAGATCGTCGAGGTCGAAGCGGCCCTTGCGCATCTTCTCGGCCATGCGCATCGCCTGCTCGGCGTCGATGGTCTCGGCGGCCTTCTCGACGAGCGAGACGATGTCGCCCATGCCGAGGATGCGGTCGGCGATGCGGCTCGGGTGGAAATCCTCGAGCGCCTCCATCTTCTCGCCGGTGCCGATGAGCTTGATCGGCTTGCCGGTGACGGCCCGCATCGAGAGCGCCGCGCCGCCGCGCCCGTCGCCGTCCATGCGGGTCAGCACGATGCCGGTGATGCCGACGCGCTCGTCGAAGCTTTTCGCGAGATTGACGGCGTCCTGGCCGGTGAGGCTGTCGGCGACGAGCAGGATCTCGTGCGGCTTGGCGGCGGCCTTGATCTCCGCCATCTCGACCATCAGCGGCTCGTCGACATGGGTGCGGCCGGCGGTGTCGAACATGACCACGTCGTAGCCCTGCAGGCGCGCCGCCTGCTCGGCCCGACGGGCGATCTGCACCGGCGTCTGGCCGGCGACGATCGGCAGCGTGTCGATGCCGACCTGGCGGCCGAGCACCGCGAGCTGCTCCTGCGCGGCCGGGCGCTTGACGTCGAGCGAGGCCATCAGCACGCGCTTCCTGAAGCGCTCGTCGATACGCTTGGCGATCTTGGCGGTGGTCGTGGTCTTGCCGGCTCCCTGCAGCCCGACCATCATGATGGCGACGGGCGGCGCCGCCTCGAGATTGATCGGGTCGGCGTCCGAGCCCAAGGTCTCGATCAGCACGTCGTTGACGATCTTGACGACCATCTGGCCCGGCGTCACCGACTTGACCACATTGGCGCCGACCGCTCGCTCCCGCACCTTGTCGGTGAACGAGCGCACGACGTCGAGCGCTACGTCGGCCTCGAGCAGGGCGCGCCGCACCTCGCGCAGGGCCGTGCCGACATCGGCCTCGGAGAGCGCGCCGCGTCGGGTCAGCGTATCGAAAATGCCGGAGAGCTTCTCGGTCAGGCTCTCGAACATGCGCATGTCCTTCGAGATCCGCGCGCACGCTCCCGGATCGGGAGATTGGCCGGATCGGCTTCACCGACTCAGGACGACAATGCAAAACGCGCCCGAGGGCGCAGCCGCGCTGTCGGACGTTGGCGCCGGCCGCTCGGGCAGGATCGCGTCGCATCGGCTTCAGGAGCCGCCGCCTGTCTAGTGAGGGGATACGCGGCTGTCAATGCGGTGACCGAGTTCCGCAATGCGATCGGGTGAACGCCTTTTCGTGTTCGCTCAGGTCCTCGGCTGGGCATTCCAGGAGGCGCATCGCTTTCCGGCTCCGGCCAGCCTCGATACCCTGCCGCAGGTCGAGCGCGCCGGCAACACTGCTCGTTTCTACCCTCACCCGTTCGGCGCGACATGCACGGCGTCGAGGGCCGCCCGCAGCCCCCGCGCCAGCTTCACGGCGTCGTCGTTCGCCCAGAAATGGACGAAGAACGCCCGCGGCTCGTCATCGAGCATATGATTGTGGATCGCCGTCACCTCGATGCCGTTCTCTCTCAGAGCTTTGATCAACGGATTGACCTCGTTGGCGAGTGCCACGAAGTCCCCGGTGATGGCCGCCTTGCCGTCGCCGGTTGGTTGGAAATTGATGGCGATCGCGGTGCCCATTGCGCCGGGAATCGCCATGCCGTTTTGCGTGATGCTGTCCGACCGGGGCAGGCTGAATTGATAGATGCCGTTGCTTGCCTTGCCCTTGAAGCCGATCATTTTGTCGATTTCGGCGGTCTGGATCCCGAGATCGGCCGGAGCCGGAGCCGGAGCCGCGGCAGGCGGCACGTCGAGAGGGGTCTTGCTTTGCTCGAGCCCGACGCGCAGTTGCCGAGCGAGCTGTTTCGCGTCGCCCGAACCGGCGACATGCATGTAGAAGGTCGGCGGACTGGCCCGCAGCAGGTGATTGTGGACCGCCGTGACCTGCAGGCCTTCGGACAGCAGCTTGGCCATCACCGGATTGACCTCGCCTTCGGTCAGCACGAGATCGCCCATCATCATCGTGGCGCCGCCCATGGGCCGGAACGCAACCCAGCCCCCGAGCGCGAAGCCGGGCTTGAGCTGAACGCCGTCCAGAGTGACCTTGAGATCGGACCGGGGAAGGCCGTAGCGGTGGACGTCGCCGCTCACGTTGGCCTGGCGCGCAAGGATGCGATCGACGGTGCTCCACTCCGTCTCGGCCGCCACGGCCGGCAGCACGGAGCACAGTCCGACGGATAGGACCAGGGTGTTCAGGACGTGGCGCATGAGGATCTCCTTCAATGGTAGGAGGGGCGATCAGAGGGGCGCGGCTCCCGCGAGCCCGCTGGCATGCAGGGCGATGCCGGCCGCACAGCAGGCGGCAAGGGTCGGGATCATGCCCGCTTTGAAGCGGAAGATCGCAATGGCCGCGCCGAGCGTGAGAACCAGGCTCCAGGGATCGAGGCTCGCGAACACGGGCACATCGGCATTCACCCCGAACGCGGCTACATGAGTGGACGCGCGAAACAGCGTGTGGATGAAAAACCACACGGCGAGATTGAGGATGACGCCGACCACGGCCGCCGTGATGGCGGACAGCGCTCCGGAGAGGAGCCTGTTGCCCCGAAGGGCCTCGACGTAGGGAGCCCCGAGGAAGATCCACAGAAAGCAGGGCGTGAACGTCACCCAGGTGGCGAGCAGGCCACCCAAGGCCCCGGCCAGCAAAGGCGTCAGGCCGCCTGGGGTACGAAAGGCTGCCATGAACCCCACGAACTGAAGCACCATGATGAGCGGACCGGGCGTGGTCTCGGCCATGCCGAGCCCGTCCAGCATCTCGCCGGGCGCGAGCCAGTGATAGGTGCCGACCGCCTGCTGCGCCACGTAGGCCAGGGCCGCATAGGCGCCGCCGAAGGTGACGAGCGCCATCTTGCTGAAGAACACCGCGATCGACGCGAACACGTTGCCGGGGCCGGTGATGACGGACAGCGCCAGCACCGGCACGATCCAAAGCGGCAGCCACACGGCGGCGACGCGCAGCGCGTGGCCGGCTGATGGCCTGGCATGCTCGGGAATCGCTTCGCCCAGCAGGCTTTCGCCGCCCGGCCCGCCTGCTGCGTGGCCGTTGCCGTCGAGAAAAGCCGGCAGGCCGACCCGCGCTCCGGCGAAGCCGATCAGGCCGGCGGCCGCGATGATGACGGGGAACGGTACGGCGAAGACGAAGATCGCCACGAAGGCTGCGGCGGCGAGCGCCAGCATGGGACGGCTCTTGAGCGCGCGCCGGCCGATGCGGACGACGGCTTCGATGACGATCGCCAGCACCGCGGCTTTCAGGCCGAAGAAGCCTGCGGCGACATAGCCGACATGGCCCCATACCGCATAGACGATGCTGAGCGCCATGAGAGCGGCGACGCCGGGCAGGATGAACAGGACGCCGGCCATGATGCCGCCGCGCGTCCTGTGCATCAGCCAGCCGATATAGGTCGCAAGCTGTTGTGCCTCGGGGCCCGGCAGAAGCATGCAATAGTTCAGCGCATGCATGAACCGGCCTTCGGAGACCCAGTGCTTCTCCTCGACCAGGATGCGGTGCATCACCGCGATCTGTCCCGCGGGGCCGCCGAAGCTGAGTGCCGCGACACGCAGCCAGACGCGGAAGGCGTCCTGCACGGACACGCCGTGGCGCGGGGCGCGGGCATCCGCGTGGACGAGCGGCATATCGGCCATGCTACGGCCCCTTGTTCGTGGGCCAGTTGTGGGTTTCCCCGGTCGCATCCCGGCACCAGCGGAAGAACGCGTCGTAGAGCACCATGCCGGCGTCGAGCTGCTCGATGTCGTCGGCATAGAGCCGCGACAGGCCGAGAGACGCCGCCAGCAGGCCGGCGACCTCGGGTGCGAGATCCGGACGTGCCGTGTCCGCGCCCCTCACGATCGTTGCCAGCCGTTCAAGCGGCTCGGTCGAAATCCCCAGCTCCCCGATCATGGTGTCGAACGTGCAGCGCTCGCCGCGATGACTCCAGAACACGCCTTCCACGTCGAAGGCCGTTCCGCCAAAGCGCTCGGCCACGGCTTCGACTTCGGACGGCGCCACGAACAGAAGGACGGCGGACGGATCGACGAACCGGCGTATCAGCCACGGGCAGGCGATACGATCCACCTTCGGCCTGGAGCGGGTGACCCAGATGGTGCGGCCGTGACCGTCGCGCGGGGGCAGCTTCGCCGCGGGAACACGGGGAAGGCTGGCCTTCGTCCAGGCTTTGAAGCCGCCGTCCAGCACGTCGGCGGACGCCCCGGCGTGACGCAGCCAAGCCGCGACGCCGTGGCTTAGTTTCTGGCCCTGTTGGCAGATGACCACGGCCGGCCGGCCGGCATACCGGCTCGCCCATTCGCCGACCGTGGCGTGATCGGACCGGCCGGCGCCAGGAACGAGGTGAGGATCGGCCGCGAAGTCCTCGTCGGGACGAACGTCGATGAGCGCCGGACATCTCGGCGTGCCGACTAGGCGGGCGAGTTTATCGGGGGAGATCGTGTTGATCGACGACATGCTGCGTCCTTGGTGGCAAACCGGGGACGCGATTCTTCGGCATGTCGCCTCGTGGGGAGATCGCTTCCCCATTCGTAAAGCTTAGCCGTCCGAGACCTGACCTGTCAATTCGGTGCCCGCGTTCAGGACCTATGGCGACAGTCCCGCGCGCTCCTACCGCTTCAGCGCATAGAACTTGCGGCGCATGCGGCCCGCGATGGCGTGATGGATTGCCGTGGGGGCGCAAAGCCCGAGCCTCACGCCGATCTCCCGCTCACGGCGCCATCTGACCGTGGCCTCGAACAAATGACCGGACTCGTCCTCGTAGAAGTAGATTGCCGCCGGCAGTTCGCAGGCGATACCGAGCCGCAGCCGGGCCCCCGAGGCCGAGCGGTTGTGGACCAGGCACTCGCAGAGGAACTGCCCGTCGCGGCGGATCAGCTTGCCCGAGCGCAGCCGCATCCGCTGGCGCCCGGCGAGGCGACGCTCGCCGCCGGGCGGGTCGAGCACCGTGTAGCTGAAGCCGTCCAGGACCGGACGGGCAGCGTCGACCTTTCGGGCGTCGACGATGCCGCGCCTCGCTCCCGGCTGCGAATCCGCATCGGCGGCTCTCATGGGATCTCGTCGCGCGGCAGCGGCGCGGGCCGCTCGGCCTGCTGGAGCGCACGGTCCGGCAGCCGGGCGCCGGCGATCGCATCGGTGAGCACGTCGACCTTGAGCCGCGGGTCGACCACCGGCTCCTCGAACAGGATGCCGCAGACGGTGACGCTCTCGTCGAAGGCCCGCACCGACAGGTCGAAGAACACCGACACCCGGCAATGGCGAAACTCCATGCCCATGGTGATGCTCGGCTGCTCGCCCCAGCCGAGATCGACGCCCGCCGTCCAGGCGAAGCTCAGCGTGCCCTGTCGGAAGAACAGCTCGGTCGAGGAATGCACCAGGTCCTCGATCGTCGTGTAGGAGCCGAAGCGGATATAGCTCACGAGGTCGGCGAGATCGATCGCCCGCAGGTCCGCGGCGACCTCTCTCAGGTTTTCCGCCAAGACCGTCGAGTATTGATTGAGCTCGGTCTCAAAGAAATTGGTCAAGGGACCACCGTGTTCGTTTTCGGAGCGGAGCGACGGACGTTGCGGGTCTGCACGTAGTGTATAACCTCGGCCACGGCCTTGTAGAATTGCGGCGGTATTGCTTTGTCGATGTCGACATGATCGTACATGGACCTTGCCAGGGGCTTGTTCTCGATGACGGTGATGCCGTTCTGCTCGGCGATCTCGCGGATCTTGAGCGCCAGCAGGTCCTGTCCCTTGGCGACGACGACCGGCGCGCCGCCTTCCTCGCGCACGTAGCGCAGCGCGATGGAATAATGCGTCGGATTGGCGATCACGACGGTGGCGCGCGGCACCGCCGCGATCATCCGCCGCCGCGCCCGATCGAGCGCCAGCGACCGGCGCTTGGCCTTCATCAGCGGATCGCCCTCCGCCTGCTTCATCTCGTCCTTGATGTCCTGGCGGCTCATGCGCATGCGCTGGCGCCAGCTCGTGCGGGCATGGACGTAGTCGATCGCGGTCAGCAGCAGGAAGGCGATCGCCGCGCCCGACAGGAGGCGGATGAAGATTTCGAGGATCCGGTCCGGCACGAACGCCGGATGGACGAACATCGCGGCTTCGACGGTCTGCTGCTCCGAGCGCAGCAGCAGGAAGATGACGAAGCCTATGGCGAAGAGCTTGAAGCATCCCTTGCCGAATTCGATGAAGCCCTGCCTGCCGAAACGGCGCTTGAAGCCGGCCGCGGGCGAGACCCTCGACAGGTCGGGGAAGATCCGCTCGAGCGACACCGTCGGTAGGTGCTGCGCGAAGGAGATGGCGAGGCCCGCCACGATGAAGACGATGAAGATCGGGACCAGGAAGTCGGCGGCGGCCCTGAGCGGAATGGCGACGATGGCGGCCGCGTCCGCGCCGTTCTCGAGGGTCCACCGGCCCGGGTCCTCGATCAGCCGGCCGAGCACCTCGACGACGCGCGCCGCGCTGTCGCGCAGCATCAGCGAACTGACGAGAAGCATGGCGAGCAGCCCCGCGAGCAGCGAGGCCTCGCGCGATATCGGGACGTCGCCTTTCTCCGCGGCGTCGCGCAGCTTCTTTTCTGTCGGTTCTTCTGTTTTGTCCTCTTGGTCGCTCTGGTCACTCATCGTCGAGGCTCACCGGTCGCGAGGGAGGGTCGGGGGCGGATCACAGGGAGCCCGGCATGTCGGCGTCGAGCTCGATCTCGCCGCGCTCGATGAGGTCGAGCACCGTGCCCGAGATGGCCTTGCGGGCCGCCGCGATATCCTTGGGCGGCGCGCTGCCCGAATTGAGCTCGTTCTCCACGAGCCGCCGGGCGCGGGCGCCGAGGGTCGAGAGCACGGCGTCGCGGAAAGCGGCGTCGGTGCCCCGGAGCGCCAGGACGATCTGCTCGCTCGGCACCTTGTCGAACAGCACGCTGCGCGCCTTGACCGACAGCATGACGACGTCGTTGAACGAGAACATCTTGGTGCGCAGCTGCGCCGCGTCCTCGGGCTTCACCTCCGCGATGGCGACGAGCACTTCCTCGGCCTGCTCGACCGGCAGCCGGTTGAGGATGTCGGCGACGCGCGACTGCGCCCGGCCGACCGGATTGCGCTCGGAATTGACGAGCAGGTCGTCGCGCAGCTTGGTCTCGAGGATGTGGATGGTGCTGTCGCTCACCGGCCTGAGCGAGAGCATGCGCCGGGCGAGGCCGTTGCGCCGCTCGCTCGGCAGCACTCCCAGCACCTTGGCGGCCGTCTCCGAGGTGAGGCGGGTCAGGATCAGCGCCGCCGTCTGGGGATGCTCCTTGACGATATAGTCGGCGATCTCCTTCTCGGGCAGGGCGGAGAGGCGCACCCAGGTCGACGAGTTGGAGGAGCCCATCACCTCCGACATGATCTCGGCGACCTGATCGGGCGGCAGGACGTCGCCGAGCAAGTGCTCGACCTCGGCCGCCGTCGCCCTGAGGTCGACGCCGCGCGAGAACTGCTCCGCCAGGTCCTCGACGAGACCTTCGAGGGTCTGCACCGAGACCGCGCCGAGCGCCGCCGCCGAGCGGGTGATGATCTTGAGCTCGGCCGGGTTGAAATGCTTGAGCAGCCGGCTCGCCAGCGGCTTGCCCATGGCGAGCAGAAGGGCCGCGACCTTTTCCGGGCCGTTCATCGTCTTGAGTTCGAACGATACGGGATTTGACACGACGCTCGACATGCAAGGGGGTCCTCGAAGATGGGGTCGCGGCTCCGGCCGGCCGCGACCGGCCACGCGGTGGCTGCCGCCGTCGCGCCAGGGAGCGCGGTTCAGCCCCGCAGGGACGCTTTCGTCGTGCCCACGATGTCGGTCAGCGACACGCCGAGGCGCGAGGCGTCGCCCTCGATGACCACCATCTCGCCGCGCGCCACCACATGTCCGTTGACCACGACGTCGACCGGCTGGCCGACGCGCTGGTCGAGCGTCACGATGGCGCCGCGCCCGAGCTTCATCAGGGCCGACACCGGCATGGTGGTGCCGCCGAGGACGACCTGGACGGATACCGGGATGTTCAGAATGGTGTCGAGCGTCGGCGTCTCGGCCGCCACGTCCTCGATCACGTCACCTTCAATCGACATCGTTCAGCCTACCCTGTGGATCGAGGATGCCGGCCGGCGCGGCGGCGTCGCGGCCCTGGTCGCGGAGATGATGGTCAGTCATCCTTGTGCGGGGATGGTCCGGCGATGTCCTCGCCGACCCGGAGGCTGTAGAGCCCCCCCGTCTGGCCGAGCTCGCATCGGAACAGGTCCGTGCCCCCGGAGGACAGGATGGCCTCGCCTCCGGCGCCCGTCGCGAAGGGGAGCATCTGGCCGACCTTGAGGCGGGCCAGGTCGCCGAGCCGCATCGGCGGCAGCGTCAGCCGGGCCTGCAGCTTCATCCGCGTCCGGCTGACCTCGCTGCCGAGCCGCTCGCTCCAATGGGGATCGGCCTTCGCCGCATCCTCGCCGAGCGCCGAGAGCTCCTCGTCGAAGGCTTCGAGCGCCTGCTGCGGGACGATCACCTCGATCTCGACCGGGGGACCGATGCTGCGCATGACGAGCGTCGCCACCGTCAAGACGACGTTCGGCTTGCCGAGCCGCGACGGATCCGGCTTCGCCTTGATCGGCTCGACCGCGAAGGCCGACGGCAGGATGTCCGAAAATCCGCGTGCCAGCGCCTCGGCGACGTGCTCGGCGAGGATCTCGGCGATGCGCCGCTCGACCGGGCTCAGGAGGCCGTGCTCGGGGATCTCGACATCGTCCTCGCAGGCGCCGAACATGGCCTGCACCATGACGCTGACGAAGGGCTGGCCGATCCGGAAGGCGATCGTGGCGTTCCAGCCGGCCGCCTGGGCGAGGACGAAGATCGCCGGAGGGCCGCCGCGGTCGAGCAGTTCGTCGACCCGGCTCGCCGTGGCGTCGCGGAAGCGGACTTCCCCGGGTGAGGCCGACAGAGCGCCGAGGCTTTCGGAGAGCGCACGGGCGACCTCGGCCATCGCGTCGGCGAAGCGGGGCAGGCGGTCGAGCCACGACCGACCGCCTTCGCCGAACCATTGTCCGGGAGCGGAGGCGGCTGCCGTCTTGAGCGAGACGGACATGCTCATGCGGCCTTCTTGCTGGCTTCCCCGCCGCCGAGCGTCTCGTTCTCGAGCTCGTCGATCGAGGGACGGTCATGGGCGGAGATCGTCTTGCGGCCGTGTTCGAGCGCGATCAGCGGCACCGCGCCGTTCATGAAGGCGAGCAGCGACTGCTTGATGATGATGTAGAGCCGGCTGCGCTTGTCGCGCACCACCTTGATCTTGTGGGCCAGGGGCGCCGCGAGGCCATAGGACATGAAGATGCCCGCGAAGGTGCCGACGAGCGCCGCGCCGATGAGCTCGCCGAGCACCTCGGGGGCCTGGTCGAGCGCGCCCATGGCATGGATGACGCCGAGCACCGCGGCCACGATGCCGAGCGCCGGCAGGCCGTCGGCGACCGACTGGAGCGCGTGCGAGGGCTTGAGCCGGTCGCGCATGATCGTCTGGATCTCCTCGTCCATGAGCGACTCGATCTCGTGGGTGCGGGCATTGCCGATCATGATCAGCCGGCAATAGTCGCAGATGAAGGTCGTCATCTCCTTGTCGGCCAGGACCTTGGGATATTTCTTGAAGAGCTCGGATTCCTTCGGATTGTCGATATGGCCCTCGACCTCGTTGCGGGCGTTGCCGCGCAATTCGCGCATCAGCGAATAGAGCACGCCGAGCAGGTCGAGATAGTCGCGGCTCTTGGGCGAGGCGCCCTTGATGGCCTCGAAGATGCCCCTGCCGGTATCCTTGATGGTGCCGAGCGGATTGGCGATGATGAACGTGCCGAGCGCCGCCCCCGTGATGATGAGGAGTTCATAGGGCTGCCAGAGCACCGAGGCGTGGCCGCCGTTGGCGACGTAGCCGCCCATGACGCAGCCCATGGCGACGATGACGCCGATGATGAAATTCAAGGCTCGTGCTCCAGTGCTGCCTGCCGTCGGGGCCTGAACCGGTCCGCGGTCACCGCGCCGGGACGGTCTCCGCCTCGGGTCCGCCGTTCCAATCCACCAGGGCAGCCTTGCCCGAACCTGTCTCGGGGCGGCCCGGCGTCGCCGTCGAGCCGGGCGTCAGATCGACGTCAGGCTCGGGCAAGTCGCCGGCGCAAGGGTGAGGAGAGGCGCGATCGAGGCGACGCCCCAGGCTTTCGGCCTCGACGGCCGGTCGATCGGGTGCGGACGCTGCCGGTCCGCGACGCGGAGTCCGCCAGGTCCATGCAATCGAACTTCTACGTCGGCATGTCGGGCCAGATGGCCATCGACCGGCGGCTGCAATCGGTCGCCAACAATATCGCCAACATGAACACCCCGGGCTTTCGCGCCGATGGGGTCACGTTCTCGACCATCCTGTCGAACACCAACGACGCGCCGGTGGCCTTCAGCTCGCAGGGCACCGACTACATCTCGCGCCGGACCGGCGAGCTGACCAAGACCGACAACCCGCTCGACGTCGCCGTGCAGGGCGACGGCTACATGGCCATCAAGACGCCGGGCGGCATCGTCTACACGCGCGACGGGCGCATGAAGATGGACCCGTCGGGCCAGCTGATGACGCTGAACAACTATCCCGTGCTCGATGCCGGCGGCACCGGCCTGCTGCTCGACCCCAACGGCGGCACGCCGGCCATCTCGTCGGACGGCATGATCACCCAGGGCGCCAACCAGGTCGGCGCCATCGGGCTGTTCAGCATCGATCCGTCGGCCTCGCTGACGCGCGCCACCAATTCCGGCGTCATCCCGGACAAGGCGGCGACCCCGGTGCTCGATTTCACCGCCTCGGGCCTGCAGCAGGGCTTCGTCGAGGGATCGAACGTCAATCCGGTGCTCGAACTCGCCAAGCTGATCACCATCCAGCACGCGCTCGACGGCCTCGCCCAGACCAACACGACGGCCGACACGTCGATGAACGATGCGATCAAGACGCTCGGAGGCTCGTCGTGACCGGGCGCCGGGGTCGGTTCGCGGAGGCTGAGCGGTGAACGCGCTCTCGCGCCTCGCGCAAGGGCTTCGCCAGGTCTCCGCCACGGTGCCGCTCATCGACGTCGCCGGTCGGATCACGGAAGTGACGCCGAGCGCCTATCGGGTTTCGGGCCTCTCCGCCTTCGTCAGGCTCGGCGATGCCGTGGCCTTCGAGACGGAGGGCCTGAGCCAGCCCGGCGAGGTCGTTCGGGTCGATCGCGCCGGCGTGACGGTGAAGAGCTTCGGCACGCGGGTGGAGGCGCGTCTCGGGGCGCCGGTGCGCCGTACGAAAGCGTTCAGCTTCGCCCCCGATGCAAGCTGGAAGGGCCGCGTGATCAACGCGCTCGGCGAGCCGGTCGATAGCCTCGGGCCGCTCCGGCGCGGCAGCCACCCGGTGCATGGCGACGCCGAGCCGCCGGCCGCGCTGAGGCGGGGACGCGTCAAGGGCCCGCTGCGGACAGGCGTCACCGCCATCGACATCTTCACCCCGATCTGTGCCGGGCAGCGGATCGGCATCTTCGCCGGCTCGGGCGTCGGCAAGTCGACGCTGCTCGGCATGCTGGCCGCTTGCCGGGGCTTCGATACGGTCGTCATCGCGCTCGTCGGCGAGCGTGGCCGGGAGGTGCGCGAGTTCATCGAGGAAGCGCTCGGCGCCAACCGGGCGCGCGCCGTGACGGTGGTCTCGACCGGCGACGAGAGCCCGATGATGCGCCGCATGGCGCCCAAGACCGCGATGGGCATCGCGGAGCGCTTCCGCGACGCGGGGGACGAGGTGCTGCTGATCGTCGATTCGGTGACCCGCTACGCCCATGCGGCGCGCGACGTGGCGCTCGCGGCCGGCGAGCCGGCCGTGGCGCGCGGCTATGCGCCGAGCGTCTTCAGCGAGCTGCCGAAGCTGCTGGAACGCGCCGGCCCGGGCCTCGAAGGGCAGGGCAACATCACGGGCATCTTCTCCGTCCTCGTCGACGGCGACGACCACAACGATCCCGTGGCCGACGCGATCCGCGGCACGCTCGACGGCCATATCGTGCTCGACCGCAAGATCGCCGCGCAGGGGCGATATCCGGCCATCGACCTCCTGATGTCGCTGTCCCGCTTGGCCCAGCACGTCTGGACGCCGGAGCAGCGCACCCTCGTCGGGCGTCTGCGCGAGATGATCGCCCGGTTCGAGGACACGCGCGATCTGCGCGCCATGGGAGCCTACAAGCCCGGCAGCGATGGCGAGCTCGACCAGGCCGTGGGGCTGGTCCCGCGCATCTACGAGTCGCTGGTGCAATCCCCCCAGACGGGCTTGAGCGAGGACGCCTTCCGCGACCTCGCCAATGCGCTGCAGAACAAGAGATGAGGTCGTCGTGGCATCGAGCGGTCCGAAATTCAATCCCGGCTCCTTCCTGGGACGCGGGTCCGGCGACTGGCTGTGGGGCGGCCTCGGCGTCGGCGCCGCCACCGTCTCGGCCTCGTTTGCGGCCTATATGGTCGTCGTCGGACCGAGCCACGTCCGCTTCCCGAGCGCCGCGAACTTCGGCGTGCTGGCGCATCTCGGCCCGCGCAGCCTGCCGCCCGACAGCCACGTGACGCCTCTGCTGCAGGGCCGCTCCGAACGGCTGCCGATGACGGCGGCCGCGGGAGGCGACGCGGCGACGTCCTCCACTCCTGCCGGCGGCGGCGGCGTCGATTTCGCGCCGACGGGGTCGGTCGACCAGGGTGCGCCCCACGAGCCTGCGGCAGCCGATCCGGCGCGCGACGCCGGCCCGCCGACGCTCAAGACCTTCATCCTGCGCGACGTCTTCGACGACAAGGCGCTGGTCGAGTCGCGTGACGGCATCACGCTGGTCGCACCCGGATCGGTGCTCGAGGGGGCGGGTGAAGTCCTGGCGATCCAGCGTCGCGGCGACGCCTGGGTGGTGACGACCAGCAAGGGGATCATCGCCGCGGCGGCGCACTGAACGTCCTCGGGACCGGAGACATTCGTCCGGTTTCGGCCGGGACCGCGCGGCTTAGCCGACCCGGGCCGCGGCCGTCGCGACGGTCGGGCAGGGGGCCTCACGCATGGTGGACATAGAGGGCGGCTGAGCGGGTCAGGTGCTTCGCCATGGCCTCGTCGGCCGCCTCCGCGTCCCCGAGCTCGATCGCGGCGAGGATCGCCGCATGCTCGGCCAGCGTATGCGTCTCCTTGCCGGACCAGAGCAGGAGCTCGGTGTGGAAGCGCTTGAGCCAGCCCAGCATGGCCTCGCTGACAGCCGTATAGATCGGGTTGCCGGATATCGCCGCGATGGCGATGTGGAAGTCCATGTCGGCCTGGATGAAGCGATCGGCGTTGCCGAGGGCCGCCCGCTGCAGGCCGAGGAGATCCGTCAGGCGCGCCACATCGGCGGATGTGGCCCTCGTGGCACCGGCGCGGACCATGCCACGCTCGAAAAACAGCCGGGCGTCCTTGAGGTGTTCGAGCGAAGCGGGCGAGGTGGCCAGCATGATCTGGGCCGCCACGTCGACCTGCTGGGTGACCGAGCGGGCGGTCAGCGCGCAGACGCGGGCCCGCTCGCCGTGCGAGATCGTCAGGAGGCCCAGGCTGCTCAGCGCTTGCATCGCCTCGCGGATCGCCGGCCGGCCCACGCCGAACCGCTCCATGAGGTCTCGCTCAGAGGGCATCGCATCGCCCGGGCGCACCTCCCCGGTGATGATCATCCGCCTCAGCCGGTCGAACACCTCGTCGGACAGCTTGCGCCGCGAGATGGGTTCCGTCGCTACCAAGACCTCGTCGAACCTCGCCTCTGGGTTGGTGACAATACCAGCCGGACGACGGGGCTCCAACGTCTTTGTCGTATCTCGACCGAGGGTTTAGCGCTTGCCGAGGGCGTCGAGCGCCGGTGCGAGGCCCCGGAAGGACAGTGGAAGCACCACGTCGCGCCCCGCGGCATCGACATAGCGGATGCGGCCGGCGGTGGCCGCACGCCAGCGCTGGAGGGCTTCGTCCGATGCGATCGCGTCGGCGAAGCAGGCCCCCGGCAGACACCGTTTCCATGCAAGGTCGAGAGGCTTCGGGTCGGTGGCGTCGAGACCGACCACGACAGTGCTCGGAAAGCTGACGTTGACCGGCAAAGCGACGATGAAATGCAGCGTCGGAGCGTGATCGGGACGCCCGACGGCCACCTGGGCGACGGGGGCCGGCTTCCCCTCGACCTGCAGCGTCTGCACGACCTCGCAGAAGGTCTGGGCCGGCGCGCCCGGTGCCCCGGTCTCGCAGCGCAGCGTCCAGTCCCCATAGGTGGCGGTCGTCGCGGCCGGCACCTGGCCGACCGGCGCGGTGGGCTTGCCTTGCGCCGCCGCGGCGGCAACCCACAGGATCAGAAACCTCGCGGCGAGGCTCAGGCGTCGGAGGGCCGGCATGGGTTCGTGTCTCCAGGGTCGTCGCGCCTGCATAGATCAGGGCCGGCACGAAGTGAATCGCCGGCGTGCGGGCCGGCACGGCTCGCCAACATGAGGCCTGGACGGCGGCGAGCCCGACCGCATATTGGCTTGGCGAAGCTACCGGAGCCGATGACAGCAGAGCGACCTCCCGACCCAGGCGAAGCTTCGTGGCCGGCCTCCGAACGGACGGCTGTGCTGCGGCCGAGGCCGCAATCGCTGCTCTTCGCCTGCTCGGAGAATGCGGTCCGGTCGCCCATGGCCGAGGCGCTGGCCCGCCAATGGTTCGGCCGCGCGATGCATCTGACCTCCGCCGGCGTGCGGCCCGGGGAGCGCGATCCCTTCGTCACGGCCGTCATGGACGAGGTCGGCATCGATCTCTCGCGGCACCGGCCGCGACGCTTCGAGGACCTCGAGGACGACAGTTTCGACGCCATCATCAGCCTGTCGCCCGAGGCGCATCACCGGGCGCTCGAATATACCCGGACCATGGCGGTCGACGTGATCTACTGGCCGACCTTCGATCCGACCGCGACGGAGGGCTCGCGCAACACCGTGCTCGACGCCTATCGCGGCGTCCGCGATCATCTTCTGGCGCGCATCAGGCGGGAGTTCGACTGGCGCCCGACCGGCGCGGTCTGACCGGCACGCATCACCGCGGGCTTCATGAAATCGTAGTGCGATCTCCTAAGCAGCCTTGCGTGGCTCACCCCACGATTGATTTTGCTTTTTACAAGCAAAATCAATGCGGCTAACATATCTAAGCGTAAGCAAACTCGCACAAGTTTGCTTGGTCGAGATGCTCGCCGCCGCCCATTACCCGGTGTGCGAGGTTCCCGGTCGAGCGGCGCGGCCCGAGGCGGCCAAACTCGCGGCAGGCTGGAAGCGCCGCGCGTCATCGCCCGGGCGACTTGGCCTCCGCTTGCGGACCGATGCGCTCAACCCACCCGGTCGCGCAGCGCCCGCAACGTCGCCTCGACGGCGTGGGGCTGCACCACGGCGAGCCGGATCATCTCGTCGAAGCGGCGGGCGAACATGCGGATGTGGTCGGACCCGTTCAGCACCAGGTAGGAGTGTCCGAGGAAGAGGATCGCCCGCTTCGGGCCGAAGACGGTGAAGGGCGCCGAATAGATGTCGCGGTGGTCGTAGAGATAGAGGCGCAGGCCCGGATAGGCGGCGCGGTAGAGATCGGCCATATGGTCGATCTGCTCGATGCGATCGTGCCGCGACAGGCCTTGCCAGAGTTCGCGTCCCTCGGCCAGGGCCCAGAAGGCCTGCAGCGTGACGCAGACCTCGACGTCGTTCTCCGGGCCGGCCATCAGCCGCAGCCGAGCCTTCACGGCCTCGAGCCGCGAGGGGGCCGCCTTCTCGAAGGCGGCGCGATATTCGAGCCGCAGCACCGCCTCGGATTTCATGAAATCCGGCAGGGCCACCGGCACCGTGCGGATGCGATACCCCTGCGCCTCGCTGAGCCAGGCGCCGAAATGATCGTCGGCCGGCAGGCGGTCGTGCGTCTCGATCTGCAGCAAGGCCTCGATGATCTCGGCGCCGATCTCCTCGCGCTGGCTGAGCCCCAGCAGCCAGTCGACCGAGACATGGGCGACGCCGGCGATCGCCACCAGCGTCTCGGCGCGTGGCAGCCGCAGGGCATCGGGGCTCATGAGCTGCGACAGGGTCGAGCGATCGATACCGGCGCGACGGGCGAAGCCGGCCGGGGTCAGTCCCGAGCGGGCCATGACGCTTTCGAGGCGCCGCCGGAACAAGGCCGTCGTATCGGTCCGTGACATTGAATGGCCGTTAACCTTGCATTCCCCTCAAGCGTGACTTCTATCACCAAAAATAATGTTTTGTAAACAAACGCCGCGTTCTGTGATATGTATATCATTGCAGTAGATATTAGCCGGCCGTAAGCTGAGTCACGTGATTCGGCGACGGAGGTGGACGATGAGCAGGCGCGGTCTTTCCCGGACGGACGGCCCAAACCGTCGTCGTAGCGTGGAATGGCCGTCGATCGCGCTCTGCGGCGGCGTCTATGGCGGCTTTCTCGCCCTGACTTGGTTTCACGCCCGGCTGCCAGGGGCCGTCGTCGCCGCGCTCGGAGCGATGCTGCTGGCCCTGCATGCGTCCATGCAGCATGAATTCATTCACGGCCATCCGACGCGCTGGCGCCGTCTCAACCATGCTCTGGGCTTCGTGCCGCTGTCGCTCTGGCTGCCCTTCGCGTCCTACCGCATGACGCATCTCGTGCATCATTGCGACGAGAGCCTCACGGACCCGTTCGACGATCCGGAAAGCTTCTATTGGAGCCATGACGGCTGGGCCACGCTGGGGCCACTCGGGCGCGTGTTCGTCCGCAGCCATTCGACGCTCGCCGGACGCCTGGTCGTCGGGCCGGCCTGGACGATCGCCCGTTATCTCAAGGGCGAGGCGAAAGCGGTGTGGCGCGGTGCGCCGGCCGCTCGCGGCATCTGGTTGAGGCAGGGGCTCGGCGTCGCCGCCGTCATGGCCTGGGTCTGGGGCGCCTGCGGCATGAACCCGGCGTTCTATGTGCTTTGCATGGTCTATCCCGGGGTATCGATCCTGCTGCTGCGCAGCTTTGCCGAGCATCGGGCCGAACTATCGGCGGCGGAACGCACCGCCATCGTCGAGGACGCGCCGATCTTCGGCTTCCTGTTCCTCTACAACAACCTGCACGCCGCGCATCACGAGCGGCCGCTGATCCCGTGGTACGAGCTGCCGCGCTGGTATCGAGCGAACCGCGGCCGTCTCGTCGCGGAGAACGGCGGCCTCGTCTATGCCGGCTACGCGGAGGTGGCGCGGCGCTACCTCTTCGTGCCGCATCACGTCGCGGTCCATCCGTTCCGGGCCGGCACGCTCGACGCCAGCGGAGCGCGGCGGGCGCGCTTGCGCGGTCTCGCGACGGTTCTCGCCCGCCTCGTCGCGAAAAAAGCGGGCGTCTCCGCCCGATTCATGTCATGATCACCGCGGGCGCCCCTAGCTCAGCTGGATAGAGTATCGGGCTTCGAACCCGAGGGTCGCAGGTTCGAATCCTGCGGGGCGCGCCACTTGCAAACAAAACTGGGAATCGCAGGCGCAAAAATGCGGCCTGTCGGTGACGCCTTGAGCGGAGTGTTGTTGCGCCCGCTAGTCACGATCTTTCTGCGTCCAACGATCGCCTCGTCGACGAAGAGAGGCGGCCACCGGACTACGGGATCGGGATCGCTGCTGCGGCCAATGCGGCGATTGAACAACGCGGAGCCGGTCTCGGACTTGAGGATCCGCTCGATCCCGGCCGTGAAGAACCCCTGCCGTAACACCTCCCCGGACTAGCTAGCGTCACGACTCCCCAGGACCAAAAGCAGAGCTGACCTCGCCGCGATCAGACGAGGCGCGTTTCAGCAGCGCCGCCATTCATCGATCTGTGCAAGATCGTCGCGCGGCGCCACGGTGGAGGCGCCGCCTCGTGGTTCGACAGTTCCCTGCCGGCGTCCCACAGGCTTCGCCCGTGGGAGCCTCACCACACCAGCTGCGGTGAGCGGGCGGGTTCCACGACGTCGCCGCATGACATATGGAGAGCGGCGCATTTTGTAATCTTCGAACCAGGACCTCGATGGCCGCCCCGCTCCTCCAGATGACCGATATCGCCTATACGCTCGGCGGCAAGCCGCTGCTCGACGGGGTCGATCTGTCCGTCGGGCGCGGCGAGCGCATCTGTCTCGTCGGGCGCAACGGCTCGGGCAAGTCGACCTTGATGCGCCTGGCGGCCGGGATGAGCGAGCCGGACCGCGGCACGCGCTTCCTGCAGCCGGATGCCACGTTGCGGGTGCTGCCGCAGGAGCCGGACCTGTCCGGCTTCGGCTCGGTGCTCGACTATGTCGAGGCGGGCCTGGGGCCGACCGACGACGCCTATCGGGCCAAGGTCATGCTGGAGGATCTCGGCCTGACTGGGGACGAGCATCCGGCGCGGCTTTCCGGCGGCGAGATACGCCGGGCGGCGCTGGTGCGGGTGATCGCTCCCGATCCGGACATATTGCTGCTCGACGAGCCGACGAACCACCTCGACCTGCCGGCCATCGAATGGCTGGAAAGCGAGCTTGCGGCGTCGCGCGCGGCGCTCGTCCTCGTCAGCCACGACCGGCGCTTTCTCACAAAACTGTCGCGGGCGACCGTCTGGCTCGATCGCGGGCGGGCACGCCGTATCGAACGGGGGTTCGGTGCCTTCGAGGACTGGCGCGACCAGGTTCTCGAGGAGGAGGAGCGCGACCGCCACAAGCTCGACCGCAAGATCGCCGCCGAGGAGGACTGGGTGCGCTACGGCGTCACCGCGCGGCGCAAGCGCAATGTCGGCCGCATGGCGAACCTGCAGGCGCTGCGCCGACAGCGCCGTGACGATCGGCGCGCCACGGGCCTCGCCACCATGACCGTGTCGGACGGGCGCACCAGCGGCAAGCTGGTGATCGAGGCCGAGGCCGTTTCGAAGAGTTTCAGCGGCCGGGACATCGTGAAAGGCTTCTCGACCCGCATCCTGCGCGGCGACCGGGTCGGCATCGTCGGCGCCAACGGCGCCGGCAAGACGACGCTGATCAACCTCCTGACCGGCCGGCTCGAGCCCGATGCCGGCACCGCGCGGCTCGGCGCCAATGTGGCGCTCGCGACGCTCGACCAGGCGCGGGCGAGCCTCGCGCCTGCCACGACGCTCGCCGATGCGCTGACCGGCGGCGGGTCGGACCAGGTGGTGGTCAACGGCGCCTCGCGGCACGTCATGGGCTATATGAAGGACTTCCTGTTCGGCCCCGAACAGGCGAGGACGCCGGTCTCGCGCCTCTCGGGCGGCGAGCGCGGCCGCCTCATGCTGGCGCGTGCCCTTGCCCTGCCGTCGAACCTGATGGTGCTCGACGAGCCCACCAACGATCTCGATCTCGAGACGCTCGACCTCCTGGAAGACCTGATCAACGACTATCCGGGCACGGTGGTCGTGGTGAGCCACGATCGCGATTTTCTTGATCGGGTCGCGACCTCGGTCGTTGTGGCCGAGGGCAAGGGGCGCTGGCAGGAGTATGCGGGCGGCTATGCCGATATGGTAGCGCAGCGCGGCGAAGGCGTGACCGCCCGGACGGCGGACGCCGTGCCGAAGCTGCGTTCGGCCGAGGGCGGACGGAGCGAGGCTAGTGCGGCGCCTCCGGAGCGACGCAAGCTCGGTTTCAAGGAACGGCATGCCCTCGACCAACTGCCGAGGCGCATGGAGGAACTGCGGGCGCTCAAGGCCCGTCTGCAGGCGGCGCTCGACGATGCCGGGCTCTATGCCCGCGACGCCGCGCGCTTCGGCGCGCTGTCGCGGAACCTCGCCGACGTCGAGGCCAAGCTCGCGGCGCTCGAGGATGAGTGGCTGGAGCTCGAAATGCTCAGGGAGGAAGTGGAAGGATAGGGTTGCCTCCGATTTACAACAAGGCTTTCCCTCATCCGCCTTGCCTCGTCGCGGCTCTGCCGCGACGGCAAGGCACCTTCTCCCGCAAGGGGAGAAGGGCGCCAACGCCGCAGAACGAGGCCTCCCCTTCTCCCGTTCACGGGAGAAGGTGCCCCGCAGGGGCGGATGAGGGCATGGCGGGCACCACCGGCCACCTGATCGGCCCCCGCCGATCCTCGTAGGCCTTGGACAGCCGCAGCACCAGGAGGTCGGCGAAGCGCGGGCCGACGATCTGCAAGCCGATCGGCATGCCGTTCCGGGCAAAGCCGCAGTTGATTGCGGCCGCCGGCTGTTCGCCCATGTTCCAGGGCACGGTGAAGCCTATGTGCTCGAAGGGCTTTTCCGGATCGTTCAGGGGCGAGGCCCAGTCGGCCGGGAAGGAGACCACCGGCGCCACGGGCGAGAGCACCGCTTGGAAGCGGCTGAACAGCGCGGCGCATCCGATCCGCATCTCGACCGTGCATTCGTAGCCGCGCAGGGCCTCGACGCCGCCGACCTTGGCGCCTCGCCCGGCCCACGCCCGGACGTAGGGAAGCACCTTGGCGCGCGCCGCCTCGTCGAGATGCAGCATGTCGGACCAGGAGCGGGCGCGCCAGAAACTGTCGAGGCCGGCCAGCATCTCGGGCGTCATCACCGGAGCGACCTCCTCGATCACCGCGCCGGCAGCCTCGAAGACCCGTGCGGCCGTCGTGATGGCGTCCCGGATCTCCGGGTCGACCGGCAGGCCGCAGCCCGCCTCGAGCATCAGGCCGAGCCGCAGGCCGCTAAGGTCGATGGCGGGCGATCTCCAGTCGATCTCGGCCGGGGGCAGGGCGGTGGCGTCGCGCGCGTCCGGCCGCGACAGCGTGCGCATCATCAGCGCGGCATCCTCGACGCATCGCGTCATCGGTCCCGCGACCCTGCCGAGATAGAAGGGGTCGATCGGCACCCGGCCGTGGCTGGGTTTCAACCCATAGGTCCCGGTCCAGGCCGCCGGCAGGCGGATCGAGCCGCCGATGTCGGTGCCGAGATGGAGCGGGCCGTAGCCTGCGGCGGCGGCGGCGCCCGCGCCGGCACTCGACCCGCCGGGGTTGAGCGCCGGATTCCACGGGTTGCGTGTCAGCGGATGAAAGCTCGACAGGCCCGAGGACAGCATGCCGTAGTCGGGGCAGGTGGTCTTGGCGAACAGGATGGCGCCATCCTCGCGCAGCCGTGCCGCCGGGGGTGCATCGGTCGTCGCCGGAACAAGCTCGGTCGCGGCCGTGCCCTGCGGCACCGGCACGCCGCGCGTGGCGATGAGCTCCTTCACGGTGACGGGCAGCCCGTCGAGCGGCCCCTTCGGCGTGCCGCTGCGCCAGCGCTCCGTGGCGGCGGCAGCCTCGGCGCGGGCGGTTTCGGGGTCATAGGCATAGAGCGCGTGGATCTGCGGCTCCCAGGTCGCGACATGGGATTCGAGCGCGGCCCAATAGTCGCTCGGCGACAGCGTCCGGGCCGCAAAGCGGCGCAGGATCTCGGTCGCAGACAAGTCCATGAGCTCGGTCATCGCATTTCCTCACGGTGCATTTTGCAGATCCGTGCTCTTCATTCTGAGCCGGATGCGCAGCATCCGAGTCGAAGAACGGCAAGCGTCGGTCGTGCTTCGAGACGGTCCTGGCGGACCTCCTCAGCATGAGGATCAGGGGTTTGAGCTTCATGCATCAACGCGCCCGGCGCCGCCGCGGGTCGGCGAGCTCGGAGAGGCCATCGCCGAGCCGGTTGAAGCCCAGCACGGCGACCGCGATGGCGATGCCCGGCGCCAAGGCGAGATGCGGCGCCTGCGCCAGATAGGTCTGCGAATCGGCCAGCATGCGGCCCCAGCTCGGCGCCGGCGGCGCCATGCCGAGACCGAGGAAGCTCAAGCCCGCCTCGGTCAGGATGGCGAGGCCGAGCTGGATCGTCGCCTGGACGATGATCTGGCTCGCGATATTGGGCAGGACATGGTCGAGCGTGATGCGCGCGCTCCCCTTGCCGGCCATCCGGGCGGCGAGGATGAAGTCGCGCGTCCAGACCTGGAGGGCGCTGCCCCGCGCGACGCGGGCGAAGACCGGCACCATGAAGGCCGCGATGGCGATGATCGCGGTGAGCGCGCCCGGTCCCAGCAGCGCCCCGATCATGATGGCCGAGAGCACGGAGGGGAAGGCGAAGAGCACGTCGCAGAGCCGCATCAGTGCCCCGTCGAGCAGGCTGCCGGGCAGCGCGGCCGCGGCGACCCCGAGGAGCGTGCCGAGCGCCCCTCCGGCGCCGACCGACAGCAGCGCGATCGTCAGTGAATTGCGCGCGCCCACCATCAGCATTGAGGCGACGTCGCGGCCGAACTGGTCGGTGCCGAGAAGGCCCGCGGCGAGCGGCCCCCTGAGCTTCAGGGCGAAATGCATGCGGGACGGGTCGTCCGGCGTCCAGGCGAGCGAGACGAGCGCCGCGCCGGCCACGAGCCCGATGAAGGCGAGGCCGATGGTGAGCGGCCTGCCGAGCCTCATCGCCGGTCCCGCAGTCGCGGGTCGATCACGGCATAGAGCTCGTCGACGGCCCAGTTCACGACGAGCACCATGGCGGCGAAGACCAGGACGACGGCCTGGATCACGGCGAGATCGCGCTGCGCCAGGGCCTGCCAGGCGAGCCGGCCGAGGCCGGGCAGGGTGAAGACATTCTCGACGAGGATCGCGCCGGCGATGAGGAAGGAGACCTGCAGTCCAAGGATCGTGACGATCGGGATCAGCGCGTTCGGCAGCACGTGCCGCCGTAGGATGGTCGCGGGCCCGAGCCCCTTGGCGGCGGCGGTACGCACGAAATCCTGGTGGCCGACGTCGGCGACGGCGGCGCGCGTCACCCGCATCAGCACCGCTGCCTGCGGCACGGCGAGTGCGACGGCCGGCAGGAGGAGGGCACCGAAGGCCGGCCCCAGGCCCGCGCTCCAGCCCGGAAAGCCGCCCGCCGGCAGCCAGCCGAGATGCAGCGACACGAAGAGGATGAGCAGCAGTCCGATCCAGAAATTCGGCACCGCGATGCCGATCTCGGAGATGAGCGTCTCGGCGTGGCCGGCGAGGCTCCTCGGCCTGGCCCCGGCCAGCGTGCCGAGCGGCAGCGCCAGGGCGACGGCGAGGAGGATCGCGAGGAACGCCAGCGGCAGCGTGACGGCGAGGCGCTCGCCGATCAGCCCCGCCACCGGCACGCCGTAGGTCGTCGAGGTGCCGAGATGGCCGGTAAAAAGGCCGCCGAGCCAATGCGCGTAGCGGATGGGCGCAGGCAGGTCGAGGCCCATGTCGTGGCGCAAGGTGGCGAGCGTCTCGGGCGTCGCCGAAGTGCCGAGCATGATGGCGGCCGGGTCGCCCGGCAGGACGTCGAGGATCACGAAGATGACGAGCGACACGACGAGCAGCGTCGCCAAGAGGCCAGCGAGCCGCCGCAAGGCACCGGGCACGCCGCTCACTCCGTCCAATGCACCTCGCTCATGTCGTTCGACGGGATCGGCTCGTCGGCCCAGAAGCCCTCGAGCTTGCGGTTCCACACGCCGAGCTTGGGCAGCACGAAGAGGTAGAGCGCCGGCACGTCCTCGGCGAGGATCTTTTGCGCCTCGCCGTAGTCGGCGGCCCGTTTCGTCGCATCGGGTTCCGCTTCCGCCTTGGCGATGACTGCGTCGAAGGCCGGGTTATTGTAGCCGAAATAATAGTCGGGCCGGGCATAGATGCCGATGTCGAGCGGCTCGGCATGCGCCACGATGGTCATGTCGAAGTCGTGGTCGGCGAAGACCGTCTTGATCCATTGCGCCGGGAACTCGGTCGGCACGATCGTCATCGTGACGCCGACCTGGGCCAGCATGGCCTGCAGCACCTCCGAGGACCGCGTCGCATAGGCCATCTGCGGCGTCTTCATGGTGAAGCTGAAGCCGTTCGGGTAGCCGGCCTCGCCGAGCAGCGCCTTGGCCTTGGCGGGGTCGTAGGGCAGCACGCCCGTCAGGTCCTCGTAGCCGGGATCGGTCGGCGAGAAATGGCTGCCGATCGGCGTGCCGAAGCCCGAATAGGCGCCCTCGACGAGCGCCTTGCGGTCGACGGCCATCATCAGCGCCTGGCGGATGCGCTTGTCCGAGAAGGGCTTGATGCGGTTGTTCAGGCCGGCCACCACCTTGAGGCCCGTCTTCCCGACGACGGCGGCAAACGTCTTGTCGGACTGGAAGGCGGTGAAGAGCTCGGGCGTGCCGAATTCCGGAAAGGCGTCGACCTGGCCCGACTTCAGCGCCGCGCTCTCGGCCTCCGCGTCGCCGATGAAGCGGAAGGTGACCCTGTCGAGCTTCGCGCCGCGCGCCGCGTCCCAGTAGGCGGCATTCTTCGTGAGCTCGACATGGTCGCCGCGCGCCCAGGCGGCGAAGCGGAACGGCCCGGTGCCGATCGGATCGGTCTTGTCGGCCTCGGCCGATTTGGGCTCGACCATGACGGCGGCCGGCCAGCCGAGCCAGTAGAGCAGGTTGCCCGACGGTGTCTTGAGATGCAGCACCAGGGTCGCCGCATCGGGCGTGTCGATCGCGTCGATGACGTCGTAGAAGGCCTTCTGACTGTTGACCGACTGCGGACCGCGCGCCCGGTCGAGCGTGAATTTGGCGCTGGCCGAATCGAAGGCCTCGCCGTTGTGGAACTTGACCCCCGTCTGCAAGGCGAACGTATACGTCAGGCCATCGGGCGAGATGGTCCAGCTCTTCGCCAGCTCGGGCCGGATCTTGCCGTCGCGGTCGATCCGCACGAGCCCCTCGTAGATGTTCTGCCAGGTGACCTGGCCGATGGCGACAGGCGCCGCGATGGTCGGGTCGAGGCCGGTCGGCTCGATCGCCATGCCGACCACCACATCGGTGCGGGGCGCGGCTTGGGCCGCCATGGCGCCCGCGAGGAACAGGAGGCCGCAGGTCGCGCCGATGAGGCTTCGATTGGCTCGCATGGGTCTCTTCAGCTCCGTGTCGCGGCCCTGGACCGCCCCGCATGCGCGCATCTTGCGCAAAGGCGGGGGCGATCACAATCGCCCCCGCATCGATCCGTCCAAAACTTCTTCCCGGGCTCGCAGCGCCGCGCCGGAACGCCTCACAGTCTGCCGCATTTAAGCTTGGGTTGGGTCGAAGGGACGGCGAATGGATAGGCATCGGCGGGGCGGGAAGCGCGGCGGATCGGCGGCCGGGGCGGCGGCGCTGCTGGCGATGGCGCTCGTCGGCGCGATCGCGAAGAGCAGCCGCGAGACGAGAACCGGCACGTCGGCTGCCGTCGGGTCCAAGGGCGGCAGCCCGGCACGAGCCTCGGTTCCCCCGCCGGATGCCTCGAGTCCCGTGCCGGTTGCCCACAAGGCCGGCGTCGTCGGTTTCGGACAGGCCTTGGTCGCGCGGATCAATCGGGACAACATCATGCTGGTCGCGGCCGGCATCGCCTTCTACATCATGCTGGCGATCTTCCCGGCGCTCGGCGCACTGGTGTCGCTTTATGGTCTTGTCGGAAACCCGGCCGACGTGGCGGCGCGGGTCGGCGACTACGGCAGCCTGCTGCCGCCGGAAGCCATGAAGCTCATCATCGACGGGCTCAACAGTTTCGCCAAGCAGAGCGGTTCGCAACTCTCGCTCGCCTTGACGGTGAGCGTCGTCCTGGCGCTGTGGTCGGCCCGCGCCGGTACGTCGTCGGTCATGACCGGTCTCAACATCGCCTACGAGGAGACGGAAAGGCGCTCCTTCGTCGTTCAAACGCTGGTGGCGCTCGCCTTGACGATCGGCGCCGTCGTCTTCGCCGTCATTGCCATCCTGGCGCTCGCGGTGGTGCCGATCGTGCTCAAGTTCCTGTATCTCGCCCATGCGGTCGCGCTTCTCATCGATATCGCGCGCTGGCCGGCCCTCGCGCTGCTGGTCGTGCTTGGCCTTGCGGTGGTCTACCGCTGGGCACCGTCACGCAGCCATCCGCGCTGGCGCTGGATCACCTGGGGATCGGCCGTCGCGACGGCGCTGTGGCTGATCGGCTCCTTCGGCTTCTCGTTCTACGTGGGCCATTTCGGGTCTTATGACGCCACCTATGGGTCGCTCGGGGCCGTCGTCATCCTGCTGCTCTGGCTGTGGGTCAGCGCGCTGATCATGCTGTTCGGCGCCGAGATCGATTCGGAGCTCGATGTACGGGCCACGCTGTCCGGCTCGCCGCTCGGCGGCACGGCGCCGAGCGCCGGGCCGCCGGTCGAGGGCGGCGCAGGCCGGACCGGTTGATCGGCTTCATGCGCCCGTGTCGAGCGCCGAATCGCGGAGCGGCTCACGCCTTCACGATGTTGTCGCCATGGGCGCCCGCCCGTGCGCAGGCATTGCGCGTGTCCACCACGAGCCTCGCCGCCCGCGCGATGGCGCGGTAGTCGACCGTATCGTGGTCGGTCGCGATCAGCACGACATCGTAGCCCGCGAGCGCGTCCTCCGACAGCTGGATCGAGCGGCGCCCGGCCAGGCCCTTGTGCTCGCGGGTCGGCGGGATCTCGGCGATGAACGGATCGAAATAATCGACCTCGGCCAGCCGGTCCTCGAGCCGCTCGATCAGCACGAGCGAGGGGCTCTCGCGCAGGTCGTCGATGTTCTTCTTGTAGGCCAGGCCGACGACGAGCACGCGCGAGCCGCGCAGACCGCGCCCGGCCGACCGATCGAGCGCCTCCGCCAGGCGGTCGACCACATAGGAGGGCATGGCCGTGTTGATCTGTCCGGCGAGCTCGATGAACTTCGTCGTCACGTCGAATTCGCGCGCCTTCCACGTCAGGTAGAAGGGATCGATCGGGATGCAGTGCCCGCCGAGGCCGGGGCCCGGATAGAAGGGCATGTAGCCGAAAGGCTTGGTCTTGGCGGCGTCGACCACCTCCCAGACGTCGATCCCCATCTTCTGGTAGACGACCTTGAGCTCGTTGGCCAAAGCGATGTTGACCGCCCTGAAGATGTTCTCCGTCAGCTTGACCGCCTCCGCGGTCCCGGTCGAGGACACCGGCACGGTCCTCACGACCAGCGCGCCGTAGAGCGCCTCGGCGAGGCGCAGCGCCGCCGGCCCGTCGGCACCCACGATCTTCGGGATGGTCGCGGTGTCGAAGTCGACGTTGCCCGGATCCTCCCGCTCGGGCGAGAAGGCGAGGAAGAAGTCGCGGCCGCTCTTCAAGCCCGTGCGTTCGAGGATGGGCTTGACGACCTCCTCGGTCGTCCCGGGCCAGGTGGTCGATTCCAGCACGACGAGCTGGCCCGCCCGGAGCCGCGCCGCGATGGCATGGGTCGTCTGCTCGACGTAGCGCAGGTCCGGATCGCGGTTGCGCGTCAGCGGCGTCGGCACCGCGATGACGATGGCGTCCGGCTCGTCGAGGCGCGTAAAATCCGTCGTGACGACGAACTGGCCGGTGCGCACGGCCTCCCGCAGGGGCTTGGTCGGGATGTGCTTGATCGCGCTCTCGCCCCGGTTCAACTGGTCGACGCGGGCCTGGTCGATGTCGAAGCCAAACACGGGAAACCCGGCCTTGCAGGCCGTGAGCGCCAGGGGGATCCCCACGTAGCCGAGCCCAAGGACCGCGACGCCGAAGCGGCGGGCCTCGATCCGCTCGATCAGCGCGGCGACGCTCGCTTCGCTTGCCGCCGGCTCAGGTGAATGCTGGTCGGAGTTCACACGCTACCATCTTGGCTGAAAGCTCGCAGCCTCGACGAGGCTACATCAGGTTGTGGGGGCGCGTGTCAAGCCGGCGCGCCGGGCGCCCAGGCAATCGCAAGACAGCGAGCCCGACATTGCGGATGTCCTCGTGCTTGGCGTAGGACCAAGGCAGCTGCTGGTCGTCCTCGAAGACGAACGGGAACGAACCCTTGCCACGCGTGGCTCATCTCGGGGTGAAAGCCGTGTTCGATCGGCGCGCGCGACGGCCGCCACGACATGGCGGGACCGGATCGCGCCCGGCCGTGCCTCCCGCGAGGACCGGCGCCACCGCACCATACAGGCCGGGCGCACCTCGGCCGAACAGGCACAGGTCGCGACGGCAGTCGCCTTGCTCAAGCGCGTCACCGATCACCGAAGGACAAGCCCCAATGCCCATCACGAAGCTCGACCCGAACACCTGCCTCATCGTCATCGATCTTCAGAAGGGGATCGTCGCATTGCCCCTCGGACATCCGATCGGAGACGTCGTGCGGCGCGCGGGCGCGCTGGCGGAGGCCTTTCGCCGCCACGGCTTGCCTGTCGTGCTCGTCAACGTCACCGGCGTTCCGCCCGGCCGCACGGAGCAGTCGCGCTTTCGCGCCGAGTTTCCGAGCGACTTCGCCGATTTCGTGCCCGAGCTGCGCCCGCAGCCGGGCGACCATGTCGTGTCGAAACAGACCGCGGGCGCGTTCACCAGGACCGGGCTCGAAGCCTACCTGAAATCGAGGAATGTCACCCAGGTCGTGGTCGGCGGCGTCGCCACCAGCATGGGAGTCGAGTCGACGGCGCGGCAGGCCCACGAGCTTGGGTTCAACGTCACTCTCGCGGTCGACGCCATGACCGATCTCGACACGGAGCTTCATGCGGTCACCATCGCCAAGGTCTTCCCCCGCCTCGGCGAACGGGGCACGACGCAGGAGATCATCGGCCTCCTCGATGCCGGGTATGCCTGAGGGCGCCATGTCTATGATGTCCCCTCCGGCCTCGGTCCGCGAGGCCTGGGACGAACCCTCCAGGCCGGTTGGCTGCGTCTTCGGCTGCGGGCACGATCTCGACCAAGCCGTCGCCCTCGACGATCTCAAAACCCGTATGGATGGTTTGCGGCGTCTCGCTTCGCTCCGGCTGCGACAGGATCTGTTCCACGGCGATCTTGCCGATGCGGAAGCGATTGGAGCGCGCCGTCGACAGCGGCATCGGCAGGGCTCGCCCGATGTCGAGGCCATTGAAGCGCGGCATCGAGACGCCATCCACCGAGCAACGGGTCGTCAACCCGAGCGGCGGCAACCAGCAGAAGATCGTGATCGCCAAATGGGTGGCCTATGCGCCGAAGGCCCTCATCGTCGACGAGCCGACGCGCGGCATTGACATCGGGCCAAAGCCGAGGTGCATGCGCTGCTGGCGCGCCTCGCCCGCGACGGGATAGGGATCATCGTCATCTCGTCCGACCTGCCCGGAGTGCTGGCGGTGAGCGACCGCGTGATCGTGGTCAAGCAGGGACGCATCGGCCGCGCGTTCGACCGGGCGGACGTGTCCCAGGAAACCATCATGGAAGCGGCCACGGCCTGATGCCGCGCCGGCCCGCGTCCCAGTCGAGGAGAGCCAGAATGAGCAAGAACATCGTCTTCACCGGCGGCAGCGGCAAGGCCGGTCGGCATGTCGTGCAATACCTTGTCGAGCACGGCTACAGCGTCCTGAACCTCGACACCAAGCCGCTCGACAATCCCCAGGTCCGCACCCTCATCACGGACATCACCGACGCCGGGCAGGTGTTCAACGCCCTGACCAGCACCCTGGAATTGCATGAGTTCGCGCCCTCGCTGCGGGCTCCCAAGATCGACGCGGTCGTGCATTTCGCGGCGATCCCGCGCATCATGCTGGTGCCCGACAACGAGGTGTTCCGCATCAACACGATGGGCACCTACACGATCATCGAGGCGGCCGAGAAGCTCGGCATCCGCAAGACCATCATCGCCTCCTCGGAGACGACCTACGGCCTGGTCTTCGCCGACGAGCCGCGCGACCCGGCCTATTTCCCGCTCGACGAGGACTACCCGGTCAACCCGATGGACAGCTACGCATTGTCCAAGATCTGCAACGAGCGGACCGCCCATGCCGTCCAGCAACGCACCGGATCCGACATCTACGCGATCCGGATCGGCAACGTGATCGAGCCGCATGAATACGCCAATTTCCCGAAGTTCTTCGCCGATCCGGGGTTCCGCAAGCGCATCACCTGGAGCTACATCGACGCGCGCGATCTCGGGCAGATCATCCGGCTCGCCATCGAGAAGGACGGACTGGGATACCAGGTCTTCAACGCGGCGCAGAACGACTGCTCCTCCAACCTGCCCACCGCGGAGCTGCTGAAGCGTTTCTACCCCAACGTGCCGGTGCGCGGGACCCTCGGCAAGTACGAAAGCCTGCTATCGAACCGCAAGGCCCGTGAGGTCCTGGGTTTCGAGGAGCAGCATAATTGGCGAAAGTACGTGTCCGCGGCGGCCACGGCCACGGCGGCGACAGGAGGACGGGCATGACCAAGGAGAAGATCGGATTCATCGGGCTGGGGCTCATGGGCCACGGCATGGCCAAGAATATCGTCGAGAAGGGCTGGCCGCTGACCGTGCTGGGCCATCGCAAGCGCGAGGCGATCGAGGACCTGAAGGGGCGCGGCGCAAGCGAAGCCACCTCGCCGCGCGAACTCGCGCAGGCCTGTGACGTCGTGCTGCTCTGTGTGACGGGCTCCTCGCAGGTCGAGGAGGTGATCGGCGGCGAGAACGGGCTCGCGGCGGCCGGCAAACCGCTTCTCGTCATCGACTGCTCGACATCCGATCCAGCCTCGACCACCCGGCTTGCCGCAATGCTGACCCGGAACGGCATGACGCTGATCGACGCCCCGCTGAGCCGGACACCCAAGGACGCTTGGGAGGGGTCGCTCGACGTGATGGTCGGGGGCGACGACGACGCCGTGGCGCGGGCGCGGCCGATCCTGGAGGCATTCGCGGGCCGGGTCGTCCCCACCGGTCCGGTCGGCACCGGGCACACCATGAAGCTTCTGAACAACTTCCTGTCGATGGGCTATGCGGCCCTCTATGCGGAAGCGCTGGCGGTCGGTGCCAAGGCGGGGCTCGCCCCGAAGGTCTTCGACAGCGTCATCCGCAACGGCCGGATGGATTGCCCATTCTACCAGACCTTCTTCAAATACGTGATCGAGCGGGACCGCAACGCCCACAGGTTCACCATCGCCAACGCCCACAAGGACGTGACCTACCTGGCCGGCTTCGCCCAGGCCCTCGGCATCGCCAACCCGGTCGGCGCCGCGGTCCGCAACAGCTTCGCGCTGGCGATCGGGACCGGTCATGGAGAGGACTACGTGCCGATGCTGTCGGACATCATCGCCGAGGTGAACGGCACCTCGCTGACGGACTGAGCGCCGGCGCGACGCGCGACACGACACACGATGGGGAGGACCAACCATGCCGAGCACATCTGTGACGATGCTCGCTGCCGCGATGCTCGCGGGCTGCGCTGTGCCGGCCTGAGCGGCCGACAGCGCGATGGCGCCCCGCCAGGTTCCGGCCAAGACGCTGCAGGTGCCCACCGCCGACGTCAGCCCCGCTCAATCCCGGCTGAAATTCCCATCCCAAGACCGGGGAGGAATGGCGCGCCATGGCCGACAAGATCGCCGCCGACGTGGTGCCCGGCCTGCCGGCCATGCGCGAGCGCCTGCACGTCAAGGTCGAGTCCGCCACCATCGACGGCGTGAAGGTCAATATCGTGACGCCGGACGACATCCCGGCCGCCAACCGCGACAAGGTGGTCGTCCACGTTCACGACGGCTGCTACGTCTATTTCCCGGGTGAGTCGGGCACCACCGAGGCGATCATGATGGCGGGCTTCGGGCACTACAATGGCGGACACCACCAAGACCGGCGATTCCTTCTACGCCAACGAATTCGTCGACAACGTCCTGGTCTCGCCCAACGGCTTCTGCGACGATGCGGCGGCCTTCTATGCCCACGGCCATGACATGAAGGACCCGCTGCTGTCGCCGGTCTACGCCGACACGACCGGGTTTCCGCCGGCGATCCTGACGACCGGAACCCGCGACCAATTGCTAAGCAACACGGTGCGGGTGCATCGCAAGCTGCGGCGTGCCGGGGTCGAGGCGGATCTCAACGTCTACGAAGGCGAGTCGCACGCCCAATATCAGTTCGACGACCGCGTGCCCGAGACCAAGGAGGCCTTCGGCGAGATCGCTGCCTTCTTCGGCAAACATCTCGGCCATTAGTTCCAGTGGCGTACCGAGTCATCTCAAACGGAAGGTGCACCTTCCGTTTGGATCGGTGCACTGGGGATCGGGCCTGCGTCCGCGGGCATCGTCAGGCCGTCATCTCCATGATGTAGAGGCCGCCGTTGTAATCGTTGCTGTAGATCAACCCGTCCTTGTCGACATAGACGTCGCAGGACTGGACGACCCGCGGGCGGTTCGGGCGATGGTCCATCAGCCGTGCGGGTTGCGGCGGTACGAAGGCCGCGATCTCCTCCGGCCGGAACGGGTCGCGGATGTCGTAGACCCGCACGCCGGCATTCTGTTGCGTCGCGAAGATGCGCTCCGAGCTGACGAAGGCGTCCGGCCGGTTCTCATGGATATTGTGAGGACCGAAGTGGCCGCCCTTCTTGCGATAGTCCCTGTCGCTCGGCACCGGGCAGGTCGCGATGCTGATCGGCTTCGTCGGGTCGCGGATATCGAACAGCCAGATCGGCTTGCGTCCGTCTTCGTAGTCGTCGAGCACCGCCTCGTCGAGCACGACCAGAAGATCGCGATCCGGCAGCGCCAGGCAATTATGCGTGCCGCCGTTGAAGGGCGGCGACCAGTTGTGGTGCAGCTTGAGCTTTGGGGCGGTCGGATCGGCAACGTTCATGACGACGAGACCCGCATCGCGCCAAGCCCCATAGGCCGTGGTGCCGCTGACCGTCGCGTGGTGCAGGCCGAAGCGGCGGCTGGGCGGCCAATCGGCCACCTCTCCGGCGGCCGTGTTCATGCCGGGCAACCAGACCCGTCCGCCCTCGCGGGGTCGGGTCGGATCGGCCATGTCGACCGTCATGAAAATATAGTCGGTGAATCCATCGAGCAGAGCCGACACATAGGCCCAGCGGCCGCCCACGTACCAGATGCGGTGGATGCCGCCTCCCTCGACCGGCATGAAGCCGATCTGCCGCGGGCTGGCGGGCTGCGAGATGTCGTAGACCGCAAGCCCCGCCGTCCAATCGCGCGCGGCGGGCGCTTTGCTCGCGGTGCCGACCTTCTCGCCGAGCGCTCCCGTGTAATAGTTCTTCTCGTCCTGGAACTCGGCCGAGGCAAACATGTCCTTGGCATTGATGACGAGGAGCAGGTCTCCGAAGGTCTGCAGATGGATATTCCAGGTGTTCGGCGGAGCCGGGATGTAGTTGACGGTTTTCGGATCGCGTGGGTCGCTGACGTCGACGACGCTGAACCCCTTCGAGAACATGTGGCCGATGAAGGCGTGGCCCTTGTTGATCATCAGCTGGACGCCGTCCGAGCGGCCACCCTGGTCGGAATGGCCGATGAGCTTGAGATTGCGGACGTAGTCGGGCTTCGGCAGATCCTGTGACATGGCTGATCCGATGTTCAAGCGGGATGCGGGACGCAGGCGGCGCACGCTGGGGCCGCCTCGCTCTTCGGGCGTCGCGCGCAAACGGCGCGACGCGGCCTTGGCCGGGATTATTGACCGGTCCAGATCTTCTTGTAGATCGCGGTGTAGCCGTTGTCCGGATCGTAGGTGTTCTTCGGTCCGCCGTCGGCACCGATGTTCGTCGCCAGGAACAGATGAGCCGGCGCCACGAAGCCGCTGTCCGGCTGCTTGTTCAACGCGCGGTTCGCCTCATCGACGATCTGCCAGCCTTGCAGGCGAAGCGGTTCGGCGACGGTCGCCTCCTGGTATTGCTTCTGTCGGATGCGCTGGAACGCGGCTTCGCTGCCGTCTCCGGCCGAAATGGCGAACGGCGCCCCGTCACCCTCGATGCCGGCCGACGCGAGCGAGGGCGCCATGAAGTCGAAGGTCAGGTCGTTGATGCTGAGCGCGTGCGTCCAGGTCTTGCCGTATTTCTGCAGAAGCGAGGTCGTCAGCTGCGGCATGCGTGTCGAGGCCTCGGCCAGAGGCGTGTCGATGAAGTCGAGCACCTTGCTCTGGCCGCACTGCTTCATCACGGCTTCCATGGCGCGCGCCTTCTTGACCGCGATCTCATAGGTGCTGTCCGTGAAGATCACGACCCCAGCCTTGCCACCCGACTCGGCGCAGGCCAGCGACGCCGCGGCGCGCGCGACGGCCAGCGGATCGGTCGTGATGTTGGTGAAGATCGACATCTTGGGCTCCGGTCCGGACCTGGCGGTCGCGTGCCAGCCGATCAGGACGATGCCCTGCTTGACCGCCGCCTCGATGGACGCCGATTGCTCGGTCGCGTCGATGGCGCCGAGCACGATGACGTCGGGTTTCGTGGCGATGGCCTGGCTCATGGCGCTCGTGCGACCGGAGACGGAGCCCTGTCCGTCGATCAGCCGGTATGTCCAGCCGACCACGCCGGCCGCCTCCTTCACGCCTTCGCCCGCGCCCCGCGCGCCACCATTGTTCTGGTCCGCCGAAACATAGACGATGGTCTTGCCCGGCGCGGCTTTCGGCCCGGTCGTCGGGCCGCTCCAGGGCGCGGCCGGCGCCGACACCGACGCCACATAGGCCTTGGCGTCCGAGACGGCGTCGGCCCGCGCCGCAGGCACGAGGGCCAGCCCCGATGCAAACGACAGCAGCATGGTCGCGAACTTTTGCATTGCTATCCTCCCCACTTGATCGTTGTTCTGCCGGATGGAGCCCTTCGGCAGCATGCCGATCATCCGTCGTCCGTCCGCATGCGAAAACGACATCGCACAGCGCACCGTCCCGGCGCCCAGAACGGCGATGGAACAGCATCAGATCTATATTGGCCGACACCTTCAGGTGGCAGCGTAGCAGGCATGATCGTTTCGGCGCGGCTGCCTTGTTTTCTGGGCAGCACTATTCTACGGAGTGAAGTTGTCGCATAATCGGAAGGACCGCAAGAGTTTTTTGATAGACGTCAGTACGCCCGATCGGCTCGACCGAGCCACCAGACCGTTCGAGCCATCGGTTTCGACCGAACGCCGGCTGCTGCCCCCGCTTCCCGGCGTGCCTTCGGCCGAGTCCATGGACGTCAATCGCCTGTGTGAAAGCTCCCTGGGCGATCCGATGCACAAGCTGATCCTCGTCGAAGCGGGGCAGCTCGACGTCGAGGGAAGCACAGGGGGATGGCTGATCGTGCCCAATCACCTGATCTTCATTCCGGCGGACCGCGCCTTCACGGTGAGGTCCGCGCCCCTCACCGTGCTCCACGTCGTGCATCTCGATCCGTCCGATGCCGAATGGATCCACCACGGGTGCTGGACCACCGGTGCCACGCCGCTCGCGCACGAGATGATCGGCCAGGCCGTGCGGTGGACGCCGGGGCAGATCCAGGCGGGAGGCACGCCCCGACTGTTCTTCCGCACGCTTGCCAGCCTTTGCCCCGAGTGGTTCTCCAATCCTCGCATGCTCTGGATCCCGGCGGCGCGCTCGGACGCCATGCGGAGCGCCGTCCTGTATCTCCGCGATCATCTGCATGAGGCCCGGCTCGATGGACTATCAAGCGCCGTCGGCCTTTCCATCCGGACCTTGCAGAGGCGCTGCGAGACCGAGCTTGGTCTGTCCTGGCGGGATCTGCTTCGGGAAGTCAGAATGATGCGAAGCCTCGAGCTTCTTGCATCTTATGGTCATTCGGTCAGCGCGGTCGCGAGCGCGGTCGGCTTCGCCAGGGTGGGAGCCTTCACGACAGCGTTCACGGGTCGCTTCGGCATGACGCCGACCGACTATTTGCGTCGGCACCGCGTCGCCTCGTGGAAGCGACCCGACCCGCCGATGAGCTGAGCGTCGAGCCGCCGACGCGACGTTCCCGGCGAGCGTCCGGTTCCGGGATTGGCCGTCGAGCGACGGGGCTCACGATATTGGCCGCGCCAGCCGGTCGGCCCCACCCGTCCCCACCGTCCGAACACGTCATCTTTTCCGACGCGAGCATCAGGTCCTGACCGGCGAGCCTCACGCCGCCTGGAGCGCGACATCGGTATCGCGCTGGCCCAAAGCGATGCGCCGGGCGTGGAACCCGAGGATCGGATCGTCCGGATGGGCGGCATGAAGCTCGAGGATGGCCTCGGCGCCGCGCTCCTCGCCCCGCGACAGCCGCCCGAAAGCATCTGCGTAGCGCTCTGCCCAGGCGTTCTCCGGCCCCATATCGGGCAACGGCGCAAAGACCTCGACGCGGTTCGACTTGCCTTTGAGCTCGAGCGCGCCGATCGGACGGAAACGCAGGCCCGGAGCGGCCGCGACGCTCGACGCCGCGACGCAGATGCGCGTGCCGAGGCGCTTGTTGGCGGCCTCGAGGCGGGCCGCCGTATTGATGGAATCGCCATGGGCCGTGTAGTCGAACCGGCGTTTGCCGCCGAAGTTGCCGACGACGGCGGGGCCGGTGTTGACGCCGATCCGCGTCGTGCCGAAACTTCGCCCCTGCGCCTTGTGCCCGGCCGCGAAGCCCTGCGCGAAGACGTCGATGGCCAACGCGCAGCGGACGGCGCGGGCCGCATGGTCGGGCTGGTCGAGCGGCGCGTTGAACATGACGTGGACCGCGTCGCCGACGATCTTGTCGACGGTGCCGCCATGCTCCATGACGATGCCGCAGACGGCGTCGAGATAGGCGTTGAGCGTGCTCACCAGAAGAGCGGGGTCGGCCGTCTCGGTGAAGCTCGTGAAGCCTTCGAGGTCGGTGAACAGGAAGCTCATCTGCCGCGTCTCGCCGCCGAGCCTGAGCTGGCTCGGGTCGCGAGCCAGGGCCTCGACGAGCGCCGGCGACAGATATTGGCTGAAGGCCGCCCGCAGCCCGCTGGCGCGCCGCTCGATCAACAGATAGCGGGCCAGCATGGCGGCGACGAAAGCCGCGAGCGGCTCCAGCGCGACGAGGCTCGGGTCGAGCAGCAGGTTCGCCTTGGCGAAGGCGAGAGCGGTGCCGCCGAGGGCCGCCGCGATCACGGCGAGCACCAGCCCGGCGCCGGCAGCGATGCCGAGCCACGAGACGAGGCCCGCGACCACGACCCCGAGGGCCGCCGCCGCGACGAATTCGCCGCCGGGCGCCAGGGCCGGGCGGGCGAGCAGGTCGCCCCCGAGAATCTGCTCGATCGCGCCGGCATGGATGTTCACTCCCGGCTCGAAGGCGGAGAGCGGGGTCGGCCGGAGGTCGGAAAGTCCGACCGCGCTGGTGCCGATCAGCACGATGCGTCCCGCGACGGTGCGCTTGAGAGCGACCTGCGCTTCGGGGTCGAGCACGCGCGCGGCGGAAATCGTCATGGCGGGCGAGCGGAGGCCGTGGTGCAGCAACATGGTGCCGTCGGGTGCCAGCGGGATATCGTGCGTCCCGACGCGCGCCGTGTAGCCCATGAGCGTGCCTCGGGGCCCGCCGTTGCGGGTCTCGCGCAGCCGGATGTCGTCGTCCGAGCCGTCGGCGACCCTGAGCGCCTCGAGGGTCAGGGCCGGGACGAGGTTGCCGTCGAGGCTCATCACCAGCGGCAGGCGGCGGATGATCTCGTCGCGGCCCGCGCCGGCGATGGTGAAGCTGCCCTGGCCCGCCGCCGCCTCGTCGAGCATCGGCAGGTTCGGCACCGCTCCGGCATAGTCCCAGAGGCCGGCCGGCTGGGCCGATCCGATCATGCCGATGCCCGCCGTCAGCACCGGGGCCTTGCCGTTCGCCGCGGCAATGAGCCCGTAGCCCGTCACCACCCGGCCTCGCGCCAGGGTCGCGGCGAGCTGCCGGTCGTAGTCGGGCAGGGCGCCTGGACCTGTTACGCTGAGCCCGTCCTCGCGCCGCCATTGCGGCACGAGCGTCGCGGGCGAGGTTCGGTCGGGTTCGGCGAAGACCATGTCGAGGCCGATGGCCGCGGCGCCCGCGTCCTGGAGGTTGGCGATGAGGCGCGACACGACGAGCCGCGACCAGGGCCACTGGCCGTAGCGCGCCAGGCTCGCCTCGTCGATGTCGACCACCGGGACGCCGGACCCCGGATGGAGGATGTCGGCGTCGGCGCGCGGGAAGAAGCGCTGCAACGTGTCGAACCCGTAGGATTGCAGGCGGTCGAAAGGTTCGGGCGCCAGCAGGCGGGCGCCGCTGACGAGGCCGACGATCGAGAGGCCGGCGATGAACGGAATCGAGCGCCGCAGGGCGCCGGCCAGTGTCGCGCGTCGTCCGGTCGCCACGTCTTCGCACCTCTTTACCAAACGTTACCTTGAACTTTAGCCGGTCGAGTCCTTCCGGCCTGTAAAGATACGCCCTGCCCGATCGGAAAATTCGCCTGATTGACCAAGCGTTAAGTGAACCTGGTTAGACCTCGTCGGGGAGTTCCCGATGCATAACCTACTGGATCACCTCGTCCTGCAGAAAGGCGCGGCTCTGTTCTCCGAAGGAGACGGTGGCGATTGCGCCTATCTGATCAAGCGGGGGCAGATCGAGATCTTCGTCAGGCGGGAGGACGGCGACATCGTCCTGGCGCGGCGCGGTGCCGGCGAGATCATCGGCGAGATGGCGCTGATCGATCAGGGCACCCGATCGGCCTCGGCGCGCGTGACCGAGGACTGCGAACTTCTCGTCGTCACGGAGCAGCAGCTCGAACACCGGATCGCGACCACGGACCCGATCCTGCGCATGTGCCTCGGCGTGGTGATCCAGCGCTACCGCGAGACGCTGGCGCTGCATGCGAGCGGGGCGCGCTCGCGCCCGGCGTCGAAGGCCTTCAGCGTACCCGGTCCGGAATTCCATGCCGCCGTCGAGGCCCTGACGCTCGACCAGGAGATGCTCCGCGCCCTTCGCCTCAAGGAATTCGAGCTCTACCTGCAGCCGATCGTCCATCTCGGCGGGCGGGGCCTGGCCGGTTTCGAAGGACTGATCCGCTGGAACCATCCGCAGCGTGGGCTCCTTGCACCGGCGCAGTTCATCCCGGCCGCCGAGGCCAGCGGCCTGATCGTCGGGATCACCCAATGGTGCCTGCACGAGCTGACCCGCATCTTCCCGCTGCTTGCCGCCGCCGCCGAGGGGAACGCGGCGCAGCCGCTGTGGACCGCATCCAGCGAGTCGGCGCTGTTCGTCACCGTCAACATCTCCGGGCACGACCTCGTCCAACCGGCCTTCGCGGATACGGTCAAGACCATCCTGAGCCAGGGGGGCATTTCGCCCTGCAACCTCAAGCTCGAGATCACCGAGAGCATGCTGATGAAGGATCCGGCCGGCGCCGCGAAGATCCTCGACGCCTGCCGGCTCCACGGCATGGGAATCGCGGTGGACGATTTCGGCACCGGCTATTCGAGCCTGAGCTATCTGAGCACGCTGCCGATCACGACACTCAAGATCGACAGGGCCTTCGTGCGCTCGATGGCAAGCGACCCGAAGAGCCGCAAGATCGTCTCCACCATCCGCTATCTGGCCCGCGAACTCGAGATTCCGGTGGTCGCCGAGGGGATCGAGACAGAGGAGCAGGCCGACATGCTGGCCGCCATGGCCTGCGAGTACGGCCAGGGCTTTCTGTTCGGGAGGCCGGCGCCCGTCGCCGTCACGCTCGAACGCATCCGACATTGGCCGGCGCCTTTCGCCGCGCCGATGGATTCAGACGCCGGTCCGCGACGCCGTGCGGCTGAACTTTTGACAATGGATTAGGACGGGGGATTGCAATGTTTGGATTTGGATTGAAAGGTTGGGGTCTCGTCGGCGCGGCGGCGATCGCGACGGCATGGATCGGAGCCGCGTCGGCTTCGCCGGTGACGGTCGGGGCGGTCGACAAGGCACAGGGGCAGGCGCAGGCCGCCCAGGCCGGCATCGCCCGCGACCTCGTCGTCGAGGGTCCGGTGCTGTTCGGCGACAAGCTGCGCACCGGCCCGGCCGCCCGCCTCGAGGCCAAGCTCGCCGACGGCACCGTGCTGACGCTCGGCGAGAAGGGGCGCATGACGGTCGACAGCTTCGTCTACGACCCCGATCATCCGGCCGGCGGCAAGCTGGCGCTCTCGGTGCCGAACGGCGCCTTCCTGTTCGTCGGCGGCAAGGTGGAGGGCCCGACGGGCGGCCACGTGTCGATCAAGACGCCGGTCGGCACGCTCGGCGTGCGCGGCACCACGGTCTGGGGTGGCCACATCGACGGCGGCTTCGGCGTCCTGGTGCTGAGCGGCGAAGTCTCGGTCACGACGCCGCGCGGCACCGTGATGCTCGAGAAAGGCCAGGGGACCATGGTCTACGACGGCCAGGGTCCGGCCGACGCCGCCCCCTGGCCGGAGGATCGTGTCAACCGCGCCGTG
>DATBEH010000072.1:0-16398 GCA_036276175.1 Lichenihabitans sp.
ATGCGGCCAATTCGGTCGTCTACTGGCCGGTGGAGGATCTGCGCGCCCGCTTCGAGGCCCGCTGCGAGGCCGAGGACCTGCAGGCCGGTGCGATCCTGCAGGGCCTGACCGGTCCCGAGCTCGAAGCGGACATGTTCTGGACCCAGGTCAGAACGAACCTGCAGGCGGGGCGGATTCGTATGCTGTTCGTGGCCGACCGAATTCCGACCGAGCTGCGGCGGATCGTCGAATTCCTGAATGGGCAGATGCAGCCGGCCGAGGTTCTGGCGGTGGAACTGCGGCAGTACGAAGGGCAGGGGCTCAAGACGCTCGTCCCCATCGTGCTCGGGCAAACCCAGGAGGCCGCGCAGAAGAAGGGCTCGGGCATTGGGCCCAGGCCCACTCGAGTCTGGAACGAGGAAAGCGTGCTGGCCGAGATCGACGCCAAGCTCGGCCCCGGCGCTGTGGCTGGAGCGCGACGGATGGCCGATTGGACCAGGCTGCACGCGGATCGTGTGCACTTCAACACCCATCCGACCTGGGGATCCATGGGACCCATGTTCGCCCGCGGCGGCCAGCCGTTCTACCCGTTCTTGATCCACAGCGACGGCATGCTGGGGATCTACTTCCAGTACATGATCGGCCGGCCTGTCTTCGGCGCGCTCGAGATGCGGCAGGACCTGCTTCGCCGGCTGAATGAGATCCCCGGAGTGAGCCTCTCCGAGTCGGCGCTGACGAAGCGGCCCCTTGTTTCGCTGCAGGTCTTCGCTTCCAAGCCAGCAACCGACCAGTTCCTGGCCGTCATGGATTGGTTCGTCGAGCAGCTGCCGCCGAGAGGCGGCGCCGCGAATGGAGGCGGGCTCTCTCCCGCCACCAACCGAGGACCGTTGCCGGCGGTCCAGACCCCTGAACAGAACGACGACGAACAGGCTGCTCCTGACTCAACGGCCATGGCAGCACCCGATCATGTGTAGCGCCTGTTCAAAAGATTCCCCTTGCACCCGCAGGGCATCCATACATCACACTGTCAGTCGGACGAGGACAAGGACGGCCCGCAACTGCCCGAGCGCCGTCCGGCCCCATGTCGAAGCGATCGATCAGCCCATCGGCCTCGCTGACTCGAAATCGTCGTGACCCTTGGTGAAGAACAGCATGGAATTGAGGTTCGCGATGCCGGTGTCCTCGATCGTGCGCTTGCCGATCGTGGGGATGTCGATCTCGGTGCCGGGGGTCTTGGCCACCTTGCCGGATTTGATCAGGATGCCGCAATAGGTCGCCATGTAGCCGAACTTGTAGGGGCTCCAGAGCGCGTATTGCTTGCAGGTTCCGCTGTCCAGATAGGTCTTCATGGTGCTTGGCAAGGCGAAGCCGGTGGCGAAGACCTGGCCGGACTTGCCGGTATCCTGGATGGCCTTGTTGATGGCGGGCGTCGAGATGCCGGACCCCGAAATGAACAGCCTGACGTCGGGGTGAGCCTGCATGGCGGATGTGCCGACCGAATAGCTCTTGTCGGGGTCGTCGTTGGCATAGAGCGTATCGATGAACTGGATGGACTGGTATTTGGGGTCCTTGGCGATCAGCGCATCGAGGGCCTTCTTCTGTGAGATGAAGTTGGCAACCGTCGGCGTCGGAGCGATCCAGATCGCCTTGCCGCCTTCCGGCGCGTTGGCCAAAGCGGATTCCAGCATCGCCCTGGCCTGCACCTCGAAGGGCGCCATGTTGATGAAGAGATCACGGCCCGCTTCGGCGACGTCGGAATCGAAGGTGATGACCACGGCGCCGCGCTGGCGCGCCTGCTTCAGCGTCGGTACAGGCGCGTTGAGGTCGAGCGCCGCAAGCACGATGGCGTCGGGCTTCTGTGGCACGATGTTCTGCAACACGGAGACCTGGCCTTCGACATCGGCCGTCGTGGTGCCCACGTAAGTCTGTTGCGCGCCCAATTCCTTGCAGGCCTGCTCACCGCCGGCCCGGGCGAGCTCGAAGAATACGAAGCCAGTGAATTTCGGCACGTTGAAGACCCGCAGCGGCGTTGCCGCGTCGGCCCGCCCGAGCATCACGCCCGTGTCGGCCAGAAGGCCGCCGATCACCGGCAGCGACAACCCCGAGCCGAGCATCGCCTGCAGCCAGCCGCGGCGCGAGATGCCGCCCCTGTCGAGGGCGACGGCCAAATCATGGATGTCCTTATGGTGCATGTTGTCCTCCCGTGATGATCAGGGTTTGCTGGCGGCCCTTATCCGCAGGCGCCTGAAGGCGCCTGTCCATGAACCGCCTTGGGCGATCAGAACGCTCACGATGAGCAGTGTGCCGATCACCAAGGTCTGGACCGAGCCCGCCACATTCGCGAGCCCCATGCCGTTCTTGAGGGTTCCGAGCAGCAGCAGGGACAGCAGAACGCCCACGACGTTGCCGCGCCCGCCGAAGATGTCCACGCCGCCGAGAACAACCGCGGTCACGACGAACAGCAGGATGTCGCTGGCATTGTCGGCCCGCGCCGACTGGAATTGGCCGATGTAGACCAGGGAGGCGAGCCCCGCCATAACGCCGCCGATCGTGAAGGCTGTCGTCTTCACAAGCCGCACGCGCACCCCCGAGAGCCGTGCGGCGCGCGCGTTGAGGCCGCAAGCGAAAAAGCAGCGGCCGAGCACGGTGCCGTGCATCACGAAGCCGAATAGCAGAGCCGCGAGCGCGACCAGCACCAACGAAGCCGGCAGTACGTCCGCGACCGAGGACGACCCGAGCCAGAGATAGTCGGCCGGAAAGTCCGCGAACCCCTCCTGTCCGGCGAGCAGCAGCGCCAGGGCCCGGTAGGCCCCCATGGCGCCGAGGGTCACGGCCAGCGAGGGAAGCCCGAAGGCGACGACCAGCAGGCCGTTGAAGAGCCCTGCCAGCGCGCATACGACGAGCACCAGGGGCACGGCGAGCCAGATCGGACAGTTCATAACGGCAAGATGCATGAACAGGATGTTGCCGAGCGCCAGGATGGCAGGCAGCGAGATGTCGATCTCGCCGACCACCACTACGGCCACCAGGCCGAGCGCGATGAGCCCTACGACCGCCACCGACTGCTGCAGCGAAAAGGTGATCTGATCGAAGGACAAATAGAACGGCGAGGTCAGGCTCGCCCATATGGCGGCAAGCAGGATCAGCACCGCGAGGGTCAGTTCCCAGACGAAGGCGCGGGGCGCGGCGGCAGCCGTCATGCCGGCCTCCGGCTGCGCATGGTCTTGAGCAGGTCCTGGAGGCGGCGCTGCACGATCGCGTCGATCACGACCGCGATCACGATCGCGGCGCCCTGGATGAATTGCCGCGTGAACTCGGAGGCGCCGAGGAGCACGAGGCCGTTGTCGAGCGTTGCGAGCGTCAGGGCGCCGAGCGCCGCACCCAGCATGGTCCCGGAGCCGCCGAGCACGCTGACGCCGCCGATCACTACGGCCGCGAGGGCCGTCAGTTCCAGTCCCTGGGCGAGGTAGGGCACGATCCAGCTCGCCCGTGCCGCGAACAGGTAAGCGGCGAGGCCGGTGAGCAGTCCCGCCATGACGTAGGCCTTGAAGACCACGGCGCGGGCGTCGAGGCCATAGGAAACCGCCGCCTCGGGATTCGAGCCGATGGCGTAGATCTTCCGGCCGATCCGCAGCTTGCCCAACATGAAGCTCGCGAGCGCCACGACCGCGCAGGCCACGAGGATGAGAACCGAGAGGCCGAACACATGGCTCGTCGCGGTTCCGGCAACCCAGGCCGGCAGGTCCTTGCCGTTGATCTGCCCGCCATTGGCATAGAGGAAGGCGAGACCTCGGAAGATCGACATCGTGCCGAGTGTGGCGACGACGGACGGGAGCCGGCCATAGGCCACCAGCGCTCCGTTGACGACGCCGCAGAGGGCGCCCAGCGCAACCGGAACGAGGATCAGGATCGGCCCGGCATGAGGACAGATGCGGATGACGTCGAGGCCGACATACGAGGCGAGCGCGACCGTGGAGCCGACCGACAGATCGTAATTGCGGGTAATGACCACCATGGCTTCCGCGCAGGCCACGACGACCAGAATCGCGGCGTTGAGGGCGATGGTGTTGAGGTTGCCGACGCTCGCGAAGTTGGGGTTCAGGGCAGCGAAGAAGACGCACAGGAGCACGAGGAACAGCGCAACCCCGAGCGCGCGGTTCTGCATGAGCCGCATGCGCCGGCGGCGCCTTGCCTGCGCCGCGCCAGAATGGGCCGACGGGTTCGGCACGGCCGGCGCGGTCAGGCGGACGCTCATGCGGCCGCCTTCCGGCCGCGTTGCGACGCGGCCGTCATGATCTTTTCCTGGGTCGCCTCGGCGCGGGAAAATGATCCAGTCATCCGACCGTCTGCGATGACGATCACGCGATCGCCCATGCGCAAGACCTCAGGCAGGTCGGACGAGATCAGCAGGATCGCCAGGCCCTTCTCGGCAAGCGCCCGCGCGATACGATGCACCTGGGCCTTGGTGCCGACGTCGATGCCGTGCGTCGGCTCGTCGAGGATGAGCACCCCCGGATTCATAGCCAGCCACTTGCCGAGGACGACCTTCTGGCGATTGCCGCCCGAGAGGGTCGCCACCGCCTGCTCCAGATTGCCGGCCTTGATCTGCAGGTTCGTTGCGAACGTTCTGGCGATGGCACGCTCGCGCTGCGGCGCCACGACGCCGAAGCGACCAAGCCGTCCCATGAGGGGCAGCACGATGTTGCGCAGGATGGACAGGCGGGGGATGAGGCCCTCGCCGTCGCGATCCTCCGGGAGATAGGCCAAGCCGAGATCGAGCATCTGGCGCGGGCTGGTGATCCGCACCTCGTCGCCGTCGAGGAACACCGATCCGGTCGTGGGCGGCGTCAGCCCGAAGATCGTCTGGGCGATCTCGCTCCGTCCCGCGCCGACCAGGCCGGCCATGGCGACGATCTCGCCCCCATGCAACGAGAACGAGATGCCGTCGAAGGTGCCTCGCAGACCGAGGTTCTCGACTCGCAGGCGTTCGGGTCCGCGCGGCGACGCTGGGGATCCGGACGCGCTTCGATCCGGTTCTCCGGGGTAGAGCTGGTCGAGCGAGCGACCAACCATCAGCTTGACCACCGCGGTCTCGTCGAGCGCCGCGGCGGACTGCGTTGCCACATGCGCCCCATCGCGCAGAACCGTGACGGTGTCGACCAGTCCCTCGAGCTCCTCGAGCCGATGCGAGATGAAGACGATCGACGTGCCCTTGTCGCGCAAGCGACGGACGACGCGGAACAGGCGCTCGGTCTCGGACGGGGTGAGCGCCGCGGTCGGCTCATCGAGGAACAGCAGGCGGTCGGCGCCTTCCGCCATGGCGCGGGCAAATTCGACGAACTGCACCTCGCCGATCGAGAGTCCGGCCACCATGGCGGTCGGGTCGAGGTCGGCGTCAAGATCGGCCAGCAGCGCCCGCGCCCGCCGGTACATCCGGCGGTTGTCGATGGTGCCGAGGCGGTCGAGCGGCTGCACGCCCATGAAGATGTTCTCGGCCACGTCGAGGTGCGGGAACAGCTTCGGGTCCTGGTACACCGCGACGACGCCTGCCTCGCGAGCCTCCATCGGGGTCTTGAAGCGGACGAGCTCGCCATCGAGCCGGATCTCGCCGGCATCGGCCGTCTGCAGGCCCGACACGATCTTCACGAGCGTCGATTTGCCGGCCCCGTTCTCCCCGAGCAGTGCGTGGATCTCGCCGGGCCGAACGTCGAAGCTGACGCCCTTGAGAGCATGGATGCCGCCGAAGCTCTTGACGATGCCGCTGAGTGCGAGCCGCGGTGTGGCTGCGCGATCGCTCATGCCGGCACCGGCGCATGCGCGGGCATCAGCCGTTCGGCTTTCAATTCGGCCCAGAGATCCGCCGGAATCGGGGTCTCCATCAGCGCGATGTTGCGCGCGACCTCCTCCGGCTTCACGGCGCCGGGGATTACCGAGGACACGGACGGGTGCCCGAGCGGGAACTGCAGCGCAGCTGCGGCGATCGGTACGCGGTGGCGCTGGCAGACGGTTTCGATCCTGGCGACTCGCGCCATGATCTCGGGCGGGGCCGGAAAGTAGTTGTATTTTGCGTTCGGGATCGCGCCGGTGGCCAGGATGCCGGAATTGTAGGGGCCGCCCAGCATGATCCCGATGTCCTTCTGAACACAGACGGGCAGCAGCTGATCGAGAGCGGCGTGCTCCAGCAGCGTGTATCGGCCGGCCAGGAGGAAACAATCGAAATCGCCCTCGCGGGCGAACCGCAGGCAGGGCTCGATCTCGTTCACCCCGATGCCGACCGCGCGGATCGTTCCCGCTGCCCGCAGCGCGTCGAGCGCCTTGTACGCGCCCGCCATGGCGGTGCGGAAATGCCTCTCGTAGCCTTCGGCCCCGTGGGTCCAGACGTCGACGTCGTGGATCAGCAGCACATCGACCGCGTTGAGGCCGAGGCGCTGAAAGCTCCCCTCGATGGAGCGCATTGTGCCGTCGTAGCTGTAGTCGACCACGGCCTCGAAGTTCAGGCCGCCCTTGAACCAGCCGCGGTCGATCTCGGCTTCAGGGCGCGGCTTCAGCCAGCGACCGACCTTGGTCGAGAGCACGAAATCGCGCGGTGTCTGGCGGAGCACATGGCCGAACCGATGCTCCGACAATCCATGACCGTAGAGCGGCGACGTGTCGAACAGCCGCACGCCGGCGGCGTAAGCCGCGTCAACGGTGGCGATGGCCTGGGACTCCGGCAGACGGGCGTAGAAATCGCCTAACGGCGCGCCGCCGAAGCCGAGATGCGTGACGTCGAGGCCGCTCTTGCCGAGTGGGCGTTTGCCGAGGGGATTCATGCGTGGGCCTCCTCACCCGTTCGTTCGGTTTGGAGTTGCTTGGCGATGAAACGACCGAGATCGGTGAGCGCGCGTTGCGCCACCGGAGAACCGACGGCGCCCGCGGCCTCGGCGAAGCCATGGATCGTGCCCGGATAGGTTCGCAGCGTGACATCGACCCCGGCAGCGCCCAGCCGCGCCGCGATCTCGAAATTTTCGTCGTAGAGGATGTCGTACTGGGCGACGCCGAGGAAGATGGCTGGGAGGCCGGAGAGGTCCCCCTGAGCCGGGGCAGCCAGCGGATTCTGGCGATGCGCGCGGTCCGGGACGTAATTGTCCCAGAACCATTGCATGCGCGCTGTCGTGAGCGGCAGCGTTCCGGTCCCATAGGCGAGGTGCGACGGGGTGTCGAAGGCTGGCGTGAAGGAGCCATAGAGAAGCGCGAGGCCGTTCGGCCGCACCCCGCCTTCGCGCAGCAGCAAGCTCAGCGCGAGCGCGAGATTGGCGCCGGCAGAATCGCCGGACAGCACGATGTCGGTCGGGGCCAGGCCGGTGGCGAGCTCCGCCGTCCCGAGCGCCGCGACGAGCGTGTGCAGCCGCCTCAACGCACCCGGGAAGGCGTGTTCGGGTGCCCTCAGGTAGTCGACGAGGAGGACGGGCCTAGTGCTTGCCGCCGCGATACGCCGCGCGAGGTCGTCATGCGTATCGATGTCGAGCAGCGTCCAGCCGCCGCCGTGCAGATAGATCGTGAACGGCTGTGGCGCGTCTCCGCGAACCGGCACATGCAGCCGGCATCGCAAGCCCGCGACCGTACCCTCGCGGGTCTCGGCCATGACTGGCCCCCCCACGTTCCAGGGCAGCCGCAGCGCGCGTGCCGCATGCCGCGCCGTCTCGATCGGCAGCGCAGCCGGATCGATCGGTCCCGCCACCATCAGGTCGCGAAACGCGGTCATGTCCAGGGACAGAAGGGGCGCGGTCGCGCTCATCGAAAGGGACGCCTCGTGAGGACGCGTTTGGTCTGACAGCTTGAACGGGTGAGCCCGAAACCAAGCCTCCGTTCGCAAGCGCGATGCCGGGTCAATTTCCGCCCGACGCGCCGGGAGAGTCGGATCATCCCCCCATGATATTCTTTCATGGACGCTCCCTCGCACGCTTGCGTACCAAGCGCTGATTTGTATCATTGCCTGGATTGAAGCACCATCTGGTCTGACAGGTCAAGGGTGCAGGCGGTGCCGCGAAAGGATTGCATGATCGAGAGGGACGCACCGCGTAAACGCTTCGAGGAGATCGCCGAGCACGTCGAACTGCTCATCTTCTCCGGTCGGCTCGCCGAGGGTGACAAGATCCCGTCCGAACGCGAGCTCATGGAGCGTTTTGGCGTCGGGCGCTCCACCGTTCGCGAGGCTTTGTTCACGCTGCAACGCAAGGGGCTTTTGAGCGCACGGCCGGGTGCGGCCGCTCGCATCGCGCGGCCAACCCCACAAACCCTGGTAAGCGATCTCTCGGGCGCCGCCCGGCACCTGCTCAGCCGGCCCGACGGCGTGCGCCATTTGCAGCATGCCCGCGCGCTGCTCGAGATCGGTCTTGCGCGCGATGTGGCGCTGCATGCGACTGCCGGCGACCTCGCCAAGCTGACGGAAGCTCTCGATGCCAACGGCTGTGCCCCCGACCAGAAGACGTTCGAGCAGACCGATCTGATGTTCCACTACACGCTGGCCATGATCAGCCATAACCCGATCTTCACGTCCCTGAACCACGCGCTCAACGAGTGGCTCGCCGAACAACGCATCGTTTCTGCCCGGGCTGGCGCCACCCGCCGCGCGGTCTACCTCGAGCACAAGGCCATCTACGATGCCATCCTGCAGCGTGATGCCGTGGCCGCAGAGGCCGCGATGGACACGCATCTCAAGGGCGTCTACCGGAACTATTGGAAAGCCGTGCAGCCGGCGGTCGTCGACGTCGAGTGATAAGACGCACGCGAAGAGACCAGGCGGAACCGAATACCCGCGATCCCGCTCAGGTCATTGCCACCCCGCCGTTCACATCCAGGACCGTTCCGCAGATGTAGCTTGCGGCAGGGGAACAGAGGAACGCGATGGGCCACGCGATTTCGCCCGGCTGAGATTTGCGGCGCAGAGGGATCCGGGTGAGATCGACGGACTGCCCGGCGATCATCGCAGTCTCGGTCGAGGCGGGCGCGACGCCGTTCACGAGCACGTTCTGCGGGCCGCCTCGCTATGCGAGCCATTTGACGAGTGCATGAAGACCGCCCTTGGAGGCGACGTAATGAGGGCCGGCGATGAGGCCGCCAATACGGCCTGCGACGGAGCCGACGAGGACGATCCGGCCCCAGCCTCGTGCCGCCATGCCCGGCATCACGGCACGCGCAATCTGCAGCGGCGCCTTGAGGTTGACCGCCATGACGTCGTCGAACACCGCGTCCCAGTCGGGGTCCATCCAGTCGTCCCAGGGACAGAGCGCCGCGAGATAGACCAGGATGTCGAGTGGCCCCGCCGCCTTCAGGATCGCAGCCTGGCAGGCCACATCCGTCACATCGCCGCCGAGTGCGATGGCCGATCCACCCGCAGCGACGATGCGTCCGGCGACCCCGTCCGGGGCGGCGCGGTCGACCAGGACCAGATCGGCTCCGAGGTCGGCCATCACCGCGGCGGTCGCCTCTCCGATACCACCGGCCGCGCCGATGATCAGCGCTCGCCGCCCTTCCAACGCAAATGACACGTTGTCCCTCTCATCAGACCAGATCCGACGCGAGCACGTTATTTCATTCTTATAGGTCTCGCCGTTCCCTGATACAACCTGTAAGACCAGTTGACCTTCGAGCGAAAATCACCTTTGATGACGCTCGGCAGCGCCGCATCGAAACGATGGCGCGTCGCAACGGGAGGGTGGGATGAAAGTGTTTGGACTGGCCGTGGCCGTGCTTCTGTCGACCGGCACCATCGGTTCCGCTCTGGCCGACGACATCGTGGCGGAAGCAAAGAAGGACCTGGTGATCTATGCCGGTCCGCAGAACCAGTGGCGCGGTCCCGACAGCGCGCCGAAGCCGATGCCCGGCAAGACCATCGTGTTCGTCTCCAACGACGAGAGCAACGACGCCAACCATGCCTGGGGGCTGGCCATCGTTGAGGCCGCGAAGACGATCGGCTGGAAGGCTAGCGTGATCGACGGCAAGGCAACGCCGACCGGGTGGATCAACGCCTTCGGTCAGGCGATCGCGCTCAAGGTCGACGGCATCATCACATCGGCCGATGCGAAGAGCCTGCAGGATTCGTTCAAGGAGGCTGCGGCGCGCGGCATCCCGATCGTGGGCATCCACGCGGCGGCGCTGCCCGGGCCCAACGCGGCCCTCGGCCTGTTCACCAACATTCAGGAGGATCCGCGCGAGATCGGCAAGGCGCAGGCCGATTGGGTGATCGCGGATTCGAACGGCAAGGCGAATGTGGTTGTCACGAGCCACAATGAATTCGCCATCGCCGAGACGAAGTCTCGCGCCGTCGAGGCGCGGCTCAAGCTATGCCCCGGCTGCAAGGTGGTGGAATATTCGAGCTCGCCGATCGCCGAGGTGGCCCAGCGGCAGCCTCAGCTCGTATTGTCCTGGGTGCAGCGCTATGGCACGCCGCTCTACATCACGGCCGTCGCCGACTATACGCTAGATTTTCAGGTGCCGGCCCTGCGCAGCGCGGGCGTGGACCCCAAAAAGGTGAAGCTGATCGGCGCGGATGGGCAGCGGTCGGCCTACGATCGCATCCGCAACGGACAATACCAGACCGTGACGGTGTCAGAGCCCGTGGAAGAGCAGGCCTATCAGGCCGTCGACGAGATGAACCGCGCGCTCAACAAGGCGCCCCCGAGCACCTTCGTGCAGGCGCCCTATCTCGTCACGCCCGACAACGTGAACGCCGAGGGCGGCGACAAGAACCAATTCAATCCGACCAACGGCTACAAGGAGCACTATCTCAAGATCTGGGGCGTGAACTCCTGAGGCGGCCCCTTGTGCAGGCGAGCCGCGATCAGGATCGCCGATCCGATCTCGCGAGCGACTCCGCCCCGCTGCTGCGCATCATCGGCCTCGACAAGCGTTTCGGAGGAACGCGCGCGCTGCAGGGCGTGTCCCTGGACGTCCGCCCGGGGGAGATCCATGCGCTCCTTGGGGAGAACGGCGCAGGCAAGTCCACCCTGATCAAGATCCTCGCGGGCATCTACACCGCGGATGCCGGCGAGATCCACGGCTCCGCCACGCCCCGGAGGACGGGCGTCGCCGCTCCCGCCATTGCCTTCGTCCACCAGGATCTCGGCCTCGTGCTCACCGCGAGCGTGGCCGAGAATATCGCGATCGGCATCGGTTTCGCGCGACGCTGGGGGCTGATCGACTGGAGCCGCAGCGTGAGCCGGGCCACGGACGCTCTCGCGGCGATGGGCTGCGCGATCGATCCCACGGAACTCGTCGGGCGGCTGACCGCCGCCGAGAAGTCGATGGTGGCGATCGCCCGTGCGCTTGCCATCGATGCCCGCATCCTCGTGCTCGACGAGCCGACCGCCACGCTGCCGGAAGACGATGTCGCGAAGCTGCACGACGTGCTGGCTCGCCTGAAGGAGCACGGTCTCGGTATCGTCTACGTCACGCATCGGCTCGACGAGGTGTTCCGCTTTGCCGACCGCGCGACCGTGCTGCGCGACGGGCAGATGCGCGCAACCGTGGCGATCCGGGACACGACTGCGCGCGAGCTGATGGGCCATATTCTCGGGCGCCAGATGGATGCGATGTTCGGCGCGCGGGACCGGCGGATGGGCGCCGTCCGACTCGCCGTCACCGATCTCCGTTCCGTCCATGTCGGGCCGTGCTCCTTCACGGTCCGCTCCGGCGAAGTCCTCGCCCTCGTGGGACTGCGTGGGGCCGGGCACGACGTCGTCGGCCGGATGATCGCAGGCGACGTCCCGATGCGCGGCGGGCGCATCGCGCTCGACGGCGCCGAGCTCCACTTGCGCGATCCGGGCGATGCACTCGCGGCTGGGATCGCCCTCGTCTCGAGCAAGCGCATCGAAGAGAGCCTGTGCATGGGGCTGTCGCTGCGCGAGAACCTTTACATCAATCCCCTGACGGCGGGCTTTTCCGTCGTGGGCACGGTGCGGGAGCGCGCGGAGGCCGTCGAGGTGCTGCGCTTCCACGACGTCCGCCCGCCCGAGCCGGAGCGCACCATCGCGTTGCTGTCGGGAGGGAACCAACAGAAGGTGGCGCTGGCCCGTTTTCTCTCGATCGACCGCAAGATCCTGATCTTGGAAGAGCCGACGATCGGTGTGGACGTCGGCGCCAAGGCCGAGATCTATCGGCTGATCGAACGGGCGCTCGAGAAGGGGCTCAGCGTGGTTCTGGTCTCCTCCGACTTCGAGGAGGTCGCGGGCCTCAGCGACCGCATCCTCGTGTTCGACAGGGGCCGGCCCAACGCCGAGCTCTCCGCGGCCGGCGTTTCCGCGGGCCAACTCACCGCATTGGCGACCGGAGCCGTCTTGTGACCGCCGCCCCGCTGATGAGGCTCGTCTCGACCTGGGGGCTTCTGCTCCTGCTCGGGCTGCTGCTCGTCGCATTCTCGGCGCTCGCGCCCAACACCTTCCCGACGGCTTTCACCTTCACGTCCCTCGCTACCACCCGATCGATATACGCGATGGCAGCGCTGGCCGTGATGGTGCCCATGACGGCCAACCATTTCGACCTCTCGGTCGCCTCGCTGATCGGCATGTCGCAGATGCTCGCGATCGGGCTGCAGACGCAGCAGCACCTGCCCTGGTGGGCGGCTTGCGCAATGATCCTCGCGATGGGAATTGTCGTCGGGGTGATCAACGGCATCCTCGTCACCCGGATCGGCATCAACTCCTTCATCGCGACGCTCGGGACGGGCTCGGCGTTGCTTGGCGCTCTGCAATGGTATTCCGAAGGAAGGCAAGTCGTCGGCGCGATGTCGCCGTCCTTTATCGCGCTTGGCGGCCGTCTTTCCGGCACAGGCATCCCGCTGGCGGCGATCTATGTCGTGGTGCTCGCGCTCGCGCTCTGGCTCACCTTTCAATATCTACCGTTCGGACGCTTCCTCTACGTGCTGGGGGAAAATCCGCGCGCAGCGGGGCTGAACGGCATCTCGGCCGAGCGCTACGTCACGATCGCCTTCGTCATGTCCGGACTGATCGCCACCTTCGCGGGTCTCGTGCTCCAGGCGAACCTGCAAGTCGGACAGAGCACAGTCGGCCAGGAGTTCCTTCTGCCCGCCTTCACCGGGGCACTGCTCGGCGCAACTGCGGTGAAGCCGGGGCGCACCAACGTGCTCGGGACCCTCATCGCGGTCGCGGTCCTCGCCGTCACGGTGGCTGGCCTCAGCCAGCTCGGCGCGCCCTTTTTCGTCGAGCCATTGTTCAACGGACTGATGCTGGTGGCGGCGGTCGGTCTATCGGTGACGGCCGCCCGCCGCCGCGACCGGATCGCCACCCAGCGTTGACTCGAGGGAGAGATGCCGTGCCGAGTTTCCCCATCATCGACGCCCACGTCCATCTCTATGACCCGAGCGCTATGGCGTTTCCCGGGATGGCGGGCGTCCCGAAGCTGAACGCGCCTCACGGCCTTGCAGAATTCGCGCGATCGATCGAAGGCGTGGCCGTCGAGGGCCTGGTCTTCGTCGAGGTCGATGCGGCGCCCGGTCGCCATCTCGACGAGGCACGCTGGGTCGAGGCTCATTGCGGGAGCGACCCCCGTCTCCGGGGGATCGTCGCCTCCATGCCGCTCGAACATGGACCGGCGGCGGTGGAGGCCGATATCGCCACCTTCGCGCAGCTTCCCCATGCCCGCGGCGTCCGCCGGCTTCTGGAGCGTCACGACGAGGAGCCGGGCTGGGCCTTGCGGGAGCCGTTCGTCGAAGCCGTGCAGCTGCTCGCACGCTACGATCTGCCGTTCGACCTGTGCCTGCGGCATGGCCAGCTTCCGGAGGCGACCGAACTCGTCCGCCGCTGCCCGGAGGTCCGGTTCGTGGTCGACCACATCGCCAAACCCGGCATCAGGGCCGGGGTGCAGGAACCCTGGCGGACGCAGATGCGCGAGCTGGCGGCCGAGCCCAACGTGGTCTGCAAGATATCCGGCGTCGCCACCGAAGCCGACCACGCGCTCTGGACCTATGATCAGGTCGCGCCCTACGTCGCCCATGCGATCGACTGCTTCGGCTTTGGCCGGGCGATGTTCGGCGGCGATTGGCCCGTCTCCGAGCTCGCGACGCGCTACAGGCGGTGGGTCGAGACCGTCGATCAGGTGACCGCGGGCACTTCGGAAACCGATCTCCGCAAGCTCTATCGCGACGTCGCCATCGATTTCTACCGCCTGTAACCGGACCTGCCGCCATGGCCATCTATCCGCAAAGCGAGACCGACCGTCGCGTCGCCGCCGACGATCTCCGACGCGTCGTGACCGACGTCTTCGCAGCCTGTGACATGAGCGGCGAAGACGCCGGCCTTCTGGCCGAGACGCTGGTCCATTCCGACCTGCGCGGCGTTCACTCGCACGGCACCTTGCGCGTGCCCGACTACGTTAGGAAGCTGACCAGGGACGGCGTGAACCCGCGCGGACGCCCGCGCATCGTCGGCGGCCGCGGCGCCGCGATCGTCATCGACGCCGACAACGGCATGGGTCAGATCGCCGGCACCTTCGCGATGAAGACCGCCATCGAACGCGCCCGGGAGCACGGCCTCGCCTTCGCCGCGGTCCGCGGATCCAACCATTGCGGCGCCATGGATTGGTACACGCTGATGGCGGCGCGCGCCGACATGGTCGGCCTTGCGGGCACCAACGCCCTGCCCACCATGGCGCCCTGGGGAGGCGCCGAGAAGATCGTGGGCATCAACCCGCTGTCGGTTGCCTTCCCGGCCCATCGATCGAAACCGTTCGTTCTCGATTTCGCGTTCGGCGCCACGGCCCATGGCAAGATCCGCATCTATCACCAGAAGGGAAGCCCCATTCCCGAAGGCTGGGCCTTCGACAAGGACGGGCGGCCGACGACCGACGCGGCGGCCGCGCTGGAAGGGCTGATCCAGCCGATCGGCGGCCACAAGGGGATCGGGCTCGGCATGGCGGTTGGAATGCTGTCGTCCCTGCTGTCGGGCGCAGCCTACGGCACCGAGTCCGGCAACATGGTCGACGGCGCGAAGGTCGGAACCGACGGACACTTCTTCATGGCGATCGACATCGCGGCCTTCGGGGATATCGGCGAGGTCAAGCGCAGGGTCGATGGCATCGTGGCGGAAGTGCGCGGATCGCGTCGCGGGCCGACGACGGATCGTCTTCTCGTTCCCGGGGAGATCGAAGGCGACTTCGAAGCAGCCTACGGGCGGGACGGCATCGTGCTCACGCAGGACACGGTCATCGGCATCGAGACGGCAGCCTCGTCGCTCGGCGTCACGGCGCGCCTTTGAGCGCAGGTCGCGTTCATCAGCTCTTTCGAGAGATTGCTGGCCCGATATCGCGCCGCCGGGGTCGACGACATCTCCGTCGATGGCCCAACGCCGACCAATCTCCTGCATGGAATGACCCTGCACGCGGAGGAGCGCGATCTCTTCCCGTTCCGCAAGCGAGAGATCGCCCGGAAAGTGGCTTTGCTGAGAGGCCAAACATCGCTGGTGGCATGCCGCCTGCCTTCCGGAACCATCTTGTTCCGACAGCCTGCGATATCCCGGCCTCGACCGCAGCTTCCTCGCTGGCCAGGCCTGCCGCAACGCCCGCCCAGAACCGTCGCCGCTCATCGCGGCCCGCCACTGGCGGTCGACCGGGTGACGGCAACGCAGCCCGCCCAGATAGATGCGAACGTCGTTTCCGGATGCTCATCGCAACCTCCTGCACCAGGATGTTGCGACGACCGGTTGAATCCGCCTTGGACGCCGCGGTCGCTGTGGTGGATCAGACCACCGCCCTGGACGGGACGGCGATCGGCCAGGGCCTGCTCCAGCGCATCCAGAACGAAGCCCGCGTGCGCCGTGCGGCTGACGCGCCAGCCCACGATGCGACGGGCATAGGCGTCGATGACAAAAGCGACGTAGACGAAGCCCTGCCAGGTCGCGACGTAGGTGAAGTCCGACAGCCACAGCACATTCGGACGCGGTGCGTGGAAGTGCCGGTTCACCCGGTCGAGCGGGCAGGCCGCGGCCGGATTGCTGAGGGTGGTGCGGACTTCTCGGCCACGCACAACCCCTTGCAGACCCATCTGCCGCATCAGGCGGCCACCGTGCATCGGGCGACTTGCTTTCCCTCCCGCCCGAGCTGTCGCCACACCTTGCGCACGCCGTAGACGCCGAAATTCACGTCGAACACGCGCCTAATGTCGGCGGTAAGGACCAGGTCACGCCGAGCCCGTGCCGGCAGGCGGGCCGGGTTGGCACGCCAGGCCGCGTGGGCGTGGTAGGTCGACGGGACGATCGGCAGCACGCGGCAGATCGGCTCGACCCCGTAGGCCCCCCGGTGATCGTCGATGAACGCGATCATCGCTTGAACGGGCGGTCGAGCTCCGCCTGGGCAAAATACGCCGACGCCTTGCGCAGGATCTCGTTGGCTTGGCGCAGCTCCCGGTTCTCGCGCTCCAGGGCTTTG
>DATBEH010000073.1:0-23930 GCA_036276175.1 Lichenihabitans sp.
TAGCGCCAACGATGCCGCTCGCCGGATGCTGTCTTGCGGGATCGGCTGGCCGAAGGCGATGCTGGCCGACTTGACGATGCCGCCGCAGGCGCAGCGCGGCAACGTGCCGTCCGCCTCGAAGGCCTGGCGGATCGGCGCAAGCTCGAAGCGTATCCCGCACTCGAGGCAGGCCGCATAGGATCCGTTGCCGTGCAGTTCGATCACGGCATGCTCCGGCATGCCCGCCGCCTGCTGCAGCCCGTCGATATTCTGGGTGATGACGGCGCCGAGGCGTCCCCCGGCATAGAGGCGCGTCAGCGCGCGATGCCCCCGCCCCGGGCGTGCACCCGCGTAGATGTCGTCCATGGCGAACTTGCGCCGCCAGGCTTCGCGCCGCAGGGCCGGATCGGCGAGATAGTCGGCGAAGCCGATCGGCGCGTGAACCTTCCAGGGGCTGCCGGGCGAGCGGTAATCCGGCACGCCGCATTCGGTCGAGAGGCCGGCGCCCGTGAAGGCCACGATGCGGTCGGCGCGAGCCACCTGGTCCCGCAGGAGACCGATGCGGATCTCGCGCTCGCCAGCCTCCGTGCATGCTCTGGCGGTCGTCAGGCGGGCCTCTTCAGCGGCACGATATTGTGCAGGCGCTCGTCGCTCGTCTCGGACAGGCGCCTGATGCCGCGCGCCGCCTGGCGGATACGCTGCTCGTTCTCGACCAGCGCCAGGCGGACGAAATCGTCGCCATGCTCGCCGAAGCCGATCCCCGGCGCCACCGCCACATCGGCCCGCTCGATGAGAAGCTTCGAGAACTCGAGGCTGCCGAGGTGCTTGAACCGGTCCGGAATGGGCACCCAGGCGAACATCGAGGCGGCCGGCGGCGGAATGGTCCAGCCGGCGGCGGCAAAACTCTCGACCATCACGTCGCGGCGCGCCTTGTAGATCGCGCGCATCTCGACGATGCAATCCTCCGGCCCGTTGAGCGCGGCGGCCGCCGCGACCTGGATCGGTGTATAGGCGCCGTAATCGAGATAGCTCTTGACCCGCGACAGCGCCGCGAGCAGCCGCTCGTTGCCGACCGCGAATCCCATGCGCCAGCCCGGCATGGAGAAGGTCTTCGACATCGAGGTGAATTCGACCGTCGTCTCGAAGGCGCCCGGCACCTCGAGCATCGAGGGCGGCGGCGCGCCGTCGAAATAGACTTCCGCGTAGGCGAGGTCCGAGAGGACGAAGATCTCGTGCTTGCGGGCGAAGGCGACGAGGTCCTTGTAGAAGTCGAGCGAGGCGACCGAGGCCGTCGGGTTCGACGGATAGCAGACGACGACGGCGATCGGTTTCGGGATGGAATGGACGATCGCCCGCTCGACGGCCGAGAAGAACTGCGGGGTCGGCTCGGCGGGCACCGAGCGGATCACTCCGCCCGCCATGAGAAAGCCGAAAGCATGGATCGGATAGGACGGATTCGGCACGAGAACGACATCGCCCGGCCCGGTGATGGCCTGCGCCATGTTGGCGAAGCCTTCCTTCGATCCGAGCGTGGCGACGACCTGCTTCTCGGGATCGAGCTTCACGCCGAAACGCCGCGCGTAGTAGCTCGCCTGGGCCCGCCGCAGCCCGGCGATACCCTTGGAGCTCGAATAGCGGTCCGTGCGCGGCTTGCCGACGGTCTCGACCAGCTTGTCGACGACATGTCTCGGCGCCGGCAGGTCCGGATTGCCCATGCCGAGATCGATGATGTCGGCCCCGCCGTTGCGTGCCCTGGCCTTCAGCCGGTTGACTTCCTCGAAGACATAAGGCGGCAGACGCCGGACACGATGAAAGTCGGACATGACCCGGACCTTTGGCGAAGCGGTACCTTGAGCGCGCACGGATCCTAGCAGGACGCAGCGATTCGGGGCAGGGCCTAATTCGCCGAGGCCGCCGCGCTGTCGGGCTTGGTTGTCTTGGGCTTCGGCACCGCATGCTTGAGACCGACGGCCGGCTTCGGCGGCGCCGGCTTCGGGTTGAGCTGGGCCTCGCGCGCTGCGTCGAGCGCCTGCTTGGTGGCTTCGACCTCGGTCGGCGTCTCGACCGCGACGGCCCGCTTCGGATGCGTGCGGCCGGTCGGGATATATTTCAACGCCAATGGACTGGGGCGGGTCGTTTCGACGAAGCCGGGCATGGGGCCGACCTTGGTTTTGAGGTTCAGCGTTTCGAGCACGCTGTCGAGGAAACCCGTGCTGCGCGGCTGGTCGTCACCCGCGAAGGCGGGCGCTGCCACGAGGATGGCAGCGACGAGCGGCAGCGCCACGACGCCGATGGTCGGCCGCATGATGCGACCCTTGCGCATGAACCAGTTCATCGACATCTCCGACGACGCAACGGAGCGAACCGCCTTTCCGGTATCGGCGATCCGCATAGCCGTCTAATATGTCCGAAACGGGACTGCGGTCGATGGTGCCGGCGACCGATCGCACACGGGCGTGACCCGGCGAAGGACGTGGAACCGGCGAGTTCCCTGCGGCGGAAAAGGCTTTCGGGGCGGCGACGAAACCGGCGCCGCCGCACCCGAGTTCCAGTCCCGAAGGGAGAGACCGATGAAGCGGACGCGCATGCCGAGGGCGACGCCATCGTCCGCTTCAGCCGAGGCAAGCCCGCCAGTGCACGCGCCGCAGCATGGGCGCGGCTCGGGGCGCCCGCCTGCCAAGCCGGCCAAGGCCGAAGCAGTGTCGCTTGTCACCGCGCCGACGATGGCCGTCGCCAAGCCCACGGCTGCGTCGGCCGGCAAGACCCCTCCCCACGGCAAGCTGGCTCCCGCTGCGCCCCGTCCTGCGAAACGGAAGGCAACCGGTCCCGCCGCGACGGACGGTCCGGAAGCCCAGCCGGCGAACGACGCGCCGGCTGCCACCCGCAAGCCGCAGCGATCGGAGACCCGAGCCTCGCCCGATCGGTCGGCGGCGGCGAGCGACGCGGATCCATCGCAGGCCGCGCTCCCCGACTGGGACCGCATCGCCCGCAACATGGGACAGCTGGTCGAGGAAGGCGGCAAAGCCGCCGCCGCCATGTTCAAGGGCCGCGAGCCGGGGCGAACCTCGCCCGCCGCGGGCGCCGAGACCACCGATCTGTTCAAGACCCTCGGCCAGGTCGCCACGCACTGGATGTCGGATCCCGCCCGCATGATGAAGGCGCAGGCGGCCTTCTCCAGCCAGTTCGTCGACATCTGGTCGAGCACGCTGCTTCGCTTCACCGGCCGGGACGACAGTCCGGCGGCCGAGCCGGTGCGGGCGGCCGACCGGCGGTTCGTGGCGCCCGAATGGCGCGAAAATCCAATGTTCGATTTCTTGCGCCGGACCTATCTGATGTCGTCGGATTGGGCGGCCGCCATGGTCGAAGAGGCCGAAAGCCTCGATCCCGCGACGCGCGACAAGGCGCGCTTCTACCTGCGCCAGGTGACGAGCGCCCTTTCGCCGTCGAACTTCCTCGTCACCAATCCGGAGCTGCTGCGCGAGACCTTCGCCGAGGGCGGCGAGAACCTGGTGCGCGGCATGCGCATGCTGGCCGAGGATATCGAGGCCGGCGGCGGCGAGCTCAAGATCCGGCAGAGCGACCGCTCGGCATTCCAGCTCGGCGTCGACATGGCGGCGACGCCCGGCAAGGTGGTGTTCCGCAACGAGCTGATGGAGCTCATCCAATATGCGCCCGCGACGCCCGAGGTGCTCAAGCGCCCGCTGCTGATCGTGCCGCCTTGGATCAACAAGTTCTACGTGCTCGACCTGAACCCGGCGAAGAGCTTCATCGGTTGGGCGGTGGCGCAGGGCCTTACGGTCTTCGTCATTTCCTGGGTCAACCCCGACGAGCGCCACGCGGGCAAGGGCTTCGAGGCCTACATGCGCGAGGGCATCGTCGCGGCCCTCGACGCGGTCGAGCAGGCGACGGGCGAGCGTGAGGTCGCGACCGTCGGCTATTGCGTCGGCGGCACCCTGCTGGCCGTGGCTCTGGCCTATATGGCGACCAAGGGCGACCGCCGCGTCGCGAGCGCGACGCTCCTGACCACCCAGGTCGATTTCCGCGATGCCGGCGATCTCAAGAACTTCGCCGACGAGGCGCAGATCAGGGCCGTCGAGGAGCAGATGGCCGAGACCGGCTATCTCAAGGGTTCGAAGATGGCGCAGGCGTTCAACATGCTGCGCCCGAACGAGCTGATCTGGTCCTACGTGGTCGACAACTACATCCGCGGCAAGTCGCCGATGGCCTTCGACCTGCTGGTGTGGAATTCCGATTCGACCCGCATGCCGGCCGCCAACCATGCCTTCTACCTGCGCAATTGCTACCTCGAGAACAGGCTCACCCGCGGCGAGATGGAGGTCGCGGGCGAGCGGCTCGACCTCGGCCGCGTGACGATCCCGATCTACAACCTCGCGACCCGCGAGGACCATATCGCCCCAGCCCGCTCGGTCTTCACAGGCGCCGGCTTCTTCGGCGGCCCTATGCGCTACGTGCTGAGCGGCTCGGGCCATATCGCGGGCGTCGTCAATCCGCCGGCCAAGGCCAAGTATCAATACTGGGCGGGACCGCCGGTCGCCGGCGACTTCGAGGACTGGCTGAAGGCCGCACGCGAGACCAAGGGCAGCTGGTGGCCCGACTGGTTCGCCTGGCTCGAAGCGCAGGCGCCCGAAACGGTCCCGGCCCGCGTGCCCGGGGCCGGCAAGCTTCGCGCCCTCGGCGACGCGCCTGGCGACTACGTGCGCGTGCAGTCTTGACGCCGAGGATCGTTATCGGCCGCAGGGTGACTCGGGCTTGAGATCATCCGCGCGGCGACGCATAGTCCGGCCGCCGAGAGCGTCGGTCGTGACGCGTCGATTTGGGAGTGAGAGATGAAACTGGTTCGCTACGGCGAGCCCGGACGCGAAAAGCCGGGCCTTATCCACGAGAAGACGCTGCGCGACATTTCCCACCTCGTTCCGGACCTCGCTGGCGAGCATCTGACCAAGCAGGCGCTGGCCAAGGTAAAGGCCGCCGATCCGGCGAGCCTGCCCGCCGTCTCCGGCAACCCGCGGCTCGGCCCCTGCGTGGCGCGTCCGTGCAACTTCATCGCCGTCGGGCTGAACTTCGCCGACCACGCGGCCGAGACGGGCGCCCCGATCCCCAAGGAACCGATCCTCTTCAACAAGACGCCGAACTGCATCGTCGGCCCGAACGACAACGTCATGCTGCCGAAGTCGTCGGAAAAAACCGACTGGGAGGTCGAGCTCGCCATCGTGATCGGCGCGCGCACGGCCTATATCGGCGAGCGCGAGGTCCTCGACCACATCGCCGGCTTCTGCGTGTGCCACGACGTATCGGAGCGCGCCTTCCAGACCGAGCGCGGCGGGCAGTGGATGAAGGGCAAGGGATGCGCCACCTTCGGGCCGCTTGGGCCGTGGCTGGTGACGCCCGACGAGATTCCGGACGTCCAGAAGCTCGGCATGTGGCTCGACGTCAACGGCAAGCGGATGCAGACCGGCTCGACCGAGACGATGATCTTCAACGTGATGAAGCTCGTCTCCTATATCTCGCATTTCATGGTGCTCGAGCCCGGCGACGTCATCACCACCGGCACGCCGCCGGGCGTCGGCATGGGCATGAAGCCGCCGACCTATCTCAAGGCCGGCGACACGGTCGAGCTCGGCATCGACGGGCTCGGCAGCCAGAAGCAGTCGATCGTCGCCTGGTCGAGAGAGGCTGCGCCGCACTGAGCTCGATCCGGCCGGCGCTGGCCTTCGCCAAGGCGCGTGGCGAAGCGGCCGCTCCGTCCCGTCTGCCGAGGAGGAGATGATGAGCGGTTCCGACTGGCCGGGCACCCCGCTGGTGTCGACCGCGTGGCTGCACGACCGCCTCGGCGCCGACGACCTCGTCGTCGTCGATGCCTCCTGGTTCCTGCCGGCGCAGAACCGCGATCCTTGGGGCGAATATCTCGGCCACCATATTCCGGGGGCGGTGTTCTTCGACATCGACGCGATCTCGGATCCGTCGAGCGGCCTGCCGCACATGCTGCCGCCGGCGGAACGCTTCGGCGCCGAGATGGGCTCGCTCGGCATCGCGCATGAGTCCCGCATCGTCGTCTACGATACGGCCGGCCTGTTCTCGGCGCCGCGCGTCTGGTGGACGTTCCGGACGTTCGGGGCGGATCGGGTCGCGGTGCTCGACGGCGGCCTGCCGCGTTGGCGAGTCGAAGCCCGGCCGCTCGACGGCGGCGACGCGTTCCGGCCGCCGGCCTTCTTCGAGGCACGGCTGCTGCCTGGCGCCGTGGTCGATGCGGCGGGCGTCGAACAGGCGCTCGCGAAAGCCGGGACCCAGGTGGTCGATGCCCGCGCGGTCGCGCGTTTCCGGGGCGAGGCGCCGGAGCCGCGTCCGGGCCTGCGCTCCGGCCACATGCCGGGCGCGCTCAACCTTCCCTTCGACCGGCTCATCGAGGGCGGTCGGCTCGCGGCTCCGGAGAGCCTCAGGGCCCGCTTCGCCGAGGCCGGCATCGATCTCGACCGGCCGGTGATCACCACCTGCGGCTCGGGCGTGACCGCCGCGGTGCTCAGCTTCGCGCTGGCCAACCTCGGCAAGAGCGACGTGGCGCTCTACGACGGCTCCTGGGCCGAATGGGGCGGCCGGGAGGAATTGCCCGTCGCGACGGGGCCATGAGAGAAAGCGTTCTCAGCGTGTCGCGATGGCGAGTGCCGCGCCGGCCATCACGGAGGCGCCCGTTCGGTTGGCGATCTTGAGCGCCCGGCGGCTACGCAACAGCGCGCGGGCGCGTGATGCCGCGATCGCCCAGCCGAGGTCGACGACCGCCAGCACCAGGACCGCGGTGGCGCAAAGCTCCGCCCAACCGAGAATGTCGACCTGGCCGAGATCGACCAGCGTCGGCAGCAGGGCCAAATAGAAGATCATGATCTTCGGATTGCCGAGCGTCACCAGGAGGCCAGCGACGAACATGCGCCAGGGACGCTGCCCCGTCGGCAAGGTCTCCGTGGCCGCCGCCTCGGTCGGTGCGAACCACATCGACCAGGCCAGCACCAGCAAATAGGCGACGCCGGCGAACTTGATGGCGACGAAGATCGGCTGGAAGGCCGCCGCCAGCGCGGTCAGGCCGGCCACAGCCGCCGTGATCCACAGCGTCTCGCCGAACCACATCGCCAGGAGGAAAGGTAGCACGTCGCGCAGGCCGCGGCTCATGACGCGCGCGACCAGCGCCGCGATGCTCGGGCCGGGCGAGCCCGCCGCCACCATCAGCGCCAGAGCGAAGACCATCAAGCCCGACACCGACATGCGTCTCTCCCCGACCTTGCTCCTACAGCATGTTCGGCTGTCTTGATCGAATTTCGGCGCAAAGGCAAACCGATGGCGACGGACGCTAAGCAAACTCGCGCGAGTTTGCTCACCTGGAAGTGTTAGCAGCATCGATTTTGCTTGCAAAAAGCAGAATCAATCGTGGCTTCCACGCAAGGCTGCTTAGCCACCCGCGCCGGCCGCCCGCCACAGAATCCATTGCCGTCGCCATTGCGGCAGGGGATGCGGCGGCGCGAAGGGATCGCGGTCCTGCTGGCGGTCCAGGCGACGCAAGTCAGGTTCGATCGAGGCGAGGCGCAGATAGGCGGGTGCCGCAGCCTTCGGGATGGTGCGCCGAGCCTCGGAGAATTCCCCGAGATGCCGGCGCGCCAGAGCCCTCATGTCGGCCAAGGCTGCCTTGATGGCCGACGTCGGCACGCCGGCGGCGACATCGCCCTGCCCCACCCCGTGCCGATCGAGGACCTCGACCGGAACGGCCGACCAACCGCGCGGCGCGTCCTCCGCGAAACCTTGCAGCGTCCGGCAGAGGCCGAGCGCGATACCGGCATGGCCCGCCGCCGCCGGCACGTCACCCGCAGGACTGGCCAGTACAATCGAGGCGAGGCGGATGAATGTGCCGGTCATGGCGTCGAGGCGGGCTTCGAGTCCCGCGACGCTCCCCGGTGCGGGCTCGTGGAGCTCGCCTCGATGGGCGTCGATCGCCACATCGAAGAGATCGCGCGGCAGGTCGTGGCGCCGGATCGTGTCGATCAGCGCCGCGGCGAGCGGATTCGCCGACGCCTCGCCCCGCGCCTTGCCGAGGATCGCGTCGCGCCACCATTGCAGGCGGATCTCGCCGGCGAGCGGCTGGCTGACGCGGCCGCGAACGTGGCCGATCTCGATGCGGAAAGCGTCGAGCGCATGGAGGCTAGGTCGTGCCGACGCCGGCGCGAAGAGCGAGGCCAGCCAGGCGTCGCGGTCGCCATCGCGCACCACGGTCTCGCAAAAGCCGTAGGGGTCGCTAGCGTGTGTCATGCTGTTGCTGACACACGCCAACTCGAAAAGCCTCGCTCACGCAACGGCCAGGAGCGCCGCGCCGACGCGCCGGCCTTCGCCGAGCAGGACGTTGTAGGTCCGCGCCGCGGCGCCGGTCGACATCGGTTCGGCCACGATGCCGGCCGCCTTCAGCCACGTCCGCAAGGCCGGCTCGATCGGGATCAGGTCGGTGCCCGTGCCGACGAGCAGGAGTTCGATCTGACCGCCAGGCACGGCGAACACGGCCGCCAAGCTATCGACGCCGATGTCGGCCGGCGTCGCGGCTACCCAGGCGTGGATGCCGGTCGGCAGGGCGAGGATCGAGCCGCGATGGCCCATGCCGGCGAAGCGGAAGCCGAACGCCCCATAGCCGTCGATGGCGTGTGGCCCGGGGAGGAACCCCGCGAGCGGAGGCGCATCGCTCGCCACGGCCGCTTCTACTCGGCCGCGACGGGGGTCGCCACCGGCTCCCTGCCGTCGTTGCGCACGCCGAGATAGATCAGGATCGGCGAGCAGATGAACACCGAGGAATAGGTGGCGACGAAGATGCCCCACATCATGGCGAGCGAGAAGCTCTTGATCACCTCGCCGCCGAACAGCACCAGCGCCAGTAGGGCCAGGAACACCGTCGTGGCGGTCATGATGGTGCGCGGCAGCACGGCATTGATCGACATGTCGATCATCTCGGCGGTCGAGATGCGCTTGTACTTACGCATGATCTCGCGGATGCGGTCGAGCACGATGACAGCCTCGTTGAGCGAATAGCCGACAATGGTAAGGATCGCGGCGATCGACGTCGTGTTGAATTCGAGCTGTGTCACCGAGAAGAAGCCGACGGTCAGCAGCAGGTCGTGCATGGTGGCGATGACCGCGCCGACCGCGAACTGCCACTCGAAGCGAAACCAGAGGTAGACAAGCACGGCGAAGATCGACACGACGACGCCGAGCGTTCCCGACTGGACGAGTTCGGCCGACACGCTCGGGCCGACCACCTCGACGCGGCGGAAATCATAGTCGGCCTTCAGCGCGTCCTCGACCTTCTTGACCGCCGCTTCCTGCGCGGCGTCGCCGCCGGACTGGACGCCGAAGCGCAGCGTCGCATCCGAGTCGCTGCCGAAACCCTGCACCTCGACATGGCCGACGCCGGTCTTCTGGCCGACCTCACGAAGCATCGCCAAATCGGCGTGGCCGGATTTGGCCCGCACCTCCATGAGGGTGCCGCCGGCGAAATCGATGCCGAAATTCATGCCGACCGTCACGAACATGACGACTGAGAGAATCGAGAGCGCGGCCGAGAACGGATAGGAGAAGCGCCTGAGGCGCATGAAGCCGAATTTGGTGTTTTCGGGCGCGAGCCGGAGCAGTTTCATCGTCGTTTCCTCCGGCTCAGATCGGCAGCCGCGAGGGCCGCTTGGCCCGGTACCAGAGTGCGATCATCATCCGGGTCATGGTCACTGCCGTCACGATCGACGTCAGGATGCCGAGGCCGAGCGACACCGCGAAACCACGCACCGGCCCCGAGCCGAAAAGGTAGAGGATCAGCGCCGCCACGAACAATGTCACGTTCGAGTCGACGATCGTCGCAAAGGCTCGCTTGAACCCGGAATCGAGCGACGAGATGACCGATCGGCCGGCATGGTTCTCCTCGCGGATGCGCTCGTAGATCAGCACGTTGGCATCGACCGCCATGCCGATCGTCAACACGATGCCGGCGATGCCGGGGAGCGTCAGGGTGGCGCCGAGCAGCACCATCGAGGCGAAGATCAGAAGGATGTGGACCGCGAGGGCTATGTCGGCGAAGACGCCGAAGATGCCGTAGGTGACCAGCATGTAGACGACGACGAGCACGCCCGCGAGATAGGAGGCGCGCTTGCCGGCGTCGATCGAATCCTGGCCGAGGCCAGGGCCGACGGTGCGCTCCTCGACGACCGTGAGCTTGGCCGGCAGGGCCCCCGAGCGCAGCAGCACGGCGAGATCATTGGCCTGCGTGATGGTGTAGCGGCCCGAGATCTGTCCCGAGCCGCCGGTGATCGGCCCGAGGATACGGGGCGCGGACACGACCTGGTTGTCGAGTACGATGGCGAAGGGCTTGCCGACGTTGGCCGAGGTCACCTGCCCGAACTGCTGTCCGCCGCGCAGGTTGAAGCTGAAGTTGACGACGGGCTCGTTGGTGCGCTGATCGAATCCGGCCTGGGCTCCGGTCAGATCCTCGCCCTGCACCATCACCCGCTTCTCGACCGGCAGCGTGCCGGGCTCGCTGTTCTTATAATAGGGCAGGTTGTCGACATCGGCGGGGTTTGCGCCGGGATCGGCGACGAGACGGAATTCGAGCTTGGCGGTCGTGCCGAGCAGGTCCTTGAGGCGCTGCGTGTCCTGCAGGCCGGGGACCTCGACGAGGATGCGATCGTTGCCTTCGCGCTGGATCGTCGGCTCGCGAGTCCCGGAGGCGTCGATGCGACGGCGCAGCACCTCGATCGACTGGTCCACGGCGCGGCTGATTCTCGCATTGATCCCCGCATCGGTGAGCTGAACCTGGACGAGGCCGTCGGCAGTGTCGTTGACGGAATAGTCCTGGATCGATCCGGTCAGGCTCGCCGCCAGCGACTGGGACTGGTTGCGCAGGCGCTGCACGACCTTCTGGCGTTCGGTCGCGTCCGGGACGCGAAATTGGATCCCCCGATTCTGGATGCCGATGCCGCCCGTCAGCCGGATATTGTCCTCGCGCAGCAGGCGCCGCGCGTCGTCGCGCAGGTTGTCGACCTGCGTATGGGTCAGCGATGCGGCATCGACCTGCAACAGCAGGCTCGCCCCGCCCTGCAGGTCGAGACCGAGCACGACCGTCCTGACCGGGATGGGCAGCGTGCGCTCCAGCGCGGCGCGCATGTCCTGAGGCAGCAGGCTCGGAATGACGATCAGGCCGGCGATCAGCGTGCCGAGGACGATCGAAATGACTTTCCAGGTCGCAAACCGCATCATGGGAGCATCAACTTCCGTTCAATCGCGACGCGAGGCACGCAGCCGTCGACGCGGCGCATGCCGTCGCCGCCGCGTCAGGCCTTGGTGGCCGGCGCATCCTTGACGGGCTCGCCCTTGGCCCGCACTTCGGAAATCATCGGCCGGGAAACGCGCACCTTGATGGTCGGCGCGATCTCCATCTCGATTTCCGCGGCATCGACCGCCTTGGTCACCTTGCCGATCAGGCCGCCGGTCGTCACGATCGTGTCGCCGCGCCGCACATTGGCGATCATCTCCGCATGAAGCTTGGCCTTGCGCTGCTGTGGCCGCATGATGAGGAAATACATGATGACCAGGATGGCGCCAAACGGGGCCATCTGCAGGATGAGATCGGATCCGCCGCCCGTGGCGGCGGCGGTCTGTGCGAAGGCAGGGGTGAACACGCAGCGACTCCAGGGTCGGCCCGCGGCGCCGCCCGATCAGAAAAACTTGCGCGACATATATCGGCTGGCGCACCGAAAGCAATGCCGCCCGGCTTGACAGTACCCCGCGGCGCCTCGGATATGCGGCCCTCGACAAGGACCGCTGCAAACCCGTGACGATCGACGCTTTGGCCAAGGCCTCTCCCGACCTTTTGTCGCGCATCGCCGATGCGCTCGACAGGCTCGCCCCTCCGCCTGAAGCGGCTCCCGATTTCGCCAAGGCCGATGCTTTCGTCTGGTCGGCCTCCGGCAGGCTGGCGCCGGTGGCCCGGGTCAATCGGGTCGACATCGGGCTGCTGCAGGGCATCGATCGGGTCCGCGACCAGCTCCTCGCCAACACGCGTCGCTTCGCCGCCGGCCTGCCGGCGAACAATGCCCTGCTCTGGGGCGCGCGCGGCATGGGCAAGTCTTCGCTGGTCAAGGCCGCGCACGCGAGCGTCAATGCCGAGCGACACCCTAAGCCGCCGCTGAAGCTCGTCGAGATCCACCGCGAGGATATCGACGGGCTGCCGGCCCTGATGACGCTGCTGCGCGGGGCGCCCTTCCGCGTCCTGCTGTTCTGCGACGATCTCTCGTTCGACGGGGACGATACCTCCTACAAGTCGTTGAAGGCCGTGCTCGAAGGCGGCATCGAGGGCCGGCCAGCCAACGTGCTGTTCTACGCCACCTCGAACCGCCGGCACCTCATGCCGCGCGACATGATGGACAACGAGCGCGCGACCGCCATCAACCCGGGCGAGGCGGTCGAGGAGAAAGTGTCGCTCTCCGATCGGTTCGGGCTGTGGCTCGGCTTCCACAAATGCTCGCAGGACGACTATCTGGCGATGGTGGAAGGCTACGCCGGTCGCTTCGGCCTCGATTGCGCGAGGGACGCGCTTGTCGCCGAGGCGCTCGAATGGTCGACGACGCGCGGCAGCCGGTCGGGGCGGACGGCCTGGCAGTTCATCCAGGACCTGGCGGGCCGCCTGGGGCGGCAAATCGACGCCGATTAACCTCGGCGTCCGGCCGGGCGACACGATCGCGGCGCGCGGTGGCCGGCATGATGCGGCCTCGAAGCCGGCCCGTCGCAACGAGAGAGACGGCGGGCCTTTCCTTGGACCCGCCGTCTCCGTTCGCCAGCCCCGACGGTGTCTCGCGGTCGGGCGGCTTTCCGGCCGGTCGGACGAGCGACGCGCCCGACCGGCTTGTTCGCTAAAGTCCTGCCAGATAGGCCGTCGGGTCGACCGGGGTCGCTCCCTTGCGCAGCTCGAAGTGCAGTTGCGGCGAGGTGACGTTGCCGGACTGCCCTGATTTGGCGATCAACTGCCCGCGCTTCACGGTCTCGCCCTTCTTGACGTCGATCTCGCCGTTGTTGGCATAGGCGGAGACGAAGCCGTTCGGGTGGCGGATCAGCACCATGTTGCCGTAACCCTTGAGTTCCGCCCCGGCGTAGGCGACGACACCGCCCTCGGCTGCCTTGACGGGCGTACCTTCCGGCACGGCGATGTTGATGCCGTCGTTGCCGCCGACGCCGCCTTTGAAGGCTTCGATGATGCGGCCGCGCGCCGGCCAGCGAAATTCCGGATGGGCCTCGGCTGCGGCCGCGGCGGACGGCGGAACGGATGCCGTCGGTGTCGGGTCGACGGCCTTGGGCACCTCCGCCACCTTGGGCGGCGCGACAGGCCTGGCCGGCATGACGGCGGCCTTCGGAACGGGTTCGAGCGTCGCGACCTTGAGCGGGGCGGCGCCCTTTAGGAGGCGCTTCGGCGACGGAGCGACGGCCGCGAGCTTGGCCGGAGCCGGGGCCGGAAGCTTCAAAGCGTGAGGCTCGGCCTTTGCGACGCGGGCAGGCTCTGCCTTGGCCACCCGTGCCGGCTCCGCCTTGGCAGGACGCATGGGTTCGCCCCTGGCCGGGCGGGTCGGCAGCGGTTCGCGGACCTGCGTCGCTGCGGCGAGCCGCTCCGGAGCCGGATGGGCCTGGGGTGTCGGCCGTGCCGCGGCGAGGTGCGGCGCGGGCGGGATGCTGCTCGCGGTCGCGGCGGAATTGTAGACCGGAACGGTCAGGCGGGCACCTGGCTGCAGCTCCGAGGCGGTACGCAGGCCGTTGACCTCGAGGAGCACCTTCTCCGGGACGCCGTAGCGCTGGGCCAGAACCGCGGCCGTCTCGCCTTGCGCGACCACGACCGAGGGACCGCCGTTGGCGCTCCAGCCGGCGACCGAGGAACCGGAGGCGTGCGGCGCGATCGAACCCGTGGGCTCGATGGAAACGCCCGGGCTGGCGACCCTCGGCAGGGCGACGGCCGGTCGCGGCGGCAGGGCCTGGGCCAGAACGGGCGGGGCGCGTCCGGTGCCGAGCGGCTTCGCTGCCGCCACATGCTTCGGCTTCTGGATGGAGCCCGTCGAAAAGGGATTGCCGAACGGGTCGTTGAACCGCATCGCGTCGCTGGAACAGCCGCTCAGCAGGGCGGCCATCGCGCTCGCGGCGCAGATCTGGATCGCGATCCGGCTATGTCCGGGCGATATCGGCTTACTCATCAGCGGACCATCCACATCACGCGGCCTCGGTTGATCGCCATAAGATCCGATGCCGGTTAAGGGACGGTTTAAGATGAATCGACTGACGTAATTTTCTCTACAAGTTAACAGATCTGAACTTCTTGAGAGCCTTTACTTGACGTTAACAGTCAAACGAGCCACCGGCGGTCGGCTCACAAGCCTTGCGACACGTTCGGTTCGAGGCCTCGCAGACGCGACGGGCAGATGGCCGCGACGCTCCAGGCCGTGCCCCCGCCCCGCGCGGCGCGAACGACTTGCTGACGGCCGCCATGCGAAACGCCGTCAGCCGCGCCATAGACCAAGACCGCGTCGTCGGTGAGTTGCACCAGCAGCGATTCGGGACGGTCACCGAGCACCGCGTGGACGATCATGCGGTCGAACCGCTCCGCCCTGGCCGGCATCTCGAGCCCGTTGCCCCAGATCACGGACGCATTGGCGATGCCGAGATCCTGCAGGCGCCGCTGCGCCTGGACGGCCAGGCTCCGGTAACGCTCGACCGAGACGACCTCGGCGCATAGTTTCGCCATCACCGCCGTCGCGTAGCCCGACCCCGTGCCGACCTCGAACACGCGGCTCTGCGGCGCCAGGTCAAGCGCCTCGACCATGCTGGCGACCAGAAACGGTTCCGACATGGTCTGCCCGCAGGCGATCGGCAGGGCCAGGTCCCGCCCGGCGAGATCCGCGTAGCGCGGCGGCGCGAAGAGTTCGCGCGGCAGGGCCTCGAGGACACGCAGGACGGCAAGGTCGCGGATTCCCCTGGCCCGCAACCGCAGCAGGAATTCCGCTCTCGCCTCGGGAGCCGCCGCCGCGCGGCCGGCGGGGGGCGGGAGCGTCGGCAGGCTCACGTCGCGCGCTCAGCCGAAGGCGCGGAGGTAGCGCTCGCGGGTCGCCACGTCCGTGAGGTCGAGCCGCAACGGGGTCACGGAAATGCGGCCGGACCGCAGCGCGGCGAGATCCGTATGCTCGCCGGGCTCGCTGTCGCCGCGCCCGAAGCTGACCCAGTAGTAAGGGTTGCCGCGGCCGTCCTCGCGCTCCTCGACGCGCATCAGCCCGGCGTCCCGCTTGCCCTGGACCGTGACGGCCAGGCCCGCCACCTCGTCCGCATCGCGGTCGGGAAAGTTCACGTTGACCAGGATGTCGCGCGGGATCCCGGCCTTCAGGATTCTCCCGATCACTGCCGGCGCGTGGGTCTCGGCGCAGCCCCAGCGCAGCGTCCGGTGTCCAAGCGGGCCGCCGTAAGCCTGGCTGAGGGCGATGGAGGGAACGCCGAGCAGCGTGCCCTCCATCGCCGCCGCGATGGTTCCCGAATAGGTGACGTCCTCGGCGACGTTCTGGCCGCGATTGACGCCCGACAGGATAAGGGCGGGCTGCCTGTCCTCGAGGATCTCGCGCAGGCCCATGATGACGCAATCGGTCGGCGTGCCCTTGACGGCGAAATGGCGCGGCGAGATCTCGCGCAACCGTAGGGGATCGTTGAGCGACAGCGAATGGGCGACGCCGGACTGGTCGCTTTCCGGGGCCACGACGTAGACGTCGTCGGACAGGGTCTTGGCGATCCGTTCGAGCACCGCGAGGCCTGGCGCGTGAATGCCGTCGTCGTTGGTGATGAGGATGCGCATGCGCTCTTCGGCGGTCATGGGTTTGCGGCCTCGATGCGCTCGACGCCGCCCATGTAGGGCCGCAGGACCTCAGGTACGGCGATCGATCCGTCGGACGCCTGGTAGTTCTCCATCACGGCAACGAGCGCGCGACCGACCGCGACCCCCGACCCGTTGAGGGTGTGAACAAAGCGCGGCGACTTGCCGCCCTCCGGCCGATATCGCGCCTCCATGCGGCGGGCCTGGAAATCTCCGCAGACCGAGCAGGAGGAAATCTCGCGGAATGTCCCCTGCCCCGGCAGCCAGACCTCGATGTCGTAGGTCTTGCGCGACGCGAAGCCCATGTCGCCGGTGCAGAGCAGCATGACCCGATAGTGCAGACCGAGACGCTTGAGCACCTCCTCGGCCGCCCCGGTCATCCGCTCGTGCTCGTCGAGCGCCGTCTCGGGCGTCGTGATCGAGACGAGCTCGACCTTGTCGAACTGGTGCTGGCGGATCATCCCGCGCGTATCGCGCCCCGCGGCGCCCGCCTCGGCGCGGAAGCTCGGCGTCAGCGCGGTGAAGCGCAGCGGCAGGCTCTTCTCGTCGACGATGCGCTCGCGTGCGAGGTTGGTCAGCGGCACTTCGGCGGTCGGGATCAGCCAATAGTCGTCGCCGACCCGGAACATGTCCTCGCGCGACTTCGGCAGTTGCCCGGTCCCATAGACGGCCTTGTCGCGGACCAGCAGGGGCGGTTGAATTTCTTGGTAACCATGATGATCGATATGCAGGTCGAGCATGAACTGCCCGAGCGCCCGATGGAGCCGCGCCAGGCCGCCGCGCAGGACCACGAAGCGAGCCCCCGACATCTTGGCAGCCGCCTCGAAATCCATCAGGCCCAGGGCCTCGCCGAGGGCGAAATGCTCGCGCGGCGCGAAGCCGTCCGGAAAGGCCGGACGCTGTCCCGAGCGGCGGACCTCGACATTGGCATGCTCGTCGGCGCCGAGCGGCACGTCGTCGAGCGGCAGGTTGGGAATCTCGGCGAGCGCCGCGTCGAGGGCGGCGCTGGCGTCGCGCTCGTCGGCTTCGAGCGTGCCCACGTCGGCCTTGAGCGCACTCACCTCGGCCTTCAGCCGATCCGCGGTCTCGCCGTCCTTGCGCCCCATCGCCTGGCCGATCTCCCTGGCGGCGGCATTGCGCCGGGCCTGGAGCGCCTCGAGCCTCGCGATGGCGCCGCGACGGCGATCATCGAGCCCGATCAGGTCGGCGCTCGCCGGCGGCAGGCCGCGCTTGGCCCGGCCCTCGTCGAAAGCCGCCGCATTGTCCCTGATCCACCTGATGTCGAACATGAGCTTTCCGGCGCGACCTCTGGATCATGAGACCATGAGGTTGCTTCAGGTCGAGGAGCCGGAGGCCGCCTTGCGGGCGCGCGCCTTCTCGATCCGCGACACGGCGATGATGGCGCCTTCGTAGAGAACCAGCATGGGCAAGGCAAGGCTGCACATGGAGATGACGTCGGGCGGCGTGAGGATCGCGGCCGCAATCACGACGACCACGATGGCATAGCGGCGCTTCGAGCGCAGGAAGGCCGAATCGATGATTCCCGCCTGGCCGAGCAGCGCCAATATCACCGGCAGCTGGAACGCCACACCGAAGGCGAAGATGAGCGTCATGATCAACGAGAGATATTCGCTGACCTTCGGCAGGAGCTCGATCGTTGGCTCGCCCGGGATGTTGACCTGCTGCATCGACGTCGAGAACCGGATCAGCAGCGGCATGACGACGAAATAGACGAGCAGTCCGCCGAGCACGAAGAAGATCGGCGTCGCGATCAGGTAGGGAAGGAAGGCCTGCTTCTCGTTGCGGTACAGGCCCGGCGCGACAAACATATAGAGTTGGGCGGCGATCACCGGAAAGGCGATGAGCCCGGCGCCGAACATCGACAGCTTCAGGTTGGTATAGAATTGCTCGAGAAAATGCGTGGCGATCAGGGTCGCCTTCTCGACGCCGACGACGCGCACGTAGGGCTCGACCAGCACGTTGTAGATGTGGTGCGAGAAATAGAAGCAGACCAGGAACGCGACCAGGAAGGCGATGATCGACTTGATCAGCCGGGCACGCAGCTCGATGAGATGATCGAGGAGCGGCGCCTTGGAAGCCTCGATGTCGTCGACGTGCTGGTTCATGGATCGGGCGTTTCACGTCGCGCCGGAAGGATGTTGCGCGACCGATAGGGAATGGCCGCCCGGCCATGCGATCCATCGAAGCGGGACAGGCCGCGGCGACGGCTCACGACGATCTTGCGACGCGGTTCCCTGGCTTCGACCGTCTCTTGAGCGGGCGGCCCCACCGGATCCGGGACCAGGGACTCGGCGGCGGCCGGAAGCACGGCAGCGGGCGCGATGCCGGCCGCCGCGACCGTGGACGGTTCACCGGCGTCCGCGAACGGCAAGCTCTCCGAGGCGTGCGGGACCGGAGATGGCGCCTCAAGCGTATCGGCCGCCGCCGTCCTGACCGGTTCGGTGCCGGTGCCATTCACGGCGCTCAGCAATTCGTGCTTGACGTCCCGGGCCGGGTCGAAGTCCACGTCGAGGCGTGCGGTGTCCTTGAGCTTGGCCACCTCGGTGCGCAGATCCTGGAGATCCGCCTCCTTGATGGCCTCCATGAACTGGCCCTGGAACTCGCCGGCCATCCGGCGGACGCGCCCCATCATCTGCCCGACCTGCCGCAGGACGCGCGGCAAATCCTTCGGGCCGATCACGACGAGCGCGACCACGCCTATGATGAGAAGCTTGCCGGCATCAAAATCTAACATCAGGATCGGCGTGTCGCGATGAGCGCAGAAGATCGCGGCGCACCCAACGGTACACCGCCTGCGAGGTCAGGGTATCGGCGGGACGCTTGCTCTGTCCGCCGCGACGATCAGCCGACGCGCCGCGTCTCGTTGGCGCTGTCGACCGGCGCGCCGGTCCGATGGTCGATGGTGCGGAGCGGATCGCTGACCGGGGGGACCGGCGTCGAGGCCACAGGCTTCGCCTCCTCGTCCTCCGACATGCCTTTCTTGAACGATTTGATGCCCTTGGCAAAATCGCCCATGAGATCGGACACCTTGCCCTTGCCGCCGAAGAGCAGCAACAGGACGGCACCGACGATGATCCAGTGCCAGATGCTCATTCCACCCATCGTTACGCTCCATGTCGGTCAGGCAGACTGGCTGGCCCGCGCTGGTATTGCACGGAAACCTATGCGCGGCGACGGATAAAAACAAGAACGTCCGCGCAGGATGGGGCCGGATGCGCAGACGGTGACGGAGCCTTTCCGTCGGCGGGCGTCAGAGGCGGTACTTGATCTGGTCGGTCCAGAACCGCTCGAGGCGCAGCAGCGCCTGGTTGAGCCGACCGAATTCCTCGCCCGAGATACCGCCGATCTGCTCGACCGTGAGCACGTGCTTCTCGTAGAGGCCGGAGACGATCGTGTGGACCTCCTGGCCCTTGTCGGTCAGGCTGATACGGACAGAGCGGCGGTCGATGCGGGAGCGGGCGTGGTGCAGGTAGCCCATCTCGACGAGCTTCTTGACGTTGTAGGAGACGTTCGAGCCGAGGTAGTAGCCGCGGGTGCGCAACTCGCCGGCGGTCAGCTCCTTGTCGCCGATATTGTAGAGCAGCAGCGCCTGGACGGCGTTGACGTCGCTGCGCCCGCGACGGTCGAATTCGTCCTTGATGACGTCGAGCAGCCGTCTGTGCAGCCGCTCGACCATGGTCAGGGCCTCCAAGTAGGCTGGACGCACCTCGTTCAGGCGCTCGCCTCGTTCCCGCAGTGCCCCCGTCTTGGTTACCGTATTCATCTGACGCCTCGTCTGTTCAGCGGCGGCTTCATGGCGTCCGCCGATCTCATCTCATGCAAGATAAGGCCCACCGATGAAGACGAGTTTAAGCGAAAGCCTGAACAGGATGTTTATACATTGACGCAAATCGTGCGTGATCTCAAATCTGTGGATGATCTTGGGGCAGGTGATGCTTAAGCGTTGATTTAAATGTATTGATATTAACACTACACGGACGAATGTTGGCGACAGTGGGGCGTGGCCTCAGCGCTGCAGCAGGCGCTCCTGGGCGCTGGCGGCCTGCCAGGTCAGGACCAGGTAGAGCACGATGAGAGCCAGGTCGGCGAGGCCGATCAGCACCGGATGACCGAAGAAGCCGGGCATGGTGACGATGACGAAAAGCTGGGCGCCGGCGGTGACGAGCCAGATCACGCCGCCCCAGGGCGTCGCCAGCCACAGCCCGACCGCGGCGATCGGGTCGATGACGGCGAAGAACACCGCGGCGACGATCGCCGACACCGAAAGGGCCGCGAGGCCGCTGCGGCCGTCGATGTCGGTGACGACGACGAGGCTCCATTGCATGAGACCCTCGGCCACCCAAAGGGCGGCGATGAGGCGCATGAAGATCACCAGCAGCAGACCCGACCTGTCCGCATCCTGGCCGTTCGGGGATTTGCTGAGCGTGATGGCGGCGATCGGTGCCGTGCTGACGACGCGCCGCTTCGCCGAAGATCTCTGCATGGAGGACGTATCCGCAGGGGGTCTCGTTGCGATTGCGCCGGTATGGCGCGAAGCCGCTCGGCATTCAAGGCGTGATTGGCGTGCGGTGCCGCTCCCGGCGGTCCGTGCGCCTTGGAATGCTTCCAGCCTCGGACCGATCATGCTAAATCGCATCGAGGAGACGCCGCCATGACCGAACCGCGCCGGGGCTCGACCGAAGAGGTCGGCGCCACCCTCGAACCCGAGCCGTCCTGGCCGAGCCTCGGCCTGATCCATCGGCCGCGCCGCAACCGCAAGACCGATTGGGCCCGGCGCCTCGTGCGCGAACACACGGTCACGGTCGACGACCTCATCTGGCCGATCTTCCTCGTCGAGGGGCACGATCGCACCGAGGCCGTGAAGGCGATGCCGGGGATCGATCGAATGTCGGTCGACGTCGCCGTCAAGGCGGCGGCCCGGGCCGCCGCGCTCGGCATCCCGGTCATCGCCCTGTTTCCCTATACCGAGCCGGAATTGCGCGACGCGCGGGGCTCGGAGGCGCTGCGCGACAACAACCTCGTCTGCCGTGCCTGCCGAAGCATCAAGGCCGAGGTGCCGGAGATCGGCCTGCTCACCGACGTGGCGCTCGATCCCTATACGAACCACGGCCACGACGGCCTCCTGCATGGCCACCGGATCCTCAACGATGCCAGCGTCGAGGTTCTCGTCGCCCAGGCGCTCAACCAGGCCCGCGCCGGCGCCGACGTCATCGCTCCGTCCGACATGATGGACGGGCGCGTCGGCGCCATCCGGCAGGCCCTCGACCGGGAACGGTTCGAGGACGTGCAGATCATGAGCTACGCGGCCAAATATGCCTCGGCCTTCTACGGCCCCTTCCGCGACGCGATCGGCACCAAGGCGACCCTCGTCGGCGACAAGCAGACCTACCAGATGGATCCGGGCAACGGCGCCGAAGCGCTGCGCGAGGTCGCGCTCGACCTCGACGAAGGCGCCGACATGATCATGGTGAAGCCCGGCTTGCCCTATCTCGACGTCCTGCATCGCATCAAGACGAAGTTCGCCGTGCCGACCTTCGCCTATCAGGTGTCGGGCGAATATTCGATGATCATGGCCAGCGCCGAGCGTGGCTGGATCGACGGCGACAAGGCCATGATGGAAAGCCTCGTCGCCTTCAAACGGGCGGGTGCGGACGGCATCCTGACCTATTTCGCGCCCCGCGTCGCGCAGCGGCTCAGCCAGGCGTGACAGCGGACGCCGGCGTCGGCTGATGGGCATTCCGACGCGCTTCGCGCTCGTCGCTATCGGATTGGCCGTGCTGCCGCTCGCCGGCTGCGGGACCGGCATCGACCTGCGCCGCGCCAGGATCTGCCGGCTGGCCGCTGTGGCGCTCGCCGACCCCGTCGCGATCTTTGTGACGCGCCAGGATTCGCTCCTGTCGGACGACGAGAACCGGTCGGGCATCCGCGTCGAGCTCGCCCGCGCCGCTCCGCCGGCGCCGCGCTGGGTCGAGTGCCGCTTCGCGCCGATCGACGCCGACACGGGTCCCGACCTCGTGCGGGTCGACACGGACCATGGGCGTCTGCCGGACGCCAATCTCTACGTCCTGAAGCGATTCTGGATCGAATCGCCCGACAGCGCGCGGGCGGATCCCATGCTTGGCGAGGACGCGCGGCGCCTTCCCGCCATCCCCCAGAATCTCGCTTACGCGGTCCAGCAAATCCTCGCCTCCATTCCCAACGCCGCCATCTATGCGTTGCTGGCGGCAGCCTATTCGCTGATCTACGGGCTGTCCGGCCGCATCAACCTCGCTTTCGGCGAAATCGCCGCGGTCGGCGGCTTCGCGGCCATGATCGGCGTCGCGGCCGCCGTCGGCAGCGCGCCGGTCATCCTGTTGCTCTGCGGCATCGGCCTGGCGCTCTGGGCATCGGCGATCCACGGCGCGGTGATCGAGCGTCTGGTCGTCTGGCCGCTGCGTCGCTCGACCGGCCAGCAGGGACTGGTGGCGACGATCGGAGTGGCCCTGTTCCTGCAGGAATACATGCGGCTCGCGGGGGGCAACCAGCCGAAGTGGATCGGCGAGATCCTGGAGACCCCGGTCGGCCTGCTGCATGCGCAGGACTTCGTCGTCACCGTCACGCCGATCGCCCTGATCCTCGGCACGGTCGCCATCGTCGCGGCGCTCGGCGTCCTGGCCCTGCTGCACTTCAGCGGCTTCGGACGAGCCTGGCGGGCGACGGCCGACGACCCATTGGCCGCGGCGCTGTTCGGCGTCGATCCGCGCCGCCTCTCCGCATTGACCTTCGCGCTCGCCTGCGGCCTCGCCGGGCTGGCGGGCGCCACCGTCACGGTCTTCTACGGCTCGATCAGTTTCACCTATACGACGACGCTGGGCCTCAAGGCGCTGATCGCCGCGATCGTCGGCGGGATCGGCTCGGTCTCCGGCGCCTTCCTCGGCGGTCTCGCCATTGCCATGGTCGAGGCCGGCTGGTCGGCCTATTTTCCCATCGAATATCGCGACCTCGTGGTCGACGTGCTGATGGTCGCCGTCCTTGTGTTCCGGCCCGGAGGCTTCTTCGGATATCGGGACCTCCTGCCGCGGCGGGTGTGAGTCGACCCATGATCTTGCGGCCGAGCCATGCTGGCCCCAGATCTGGCGCGAACGAGCCCGTGACGACCGGCGCCGGTCCCGCCCCTCTGGCCTGGAGACATGCCATGACCTTCCCGAACGTTGCCTCATCGGCTCAGGCCTATGGGCGCGCCGGCTTGCCGGCTGGAGCGCTCGACGGCGTCAGGCGGCGGCGGACCGTCGCCGTCATGCTCGATCTCGTGGTGGTCTCGGCCCTGTCCTTCGGATTGTGGCTGATGCTGCTCGTCGTGACCTTCGGCCTTTCCCTCCTCATCCTGCCGCCGCTGTTCCCGTTCGTCGCCTTCTTCTACAATGGCCTCAGCGTCTCAGGCCGGCGCATGGCGACGCCCGGCATGCGGATGATGGACCTCCAGATGCGCATGGACGCGACGGGTGCCCGCGTGCCGTTCATCAACGCGGCGGTGCATGCGGTGCTGTTCTATGTGAGCTGGATGCTGCCGCCGGTCTTCCTCGTCGCGCTGGTCACGGAAGACAAACGATGTTTGCACGATATCTTTGCGGGCGTGATCTTTGTGCGTAGACTCTGAGCTCGCGGATTCCGCTCGGACAGGCAAGGGCCTTCGCGATGAACCGGCGGGAGGGGCAGCCATGAGAGGTCGGGATTGACACGCGAGCCCCGGGACGCGCCGCAATTCTACCTCACGGCGCCGTCGCTCTGTCCCTATCTGCCGAATCGCCTGGAACGCAAGGTGTTCACCCACCTGATCGGGCGGCGGGCAGCGGCGATCAACGACGCGCTGACCCAGTCTGGGTTCCGCCGCTCGCAGACCATCGCCTATCGGCCGGCCTGCGAGATGTGCCGGGCTTGCGTTTCGGTCAGAGTCTGCGTCGACGGGTTCGCGCCGAACCGCAGTTTTCGCCGCGTCATCAGGCGCAACGAGGATCTCGTCGGCTGCGCCATCGAC
>DATBEH010000074.1:0-13376 GCA_036276175.1 Lichenihabitans sp.
CGCTGGCGGATCATGAAATTGTCGAACGTATATTCGCTCACCTGCCACCAGAGATACTGGTCGGCGCGGAAGGCGAGCGTCGCGTCGAGCAGCGTCTTGAAGCGCGGATTGCCGTCCGAGATCTCCTTGAGGACGTCGCTCGTCGCCCGGTAGGCGGCTTCGAGCACGTCCTGCGGGAAGGCGCGCAGCTTGGCGCCGCCGACGACGAGCTGCTTCAGGGCGCCCGGGTTGCGCGCGTCGTAGGAGGCCAGCATCGAGGTATGCGTGGCGAGCGCCGCCGTCTGCAGGGCCGTCCGGAACGGCTCCGACAACGCCTCGTATTTGGCCTTGCCGAACACCAGATGGACCATCGAGCCGCCGCGCCACCAGCCGGGATAGTAATAGAAGGGCGCGACCTTCTGCAGCCCGGGATCCTCCGGACCTTCGATCTTCTGGTCGTCGTAGGGGCCGACCCAGGTGACGGCATCGATGTCGCCCTTGTCGAGCGCGGCGTGGAGTTCGCTGCGGGGGGTCTGTTCCGGCATCGCGCCGAGCTTCTGCAGCACGCGGCCGGCGAGGCCGCCGGTGCGGATCTTGAGCCCATCGAGGTCGGCTAACGATTTCAGCTCCTTGCGGAAGAAGCCGCCCATCTGCGCCCCGGTGTTGCCGGCCGGCAGCGCCACGACGCCATAGTCCTTGAGGAAGTCGTTGAGGAGGTCGTTGCCATTGCCCTCGAGCGCGAAGGCCGTCTGCTCGCGCGCATTCATCCCAAAGGGGATCGCCGTCGGCACCGCGAAGGCCGGGTCCTTGCCGTAGAAATAATCGAGGAAGGTCTGGCACGCGTCGACGGTCCCGTTCTGCACGGCATCGAGACCCTGGAGGCCCGAAACCGGCTCGCCGGGCGGCGACACCTCGATATGAAACTTGCCGCCGGTCAGCAGGGCGACCCGCCGGGCGAAATCCTCGGCGCCGCCGTAGAGCAGGTCGAGCGCCTTGGGGAAGCTCGAGGTGAGCTTCCAGGAGACTTCGGCCGCCGAGGCGGTGGGCGCATCGCCGAGGCGCAGTGGCGGCGCGGTCTCGGCCGAAGCCGCAGCCGGCAGCAGCGTCGTGGCGGCGCCCAGGACCGCCGATCCCAGAAACCGTCGCCGCCCGAGCCCCTCGATCATGACCGTCTCCTCATCCGCCCGAGAAAGGACGGACCCCCGCAGCATAAGCAGCGTCAAGCGTCAGAAACAATGTCGCACTCGTCCCTTGGCCGGCAAATCGCGTCACTCGACGACGATGCACGGCGCGGGCCTCGCACGGTCCTGGCCGAGCGACTCCAGCAGGCGCGCCGCAATGTCCCGGTAAGCCTGCGCGTGCGGGCTCGCCGGATCGGAGACGACGATCGGGCGGCCGTCGTCCGACGTCGCCCTGATGGCCAGCGCCAGCGGCACCCCGCCCAGATAGGGCACGCCGAGGCGCTCGGCTTCGTGGCGTGCCCCGCCATGGCCGAAAATGTCGCTTCGGGTGCCGCAATGCGGGCAGACGAAGGTGCTCATGTTCTCGACGATGCCGAGGATCGGCACCTCGACGCGCCGGAACATCGCGATGCCGCGGCGCGCGTCGATCAACGCCAGGTCCTGCGGGGTCGAGACGATGACGGCGCCGGCGAGCGGCACCGATTGCGCCATGGTGAGTTGCGCATCGCCCGTCCCGGGCGGCATGTCGACGACCATGACGTCGATCGCCTCCCAGGCCACCTCGCGCAGCATCTGCGTGATGGCCGATATGACCATCGGGCCGCGCCAGATCATCGGCGTCTCTTCCTCGACCAGGAAGCCGATCGACATGATTTTGGCGCCGAAGCCGTCGAGCGGCCGCATCAGCCGACCCTCGATCACCTCGGGCTTGTGCCTGAGGCCGAAGAGGCGCGGCATGGACGGGCCGTAGATGTCGGCGTCGAGGATCGCGACCTTCAGGTCGGTCTCCTGCAGCGCCAGCGCCAGATTGGCCGCCACTGTGGATTTGCCGACGCCACCCTTGCCGGACGCCACGGCCAGAATGGTCTTGACGCCCTCGACGGCCAGCGGCCGGCGTGCCGCCCGCGCCTTGGGACCCGGGGGCGGCGCATGGCCGTGCCCGGCGTGGTCATGACGGGGCGGCGTCGGCGCGCCGGAGGGGGCGCGCTGCGCGGTCAGCGTGACGAAGGCGCTGCCGACGCCGGGAATGGCGCGGACGGTCGTCTCGACCTCGGCCCGCAGCGCTTCGGCTTTGGCAGCCTGGGACGGCGCGATTTCAAGGGAGACAAAGACGCGGTCCTCCCTCACGACGACGCCCCCGAGTGCCCCGGATTGCGGCAGTGGCGTCACGCCGTCCGGCCCGGCGAGCTTCGCCAGGGCCGCCGTTACATCGTCTTGAGACAACATGGGAGGTCCGTTCGCCGGATGCGTCTCCGACCTGCCGAAGCCGGCCCGAGACGATCCTTGCATCTTACAGTTTCAGGGGCACCTTCGGAGCGACGTCGCCGCCCGAATCCGGAGGCGTCTCCGAATCGTCCTCGCCGTCCTCGTCCTCGACCCGGCTGCGGGTCCTGCCGGCGCGCTTCTTCCCGGCCTCGACGATGTCCCGCTCGGGCCGCGGCATGACCGGTCCCTCGGGATAGACGAAATCGAGCGTCTTGACGCCGGCGTCGTCCGCCGTGACCACGATCCGCACCGTGCCGCCGTTCTTGAGCTTGCCGAACAGCACCTCGTCGGCCAGCGGGGTCTTGATCTTCTGCTGGATGACGCGGGCCATCGGGCGAGCGCCCATGGCCTCGTCGTAGCCGTGCTCGACGAGCCACTTGCGCGCCTCGTCGGTCAGCTCGACGTTGACGTTGCGGTCGGCGAGCTGCGCCTCGAGCTGCAGGATGAACTTGTCGACCACCTTGGCGATGACCTCGGCCGGCAAATGGCTGAAGGTGACGATGGCGTCGAGCCGGTTCCTGAATTCGGGCGTGAACAGCTTGTTGATCGCCTCGAGGTCGTCGCCTTCGCGCCGGTTGCGGGTGAAGCCGAAGGCCGCGCGCGACATCTCGGCCGCGCCCGCATTGGTCGTCATGATGAGAATGACGTTGCGGAAGTCGATCTGCTTGCCGTTGTGGTCCGTCAGCTTGCCGTGATCCATCACCTGCAACAGGATGTTGAACAGGTCGGGATGGGCCTTCTCGATCTCGTCGAGCAGCAGCACGCTGTGCGGATGCTGGTCGATCGAATCGGTGAGCAGGCCGCCCTGGTCGAAGCCGACATAGCCTGGAGGCGCGCCGATCAGCCGGCTGACGGTGTGCCGCTCCATATATTCGGACATGTCGAAGCGGATCAGCTCGACGCCGAGGCTGACGGCAAGCTGCTTGGCGACCTCGGTCTTGCCGACGCCGGTCGGGCCGGAGAACAGGTAGGAGCCGATCGGCTTCTCGCCGTCGCGCAAGCCGGCTCGGGCGAGCTTGATCGCCGAGGTCAGCGCATCGATCGCCTTGCCTTGGCCGTAGACGACGCGCTTCAGCGTCTCGTCGAGATGGGCCAGCACCTCGGCGTCGTCCTTCGACACGGTCTTCGGCGGGATGCGGGCCATAGTGGCGATGGTCGCCTCGATCTCCTTGATGCCGATCGTCTTCTTGCGGCGCGGCTCGGGCAGCAGCATCTGCGAGGCGCCGGTCTCGTCGATGACGTCGATCGCCTTGTCCGGCAGCTTGCGGTCGTTGATGTACTTCGCCGACAGCTCCACCGCAGCCTTCACGGCCTCCGAGGTGTAGCGGACCTTGTGGAACTCCTCGAAGTAGGGCTTGAGCCCCTTCATGATCTCGACCGCGTCGGGGATCGACGGCTCGTTGACGTCGATTTTCTGGAAGCGCCGGACCAGCGCCCGATCCTTCTCGAAATACTGGCGATATTCCTTGTAGGTGGTCGAGCCGATGCAGCGCAGCGTGCCCTGCGCCAGGGCCGGCTTCAAGAGGTTCGAGGCGTCCATGGCGCCGCCGGAGGTCGCGCCGGCGCCGATCACGGTGTGGATCTCGTCGATGAACAGGATCGCGTTCTTGTGGTTCTCGATCTCCTTCATCACCTGCTTCAGCCGCTCCTCGAAATCGCCGCGGTAGCGGGTGCCGGCGAGCAGCGTGCCCATGTCGAGGGCGAAGACCGTGGCATCGGCCAGAACCTCGGGCACCTCGCTCTTGGTGATCTTTCGGGCCAGGCCCTCGGCGATGGCGGTCTTGCCCACGCCCGGATCGCCGACCAGCAAGGGATTGTTCTTCTGCCGACGGCACAGCACCTGGATGGTGCGCTGCACCTCGGTCTCCCGCCCGATCAGCGGATCGATGCGCCCGTCCTTCGCCTTCTTGTTGAGGTTGACGCAATAGGCCTCCAAAGCGCCGTCCTTCTTCTTGGACTCGCCGGCCTCCTTGGCGTCCTTGGCGTCCCTCGCCTCGTCGTCGTCGCTGCCGCGCGGCGATTTCGAACCGTCGGACAATCCCGGGCGCTTGGCGATGCCGTGGGAGATGTAGTTGACCGCATCATAGCGCGTCATGTCCTGCTCTTGCAGGAAATATGCCGCGTGGCTCTCGCGCTCGGCGAAGATGGCGACGAGCACATTGGCGCCGGTCACCTCCTCGCGCCCCGAGGACTGGACGTGGATGTGGGCGCGCTGGATCACGCGCTGGAAGCCCGCCGTCGGCTTGGCGTCGTCACGGCCGTCGGACACGAGATTCTCCAGCTCGTGCTCGATGTAGTCGACGATCTGCTTCTTGAGGACGTCGACGTCGACCGAACAGGCCCGCATCACGGCGGCTGCATCGGAATCTTCGGTCAGGGACAGCAGCAGGTGCTCGAGCGTCGCATATTCGTGGTGGCGGTCATTGGCCAGCGCCAAGGCCCGGTGCAGGGATTGTTCGAGAGAGCGGGAAAATGCTGGCATAGCGGCGGCAGCCTTTCACTTCTTTTCCATGATGCACTGCAAGGGATGTTGATGCTTGCGGGCAAAGTCCATGACCTGCGTCACTTTGGTCTCGGCCACCTCGTAGGTGAACACGCCGCATTCGCCAACGCCATGGTGGTGGACGTGCAGCATGATACGGGTGGCGTCGTCCGGTCCCTTGTTGAAATATTTGCGCAGCACGACGACGACGAACTCCATCGGCGTGTAATCGTCGTTGAGCAGCAGGACCCGATACATGCTCGGACGCTTCGTCTGCGTCTTGGGCCGGGTGATGACGGCCGTGCCCGTGCCGTCGCCGGTCTTGCGCGGTTCCCTCGGGCCGGTCGTTCCGGCGCCGCGAGGACCTGCGTCGCGCCGGACGAGGGCTTGGTCGAACGCATTGGCAGTCACGGCAAACTCTTCCTCATGCAGCCGGGGACCCCGCGTGATGTGGTCGGGATCCCCATCGCCAATGTACGACCGCCGCTGCGGCTTCGCCAGGGGACGAGACGATCGCGGGCTTCATAGTTTGCACGGATCGTGGCGCAACCAAGGCTCCGCGCCGGCGCGGCCGGGCTGCTCCGGCCGCACCGGGCGCTTCCGATGCTCCGCCGCGATGGCAAAAAAAAAGTCCGGCTCATGCCGGACTTTCGATGAGGGCGAAAACGGCGGTCAGGCCGTTGCGCCGAACCCGGTCACTGGGTGACCATGGCCTTGCTCTGTTCCGCCAAGCCTTCGAAGGGCTTGTAGGAGTCGCGGGCCAGGGAGGCGAAGAGCTCGCCGAAGCGCTTGGCGCCGGCCATGTAGGTCTCGTAGGAGCTCTTGGCGAATTCGGTCTGCACCTGGATGACGCCATCCAGCGTCTTGACGCCGACCAGCTTGCCGAAGGCGGCCGAGCTCTCCTCCATCGACTTCTTCGAGAACTCGGAGGCTTCCTGAACGATCTGCTGAAGGCCGCGCGACATAACGGCAGCCGACTGGGTGGTCGCCTCGATCTGCGAGCGGCTCATCTGCTGCAGGTCTTCAACAGTCTTGAACATGTCAATTCCTCAAAATGATTGATCCCGACGGCACGGCTGAGCGCGCCCCCGCGCCTGCAGTAATTGCAACGCACCATTGAGTCAATGCTTTTTGTGCAATGCACAAAAGTCCGACAAAATCCGAATCAGCCGCGATAGACCCCGTTAACGGCGTTGTAACCGCATTCCCCTAGCGTCCTTTCCCGTGCCCCGTGGGCCACGTGCAGCGTTGCTTCGGCTTCGGCCGAGGGCGTCGTGACGAGGACTGGTCATGGTAATGCGTAACGTCAAAGTGTTGAGTCTGGGACGTTTCGTATCCTGCGCGGCCTTGTCCTTGCTGGTCGCGAGTTCTACCTCCGGCTCCGCCCAAGCTCGCTGGCATCACCATCATCGCCGCGCTCATGTGGCTGCCCGTTACTACCGCGTCGCGCCGGCCGCCCATGCGGCCCGTATCAATATCGGCAGCTACGTCGGCACCAACTATGCCGCCATGGTGATCGACGCCAACACGGGCCGGACGCTCTACGCGGTCAACGAGGATGCGCCGCGTCATCCGGCCTCGCTGACCAAGGTGATGACGCTCTATCTGCTGTTCGAGGAACTGGAGAAAGGTCGGCTGCGGCTCGACTCGCCGCTCACCGTCTCGGCCCATGCGGCCGCGCAGGCACCGACCAAGCTCGGCCTGCGGCCAGGCTCGGTCATAACGGTCGAGAATGCCATCAAGGCCATCGTCACCAAATCCGCCAACGACATGGCGGTGACGGTGGCGGAGAACATCGCAGGCAGCGAACCGAGCTTCGCCGAGGCCATGACCGAGACGGCGCGCCAGCTCGGCATGACCCACACGTTCTACCACAATGCGTCCGGCCTGCCGGACATGCGTCAGATCACGACGGCGCGCGACCTGACGATCCTCGGCCGCGCCATCCGCGAGCGCTTTCCGCGCTACTATCGTTATTTCTCGACGCCGAGCTTCACCTATGCCGGCATGACCATGGTCAACCACAACCACCTGCTCGGGCGGGTGGATGGGATGGATGGCATCAAGACCGGCTATACAGGGGCCTCGGGGTTCAACCTGCTGACCTCGGTCAATCGCGATGGACGCCACGTCGTCTCGGTGGTGCTCGGCGGCCGCACCGCCGCGGGCCGCGACCGCGTCATGGTGTCCCTGCTCGAGACGCATTTCGAGGAGGCCTCGGCGACACCGTCGACCCGCGTGGCCGAGGAGAGCCCGGTCGAGGCACCGGCCGCGACACCCCGCGCCGAGGCCGAGGCGCCCGTCGACCGGCAGCCGCCGCGCCGCCCGCCCCCAAGCGTCGTCGCGGATGAAGGCGATGCCCCGGCCGTGGCGCCGACCCGGGTGAGTTTCGCGTCGTCCGAAGACAGCCCCCGGAAACCGATCGAACGGCAACCTCCGCGCGGGCCGAGCCTGATCGCGCCCGAGCTCGCGCTGCCGGCACCGATGTTCAGCGAGCGAAGGCCGGAGCCGCAGAGGCCACTCCCGCCTCCCCGCCTCGCGAGACTCGCGGAAGCTCCCGTGCCGCAGGCCGTGATCGCCAGGCCGGTACCAAAGCCCGCGAGGCCCGTTCCCGCGCATGCCGACGATAGGATCAGGCCGGCCTTCATCGCCGGAGCGCCCAGGGCCATCGACCCGTCGAGGCTTCCGGGTCCGCTCGCCGCCGACCGCCGCCGCCTAGTCCTCGACGGCTCGACCAACCGCCGCTCGGCCTTCAACGCGACGAGCCAGGGCGCGGTCGCCACCGCCACGCCCTCGACGCTCCATTGGGTGACCGGCGCGCCGCCGGTGCGGCTCGGCCCGAGCGCGCCGAGCGGCAGGAGTCTTCCCGGCAAGGAGCGGGCCGACTCGGCCCCGACGGGATCCATTGCTGGCACGGCGAAACCCGAGACCAATCCTGAGGCCCCCGCGGCTGCCAGCCCGAAAGGCGGCTGGGTGATCCAGATCGGCGCGACCGACGACGCCGCGAAAGCCGCCGATCTCCTGAGCCGCGCCCAGGCGGAGGGCCGCGGTGCCCTGGCCTCGGCGCATCCCTTCACCGAGAAGGTGCAGAAGGGCGACGCGACGCTCTATCGGGCCCGCTTCGCGGGGCTCGACCCCGCCGGGGCGGAAACCGCCTGCAGGACCCTCAAGCGCTCGGGTTTCGCATGTTTCGCGACGCGTAACTGAGCACCCCGGCCGGCGCACCGCGCCGTCCGCCCGGACACCACAGACCCGTCATCACCTTCACGCCTTTTCTGGATCTCACGGATGTCGGCGCATCAGGACATCTTTGGCTTCATTCACCCGAGCAGCCACGTCGGTCGATCCGCCGTGATCGGGGTGGAACTTCTTCATCAGCGTGCGATGGGCCCGGGCGATCTCCTCCCGGCTCGCGCCCTGAGGGAGACCAAGAAGCTCGTAGGCCTCATTTTCCGACATGCCGGCAGCGCGGCTGGGCCCGGCCCCCGTGCGGCCCGCGTTCCGCGCGTCTCCCTGGCCCTGGTCTGCCTCACGCCAGCCGGGAAACCGGCGGTCGAAATAAGCCTCTAGCAGGCGCGCGCCCTCCGGATCCTCCGTGAGGCAAAGCCCGTGAAGCGCGCTCAACTGGAATTGGCCGAGGTCCTCGAGCCCGCGGCCGGCCAGGGCGCCTTCGAGGACGCCGCCACGCATCACTCCGGACTCGTGGTCGAGCTCCATCTCGATCAGCCGCGAGCGCACCCGCGAGACGCGCCGCGACGCGCGGCGGGGCCGTCCGGCGCGAAACATCGCCCCCCAATCGGGCGTCCGCTTCCCGCTGGTCAGCCAGAAGCCGACCCCGGCCAACCCGATGGCGACATCGATCTGCCCACGCATCAGGAGGAGCAGCGCAAGCAGCAATGCCACGGCTCCGCCGCCCTGCTTCATGCGGCGCGCCATCGCGGCCGGGCTGGCGCGCAGGAACTCACGCAGCATGGTGGAGCCCAGCCACAGCAACAGAAGACCGGCGATGATGAAGGCCATGGGCGCGCTATTCTGCCGTCAACGAAGCTGCGACAGCAAGCCCTGGGCCACTCCGGCCTCGCCGCCTCCGAGACGGGCTTCGAGGCCGGATCGTCCTGCGGCCGCATAGGCCGCCGCAGCCGCCAGCAGCGCCGCCAGGCGGTCCGGCGCGGAGGCGTCGAAGGCCGCGTAGGCGCCGCCCGTCAGCCGGGCGATCTCGCCGAAGGCGCGCGCCGCCGCAGGGTTGTGGCCCTCGTGGAACATGAACGCCTTGACGCCGAGCAGCGCCAGTTCGCCGGCCAGCGCGCAGAGCGGATCGACGCGCTCCTCGATCGCATCGCCGACATAGACCAGCACGCCGACGCGGACGCGCCGCGCCTCGTCGCGCACATGCCGCAGCACGCGGCCGATCTGCGTATTGCCGCCCTCCACCGCGATACGGCTCATGAACCGCGCGAGCCCAGCGCCGGCCGAGACGAAGGGTGAGGCACGGCATTCGTGCAGCCCACGGAAGTAGACGAGCTGGACGTCGAGCCCGCCGAGCGCTGCGGCCGTATCGAACATGCGCCCCTGCACCGACAAGGCGAGATCCCATGTCGGCTGGCGGCTCATCGTCGCGTCGAGCGCGAAGACCAGCCGACCGCGCGACGAGGCCGCGTCCGGCGCTCGCTCGACATCGCGCGACCGCCGCAGAAAGGCGTCGACCTCGGCGTTGCGGCCCGAGGCTGGGTCGAGCGAGCGTCGGTCGTCTGACATAGGCACGGCAACACCTCGAGAGCGGCGAAAATCTCGACCTGATAGATCGTGCTGGTCGGGCGCGACGGCAAGGCATGGGATTGCCCTGCCCGGCGTCGGGACGGCCACTCAGATCAGGCCGAGGTCGCGCAATTCGCGACGCAGCGGTTCCGGCATCGCCCGGACCTCCGGCAGGACGGCGCCGAAATCGGGCGGCGCCTCCTTGGCAACGAGATAGCGCCAGCCCTGAAAGGGCCTGCGGGGGCGCGGGTCGACCTCGACCAGGGCGGGGTCGAGCACCAGGTCGCACCGTCCGATCCCGCCGGCATCGGTGAAGCTGCGGATGTCGACGAGCGTCTGGCGGACCGCGATCTGCCCCTTGATCACCCAGTAGAGCGAACCGCCGTCGAGGAGTTCCTCGCGGCGCTTGGGGACCATGCGCGTCGTGTGCTTATGCTCGACCGGCTCGCCGAGGCGGCGCCGCTCGGCGAGGCGATTCGTGATCCAATCCTCGAGATCGCCGACCGAATCGGCGCCCACGCAGAGTTTCACGAGATGCAGCGGCATGGCCTTATCTGCCGCAGGCCGTCGCAGGCCGCAAGCCCGGAACCGGTCCTGATCGGCACCATCAACCGGCGTTTCGGGCGATTTCAGAGCGAGGCATAATCCGGCTTCGGCCAGGGTTCGGCCTCGGCGCCCGCGATCCAATCCCGCCAAGCCGGCAGCGCCATGACGGCGTCCATGTAGGCCCGGGTTTCGGGCCCGACCGCGATCTCATAGGTGTGGAAGCGGTTGACGACGGGCGCGAACATGGCGTCGGCCGCGCAGAAGTCACCGAACAGGAAGGGCCCGCCGGCGCCGAACCGCGCCCGCGCCTGCGCCCAGGCCGCCTCGATCCGGTCGACGTCGGCCCGCACCTCGGGCGGCAGCGCGATCGCCCGCGGCGGGCGGATGAACTGCGTCGGGCAGGCCTGCCGCAGCCTGGCGAAACCGGCGTGCATTTCCGAGCTCAGAGCGCGCGCCAACGCCCGGGCCTTGCGATCCCCGGGCCAGATCGGCTTGTCGGGGAAGCTGTCGGCGATGAACTCGCAGATGGCAAGGGTCTCCCACACGACGACATCGTCGGCGACGAGGACCGGCACCTTGCCGGTCGGACCGTATCCGAGCATCTCCTGGTGCGTCGTCGGTCGATACATCGGGATCACCGTCTCCTCGAACGGGATGCCGAAGTGCCTGAGCAGGATCCAGGGGCGCAGCGACCACGACGAATAGGCCTTGTTGCCGATGACGAGATGCAGCTTCATCGCGGGAAGGCTCCTTTCGATGCGGCCCTCATCTGATCCGCCCGCGGCCGCCCGGACAAGCGCATTTTCGTCATGGGATCCATCGGTGCGGCCGATCGGTCGCGGGCGCGTCACGGATGCGGGAACATCTCGGCGATCTTGCCGCTCAGCCGGTAGGCGACGAGCCCGATCCACTCCCGGGCGCCCACATCGAAGCGATCGAGGCCGGCAGCGACGTCGCGGTTCGGCTCGAAGTCGCGCCAGGTTCCCGTGGTTCGATAGTCGACCGGATAAGGGACGATCGGAAACCCCGCGGCGCGAAACAGGCCCACGGCACGCGGCATGTGATAGGCCGAGGTGACGAGAAGGTAGCGATCGCCCGCCTGCGGCTTCAGCAGATCGCGGCTGAACCGCGCGTTCTCGTAGGTGTTGCGCGACTTGTCCTCGACGAGGATCTGTGCGGGTGGCACGCCGAGGTCGATCCAGAGCCGCCGTGCGTCGGCGGCTTCGCTCCCGACCTGGCTCACGAGCGCGTTCGAGCCACCGGTGTAGAGCAGCTTGGCGGCCGGGTAGCGCCGGGCCAGCACGGCGCCGGCCGTCATGCGGGTCGCCGAATCGGTGATGGTCACCTGTCCGCGCGCCTTGCCGATGACCTGATCGATGGCGCCGCCGAGCACGATGATGCCGGTCGGCTCAAGATCGCCGAGCGCCGGCTGCGGGAACCGGTCCTCGAGGCCGCGCAGCAGCACCGAGCCCGTTGGGAGGACACCGCAAACAAAGAGCGCCACGCCGCCGAGGACCACCAGCCTCCGCCCGCAGCGGAGCCTGCCGAAGATCATCAGCAACATTCCGCCCCAGATCGCCAGGGCGATCACGTTGCCGGGGGCCGTCAGCAGCCATAGGACCTTCGAGAGGATGAAGAACACGCGCGTCCCCTATCACGGACCCCGTGATAGGATTGCGACGTTCAGCCCGAGTTAAGATCGCGGAGCCTGGATGCCGCCACCGCAGCAAACGTCTCGGATGGGAACCGGCCTTCGCCGTTCGATCGTCGCCGCTCTGATCATCGTCGCCATGACCTGCGCGACCGGCCTGGCCTTGGCCCTCCCGCCATGGCCCCGCTACGCCCAGGCGACGCCTCCGACCGACCAGGCGCGCGCCTTGTCCGGCAGCGAGGCCTGGGCAGCCATGCTCGACAATACCATCACCGGCACGACGCCGGACGGGAACTATACGGAATTCTTCAAATCCGACGGCAGCTTCGTGCATGTCGACCGGGATGGCCGCGCCGTCGGGCACTGGAGCCTGAAGGACCAGCGCGTCTGCTTCACCTATCCCGACGAGGACGACGTGGAATGCCGCCGGCCGGAGCTCGATGGACGGCACGGCGCCTTCACGGATGCCGACGGCATGCGATATGCGTTCGAGCTGCTGCCGGGCAATCCGAAAGGCCTGTGACGCGGCCCGCGCAGGCTTACAGCGGCAGGTCGGTCCCGCCGAGGAAACTGGCCCATTGCTCGGGCGAGCCGAAGAAGGCGTTGCGATCCACCTTGTTGCCGATGCCGGCGACGTGGCCGTCGGACTGGTACTGCCAGAAGTGCCACCGCCGCCCGGCATATTTGACCGACGGATTGTACTTCGTGCTGCGCACCCAGATCGGATAGTCGTCGAGCGCGCCGCCGGCCAGGATCCCGGCATAGAAATCGACCGTCGAATAGATGATCGGCTTCTTGCCGTAGTGGCGCTCCATCTCCTCGAGCATCGAGCGCATCTCGGCGATCGTCGGCGCCCGGTAGAGCGTGCGCCGGCAGGTCGGCGAGGTGGGGGTCAGCTCCACGTCGAGCACCGGCGGGAGCGCATCCTCCTCGACCGGCACGTTCTGCTCCATCCAGGCCATCTGCTGCTGCCACGGACGACACCAATAGACGAAGTGGTAGGCCCCGCGCGGCACGCCGGCCGCCTTGGCGCCAGCCCAGTTCTCGGCGAAACGGCTGTCGATCCTGTCGCCACCCTCGGTGGACTTGATCCAAGCGAACTGCACGCCCGAACTCGCGACGCGGTCCCAATCGATATTGCCCTGATACTTCGAGACGTCGATCCCGCGCACGGCGAAATTCGTCGGCAGGGGCCCTCCGAAGTCGGTCGTCAAGACGGGTTCCGTTGCACAACCCGAAAGCGCCAGGGCCGCGCCGCATGCCAGGAAAAAAGCCGTTAGAATGCGAGCGGACATCATAAGCGATCAGCGACCTCGTTGCCTGTTCGGCGATGCTTATCTGCGACCTCGTAACGGCTCGTTAAAGCACGGGCAAGCGGCCTGCCTCATCCTGACGTCGAGCCGGCTTCGGCATGGGGACGCGTCGCGACGTTCGACGCGACGACAGCGGGATGTTCGAAGCTTGGAGCATGAGGCGACCGGCATTTCCACGGCTCGCCGATGCCTGCGGTCATCGC
>DATBEH010000075.1:0-13724 GCA_036276175.1 Lichenihabitans sp.
CTCACCCCTAACAGGACCCGCTCAGCCGCCCTCACCGTGGACCCGCCTCGCGGGATGATGGATCATGTCCAAACCGCCAAGCAATCTGCCCACCGCTATCAAAAACACTTCACGCATTCGGCCGGTGAGAAATGCGGGCTAAACCTCTCATTGTAAGGAGAACATCGATGCCCGAAGCCAAGGCCCCGCCCCGCGTCGAAACCAAGGGCGGCGTCGTCGCCTACCTGCAGGTCGACGGCGCCATGAAGGCGGCCGAGTTCTACAGACGCGCCTTCGGGGCCGAGATCGCCACGGCGATACCGGTCGACGACAAGGGCCGTACCATGCACGTGCATCTCTACATCAACGGCAGCTCCGTGATGCTGGGCGATGCCTATCCGGAGCACGGCTATTCGCTGAAGGAGCCGCAGGCCTTCAACCTGACGCTGATGGTCGAGGACGTCGACCCCTGGTTCAAGCGCGCCACCGAGGCCGGCGCCGAAATCGTCATGCCGGTCGCCGACATGTTCTGGGGTGACCGCTACGGCCAGGTTCGCGATCCCTTCGGCGTGGTGTGGGCCATCAACGCCCCGATCAAGCAGCCCGGCGCCTGAGCCCAACCCGACGAGGGACATCCCCATGCGCAAGATCACGCCCTGCCTGTGGTTCGACGGCAATGCCGAACAGGCCGTCGAGTTCTACCTCTCGGTCTTCCCCGAGGGGCGGGTCGTCGACACCATGCCCGGCCCAGGCGGCAAGGCCCTGACCGTGACCTTCCATCTTCTCGGCCAGGACTTCATCGCGCTCAACGGCGGCCCGCATTACAAATTCACGCCGGCGGTGTCGTTCTTCGTTCCATGCGAGAGCCAGGCCGAGATCGACGATCTCTGGGACAAGCTCCTCGAAGGCGGCTCGGAGCAGCGCTGCGGCTGGCTGACGGACAAGTTCGGCCTGTCCTGGCAGATCGTGCCGACAGCCCTCGGCAGCCTTCTGCAAAGCCAGGATGCCGGGGGGTCGTCGCGGGCGATGCAAGCCATGCTGAAGATGAAGAAGCTCGACATCGCGGAGCTCAAGCGGGCCTCCGATGGAGGCTGAGCCCGCCCTGCCCCGCCTTCGCTCCCCGTCCAGGGCCTGGACGTGGATCGGGTGGACCCTGACGGCGATCTTCACGCTGTTCATGGTCTTCGACATCGCGATCAAGCTGATCCGGCTGCCGGTCGTCGAGGAGACCTTGACCGGGCTCGGCTACCGATCGGGACTGGGCGTCCCGATCGGGCTGGTCGAGGCCGTGCTTCTGATCCTCTATCTCGTGCGGCGGACGTCGTTGCTCGGCGCCGTGCTGTTCACCGCCCTCTTCGGCGGCACGGTCGCGAGCCACGTCCGGGCCGAGTCGCCCTGGCTCAGCCACGTGCTCTTCGGCGCCTACCTCGCCCTTTTCGCCTGGGGCGGCCTATGGTTGCGCGACCGAAGGCTGCGCGCCCTGTTTCCCATTGGCCGATAGCCGACCCCACTCGAAAGGAAAGACCGATGGCCGCCACGACCGAAGCCGCTCCGGGCGCGGAGCGCGAGCTCGTTCTCACCCGCCTTATCCCGGCGGCACGAGAAAACCTGTTCCGCGCCTGGACGGAGCCGGAGCTTCTCAAGCGATGGTTCGCTCCCCTACCCTGGACGACGTCTGCGGCCGGGCGGCGCGACCCTCATCGTCATGCGCAGCCCCAACGGGAAAGACTTCCCCAACCGCGGCGTCTATCTCGAGGTCGTGCCGAACCAGCGGCTCGTCTTCACCGACGCCTATGCAAGCGCCTGGGAACCGTCGGAGAAGCCGTTCATGATCGTCGTCGTGACCTTCGAGGACGAAGGCGGCCAGACCCGCTATACGGCCCGCGTCCGCCATTGGACCTCGGCCGACCGGCAAGCTCACGAGGACATGGGCTTCCATCAGGGCTGGGGCCAATGCACCGACCAGCTCGCCACCCTGGCGGCAACGCTGCAAGGGTGCGGCGCATCGAACCGCTGACAATCGGATGAAGCCGCTTCATCGTTTCATACCGGGTACAGCCCGGCACAGCCCTCTCCGCTCATTCCCGCGCAAGCGGGACTCCAGGGCGCGAGCTATCGAGGTCCTCCGCTACAGACAGCGTGCGGCCGGCGTCTTCGCTGGAGTCCCGCTTGCGCGGGAATGAACGGAGAGAGAAATACTAATTTTCTATGTTGTATTTTTTAATTATCGTTTTCTGGTAGGAGAATCCCTATAGTCTCTGGCGCGACGCTGATCGCAGCGCGTCCGCCAGGGTGAAGATCGATGAATCAGCTGATCACCGCGAGCCGTCTTTACGACGGCATGGTCGTGTTCCTGGGAAAGGACGGCGGCTGGGTCGAACGGCTGGACCAAGCCGTCCTGCTCGACGACAAAGAGGCAGTGGCGCGAGGCCTCGCGCAAGGCAGCGAGGCCGAGGCGATGAACCTCGTCGTCGACGTCTATGCCATCGACGTCTCCACCAAGAGCGGCGGCGTGGTGCCGCTGAAGCTCCGGGAAGCGATCCGGGCGCGCGGACCGACCATCCATCCGGAAATGGCGAAACCAGGCTCGCAGCCGCCCGTCGCGGAAGAGGACGACCATGTATCGGTATGATGAATTCGACGCCCGCTTCGTGGCGGAGCGCGTGGCGCAGTTCCGCGACCAGGTCTCCCGCCGCCTCTCGGGCGAATTGACCGAGGACCAGTTCAAGCTGCACCGGCTGATGAACGGCGTCTATCTGCAGCTGCACGCCTACATGCTGCGCATTGCAGTCCCCTACGGCTCGCTGCGCTCCAAGCAGCTGAGGATGCTGGCCCATATCGCGCGCCGCTACGACCGCGGCTACGGCCATTTCACCACGCGGCAGAACATCCAGTTCCACTGGCCGGCGCTGAAGGACTGCCCGGACATCCTGGCGGATCTCGCCACCGTCGAGATGCACGCCATCCAGACCTCGGGCAATTGCATCCGCAACGTCACCGCGGACCATTTCGCCGGCGCCGCCGCCGACGAAGTGGCCGACCCGCGCCCCTATGCCGAGATCCTGCGGCAATGGTCCTCGCTGCATCCCGAATATTCGTTCCTGCCGCGCAAGTTCAAGATCGCCGTGACCGGCGCGCCGCGCGACCGCGCCGTCATCCAGGCCCATGACATCGGCCTGCAGGTGGTCCGCAACGACGAAGGCGCGCTCGGCTTCAAGGTCTATGTCGGCGGCGGGCTCGGCCGCACCCCGATGATCGGCTTCAAGATCCGCGACTTCCTGCCCGAGGCGGACCTTCTCGCCTACGTGGACGCGATCGTGCGCGTCTATAACCTCGAGGGCCGACGCGACAACAAGTTCAAGGCGCGCATCAAGATCCTGGTGCACGAGAAGGGCGCCGAGGCCATGCGCTCGGCCGTCGAGGCCGAATTCGCCAAGGGGCCGAAGGGCCTGACGCTGCCGGCCGAGGACGTGGAACGGATCCGCGCCTATTTCGCCCCGCCGGAGCTTGTCGCCGGGCCGTCCGTCTCGGCCGCCGTCGAGGCGCGCCGCGCGGCCGATGCGCGCTTCGGAGCCTTCGTCGACACCAATGTCGCGGCGCATCGCGTGCCGGGCCACGGCATCGTGACGATCTCTCTGAAACCCATCGGCGGCGTGCCGGGCGATGTCTCGGCCGAGCAGATGGACCTCGTGGCCGATCTCGCCGACCGTTATTCCCACGGCGAATTGCGCGTCTCGCACGAGCAGAACCTGGTCCTGACCGACGTCCGCCTCGACGAGCTGCCGGCGCTCTACGACGCGCTCGAGCCGGCCGGCCTCGCCACGCCCAACGCCGGCCTCGTCACGGACATCATCTCCTGCCCGGGCCTCGATTATTGCGCGCTGGCGACGGCGCGCTCGATTCCCGTGGCACAGCGCATCTCCGAGCGGTTCGGGGAAGGCCCGCGCGCCGACGAGATCGGGCCGCTCAAGATCAAGATCTCGGGCTGCATCAATGCCTGCGGCCACCATCACGTCGGCCATATCGGCATCCTCGGCCTCGACCGGAAGGGCGAGGAGACCTACCAGATCACGCTCGGCGGCTCGGGCGACGAGACGGCCTCGCTCGGCGACCTCACCGGACCGGGGTTCTCGACCGACGATGTCGTCGACGCGGTCGAGACCGTGGTCGACACCTATCTGGGCCTGCGGCAGAGCCGCGACGAGGACTTCCTCTCGGCCTATCGGCGCGTCGGCATGGCGCCGTTCAAGAAGGCGCTCTACGAGCGCGACGCCGGCCAGGGGATATGAGTCATGAGCATGCATGACGTGACATTGTTTGGCGACCAGGTCGCCGCCTCCCGGCTCGGCGAGCGCTTCGCCGCGATGGATGCGCGCTCGTTCCTGCGCCTCGCCATCCGCGACCTCTATCCGGGCCGTATCGCGCTGGTCTCGAGCTTCGGCGCCGATTCGGCGGTGCTGCTGCACATGGTCTCGGAGATCGACCGGGCGACGCCGGTGATCTTCGTCGACACCGGCCATCTCTTTCCCGAGACGCTGGCCTATCGCGACGAGCTCGTGGCCCTGCTCGGCTTGACGGACGTCAAATCCGTGCAGCCCTCCGCCGAGGACTTGGCCGAGCTCGACCCCGAGAGCTTTCTGTGGTCGAGCGACCCCGACGCCTGCTGCGACATCCGCAAGGTGCGGCCGCTGGCCCGTGCCGTCGAGGGCTACGACGCCTGGATCACCGGCCGCAAGCGCTTCCAGAGCGCGACCCGCGCCACCCTGCCGCTGTTCGAGGCCGAGGGAGAGCGGGTGAAGATCAACCCGCTCGCCGGCTGGGACGCCTCGGAGCTGCTCGCCTATCTCGACCGGCACGACCTGCCGCGTCACCGCCTGGTGGCCAAGGGCTATCCCTCGATCGGCTGCATCCCCTGCACCTCGCCGGTCAGGCCCGGCGAGGACGCGCGTGCCGGCCGCTGGCGCGGGCGCGGCAAGGTCGAATGCGGCATCCACCTCGGCACGCTCGATGCCGGGTCGGACATCTGATAGGGTCCGGCCTCGTTCGCCTCTCCGCCCCAAGGTCCTCGTCCTGAGCCTGTCGAAGGATGGGCCGCGGGTCGAAAGGCCTCTGGAACCCTCGTCCTTCGACAGGCTCAGGATGAGGGCGTCGTGTACCCTGCTGCCTTGGACATCCGATGCGTCTTTACAAGAACTGTGCCTTCGTCGACGATGGCTGGCGCGCGGTCGCCGACGAGGGGCCACCCGGTCCCGGCCCCTCGATCCTGTCGCTCAAGGCCTGGCAGGCGCTGGGCGAGGCGCGCGAGGGCATCAACGTGCCGCTCGGGGTGAAGATCGAGGCCGGGGAGACGATCGACGCCATCCTGCCCGACCTCGACCGCCTGTCGCTGATCGAGCTGGCCTTCCCGAAATGGGCCGACGGCCGATCCTTCTCGAAAGCCTCGATGCTGCGCGGCCAGCACGGTTTCGCCGGGGAAATCCGCGCCTCGGGCGACGTGCTGTGGGATCAGCTCCAGCTGATGCGGCGCTGCGGCTTCGACGCCTTCCTGATCGACGACGAACCGACCCTGCGCGCCATCGAGGCCGGCAAGCCGCCTTTCATGGACGAGTTCTATCAGCCGGGGCTCGGCGCGGAGACGCCTGCGGATTCGAAGCGACCGTGGGCGCGGCGCGCCTGATACCCACGCCGCCCCGACGGAGAGGCGCGGGCCTACCGGCGGCCGTCCCGCATCCGGGCAACCTCCGCCTCGAGCTTGTCGAGCGTCTGGCTCCAGCCCATCGGCGCGCCCTTGATCATGTGCGCGACGAGCGACGGATCGGCGGCATCGTAGGTCTGGACGATGTCGAGACGCGTCCGCTGCCCCTCGGCGATGAAGTCGACTTCGGTATAAGCGCCGAAGAGACGACGGCCGTCGGCGGTTTCGGCGTGGAGGTCGAGCACCAGCCGCCTATTGGGATCGATCTCCGCGAAGCGGCCACGCGTCCAGGTCTTCGAGCCATCCGGCGCGCGCATGCAGACTTCGAAGAGGCCGCCGACGCGCATCTCGACCGTGGCTTCGGGCGATGAGTACCTCTCGGGGCTGAACCATTGGCCGACATGCTCGGCGGTGCTCCAGGCCTCGAAGACAAGCTCGACCGGCGCATCGATGGTCCGGGAGAGTCGAAGCGCCTTCGGCTGGTCGGCGCGAGGTTCGGTCGTCATCGTCGTTCCTTCTTCTGCTTGGTTTCAAGATATCGACCGAGCCGGTCGAGGCGGAGAGCCCACTCGGTCCGACGCTCGTTGATCCAGGCCTCCGCTTCGCCGAGGGCCGCGGAATTCACCTGGCAGGTCCTGACCCGGCCGCTTTTCTTCGACGTCACCAGACCCGCACCTTCCAGGACCGAGAGGTGCTGCAGCACCGCCGGCAACGACATGGCGAGCGGCTGCGCCAATTCGCCGACCGACGCCGGACCGCGCGACAGACGTTCCACCATCGCCCGCCGGGCGGGGTCGGAAAGCGCCTGAAACATCCGGTCGAGCGGTTCCGGTTGGTTAAGCATCCGCCTTAGTATCCTACTCGCGACAGTTAGGCAATGAATTAAGTTTTGGATCCAAACCGGCCGTCGCGGCATAGGCCTCGCGACCAGAGGCCCGCATCCGCCGACCGGCAAGGACATCTCATGCTCCGCTACAACACACAGCCCCAGCACGCCGACCAGTTGCCCGAGACCGGGCCGGGGCATAGCCCGCAGCGCAGAAGAATCCTGATGGCGGGCTTGGGCGTCGGCTTCGCGCTTGCCGCCAACCCGGTCATGGCGCAAGTCATCCACACGCCGGCCGACGGCCTCGATACGGGCGAGGTCAAGATCCTCACGAGCGACGGCGACATTCCGGGCTACCGGGCCATGCCGGCATCCGGCGGCCCGTTCCCGACGATCGTGGTCATCGAGGAGGTCTTCGGCGTTCACGAGCACATCAAGGACATCTGCCGGCGCCTGGCCAGGCTCGGCTATTACGTCATCGCGCCGGAGCTCTTCGCGCGTGAAGGCAATCCGCTCGACGCCGACATCGAGACCATCCTCAAGGACATCGTGCCGAAAGTGCCGGACGCCCAGGCCATGTCGGATCTCGACGCCGCGGTCGCCTTCGCCAAGGCCTCGGGCAAGGCCGATACGGGCAGGCTCGGCACCATCGGCTTTTGCTGGGGCGGCCGCATGGTCTGGCTCTTCGCCGAGCACGACCCCAAGCTCAAGGCGGCCGTCGCCTTCTATGGCATTTTGGGCGGCGCGGCCTCGCCTACCACCTCGATCAAGGCCGTCAATCCGATCGAGTTCGGCGCCAAGGTCACGGTGCCGGTGTTGGGCCTCTACGGCGGGCAGGACAGCAACATCCCCGGCGACCTCATCGCGAGGATGCGGACCGAGCTCAAGCAGGGTGGCCACGGCGGCGAGATCGTCGTCTATCCCGACGCGCCCCACGGCTTCTTCGCCGACTACCGGCCGAGCTACCGGCCCGAGGCCGCCAGGGACGCGTGGGCAAAGGCGCTCGCCTGGTTCAAGGACCACGGCGTGGCCTGAAGGCATCACAGCCGAGGCTTGTTCGGCCGCGCGGCCGGGTGCTAGCTATGGCGTCGCCTCAGACCCGGTTCCGGCAGCCTCATGGTGGCGCTCGCGCCTCTTCACCCGCTCTATCATCTCGGCGCCGCGATCTCGGTCGTGGCCCTGGCCATGCGCGGCCAGCTGCAGCTCCGCATCGTGCTGCTGGCGAGCCTGTTCCTCTACGTCGCCGATGAATATTTCAACGCCGCGACGCCCGAGTGGCCTTACATCTTCTGGAACCTGCTGTTCGCCGCGATCAACGTGATCGTCATCGTCGAACTTATCCTCGACCGCACGACCTTCGGGCTCAAGCCGGAGGAGAAGGACCTCTACAAGGCCTTCCAAACGCTGACACCCGGGGAGTTCCGCCGGCTGCTGCGGCTCGCCGAGCGCGAAACGTCGACCGCGAGCGAGACCCTGACGACCGAGGGCGTCAGGCCCGACCACCTGTTCTACGTCCTCGACGGCGAGGTCGAGATCCTCAAGGGCGACCGCCGCATCCAGGTGCAGCCGCCGACCTTCATCGGCGAGATCGCCTTCCTGCGCGGCACCGGTGCCTCCGCCACGGTGCAGATCGAGCCCGGCGCCCGTCTGCTGCGCTGGTCCTCGCCACAGCTGCAGCAGCACCTCGCACGGCACCTGCCGCTGAAGATCGCCTTCAATCGCCTGCTCAGCGACGACCTCGCGCTCAAGGTCGCGAACGGCTGAGGCTTCTGCATATCGGGCATGACGTCATCCGAAAACCCGTGCCGACTTTTCGACGTCATGCCTCACGCCCCCGGATCCGCCTCGAACCCGGCCGCCGCGATGCCGGCGAGCGCGCGGGCCTCGTCATTGTCCGACGTGTCGCCCGAGATGCCGACCGCACCCATGAGGACGCCTGCCTTGCGGATCAGCACGCCGCCGGCGGCCTTTCGATCACCATCGAGGATTGTCTCGACGTCGTGTCCTCGCCTCCTTGGCGATGGCGTTCACGCCACCACGCTCTCGAGCGGCAAGACGTCCTCGGGCGCGAAATGCAAGGTCACCGTCTCGCCGCGCACCGGCGGCGGCAGGTTCGGCGTGTTGAAGCGGTCGAGCATGATGCGGCTGTCGCCGACCCCGACCTTGATGCGCACCACGGCGCCGAGGAAGGACACGTCCTCGATCGTGCCCTTGACGCGGTTGCCGCCATTGCCCGGGTCGTGCAGCGTCACCGCCTCGGGCCGCAGCGCGACCGAGCAGGTCTCGCCATTGCGCTCGGGCAATTGCCGGGCGGCGCGAAAGTCCTGGCCGCCGATGCGGATGGCGCCCTGCGCGGCATCGATCACCTGGGCCTTGAGGATGTTGAGCGTGCCGACGAAGGCCGCGACGAACCGCGTGCGCGGGTTGTTGTAGATCTCGAAGGGCGTGCCGAGCTGCTCGATTCGGCCGTCGCTCATGACCACGATCCTGTCGGACATCGACAGCGCCTCCTCCTGGTCATGAGTGACGTAGACCGTGGTGATGCCGAGGTCGCGCTGCAGGTTCTTGAGCTCTTCGCGCAACGCCACCCGAACCTTGGCGTCGAGGGCCGAAAGCGGCTCGTCGAGCAGCAGGAGCTGGGGGCTCGTGGCGAGCGCCCGGGCAAGCGCCACGCGCTGCTGCTGGCCGCCCGACATCTGGTAGGGATAGCGGCCGGCGAGATGCGGCAGCTTGACCACCCCGAGCATCTCGTCGACGCGCCGCTTGATCTCGGCCGCCGGCTTCTTGGCGACCTTGAGCCCGAAGGCGACGTTCTGTGCCGCCGTCATGTTGGGGAACAGCGCATAGGACTGGAATACCATCCCGACGTTGCGCTGGTTCGGCGGCAGGTGGGTGACGTCGCGCCCGTCGATGCGGATCGTGCCGGCGGTGGCGGTCTCGAAGCCCGCGATCATGCGCAGCGTCGTGGTCTTGCCGCAGCCGCTCGGCCCCAGGAAAGAGACGAACTCGCCGCGCTTGACCGCGATGTCGAAGGCCTGCACGACCTGATGGTCGCCGTAGGTCTTGCGCAGGTTCTCGATGACGAGGAAGCTCATGAGGCCTCAGAAGGCGGGACGCGAAGCGGTGCGCGGATCGCGCCCGAAGACCTGGATCAGTCCCATGCAGGCCCAGGTAATGGCGAAGGCGATGATGGCGAGCGCCGCCGGCTCGTAGGCCTTGTTGGCGCCGACGAGCTGCAGATACGGGCCGAAGGCCGGCCGGTCGAGCAGGCTCGCCAGGGTGAATTCGCCGATCACGATGGCGAAGGTCAGGAAGGCGCCGCTCATCACCGCCACTTTGACGTTGGGCAGGATGACCTGGAACAGGATGGTGGCGCGCGCCGCTCCCAGGCTCTCGGCCGCCTCGGTCAGGCTGCGCACGTCGATCGCCCGCAGGCCCGTGTCGACCGCGCGGTACATGTAGGGCAGCGCCAGCGTCACATAGCCGAAGACGAGCAGCACATTGGTGCTCCAATCCGCCGCCGTCAGCGGCAGGATGGACGAGGAATTGTAGAGCTTGAGATAGCCGAAGACGAGCACGATGGCCGGGATGACCAGCGGCAGCAGCGTCACGAACTCGACATAGGGGCGCATGCGCGGCAGCTTCAGGCGGATCCAATAGGCGGTCGGCACCACCAGAAGCGTGCCGACCACGATGGTGGCGACCGCCACGACGACGGAAAACAGGAAGGTCGACTGGAACTGCGGGTCGCCCAGCACATTGGCGTAGGCTTGGAAGCTGTAGCGTCCCCGCAGGATGCGCAGCGAGAACTCGAAGGTGGCGATCAGCGGCACCAGGAAGTAGATGACACCGACCGCGAGCGCCAGCCAGGGCAGGATGCGGGCGCGCCTCATCGGAGCCACCGTTCGGAGCGTGTCCGCAGGATGATGTAGGCGGCATTCGATAGGCCGGTGATCACCACCATGCCGAGCGCCAGCGCATAGCCGAGATTGGGGTTGTGCAGCACGTCGCCGCGGATCTGCGCATAGAGCAGGATGGTGACGAGGTTCAGCGTCGAGCCGGTGAGGCCATAGGCCGTGGCGATGGCCCCGAAGGCGTTGGCGAAGAGCAAGAGCGTCGTGCCGAGCAGGCTCGGCCACAGGATCGGCAGCACCACGCGGCGCCAGTAGCCGAAGGGCGAGGCGCCGAGGATGGTTGCGGCCTCGCGCCACTCGCGCTTGAGCCCGTCGAGCGCCGGCGCGATGATCAGCACCATCAGCGGGATCTGGAAATAGAGATAGGCCAGCGTCAGCCCGGAGAAGCTCAGGACGTTGAAGCCCGCCCGGTAGAGGCTGAAGCCGAAAGCGTCCTGCAGCAGGAGGGTGACGAGGCCCATGCGCCCGAGCGTCGCCAGGAAGGCGAAGGCGAGCGGAATGCCGGCGAAGTTCGAGGCGACGCCGCTGAAGGTCATCAGCGTCGGCCGGAGCCAGCCCGGCAGGTTGCCGAGCACCACCGCCCAGGCCAGCATGAAGCCGAGCGCCGCGCCGATCAGGGCCGAGGCGGCGCTAATCTCGAGGCTGATCGCATAGGCGCTCATCACCTCGGGCTGGAACAGCGCGCCGATATTGGCGAGCGTCCAGCGGCCGGCGTCGTCCTGGAAGGCGCCGACGACGAGATAGAAGGTCGGCACCAGCAGGAACAGCAGCGCGAAGGCGAAGAACGGCACCACGCCGACCCAGGCCCAGGACAGAGGCGCCCGGCGTGGCCGGGCGAGCGCCACCTGCCCCAGGACCTCGACCGGCTGTTCCATGCCGTGCAGCCTCCCCGCTGCGTCGCGTGCTCTACTTCACGTTGGCGCCGACCACCTTGTCCCACTGCTTGGTGATGATCTCGTTCGAGGCTTTCTGATCGGCGAGCGTCGGGAACACCGCCTCGTCGTAGGCGGCGGCCGGCGGCAGCTTCGACATCAGGTCGGCCGGCACCTTGCCGGTCTTGACCAGGTCCTGGAAACGGATCGGGTGGCAATAGCCCTTGAGATAGGTGAGCTGCCCCTCGTCCGAATAGATGTAGTCCATCCACAGCTTGGCGGCGTTGGGGTGGGGGGCGTAGGCGCTGATGGCCTGCACGTAGACGCCGGCCACGACGCCGGTCTTCGGCACCACCACGTCGATCGGCGGATTGCCCTTGAGCGTGTCGCGGTCGGCGAGCGCGTTGTAGTCCCAGCGGATGACGATCGGCGTCGCACCCTGCGCGAGCGAGGCGACCTTGCCGATGGTCGGCACGAAATTGCCGTTCTTGTTGAGCTTGGCGAAGAAGTCGAGCCCGGCCTGGGCGGCCTTGGCAGCATCCGCCTTGCCCGCGGCGCCGTTCGGGCCGGAGAGGCCCGCCGCATAGACGCCCTGGATGGCCTGGTTCGAGGTGCGCGGATCGCCGGCCAGCGCCACGGTGTTCTTGTAGTCGCCGCCGAGAAGATCCGGCCAATCGGTCGGCGAGGTCTTGACGATATCCTTGTTCACCTCGAAGGCCAGCACGCCGTAATAGTCGCCGTACCAGGCGCCGTCGGCGTCCTTCTGGTTGTCCGGAATCGTCGACCAGGTCGGCACCTTGTAGGGCATGATCAGCCCCTCGGCCTTGGCGGTCGGGCCGAAGGAGAGCCCGACGTCGATCACGTCGGGCGCCTGCGGGCCTTTGTTGTCCTTGTTGGCACGGATCGCCTGGACCTCGTCGCCGGAGCCCGCATCGGGATTGAGCTCGTTGATCTTGAGGCCGTATTTGGCCTTGAAGCCGTCGATTATGGCGCCGTAGCCGCACCAGTCGTGCGGCAGCGCGATGACCGTGAGCTGGCCCTCGCCCTTGGCGGCCGTCGCCAGGGCATCGGCGGTCTGCGCCTGAGCGGACGCCGCCGCGAGCAGAGCCATCGTCGAGATCGTGCAGAGTGACGTTGCGGCGAGTTTCATATCATCCCCCAAGGGTGCTGCGAGCGACCGGTCGACATGAAGCTGCCACACGGTGAGCTTGGGCGCTAGCATGACATTTTGACAAACGCATAACGCCGTCCGGGCGACGTCGGGAGGCGGTCACGCGACATCGTCGAGTGTTCAGACGCCCCGGCGCTAGGAACCTGGCGCCTCCGAAGGTGCTTCTTCCTCGATACCGGAGCCGGACCAGGCCTCGATAGCTCGGCTAGGCCTGCTCCGGCGCCTGGCCCAGGGAGATGTCCGCCGATGACGATGCCGCGCTGCTGTCTCGCCCTCCTCCTCGCCGCCTGCGCGCCGCCCGCAGCCGCCGCGCAGGACAGCCCTCCGGCGTCCGCGGCGGCCACGACCCCGGCGCCGCAGCCCGGCCTGATGACGCTCACCATCTTCCTGCGCCACGACGAAAGCCAGACGCTCGGCGAGATCAACGACCGGCTGCGTCGGCAGCATTATTTCGAGAGCTTCCCGCCGAAGGGCGTCGAGGTCCTGTCCTGGACCGTGGTGATGGGCATCGGCCAGGTCGTCACCCTGCGCTTTCCGGCCGAGCGGCTGCGCGAGGTCAACCGCGCCATCGAGCAGACCGCCTGGGGCGGCTACCGGACCGAATTCTACCCGACCTACGACTACCGGCCGACGGCCGCGCAGGAGCGCCAGGGCCTGCCCTCGGCGTTCAAGTAGGACGGGATTGTTACGACCGGCGGAATGGCCCTAAGCTCACGGCGGGAGCCGTACGACGCCGAGCGTGCCGGAGGACGAGGCATGGGATTTCGCCACACGGTCGGCCGGCAGGTTTTCGCCTTCGTCGACCTCAAGGATCTGATGGCCAAGGCAACGCCGCGCCGCTCGGGCGACATGCTGGCCGGCATCGCAGCCGCCTCGGCCGAGGAGAGCGTCGCGGCGCGCCTCTGCCTCGCAGACGTGCCGTTGAAGGACATGCTGGCCCAGCCGCTCATCCCCTACGAGACCGACGAGGTGACGCGGCTGATCATCGACACCCATGACGAGGCGGCCTTCGCGGCCGTGTCGCATCTCACCGTGGGATCGTTCCGCGATTGGCTGCTGTCGGAGGCCGCGACCTCCGACCTGCTCGCCCGCGTCGCGCCCGGCATCACGCCCGAAATCGCCGCGGCCGTCTCCAAGCTTATGCGCAACCAGGACCTGATCCAGGTCGCCAAGCGATGCTGCGTCGTGACGCGCTTCCGCAACACCATCGGCCTGCCCGGAACGCTGGCTGTGCGGCTGCAGCCCAACCACCCGACCGACGACCGCG
>DATBEH010000076.1:0-9136 GCA_036276175.1 Lichenihabitans sp.
GCGCCCTGTTATTATACTCTCACAGAAGGTTAACTTATGGTCATAAGCGACTGCAAGAAAACGTCTTACGCCCTTGTAGCGCTCGTAGGCGACCCCTTTCCGCCTGTTGGCACGGAGAAACAGATCCTATGCGGGTGGACGGCGGCCGGACTTGGTAGGCTGAGCTTCCACCACCAGCATGGAGGCAACCGATGAATTTGATCACCTCCGCGACCGTTGTCGCGACCACCGCCCGGGCGAATGATATCACGCTGTTCGCCTCGCTCGAATTGAGCCAATCGAAATGGGTCGTGACGGATCAACAGTCCGGGCAGCGAGAAATTTTCCCGGCACGAGGTCGAGGGCGGAGACGGCGCTGGCCTGCTCGACCTTCTTTCCCGATCGAGGGCGAAAGCCGGTGAGCGCTATGGCGTGCCGATCAAAGCGATCGTCATTCAGGAAGCGGGATTGGACGGATTTTGGATTCATCGCCTGCTGCTCGCCAACGGGATCGAGAGCCACGTGGTCGATGCGGCTTCGATCGCGGTCGCCCGGCGGCATCGGCGTGCCAAGACCGATTCGATCGACGGCGAGACGCTGTTGCGGACGTTGATGGCCTGGGCGCGCGGCGAGCGGCGGGTCTGCTCCATGGTTCAGGCGCCGAGCCCGGAAGAAGAGGATCGCCGGCGGCTGACGCGCGAGCGCGGCACGCTGCTCAAAGAACGCATTCAGCACACCAATCGGGTCAAGGGCCTGCTCAGCGGCCAAGGCGTCCGGGATTACAACCCGCTTCGGCGCGATCGTTTTGAGCGGCTCGAGGCGCTGCGAACCGGCGACGGCCGCGAGCTGCCGCCGCTTTTGAAGGCGGAAATCCGCCGGGAGCTCGATCGGATCGCGGTGGTGACGACGCAACTGGCTGCGGTCGAACGGGCGCGCGACGCGCTCATCCGCACGGAAGCCGAGGAGCGCAACAACCCCGCCGCCCAGCTCCTCAAGCTCAGGGGCTTGGGCCCTGAGTTCACGTCGCTCCTCTGGCTGGAATCGTTGTTCCGCAGCTTCGCCAACCGACGCCAGGTGGCGGCTTACGCCGGATTGGCGCCCAGCCCCTGGCAGAGCGGCGGCGTCGAACGGGATCAGGGCATCTCGAAGTCGGGCAACCGCCGCCTGCGCAAGACCATGATCGAGCTCGCCTGGTTCTGGCTGCGTCACCAGCCGGACTCGGCGTTGAGCCGCTGGTTTCGGGCGCGGGTCGGCGCCGCGAAGGGACGGGTCCGCCGGATCGCCATCGTCGCGCTGGCCCGCAAACTGCTCGTGGCCTTGTGGCGCTATGTCACCCAAGGCGTCGTCCCCGAGGGCGCGGTGTTCAAGGCGGCCTGACCCGATGGCTCAATCCCAATCCCACGCCAACCCTCCAACGATGGCTTAATGACTTAACCCCATTCCAGCGAAGCTGAACGCGACGGCTTCGCCGGATCCGGGCGGGCGGCGACCGCGGATGATTTCCCTGGCTGAAACACGCCGTTAAACAGGATGGTCCCGCCAACCCGAGCCCGACGCCCTCGAGCATGAGGGATTATGGTGCGAGCCCCTACCAAGCTCGACCGGATGTGAGGTGATGCGGCCGTCAAGGCTGCATGCGAAAGACGGGCTCACGCTTCGGATCTGATACGCAAAAGGAGATGCGCAATGTCAAAATGAATGAGCGCGGCAAAGACCGCAAAGGCAGCCAAGAGCGCGCAAGGGCGCGCAAGGGCGCGCTCGCTCGTGACAGTGTATCCGGCCGCTGGCGCGTCAAGGTCGCTCCGCTCCCTGCTCCGCTGCGCTTCGCCCGCTTCGCGGGTGACACGCCAGCGGCCGGCCCAAGCGAATAAGCTTGACCGGAAACACCCCATGTGAGGGAATCCTACGCCTTCTTCTTCGGCATATAGAGGTCGGTCAGCGTGCCGGCGAAAGCTTCGGCCGAGAAGGCGAAGGTCTCCGAGAGCGTCGGATGCGGGTGGATGGTCATGCCGACGTCCTCGGCTTCGCAGCCCATCTCGATCGCCAGCGTCGCCTCGGCGATGAGGTCGCCGGCGTTCGGCCCGACGATGCCGCAGCCGATCAGGCGCTGCGTCGCCTCGTCCCATAGCGTCTTGGTCAGGCCCTCGTCGCGGCCGAGCGACAGCGACCGTCCGCTCGCCGCCCAGGGGAACACGGCCTTGCCGAACTTGAGGCCTTGCGCCTTGGCTTCCGTCTCGGTGACGCCGGTCCAGGCCACTTCCGGATCGGTGTAGGCGACCGAGGGAATGGCGCGCGCGTCGAAGGCCGCCTTGTGGCCGCTCGCCACCTCGGCCGCCACCTTGCCCTCGTGCGAACCTTTGTGCGCCAGCATCGGCTGGCCGACGATGTCGCCGATGGCGAAGATGTGATGGACGTTGGTCCGCATCTCCCGGTCGACCGCGATGAAGCCGCCTTCGTCGACGGCGACGCCGGCCGCCTCCGCGCCGATCAGCTTGCCGCTCGGGCGACGGCCGACCGAGACGAGGATGGCGTCGAACGATTCCGTCTTCGTTTCTCCGCCGCCTTCGTAGGTCACGAGCAGCCCCTCAGGCTCGGCCTTGACCGCCGTCACCTTCGTCTTGAGCAGGATCTTGTCGTAAAGCCTGCCGATCCGCTTGGCCAATGGCGCGACGATGTCGGGATCGGCGCCGGGCATCAGCTGGTCCATCATTTCGATGACGGTCACTCCGGCGCCGAGCGAATGATAGACGGTCGCCATTTCGAGACCGATGATCCCGCCGCCGAGCACCAGCATGCGTTTCGGGACGAAACGCAGCTCGAGCGCGTCGGTCGAGTCCCAGATGCGGGGATCTTTGGGGATGAAGCCCGGGGCGACCGGCTCGGAGCCGGCGGCGATGATCGCCTTGGCGAAGCGCACGACGCGCGTTCCCTCGGCAGTCTCGACCCGCACGGTGTTGGCGGAGGTGAACACGCCCTGGCCGCGGACGACCGTCACCTTGCGCTGCCGGGCGAGGCCCGTGAGGCCGGTGGTCAGGCGCTTGACGACGCCGTCCTTCCATTTGCGGATCGCCGCGAGCTCGATGGACGGCGCGCCGAAGCTGACGCCGTGCGCCGCCATGGCGGCTGCCTCGTCGATGGTCTTGGCGACGTGGAGGAGCGCCTTCGATGGAATGCAGCCGACGTTGAGGCAGACCCCGCCGAGTTCCGGCCGGCGGTCGACCAGCACCACCTTCGTTCCGAGGTCGGCGGCGCGGAACGCCGCAGTATAGCCGCCGGGGCCGGCGCCCAGGACAAGCAGGTCGGTCTCGAAATCGGCTGGCGCTTCCGCGGGCGCGGGCGCGGCCGCTTGCCCGGACGCCGGCGCCGCGGCCGGCTCGCCGGCGACGCTCGCGTAGGTCGCAAGCAGGCTGCCCTGGCTCACCTTGTCACCGACCTTGACGTGGATCTCGCCGATGACGCCGTCCTCCGGCGCCGGCACGTCGAGCGTCGCCTTGTCGCTTTCGAGGGTGAGCAGCGTCGCTTCCTTGCGGACCGCTTGGCCAGGCGTAACGAGGATCTCGATGATCGGCACGTCCTTGAAGTCGCCGATGTCGGGAAGGCGGATGTCTTGCGCCATGGACTGAGTTTCCGACCGTTTCAGAGGATGACGCGCCGCATGTCCTCGGCGACGCCGGCCAGGTGGCGCATGAAGCGCGCCGCGGCCGCGCCGTCGATGACGCGGTGATCATAGGAAAGGCAGAGCGGCAGCATGAGGCGCGGCCGGAAAGCCTCGCCGTCCCATACCGGGGCCATCCTCGACCGTACGACGCCGAGGATCGCCACCTCGGGCGCATTGACGATCGGGGTGAACGCGACGCCGCCGATGCCGCCGAGCGAGGAGATGGTGAAGGTCGCGCCCTGCATCTCGGCCGGCGCGAGCTTGCCTGCCCGCGCCTTTTCCGAGAGCTGGCCGAGCTCACGGGCGAGTTCGATCAGGCCCTTCTGGTCGACGTCCTTGACCACCGCGACGACGAGCCCCTCGGGCGTGTCGACGGCGACGCCGATGTGCCAGTATTTCCGCAAGATCAGCGAGTCGCCGGCCGGGCTCAAGGCGGAATTGAAGTTCGGGAAGGCCTTGAGGGTCGCGACCGTCGCACGCATCAGGAGCGGCAGCAGCGACACCCGGTAAGGCTTCGACTTGTCCTTCTTGGCGTCCTCGTCGAGCCTCTTGCGGAAGGCCTCGAGCTCGGTGACGTCGGCTTCGTCCGTATGGGTCACGTGGGGCACGTTGACCCAGGAGGCATGCAGGCGCGGCCCGGAGATGCGCTTGATGCGCGAGAGCGGCACGGTTTCGATCGGCCCGAACTTGGCGAAGTCGACGGCCGGCACGGCCGGCAGCGCGCCTCCTCCGGCCGCGACTGGGGCAGCCGCGCCCGCCAGCGCCGCCTTCACGTCTTCGCGGGTGATGCGGCCGTGCTCGCCGGTGCCCTTGATCCTGTTGAGGTCGAGATCGAGTTCGCGCACAAGGCGGCGCACCGCCGGCCCGGCGAAGACGCCGGAGAAATCCGGCTTCGATCCCGCCGCCACGGCGGGATCCGGAGCGACCGGTCTCGCCGGATCAGCCGGGACGATCGGCACCGGGGCCTGAGGGGCTGCGGGCGGCGCATGCGTGGGAGGCTGCTCGCGGGCTTGGGGCTGCTCCTCCTTCGCCGGAGGCGAGGGCGCCGCCGCCGGGGCCGTCTCGACCGCCGCCGCGTCGACCCGCGCGATGAGCGCGCCCATCGACAGCTTGTCGCCGACCTTGGCCACGACGTCGGCCACCTTGCCGGCGATCGGCGACGGCACGTCCATTGTCGCTTTGTCGGATTCGAGGGTGATGAGCGACTGGTCCACCTTGACCGTGTCGCCGGGCTTCACCAGCACCTCTATGACCGGCACGTCCTTGAAGTCGCCGATATCCGGCACATTGACATCGATTTTCGCCACCGACGCGCCCTCCTTCGCTCGAGGTGAAATCAACTCCGCGCCGGATTTCGCCCGTCCGGATCGATGCCGTACTTGCTGATCGCCTCCGCCACGCGCTTGCTCGGCAGAAGCTGATCGTCGGCCAGCGCCTTCAAGCTCGCCACCGCCACGTGATATCGGTCGACCTCGAAGAACGAGCGCAGCCGCCGGCGGTAGTCGGAGCGGCCGAAGCCGTCCGTGCCCAGCACCTTGTAGCGGGCCAGCACGTAGGGCCGCACTCCGTCGGCGACGGCCTTCATGTAATCGGTCGAGGCGATCACCGGTCCCTTGCCGCCGGCGAGCGCCCGGGTGATGAAGGGCACGCGCGGCTCTTCCTCGGGATGCAGCATCGACCAGCGTTCGGCGTCGAGGCCCTCCCTCCTGAGTTCGGTGAAGCTGGTGACGCTCCACACCTCGCTCGATACGCCATGCTCGTCCGCCAGCATCTCGGCCGCCGCCTCGACCTCCCGCAAGATCGCCCCCGCGCCGAGGAGGCGCACGTTCAACCCGGATTGCTTGGCGGTCACGTCGCGCAGCTTGTAGGCGCCGCGCAGAATTCCCTCCTCCGCCCCCTCCGGCATCGCCGGATGCGCGTAGTTCTCGTTCAGCGTGGTGATGTAGTAGTAGATGTCCTCGTTATCGACCAGCATGCGCTTCAGGCCCGCGTGCACGATGACCGCGAGTTCGTAGGCGTAGGTCGGGTCGTAGCTGACGCAGTTCGGGATGGTGGAGGCGAGCACATGGCTGTGCCCGTCCTCGTGCTGCAGTCCCTCGCCGTTCAGGGTGGTGCGGCCCGATGTGCCGCCGATGAGGAATCCGCGGGTGCGCATGTCGCCCGCCGCCCAGGCGAGGTCGCCTATGCGCTGGAATCCAAACATGGAATAATAGATGTAGAAAGGGACCATCGGAACGTTGGAGGTCGAGTAGGACGTGCCCGCGGCGATGAACGAGGCCATGGCGCCCGGCTCGTTGATGCCTTCCTGCAGGATCTGGCCCTTCGAGTCCTCGCGGTAGTACATCAGCTGGTCGGCGTCCTGCGGCCGATAGAGCTGCCCCACCTGGCTGAAGATGCCGACCTGACGGAAGAGCCCCTCCATGCCGAAGGTGCGGCTCTCGTCCGGTACGATGGGCACGACGCGCGGCCCGAAGTCCTTGTCGCGCAGGAGCGCGGTCAGGATGCGGACGAAGGCCATGGTGGTCGAGATTTCGCGGCCTTCCGCCGTCGCCTTCAAGAGCGCGTCAAAGGTCGAGAGCGGAGGAACGGGCAGCGGCGCGGTGGTCCGACGGCGCGAGGGAAGATAGCCGCCGAGCGCCTCGCGACGTGCGCGCAGATATTTCATCTCGTCGCTGTCCTCGGCGAAGCGGAGGAACGGCACGTTGTGAAGCTCTTCGTCGCGGACGGGGATCTGGAAGCGGTCGCGGAAGGCTCTCAGCGCCTCGTCGCCGAGTTTTTTGGCCTGATGGGCGATCATCTGGCCTTCGCCAGCCGAGCCCATGCCGTAGCCCTTGACGGTCTTGGCGAGAATGACGGTCGGCTGTGCCTTGTGGTCGACCGCCGCCTTATAGGCCGCGTAGACCTTGATCGGGTCGTGGCCGCCTCGGGTCAGCGCCCAGATCTGGGCGTCGGACCAGTCCTCGACCATCGCGGCGGTCTCGGCGTAGCGGCCGAAGAAATGCTTGCGAATATAGGCGCCGTCCTTCGACTTGAAGTCCTGGTACTCGCCGTCGACGCACTCGTCCATCAGCTGGCGCAGCTTGCCGTCAGCGTCCTTGGCGAGCAACTCGTCCCAGCCGGAGCCCCAGAGGCATTTGATCACGTTCCAGCCGGCGCCGCGGAAGTCGGCCTCGAGCTCCTGCACGATCTTGCCGTTGCCGCGCACCGGCCCGTCGAGCCGCTGGAGGTTGCAGTTGATGACGAAGATGAGGTTGTCGAGTTTCTCGCGTCCGGCGAGCGAGATCGCGCCGAGCGACTCCGGCTCGTCCATCTCGCCGTCGCCGCAGAACACCCAGACCTTGCGCCGTTCGGTGTCGGCGAGGCCGCGGCCGTGCAGATAGCGCAGGAAGCGCGCCTGGTAGATCGCCATCAGCGGCCCGAGGCCCATCGACACGGTCGGGAACTGCCAGAAGTCCGGCATCAGCCAAGGATGCGGATAGGACGACAGCCCCTTTCGGCCGACCTCCTGGCGGAAGTGGAGCAGCTGTTCCTCGGTCAGGCGCCCCTCGAGAAAGGCGCGCGCGTAGATCCCCGGCGAGCTGTGGCCCTGGAAGTAGACGAGATCGCCGCCGTGCGAGTCATTCGCGGCATGCCAGAAATGCATGAAGCCGGTGTCGTAGAGCGTCGCAGCCGACTGGAAGCTCGCGATATGGCCACCGAGCTCGGACGATTCCTTGTTCGCCTTGACCACGATCGCGGCGGCGTTCCAACGCACGAAGCGCCGGATTCGCATTTCGATCCTGCGGTCGCCCGGATGGCGCGGCTGGGCTTCGGGGTGGATCGTGTTGACGTAGGCCGTATTGGCGGCAAAGGGCAGCCGCGCGCCCTTCCGTCTCGCCGAGGTGACGACGGAGTCGAGGATGTTGTCGACCCGGTCGATCCCCTCGAAAGCCTCGACCGAGTCGAGGGCGTCGAGCCACTCGTCGGTCTCGTCGTCGAGAGCCTTCACTCTGTCGTCCATCGGGCGGGCCTCCCTCGGTTTAGACGAAAGTCGATGCGCGAATTTGTCGCGGTTTTTCTCACGTGGTCATGGAATTGGCAATCGACGCGTACGTCCCTGCAGGCATGTGGATTTCGCATGGGTTTTGGCGGCAGGACGCCGCGGTTGCGACCCCATGGGCTCGGCGCCGGCGACGCGCTAAGCTCGCCCGCGTTCGACTTGCCTCAAATGGAGCCCGCCTTGGCCGGATTGACCACCCATATTCTCGACGTTACCCGCGGCGGCCCCGCGAGGGGCGTGCGGATCGAGCTTTACGAGCTCGACGCCGACGGCGGCCGCCGGGCCGTCACCACGGCCACGACGAACGCGGACGGACGGACCGACGGGCCGCTGATCGGCGCGGCGGACGCGCGCGTCGGGCGCTTCGAGCTCGTCTTCCACGCCGGCGAATATTTCCGCGGCCAGGGAGCGAAGCTCGCCGACCCGCCTTTTCTCGACCTCGTGCCGATCCGCTTCGCCGTCGCCGACCCGGCCGCACATTACCACGTGCCGCTGATTGTCTCGCCGTGGAGCTACTCGACCTACCGAGGCAGCTGAACGGGCGGGCAAGACCGCGGCGCCGGCAGTCAGAAAGCCAAGCGACCCAAAGATCGAGGCGCCGACGCCACGCAGACGGGCGCCGACCAAACTTTATCATGGGGAAAACCGCGTCCTCCCAAGACCCCGACTCTGCCGGTGACGACGCTCGCCAGCGGATGACCGCAGCGAAATTTTCGTTGGACGCCGAGCAGTCGGCGCTCTTGAAGTCGTGAACGTAGCTTATTATAAGCATGCTTATGATGTCTCTTGCTTATAATCGCGTCTTCACTCCCGGCCGCGAACTCGCCTTCGCCCTGCACGACGCGGCGCGGCTCCTGCGGACCTATTCGGATCAGCGGGCGCGCGAGCTCAATACGACCCGGGCCCAATGGGCGGTCCTCTCGCGCCTCCAGCGCTGCGAGGGGGCCAAGCAGAGCGAGCTCGCCGAGGCGCTGGATATCGCGCCGATCACTCTCGGACGCCTGATCGACAAGCTCGCCTCGGCGGGCCTGGTCGAGCGGCGCGACGATCCGGCCGACCGGCGCGCGCATCGCCTCTATCTGACGGAGAAGGCGGCGCCGGCGCTGAGCGCCCTCGGCGCCCTGGCCGAGGACGTGATGAGCCGCGCTCTTTCCGGCCTCGACCAAGATTCGATTGGCAAGATGCTGGATGGGCTGGCCGTCATCAAGTCCAATCTCAAGAACGAATTGCACCCGGGAGGTCGCCCCAAGTGACGCCGAGCAAGTCTGCCGCCGCCGCCCGCGAGTCTGCGCGCGAGGACGCGCCCTCGCCGGCCGCCACCGTCCAGCCGGTGCAGTTCACGCCGGCGCGAACGCCCGCGCCGGCTCCTGCGCCGCAGCCCGCCGCGCCGCCGCCCCAGCCGCCCGCGCCCGCGCCGACGCCGATGGTCGTCAAGCGCAAGCGCTCGGGCGGGACCCGCT
>DATBEH010000077.1:0-1640 GCA_036276175.1 Lichenihabitans sp.
AGGCCGTGGTGCGAGGCGACGAGCAGCGTGCCGTCGCGGCGTTTCGCGAGCGAGGTGATCATCTCGGGCATCGGCCACTTGTCGTGCTTGCCGGTTTCGGGGTCCCATCGGTGCAGGAACGACGGCATCGGCACATCGACCCAGTAGAGCGCTCGCTCGATCGGACACCAAAAAATTCCCTCGCCCAACTTGTCGCGGCAGTCCAGGACGCAACTGACCTCGGCATTGACCCGCGTCATCGTACGCCCTCCTCGTCTGTCCGCTCGACCCGTCCGCTTTTCGCCGAGCGCAGCATCGCCTCCACCACCTCGACCGAGCGTAGGCCGATGGTCGCGTCGGCGCAATTCTCAACGTCCTTGCCGAAGCACAGATCGACGAAGCGGTTGACCGGCTCGACACAGGTGTAAGCCAAGTCGCCCGCAGGGATGGCGACGTCCAGGTCGCCGCCGTCGGACCGCCGAAGGCTGAGCCGCTCCCGCTCGACGTCCAGCAGCAGCATGCCGTCGTCGCCGAAGATGCGGATGTCCAGCTGGAAGGATCCGCCGGTGGGAACCGTCGCTGAGCCCGACAGCGCGCCGGTCGCATCGCCGGCGAAACGCACCACCGCCGCATCATAGAGATCGGCGCCGAGTTCGGATCGGCCGACGAAGGCGAACACATCTTGCGGAACGAGATCGGTTACGTAGAACAGGCCTCCCAAAAGGTGGACGAGCTGCCCCCAGCCGTATCCGCCCGTCTTCGGATTGGCCCAGGTTTCCGGGTCGGGCTGGAACATCTCCTTCTCGGTTCCGGCGAGGACGGATCCGGTCATCAGGTCGCCGACGGGCGAGGCCATCTGCGCGCTGACGTGCCGGATGCGACCGATGCGTCCGCTGCTCACGAGGTCGCGCGCCTTGGCGAAATACGGCTTGAAGTTCCAGCCGTAGGGAACGAGGACGTGACGCTGGTTGGCGCGAGCGAGAGCGGCGATGGCGCGCGCCTCGGCGGCGCTGACGGTCATCGGCTTCTCGATGAGTACATGCAGGCCCCTTTCCAATGCCGTGATCGCGTGGGCGCCGTGCAGGTTGTGCGGCGAGGCAACGACGAGCGCGTCCATCGGCGCCTCGTCGAGCATCGCGGCGAAATCTTCCGTGCCGTAGGGGATGCCGAAGACCGATTGCACTTTTGCGAGTTCGGCGCGGCCGAGGCGGCAAACCGCAACCAGGTCCACGTCGGAGCGGGATTTCAGGACGGGCAGGTGGTTGGCGACCGCCCACCATCCCGCGCCCACGACGCCGACACGCAACTTGCCGCTCATGCGCATTCTCCGATCCCTATCCGTCATTGTTGAAAACCCCTTCTCCCCTTGCGGGAGAAGGTGGCGCGAAGCGCCGGATGAGGGGTCGGGCCGTCACGCGCGTTACAACGCCAATCAAGGATATTGCTCATATAAGCCGAACTCTCTTGCAACCGCTCGAAGCCGGCGCCTGTCGGCGCCAACCCCTCATCCGGCCCTTCGGGCCACCTTCCCCCGCAAGGGGGGAAGGGCGCGCCCAGCTCATGCGTGCTCATCCGTAACGCCGCGTCTGGTATTCGGCGATCACCACGGCGGCGATCAGCAGCACGCCCTTGGCGACCATTTGATAGAACGTCGGCACGCT
>DATBEH010000078.1:0-67293 GCA_036276175.1 Lichenihabitans sp.
TGGACGGCATCGATGTCGGAAGCACAGCACGATCGGCCACGCATTTGCGGCGGCGAGTTGGCATGGTGTTCCAGAATTTCGAGCTCTATCCACACCTCAGCGTGATCGACAATATCTGCCTTGCGCAGCGTGTTGTCCTCAAGCGTCAGGCCGAGGAAGCGAGAGAGCGGGCTCGGCGTCTGCTCGATCGGGTCGGCCTGAAGGACAAGGAAGCGGCGTATCCGACGAACCTATCGGGAGGCCAGCAGCAGCGCATTGCGATTGCGCGTGCGCTAGCGCTCGATCCCGAGATCATGCTGTTCGACGAGCCGACGTCCGCGCTCGATCCAGAAATGATCAATGAAGTTCTCGACGTCATGACGGCGCTCGCGGCCGACGGTATGACCATGATGGTGGTGACCCACGAGATGGGATTTGCACGCCGCGTCGCCAGCCGCGTGGTGTTCATGGATATGGGCGAAGTGGTGGAGGACTGCTCGACCGTCGAGTTTTTCAGTCATTCGCGGTCCCGCTCCGATCGAGCGCAGCTATTCCTCGACAAGATATTGTCTCATTGATGAATTGCGACTGTTGCTCAACGCCCGTTCACAGGTGGGGAGCCAAAACCGCTCGCGGCCCGTCGCTTGCGCGCGCCAGGGGCAGCACCCCTTTTCGGCTCGGCCGGCGTCTGCCGCCGGCGTGATCCGCGTGAGGGATCGTTACCCGAATGGGCGGGGACACGCTCGCGCGGAGGATCACCAATGGTTGATGCGCGGCCAGTTCGCGCGGATGTCGCGGCCGTCCAGCACGACGTAGTGGTCATGCTGCGCGGCGGTGGCGCAGGCATGGTTGGGCAAGATGCGCACGAGATCGCCGACGGCGAGATCGGGGAGACGACCGCCACTGCCGGGTCTGAGGCCGAGCGCGCCGTGCTCCTGGTTGGCCGCGAGGACGACGAGGTCGGGATAGGGCCGACCGTCGAGATCGCAGACGATCCCGTAGAACTGGTCGATTGGCTGGGCGGCCGTGCCGCGGTCGCGGGAGAGCGCCATCCAGCCCGCATCGACGATGATCCGGTTGCGGCCGGGCGCCACGTCGACGACACTCGCCAGCACCGACAGCGCGATGTCGTCCTGGCTGCACACGCCGATGCCGGCCATCACGAGGTCGAAGAAGACGAACACCCCGGCCCGCACCTCGGTGACGCCGTCCAGGTTTCGGGCTGCGTGCGCGGTCGGCGTCGATCCGACGCTGACGACAGGGGCTGGCCACCCGGCCTGCCGCAGCCGCTCGGCGGCACGGATCGCGGCCGCTCGCTCGGCCTCTGCGGCCTCCGCACGCGCCGCCTCGCCGCGTAGCTGGTAGGAGCCGCCGGCATGCGTCATCACGCCGGCGAGTTCGGCTCCGCCCTCGACGAGGGTCCGGCCAATCGCGATAAGCTCCGGGTCGTCGGGCCGGATGCCGGCCCGATGGCCGTCGCAATCGATCTCGATCAGCGCCGGAATCGGGTCGCCGGTCCGACGCGCCTCGGCGGCGAGCCGCTCAGCCGTCGTCCGGTTGTCGACGACGACGGTGAGGGCTGCCCCGTCGCGCCGCAGCCGCGTCACTCGCTCCAGCTTGTTCGGCGTCAGCCCGACTGCGTAGAGAATGTCAGGCAGGCCGTGAGCGAGCGCGTACTCGGCCTCCTTCAGCGTCGAGACCGTCACCGGACCCGGCGTTCCGCCGAGCGTTGCTCGGATCACGTCGACCGACTTCGTCGTTTTGATGTGGGGCCGCAGCGGTACGCCCATTGCCCGCAGCCGCGTCTGCAGCCGGTCGATGTTGCGGGCCATCCGGCCAGCATCGAGCAGAAGCCGAGGCGTCTCAAGATGCGTGAGCATCGCTTGGACGGGGGATAGTGACCTGTCGCTCATGCCGGACACCCAAGCGCAACGGGGGGCATCCGGCATTCTCGATCTCGCGAAGCTTGGATCAAGCTTGGACTATGCACCGGTGACCACCATCACTACTTTGGCGCGAAAATATGAATAGTTCCATCACCTCCATCCGTGGCTCCCACAGGTACGTAAACATGCCCTGTGGCTTCGCTTGAGGTCACGGAATGCGTCCCCCCGCCCAAGGGGATCGTCTGCACCAGGCGGTTGGTGACGGCGTCGATCACGCCCAGGACCGAACCACCCGGATTGTACCAGGACGCCGTGTAGTACTGTCCGTTCTTGGCGTTGTAGTTGACCATGTCGGAACCGCCGATACCCGGAATGACGGCGACCACAGACCCGCTCTTCGCGTTCATGATCACCGTCTCGGCCGGCATTTCCTTGCCGTCAGCTTGGCAGCCGAGAATGAAATTGCCGCCGGGACCGAAGGCGAGTCCCGCAGGATTGCAATTCTCCACCGGAAGCACTTTCAGGAGCTTCGCGGTAAGCGGGTCGATAACTGCAACGCCGCCTTTCTTAGGGTCCTTGTCGAACTCTGGGATCGACATGTAGAACAGGCCATCGTCCGGATTGTAAGCCGACTGTTCTACCCCATCGGTGGCGTCGTTAAATACCAAGCGGCCGATCACGGCATGGTCGGGCTTCGTCGAAATCAGGGTCGCATAGGGCGGGTCTTCGTTATTGTTGACGCCGATGAACACGTGATCTTTCGGATCGAAGGCTATCTCGTCCATCCGGGTCTTGCCACCTGTCGAGATCGCGGCCGTCGTCTTGAAGGTGGCGGGATCGATGATCTTGACCGTGCTGTCGCCATCGCCGGCCCAGATCGCCCCGTCGGCGAACAGCACGCCATCCGGCCCAGAGACGTGCGTGTTTACCTTCCCCCCGTCCTTCATGATGGCGCCCACGAATCCATCAGCCCGGCCGATGAAACGTTCGGTCTTCGTATCGAAGATGTCGACTGCCTTGTTGCTGCGATCGGCGAAGTAGTAGCGGCCGGTCGCCTGGTCGATGAAGCTGATGTCGAAGCTCGTCATCGGCTGACCAGGAATCTCGATGGTGCCGACCTGCTTCAGCTCCGTAGCCGCCGCCGGACCGGTCAGGGCGACGGTCGCTGTGAACCCGATTGCCCAGAGCCTTTGGTGTGCCATCACGATCTCCAGTGGTCAGGTGTTCCCTGACGTCCGATTTCCTCGAGACCCCAGTCCGTTAAAGCATTTTGCAGCATTTTGCGGTTGCTGGGCCGATTTCAGGATCGTGTCGCCTATGGCAGCGCCCGGCATTCCCGATCTCGCGAAAGCTGGATTAAGTTTGGACTTAACGAGTGGACGAGCAGCGTGGCGAAGGTCGAGAGCGAGGATCTGGCTTTTTTCAGGACCGTTGCCGGCAGCCGATCGCTGGCCGATGCTGCGCGGCTCCTCGGCGTTAGCCCGGCGGCCGTGACGCAGCGGCTGCAGCACGTCGAGGCCCGGCTCGGCGTGCGGCTGATCGATCGATCGAGCCGACGCCTCGCGTTGACCGATGACGGCGCCGTCGTCCTGGCGCGCGCCCGGGCGCTCCTGGTCGGGTTGAGCGAGTTGGAAGAAGAGCTGGATGCCAGGCGCGGGCTCCTGTCCGGCAAGTTGCGCGTGCTCGCGCCGCACGGCTTCGGCCGAGCCTATGTGGCCCCGGCGGTGTCGGCTCTTCGGGCCAAGCACCCGGCGCTCGCCGTCGAACTGACCCTGTCCGATCGGGTCGGGAGGCTCACGGCCGATACCTGGGACATCGCCATCCATATCGGCGCGCTTCCCGACACCGGCTTGTCGCGCCAGGTGCTCGCGCCGAACGATCGCTGGCTGTGCGCGGCGCCCGGCTATCTCACCCGAGCGGGGGAGCCCGGCAGCGTCCTCGATCTCCCGCAGCACGCCTGCATCGCGCTGCGGGAGAACGATGAGGACGTAACATCCTGGCGCTTCACGCACCGTGGCGAAACCTTCGCGGTCCGGATCGAGCCGGTACTCGCGACCAACGACGGCGATGTCGCGAAAGCGTGGTGCCTGGACGGCCGCGGCATCATTCTTCGCTCGGAATGGCACGTTTCGCCCGACGTGGCCGCCGGGCGCCTCGTGCGTCTACTGCCCGAGTTCAAACCACCAGGTGCGGACGTGGTCGCGCTGGCACCGTTCAAGACAGGTCGCGCTGGCCGCGTCGACGCCTTTCTCGCGGACATGCGAAACGCGCTTCGGCCAACGCCCTGGAGACTGTAAAGGGTCGCGATCCTGATCGCTCACGCCCTCCAGCCCGTCGTTTTCGAAGAGGAAGCTGATCTGGTGCTCCAGCACTGCGGCCGGCCACTTGAGAGGTTCCATCGTCGAACAGCGATCTCCTCGAGAGCCGGGATAGCATCCAACGGACTCCTTGCTGACCGTGATAGACATTCAAGCAATTTAATGTAATTCTTGGGCGTATCAGGAAGTCTCCTCGGTCAAAGGAGCGTCTATTATCCCTTGTATCTCGTGCGATCTCCGCATTTATTTAAACCCATAAGGGTAATCGCCTGTTGCAGGCGCGTGTTAAACAATCGAATTGCGAAGAAATCTCTTTACTAGACATATTGTTCCGTCATATCAACGATATTATCCACATTTATGTGACTAGGCTGAGCATGTCTGCAGCATACACCCGCTTCACAATGGAAATTTAAGGCCTTACCAAACGATTGGGCGTTGGCGTTGATGTAAGAGCCTTGCTGTTTTCGATCAGCCTGAGTGTTCGTTCAGCTTAGCCCATGCTCTGCGACTCAGGCGGCCCTCGACCGGCATGCTGCCGGCGGCCGACCGGCGACACTGCCGCTGGATCGCCTGCCGGCCGGACTTCTTCCTGCCCGTGCGGGTGCTCTCGCGTCTGTTCCGGCGTCTGTTCCTCGAAAGGCTGTCCGAGTCTGGATCGATTCGATCCAGACTCATCGTGATCTAGTGATGGAACAGGAGAAACAGCACGATGATCACGGGGATCGGCACGCCGATCAGCCAGAGTAATGCAGCCTTGCCCATTGTTGCCTCCCAGCTTGAGAGGGAGACCAACGCGGGGGGACTGGTCGAGTTCCGGGTCCATTGGCGGGATTGGAAGATCGGTCAGAGCGACGAGCATCTTTCGCCTCTTGCTTGCCGTCTGTTTCCCAATTCGGTTCTCGGGGCGCGGGATTTCGGACCCGGCGCGCCGAGCGCGATCACGCGCCGGGAATGTGCCCGCCCGGCGCCTCCCAATGCTTCAGCGGCTACATGCGGACCTGCCAATCGATGGCGACGGGCAGCGCTTTGTTGGATGACCTCCGCGGTTCGATCAGGCGAACAGGCTTGCGGCGTCACGGACACCGGTCAGGTGCGCCCTGAGGAGCGCCGCTGCTCGCTCGGCGTCGCGGTCGTTGAGCGCGCTCGAGATCGATCGATGCTCCGTCCAGTAGACACGCCATTTCTGCGGGGTGAACGTGTTTCCCTTGAGCTTCATCCAGGCGGTCTCGGCCCGCACCGACGAGATCCTGCGGCCCAGGTCGCCGAAGAAGCGGTTGCCGGTCGCCATGAACAGGCCTTCGTGAAATAGGCGGTCGGCGAGCTCGGCCTCCTCCGGTCTGGCGGCGTCGCGGCTGTGCTCCACGATGTCCACCAGCCGGGCGAGCTGCGTCTCGGTCGCGTTGAGCACGACGAGGTTCGCCAGCCCGGGCTCGACCGCGGCCCGGAACTCCATGAGTTCGCGCGGCGAGAGCGGCATGGTCTGGATGTCGGGTGCGTCGGGCGAACCGATAGCGCCGTTTCCCTGCGAGACGAACGTGCCGCGGCCCACATATCTGGACAGGTGACCTTCCCGGTTGAGATCGCGCAGCACCTCGCGGACCGTGGAGCGCGACAGACCGCTGGCGGATGCGATGTGCCGCTCGTTGGGCAGGCGGTCGCCCGGCCGCAGCGTGCCGTCCGTCAGCGCCGTCCTCAGGCGGCGTAGGAGCTCGGCCCGGCTCGCGGAGCTTTGCAGAAAGGGCAGGGGCCGCTCATGTCCGTCCACGCCCTGGCCAAGGTCATGCATGCCAATCAATCCATTCGCTCAAATTCAGCGCATTGTCGCGGGAGAATGCGCCGATTCCCAGCTTTACACCGTTCTCAATCGGTATACCATGCATACCAACGTGCGGGTCCGGTAGCCTGAAATCAAGGGAGAGCGATCATGACGTCTCGATCGATGGATGGGAAAAGCGTGCCGACGCGTCGGACCGTGCTGGCGTCCGGCCTTGCGATGGGCGCGACTCTGGCCATGCCGGCGATCGTCAGGGCGGCCGACCAGGAGATCGTCTTCGCCACCTGGGGCGGGTCCTGGGCAGACGCCATGCAGAAGGCGTGGTTCGATCCCTTCCAGACGAAGACCGGCATCGCGGTGAAGACCGTCAGCGGCAACACCTATGGCAAGATCGAAGCCATGGTGAAAGCCGGCCGGACCGAATGGGACGTGGTCGAAACCCTTCCGGACTTTCAATGGATCGGGGCCGAGAAGGGCTTGCTGGCGCCGATCGACTTCTCGGTCGTGAACAAGAGCCTGATCATGCAAGGAGCCGATATGGTCACGCCATATTCGGTGCCGCAGGTCCTGTTCTCGGAAGTGTTGACCTACAACACGAAGTTCAAGCCGCCGCCGCAGGGCTGGGCGGACCTGTTCGATACCGCCAAGTTCCCCGGCATGCGGGCGCTCGACGGCGGCGACATCCAGGACGCCCTGGAAGGCGCCCTCCTGGCCGACGGTGTCGCGCCCTCGGCCCTCTATCCGCTCGACGTCGACCGTGCCTTGAAGAAGCTGTCGGCGCTGCGCGACAGCATCCAGTTCTTCGACACCAACGCGCAGGGCGAGCAGTTCTTGATGGACGGACAGTGCACGCTCGGCGTCCTGCCGGACGGCCGCGCCCTCAACGTGCGCGCCAACGGCGGCCCGGTCGACCTGCAATACAACGCCACCATCACGACGTGGTCGACGATGGTCATCCCGAAAGGGGCGCCGCATCTGGCGGCCGCGCAGCAGTTCCTGGCCTTCGCCCTGACACCCGAGGCGCAAGCCGCCATCGCGCAAGCCTATACTTATGGTCCGGTCGTGCCCAAGGCCTTCGACCTGATTTCGCCGGAACGCGCAAAGATCCTGTCGGGCGGTCCGCAGATGCAGGGCAAGGCCGTGCTGCGGAACGAGAAGTGGTGGAGCGAAAATCTCTCCGCCGCCAACGAGAAGTTCAACGCCTGGAAGCTTGGATGACGGATGTCGCGGCCGGGTCGCTCCGACGCAGGCGTTCCAGGTCGCGGCGGACGGCCTTTCTCCTCGTGCTGCCGGGAGCCGCCGTTCTGGCCGCTCTGTTTCTCCTGCCGATCGCACAGCTGATCGCCGGCAGTTTCAGCGATCACGCCGGGGCGCTGGTCCATTACCGCCGCATCCTGGCGGTTCCGGTCTACCTCCTCGTCCTGGGGCGGACGGTCGTGATCAGCGCCATCACGGCGGCGATCTGCCTGGTGCTCGGCTTTCCCGTCGCCTACCGCCTGGTTCACGCCGGGCCGCGAGGCAAGGCCGCCATCCTGCTCTGCGTGTTCCTGTCGTTCTGGACCAACCTTCTCATTCGCGCCTTCAGCTGGATGGTGCTGCTCAACCCGAACGGGATCGTCAGCCACCTCTTCGGGGCGATGGGGATGCCCGGGGGCTCCGTGAAGCTCGTCTACAACCTGACCGGCGTGCTGATCGGGCAGACCCAGATCCTGCTCCCCTACATGATCCTGCCCCTGGCCGCCGTGATGAGCCGCCTCGACGATGCTTATGTCAAGGCGGCGCGAAGCCTCGGCGCGTCGCCCTTTCGAGCCTTCACGGCCGTCTATCTGCCGCTGGTGCGCACGGGCACGCTCGCCGGCTGCGTACTCGTCTTTACCCTAAGCCTCGGCTCCTTCGTGGTGCCCGCGCTGCTCGGTGGACCGCGCGACATGTTTCTTGCGCAATTGATCGAATTCAACATCAACCAGACGCTCAATCTCGGCTTCGCGTCGGCACTGTCGACGGTGCTGCTCGCAACGACCCTGCTCCTCTACTGGATCGGCGACCACTGGTTCGGGCTCGGACAAGTGTGGGGCGGACGTTGAGACGCGGGCGGCTCGGCGCCTTCGCGGTTTCGGCCGCGGCAGCTGTGGTCTGCGTCTATCTGCTGGTGCCCTCTGTCGCGGTTCTGCCGCTCTCGGTGACGGCGACGAACTTCGTCGTGTTTCCGCCGCATGGTTTCTCGACGGGCTGGTATCAGGCGCTGTTCACCTCGCAGGTGTGGCGCAACGCGCTGATCAGCAGTTTCAGCGTGGCGTCCCTGACCACGCTCGTGGCGACGCCGGTCGGCACCATGATGGCGCTAGGCCTGGCGAATTTTCATGGGTGGCTGGCCAGGGCCTCGAATTTCATAGTCCTCCTGCCCATCATCGTGCCCACGATCGTCACGGCCGTGGCCCTCTACAGCGCTCTGGCGCCGCTCGGCCTCGTCGGCACCATTCCCGGATTGGCGCTGGCCCATACGGTGCTGGCCTTGCCGTTCGTGGTGATCAACGTCTCCGCCGTGCTGGCGAAGCTCGACCCCCGCATGGTGCAGGCGGCACGCAGCCTGGGCGCCAGGCCGCTGGCGGCGTTCCGCCTCGTCACGCTGCCCAATCTTCTGCCCGGCGTCGCGGCCGGCGCGCTGTTCGCCTTCCTGACGAGCTTCGACGACTTCGTCGTCGCCTTGTTCCTGGCCGGCGTCGGCGCCGTGACGCTGCCGGTGCAGATGTGGAGCGGCATCCGCTTCGAGATCAGCCCGGTCGTGGCCGCGGCTTCGACCGTGCTTCTGGCGACGTCCTGCCTGCTGCTGGCGCTGCAGCGGCTGGTAAGAGGGAGATAGAGATGCCAATCGAAACGCCGACGATTCCGGCTGCCGAATTCGCTCAGCGGCGCTCTGGCGCCGGCCGGGCCGCGGCTGCCGAAGGCTTCGACGCCCTGCTCGTCTGCGCGCGGGGCGGCGGCACGGTCGATCGCTACGCCGATGTCATGTACCTGACCAATTTCTACACCTCCTTCCCCTACACGCCCGATCACGAGGGTGCCTGGTCGGGACGGGCGCATTCCTTCCTGGTGCTTCCCTGCAACGGCAAGCCGCGCCTCGTCGTCGACATGCCGCCCGGCCGCGGCACGCATCTCGACGACGGCGAGGTGACCTACACGGACTTCGTGATCGAAGGGACGATCCAGGCGTTGCGCGACGCGGGGCTGGAGCGGGCCCGGGTCGGGATCGTGGGCGAGGACGTCCTGCCGCTCAGCTTCTACCGGAAGATCGCGGCGGCGCTGCCCGCGACCGTCTTCGAACCCGCCGACCGCATCATGACGGACCTGCGCAAGATCAAGTCCCCGGCCGAGATCGCGATGCTGCGCCATGCCTCCGCGGTCGGCTCGCGCATGTTGGACGGAATGCTGGAGGCCGCGGTGCCCGGCGCCAGCCATGGCGAGATCGTCGCGGCGGGCATGCAGATCCTGATGCCGGCCGGTGGCGCGCTCTACAATTCCTTCATGGCGTCGGGACGCGGGGGCGACAGGCCCAAGGCCGTGCGCCACGATTTCCCGACCTGGGGCAATCAGGAGCGGATCGAGAGCGGCGACTGGTTCCGGGCCGGCATCTCGGGGGCCGTCGGCGGCTATATCTTCGACCTGTCCCGCTCCAAGGCGGTGGGACCCGCTTCGAACCGGCAGGTGAGCCTGTTCGAGGCCGCGATCTCCTGCGTCGAATCCGGCATCGAGGCCATCCGGCCCGGTGCGACGGCGGGCGATCTCGCGGCGGCCGGGCTCGGCCGGCAAAGGGCTTTGGGCTTCGAGGTCAAGGGCGTGTTCTCCGGCTTGGGGCACGGGATCGGGCTCGGATGGGACGCGCCCTGGTTGACCATCGGCGAACCCACCCGTATCGAGCCCGGCATGGTGCTCTGCTTCGAGCGCGGCATCAGCCAGGACGGTTTCGTCGGCGATTACGAGGACACGGTGCTGGTGACCGAGACCGGCGCCGAGCTGCTCACGGACGCCGTGAAACGGTCCTGGTAGCATGGCCCGAAGCGCCTCCATCGAGATCCGCGACCTCACCAAGCGATACGGACCCGCGACGGTCGTCGACAAGGTTTCGCTGAGCGTCGCGCAAGGCGAGTTCCTGACGCTGCTCGGCTTGAGCGGTTCGGGAAAATCCACGACCCTGATGGCAGTGGCGGGCTTCGTGGATCCCGATGGCGGAAGCATCGCGATCGCCGGCCGCGACGTGACCGACGTGCCTCCGGAGAAACGCGATCTCGGTGTGGTGTTCCAAAGCTATGCGCTGTTTCCCCACCTGAACGTGGTCGACAACATCGCGTTTCCGCTGCGGATGCGCCGGCACGGCGCCGCCCATATCCGCTCCGAGGTCGGCCGCGTGCTCGACCTGGTATCGTTGCAGGATCTGGGGCAACGCCGGGTGGGGGAGCTGTCGGGCGGGCAGCAGCAGCGCGTGGCGCTGGCGCGCGCCCTTGTGTTCGCGCCGCAGGTTCTGCTGATGGACGAGCCTTTGGGCGCGCTCGACCGGCAGCTCCGGGAGCAGCTTCAGGTCGAGATCAAGCGGCTGCACCGCCAATTGGGCGTGACCGTGCTCTACGTCACGCACGACCAGGAGGAGGCGCTCTCGCTGTCCGATCGTATCGCGATCATGGCCGATGGCCGGGTCCAGCAGCTCGGCACGCCGGCCGACGTGTACATGCGGCCGGAGACGCGCTTCGTCGCCGGCTTCTTCGGCGAGTCGAATTTCCTGGCCGGCGTGGTGGAATGCGCGGGCGATGAGACGATCTTGCGTCCGGATGGCCTGCCGGAGGTCCAGGTTCGGGCCGGCGCGCGCCCGCAGGTCCGCACGGGTCGAGCGGTCGTGATGGTCCGGCCGGAGGCGATCGAGGTCGGCGGAGCTCCGGATCCCTCGGTCGAAAACCATCTGGCCGGCACGGTGGACTGGTGCGATTTCCTGGGCGCCAGCATCCGGCTGACGGTGCGCACGGGCGCCGGGCCGATCACGGTCCGAAAAAGCCGCCTCGCGTCGAGCCTGGAACTGGCGCCCGGAGCGCCCGTCTGGCTCAACTGGCGCGCCCATGAGACGACCGTGTTCGGATCATCCTCCGCGCTGCCGCCGGGACCGTCGGGTCCCGATCTGCCGGCTTAGATCCGATTGGCACAGGCTGGCATGAGCCCTGGCGTCGACGGGACGCGAGGCCTCACGGGCCCAGCATCTTGCTGCGGACCTTGCACAGATGGTCGCGGATCGCCTCGGCGCCTCGAGCGGCGTCGCGGGCGACCAGCAAGGCCGCGATCCGGCGATGGTCATCCTGATAGCCTTGCCAGAGGGTCGCGGTCGTATGGCCCTGCTTGGTCTTCAGCCATGCCCATTCGTGCCGGATCCCGATCACGGCCTCATAGACGCCGACGGCCAGCCTGTTGTGGGAGGCGGCCACGAGGCTGAGGTGGAAGGAGCGATCGCAGCGCTCCCATTGCTCGAGCCCGTCGGCGCCATCGCCCTCATCCAGGCAATCGAGGATGAGCTTGAGGTCGCGGTCGCTGGCGTTGAGCGCGATGGCCTCGGCGAGACCGGGCTCGAGCGCAATCCGGAAATCCAGCAGTTCGGCCGGGCTCGTGTCGAGCAGCGTGAACGGCTCCGGCCGCGAGCGCGCGGCGGGCGGCGGCTGGACGACGGTGCCGTGACCGACGCGCCTGACGATCTTGCCGGCCTTGTGGAGCTCGGCAAGCGCGCTGCGCACGACGCTTCGCGACGCGCCGAACTGCTCGGCCAATTCGCGCTCCGTCGCGATCCTGTCTCCCGGCCTGATCCGGCCTTGATCGATGTGCCGTTCGAGGAACGCATAGACCTGGTCCGCCTGCTGGCGCGCCCGTACGCGCATGTTCCGCGAGGGACCGAGAGATGTGGCGCGGAGGCTTTCGGGCACGGACTTCTCGACGGCGGCTTCGGCGATCTTTTGCACCAATTCAGATACAGGACCACCGGAGCATCCGCAATATGGCGTGCCGCAACGGCGAGCCAGGTGAGAGGGAGACGAGCGCAAGCTTATGGAAATTTATGCTTTCGAGCCGGTCTCTTCCGTGCCAATTTAAGGCCAATCGCAACCAGGGTCGTGGATCCGGACCACGGGAGGGATCGTGACAGCGGCACATGTGGCGGACATACCGTCCAGAGAGCTGGATGTCGCCGCGCCGGTTCGTCGGTCGGCGGACCATCAGGCCGCCGTTGAGTGCCGAGGGCTGGTGAAGACCTATGGTCCGGTGAGAGCCCTGGACAACGTCGACCTGGCGATCCGGCCCAACGAGTTCTTCACGCTGCTCGGGCCGTCGGGGTGCGGGAAGACGACGCTTTTGCGCTCGATCGCCGGGTTCTCGACGCAGGACAGCGGTTCCATCTCGGTTCATGGCCAGAGGCTCGACGGGCTTCCGGCCTACCGTCGGCCGGTCAACACCGTCTTCCAAAGCTACGCCGTCTTCCCGCACATGTCGGTCGCACGGAACATCGCCTTCGGCCTGGAGATGAGCGGCCATCCGAAGGACAAGGTCGCCGCCCGTGTCCGCGAGATGCTGGCGCTGGTTCGCCTCGAGGGCATGGAGGCCCGCATGCCGGCCCAACTGTCCGGCGGGCAGCAGCAGCGGGTGGCGTTCGCGCGGGCGTTGGCGCCCGGACCGCGCGTGCTCCTCCTCGACGAACCCTTGTCCGCGCTCGACCAGAAGCTGCGGACCGGCATGCAGCTCGAATTGAAGCGGCTGCAGCGCGACGTCGGCATCACCTTCGTGTTCGTCACGCACGATCAGCATGAGGCGCTGACCATGTCGGATCGCATCGCCGTGATGAGCGGCGGCCGCATTCTCCAGATCGGCTCGCCCGAGGAGATCTACGAGCGCCCGACCGCGCGCTTCGTGGCGGATTTCATCGGCGAGACGAACCTCGTCGAGGCCGAGAAGATCGGTCCCGGACGCTACCGGATCGCCTCCGGGATCGAACTGGACGCCGCGGATGGAGGGGCGGTCGGCCAGACCGTGACGCTCGTCATCAGGCCGGAGCGGACGGTGCTCGAGGGGCGTGACGGCGGCTTGCTGCCGGGCAGCGTGGACCAGGTGGTCTATGAGGGAACCGACACGACCTATCACGTCGTGCTTCAGCAAGGCGACCGCTTCCGCGTCTGCGAGCAGAACCGCACGGGTGCAAGGCCGCGGTTCAGTCGCGGCGATGCCGTCAGCATCGCGCTTCCCCGGGATGCGATCCGGGTGCTGAGCGCATGAGGCCGCAAGCGCAGCGCGTGTCCCTCCTGCTTCCGGCCCTGCTGACGATCGGGCTGCTGTTCATCGTGCCGCTCGGCTTCATGGCCTTCGTGTCGACCCTGCAGCGGGGTGCCGATGGCGGCGTGATCTGGACCCGGCATTCGATCGACGCCTATGTGCAGTTCCTGTTCGAACGCGATCTCGCCGACAACCTCGTGATCAACACCGACTATATCCGCATCTTCCTGCGCTCGATCGGTCTGGCCGCGATCACGGCGGTCTCCACGCTGGTTCTCGCCGTACCGACCGCGCTGTGGATGGCGTTTCAGCCACCGAGCCGTCGCACCCTCCTGCTGTTCATCGTCACCGTTCCGTTCTGGACCAATCTGCTGGTCCGGAACTATTCCTGGGTGCTGATGCTGCGCAACGGCGGCGTCGTCGACTGGGTTCTGATCGGCCTGCATCTGCGGACCGAATCCCTCGACCTTCTCTATACGCCGCTCGCAACCGGCATCGGCCTCGTTTATTCGTTTCTCCCCTACATGATCCTGCCGATCTACGTCAGCATGGAGAAGATCGACCGGCGCTATATCGAGGCCGCCTTCGACCTCGGCGCCAATCGCATCAGGGCGATGCAACGCATCATTCTGCCGCTCGCCATGCCGGGCATCACCGGCGGCCTCATCCTCGTCTTCGTGCCCTGCCTCGGCGCTTTCATCAGCCCCGAGCTGCTCGGCGGTGCCAAATCGATGATGATCGGAAGCCTCATCCAGCAGCAGTTCGGACAGTCCCGCAACTGGCCGTTCGGTTCGGCTCTCGCCTTCGTGCTGCTCGGCCTGATCCTCATCGCCCTCTGGCTGCATGCGCTGCGCTATCGGCGCGCCGGGAAGGTGGCGTCGTGAGCGAGGCCACAGGGCTTTGGCGGTTTCCGGGAGCACGCCCGGCGGCCTTCCTGGTTCTGGCCTATCTCTATGTGCCGATCATCGTGCTCGTCGTGCTCTCCTTCAACGGCAACGATTCGGCACTGGCGCGCTGGGGCGGTTTCAGCACCCGCTGGTATGGCGTCGTCGCGGCGGATGCCGACATGCTTCGCTCGCTCCGGAACTCGCTGATCGTGGCGACGGTCGCGACCACGGTCGGAACCACGATCGCGATCATGGCGGCGCTCGCGACCTCGAAGACAAGGTTCAAAGGTCAGGGCGCCGTCGAGGCGACGCTCGGGCTGCCGCTGATCGTTCCCGATATCGTCGCCGCGATCGCCATCCTTCTCCTGTTCGTGGCGGTCGGCATTCCGCTGGGTCTCGTCAGCCTCGTCCTGGCGCATTCGATCTTCGCGATCCCGATCTCCTATCTGCCCATCAGGGCGCGCCTGGAAGGCCTGGATCCGTCCCTCGCGGAGGCGGCGTCCGATCTTTACGCGCCGCCCTGGGCGAGCTTCCGGCGCATCATCTTTCCGCTGATCTGGCCCGGGATCGTGTCCGGCGCGATGCTCGCCTTCATCGGCTCGCTGGGTGACGTGGTGGTCAGCTATTTCGTCTCCGGGCCGGGATCGACCACGCTGCCGGTCTACGTCTTCAGCATGGTCCGCATGGGGATCACGCCGGCGGTCAATGCCATTTCGACCGTGCTCATCGCCGTGTCGGTCGCGCTTCTGACGATGTCGTATCTGCTCGGCCGCCGCGTCCAGTAGCCGAGCCGCAAAGGAGGGAACCAGGATGAGACGTCACGTTCTTGCAGGTCTTCTGGTCGTGGCCGCGGCCGTTGCGCCACAAGGCCCCGCGCTGGCCCAGTCGAAGCAGCTCGTGCTCTTCAACTGGTCCAACTACATGCCGCCCGATCTCCTCAAGCGCTTTGAAAAGGAGACCGGCATCGCCGTCACGCTCGACACCTATGACACCAACGAGTCGATGCTGGCGAAGATCCAGGCCGGCGGCAGCGGCTACGACGTCGCGGTGCCGTCCGGGCCGACCGTCCAGACCATGATCCGCGACGGCCTCGTCTTGAAGATCGACGCGAACGCGATGCCGAACTTCAAGAATGTCCGCGCCCCCTTCGACAAGCCCGACTTCGATCCGCAACGGGCCTATTCGGCGCCCTACATGTGGGGAACGACGGCCATCGCCTACGACACGGCGAAGGTTCCAGGCGGCAAGATCGACGATAGCTGGAAGGAGCTCTTCGAGCCGCGGCCGGAATTCGTCGGCAAGATCGGCATGCTGAAGGACGAAGGCGAGGTCATCGGGGCAGCGGCCTACTACCTCGGCTACGACTATTGCACCGCGGACCCCAAGGAAGGACAGAAGATCCTCGAATTGCTCGAAAAGCAGAAACCGGCCGTCAAGGTCTACAACGCCGAGGGAACCGTCGACCGGGTCGCCAGCGGCGAGGTGGCGATGGAACTGATGTGGAACGGATCCTTCCACCGCGCGCACAAGAAGCTTCCGACCGTCGCCTATGTGTTCCCGAAGGAAGGCGTCAACCTGTGGGGCGACAATTTCGTCGTGCCGAAGGGTGCCGGCAACATCGAGAATGCGAAGACCTTCATCAACTGGATGCTCGACCCCAAGAACGCCGCCGAAGCCACGAACTTCACGGGCTATAACAACACTATCACCGGATCGGAACAGTTCCTCGACGCCAGCCTGCGGGACGATCCGGCCGTGAACGTCTCCAAGGAGACGATGGCGCTGTTCCGGCCGATCAAGGAATGTTCCAAGGCCGCGCTCGATCTGCGCGACAAGATCTGGACGCGGCTTCTCCGCTGAGGCGGGATCGTGCGGCCTGCGCCGCGAACCGGGGAAAGCACCATGCGAAACACGACGGACGCCGTGAAGCCGATCCGCTTCGATACCGACGCCGTGCCCGATCCTTCGTCGCCGACGACGACGAAGCAATGGTACGGCGATTCGACCGGCGGCTTCAGAAGCGGCTTCTGGGCCAGTCGGCCCGGCCGGTCGGAGGTCCACTATCGGACGGACGAGCTCTGCGTCATTCTCGAGGGCGTGGTGCGGCTGATCGACGAGGCCGGCCATGCCGAGACCTACCGGCGCGGCGACACGTTCCTCATCCCGAACGGATTCAAGGGCATCTGGGAGACGGTCGAGCCGACCCGCAAGTTCTACGCCATCCACGACCCGGCGCGGGGCTGAGACATCGACCTGCGCCGGGCCTCGGCGCGACGCAGTAGCGCGCCGGCCGGCGAGAGGCAGCGATGACGACCCATATCGACAGCTATTACGCGCGCACGCTCAAGGAAACGCGAACCTATCCGGCTCTCGATGGCGATCTCGACGTCGAGACGGTCGTGATCGGCGGCGGCCTCGCCGGTTGCGCCACGGCGCTCGATCTCGCGGAGCGGGGCCGCAAGGTCGCGTTGATCGAGGGCCGGCGGATCGGCTGGGGCGCCTCGGGACGCAACGGCGGCTTCGCGTCCGAGGCCTTTCCGGGGGGCTATATCGCTCTGGCCGAGCGCTTCGGCCTGGATACGGCTCGCGCCTTCCAGCGGATCGCGCGCGAAGGTCACAGGCTGGTTCGCCAGCGGATCGACGATTATGCCATCGACTGCGGCCCGCTGCAGGAGGGCGCGCTCCGGTGCAATGTTGCCGGGCTCGGCGACGACCTCGTCCAGATTCGCGACGTCATGGCCAGGAATTTCGACCTCCACTACGATCGCTGGTCGGGCGATCGGGTCCGGCAGGCTCTGTCGACGGAACGCTATTCGGACGCGCTGTTCATTCCGAGCACGTTCGCGGTTCATCCCTTGAACCTGACCTGCGGCTTGGCGCGGGCCTGCGCGGACAAGGGCGTCCATGTCTTCGAGACCACGCCCGCCGCGAGCCTGACATCGGTCAAGGGACGAAAGCAGGTCCGCACGGCGAGGGGGCGCATCACGGCCGACCGGATCGTGATCACCTGCGGCGGCTATATCGACGGCCTGCAATCCTCGGTGTCGGGCGGCACGATCCCGATCGCCACCTTCGTCATGGCCACCGAGCCGCTCGGAGACCATCTGGAGGACGCGATCCGGGTTCCCTATGCGATCTTCGACAATCAGGTCGGCGTCAACTATTACCGGCCGCTCGCCGACACGCGCATCCTCTGGGGCGGGCGGGTTCTGGCCTGGGAGCCGCGTCCCGCGCGCATCGCCAAGATCCTCAAACGGGACATGGTGGGGTTCTACCCGGCGCTTCGCGACGTCGAGGTCGATGTCGCCTGGGGCGGCCTGATGCCGTTCACCCGCCACAAGCTGCCGGTGATCGGCCAGGTCGAACCCGACGTCTGGTACGCGACCGGATTCGGCGGCTTGGGGGTCACGCTCACCACGGCGGTCGGCCGCCTGATCGCGCGCGCCATCGTCGACGGCGACGAGACATGGCGGCTCTTCGAAGCCTTCGGCTTGCCCTATGCGGGCGGCAAACTGGGAAAAGTGCCGGCGCAGATCGTCTATTGGACGCATCAGCTGAAAGCGGCCGTCGGCCGATCGAGCCCTCATTGAACCGCGAGCTTCGGACGAAGCGCCTCGGCCAGTCGTTCACGGACGCCGCGAAGCTCATGGTCTAGGCTCGCACCCCGCGTCATCTCTTGCTCGATCCGGCGCCACAGAGCCTCGATCTGGGTGGCGGCGCGCCGTTTCGTATCCGCCAGGCTGTCGGCAAGCTCTGCGAACCGCCTCCGTTCTTGCTGCGGGTCTGTGCGGCCAGCGTTCGCGGTCCCGAGAGGAAGCCTCACGCCCTGTCCGAGAACGTCCTCGCACTTTTCGGCATCATGCCCCAATATCGGGCTGCGCCCCGTTCAGTTTCGCCATGTCGTGGAGCAAGATGGGACGCAGGCGTTCGATGCGGCGGAGGCTATCAAACAGCGGTCCGCAAGGTCGAGGAGGGTCGGCAGATCGGCGACACAGCCGCACGAGCCGAGGTGGCTGCACGGAGGGATCAATCGATGGACTGCCGCGGATGCCTTTCTTCCCATGCTGCGATCGGCTGCTCTTGCGGCGAAGGTCGGAGCACAACCAGCCTCTCGCCGAACCCGGCGACCCGCCGCCACATACTCCAAGGGATGATCGGCGCGGCAATCGTGGGCTTTTCGCACCGGGCTCGCGCTCAAAGCGAACTCAGTCCCGATGCGGCGCTCGATCAGCTGATGGCCGGCAATCGAAGGTTCGTCGACAAGCGTATGACCTCTTTCGACGAAGATCTGGCCATCCTCAAGCAGAACACCGCAGCCAAGCAAGCTCCATTCGCGGCCGTGTTGTCATGCGCCGACTCGAGGGTACCGACCGAGCTGATCTTCGATCAGAGCATCGGGCATATATTCGTCACGCGGGTCGCCGGGAACGTGGCGACGAACGACATGATCGCGAGCCTCGAATACGGCGCCGCGGTCTTGGGGACCAAGGCGATCGTCGTCATGGCTCATTCGAATTGCGGCGCCGCGAAAGCCGCGATCGCCGGGCAGTCGGTTCCCGGACAGATCAGCGGCCTCTATCCTTACCTGCGCGGAGCGGTCGAGCAATCGGGTCCCGATATCGACGCCGTTGCCAGGACCAATGCCAGGATCCAGGCCAACCTCCTGGCGACCGCCTCGCCGGTGATCGGCGGGCTGATCGGCGACCGCAAGATCAAGGTGGCGGCGGCCTTTTACGACCTCCATTCCGGCATTGTTTCACTGTTGTAGAGAATTGCGATGATATCCTGCCGGATGCGGCGCGACTTTCGAGGCGCGGCTTTCATCGCACGGTAGATCATAGACGTGATCCGGTTGACCAATGCCTTTTCCGCTGCGGCGCAGTGGACCGCCCGCCAGATGGGGAGGGGCTCGACATTCGCGCTGGCATGCCTGGTGGTCGTCGTGTGGGGCGCCTCGGGGCCGGTGTTCCGGTTCTCCGACACGTGGCAGCTCGTCATCAACACGGGGACCACGATCGTCACCTTCCTGATGGTGTTCCTGCTCCAGCACGCGCAGAACCGCGACTCGACCGCGATCCAGCTCAAGCTCGACGAGCTGATCCGGGTGAACCAGGACGCCCGCAACAAGCTCCTGTCCCTCGAGGACCTCAACGAATCCGAGCTCGAGCAGGTCAAGGGCGCCTTCGCGAGGCTGGCCCAAGGCGCCGTCGGCGTCGAGCTCAACGAGGCTCGGGACGAGCTCGACGAGGCCAAGGAAGGCATCGAGCAGGCTCAGAGCGCGATCGTCCGCGCCACGACCGGCCAGGTCTCCTGAGAGGACGCGCCCGGTGCGGACGCGGGCGGCATGCTGAATTCCCGGAGCGACCGAACCTCATCGCCTCGCCGGACGTACATCGTCGGGGTCATTGCCCGTCCGGGACATGACGCCAGGGCTCACGGCGGAGAGCGCCAGGACGCATGGATAACCGCCGTAGCCGCTTTGCGCTCGATGCCCTGAGCTTCTTCATCGCCGACGTTCAGACCGGTTTCGGCCCGTTCATTGCGGTCTATCTCGCGACCTCCGGCTGGAGCGACGGCGAGATCGGGCGGGCGCTGAGCGTCGGGTCGCTCGCCGCGCTCGTGAGCCAGCTGCCGGGGGGCGCCCTGGTCGACAGATTGGCCGACAAGCGCATCGCCGCGGCGGCCGCTTGCCTGGTCGTCGGAGGTGCGGCGCTGCTCTTCGCGCTGTCGAGTTCGAGCCTCTCCGTGATCGGCGCCGAGGTGGCGCACAGCTTCGGCAGCGCCATGCTGGGGCCTGCCGTCGCGGCCGTGAGCCTCGCGGTGGTGGGTCGCGTCGGGCTGGGCTCGCGGCTCGGCCGCAACGCGCGTTTCGCTGCGATCGGCAACGGCGCCGCCGCGGCCCTTCTGGGCGCGGCGGGCACCTGGTTGTCGCCGCGCGCCGTGTTCTGGCTCACAGCGGGATTCATGCTGCCCGGCTTGGTGGCGTTGCGGCAGATCGATCCGCTGGACGAGAGCGAGGCTGCGAAAACCGCCGTCTCCCGAGGATGGGGGCTGGCGGGCGCATGGACGGATCTCCGAGCTCTGCTTCGGCGTCCGGCGGTGCTTGGCTTCGCGGGCTGCGTGACCCTGTTCCACTTCGGCAATGCGGCGCTCCTGCCGCTGGCCTCGGCCCATCTGGCGCAGAGCTTCGGCGCCGCGACGAACCTCGCCGTGGCGGGCGCCGTGCTCGTGCCCCAGGCCGTCGTGGCCCTGATCTCGCCCGCCGTCGGCCGCGCGGCGGACCGCCGCGGTCCACGCATCGTCCTGGCCATCGGCTTCGCGGCGGTGCCGCTGCGCGCCCTGATGCTCGCGCTCGTGTCGTCGCCCGCACCCTTCATCGCCGTGCAGGCCCTCGACGGTCTGGGCGCGGCGGCTTTCGGCACCGTGGTGCCTCTCGTCGCGGCCGACCTAACCCGCGGCACCAACAGCTTCAATCTCTGCCTCGGCCTGCTTGGCGTCGCGACGGGCATCGGCGCGTCCCTCTCGACCGCACTCGGCGGCGCCCTGGCCGAGCGCTACGGGTCGGGCACCGCCTTCCTGGCCCTCGCGGCCTGCGGCGGCGGAGCCGTGATCGCGGCATATCTGGCCGCACCCGGCCGACGCTAACGCATGCGCCTCGCGGCCGAGATGGCATCGTGCCGGATCGGTGGGCCCGGCGGCGGCGCAGGTATCGACGGTGTGACTCCAGACGGGTGTTCGCTTATCCCCCAGCCCGGTCAGGCGAGCGGAGCCCTCGCTCTCTCATGCGTCCCCGCCCGCCCCGAACTCGCAAAAAGCGTCGGCGCGGCAGCGGGATCCGCCTCCAGCACCCCGATCAGATCCCGGACGCTTATGATCCCGATCAGGGTGAAATCGTCGAGCACCGGCACGTGGCGGATATTGTTCGCGCTCATGAGCTGGCGGACATCGTCGAGCGCATCCCTCGGTCCGCACGCGATCACCTTCATCGACATGAAGGCCGCCACCCGCATCTTGAGGGCCGCCGCCGCATGAGCCGCGAGGGCGCGCACCACGTCGCGTTCAGAAAACATGCCGACGACCGTATTGCCCTCGGTATGGACGACATCCTTGACCACCAGGGCGCCGATCCCCTCGCGGTTCAAGAGCTCGATGGCGACCGCCACGGTTTCGTTCATGTCGACCGTGATGATCCGCGTCCCCTTGCCGCGAAGGACTTCCTCGACCCTCATCATCGCCTCCCTGGACACGTCTATCGAACTGGGAATCTGATCCGAAAGCCATTCTGGTATACATAATGCCAGATGTCAAATGCCAATAAGATGACTCGGGCTTCGAGTTCCGGAGCCCGTCGACGATCGTTTCAGAAGGCTTGACGGAACGTCAGTGGGCCGCGGTGCCCATGGTCCCGTAGAGGCCCGCCTGGCGGGCGCGCTCCTGCACGAGGCTCAGAAGCACGTCGATGGTCGGCGTGCGAACCTCCGTCAGGCGGGCAAGTTCCTGCACGGCCGCGACAAGCGCGTCGATCTCCATCGCGCGGCCGCGCTCGAGGTCCTGCAGCATGGACATCTTGTGGCCGATGACGACGCCGGCCTTGGCCAATCGCCGGTCCATCATGTCGTCCGGAATCTCGATGCCGAGCGCTTCGGACACCGTTCTGGCCTCGTGCATCGCCGCGGTGCAGATCGCCCGGAGGCCGGGCTCGGACGTGATGCGGTCGAGCGTCGCATGGGTCAGGGCGGCGATCGGGTTGAAGCAGACGTTGCCCCACAGCTTCAGCCATATGTTCCAGCGGATCCGGTCGCGGATCGGGACATCGAAACCCGCCGCGGTCATGGCTTCGGCAAGAGCGAGGATCCGTTTCGAGCGGGTTCCGTCGGGTTCGCCGATGGTGAACCGCTTGAACTCGTTATGCTCGATGACGCCGGGGCGGATCACTTCGCAGGCCGGATCGACCACGCAGCCGATCGCCCGGTCCGGGCCGATGAGGTCCCATTGCCGCCGACCGGGATCGACGGAGTCGAGGTGGCGTCCCTCGAAGGGTCCGCCATCCTTGTAGAAATACCACCACGGAATTCCATTCATGGCCGTGACGACGGCGGTTTCCGGCCCCAGCAACGGCGCGAACCGCGGCGCGTTCTCGCAGGCCTGATGCGCCTTGAGGGCGCAGATCACGAAATCCTGCGGCCCCAATTCCGAGGGATCGTCACTCGCCGCGACCTCGGCCCGCTTTTCCGTACCGTCGATAAGCAGCAGCAGGCCGCGTTCCCTGATCGCCTGGAGCTGGGCGCCTCTTGCGACCACCGAGACCTCGCAGCCCGCCAGCGCCAGCTCGGCCGCGAGATAGCCCCCGATGGCTCCGGCGCCAAAGATGCAGATCTTCATCGTGCCTCGCTGACCCTCAAGCCGCAGGGTCGCCTGAGCCGTAACCGCGAAGTCCGGTCTCCGGGTGGAGAGATGGCAGGCGACCGCGCCGAGGTCTTTTGTCAAACGATGTGCGGCGGGCTGCTCGCGCCGGGACGGCCCGAGACAGGCGTCAGGACTGCCGCGACATCGGCGGCAGCCCTCGACTCGACACGTTCAGCCGAAAGCCCGCGTCACTCGGCCGGGTGACCGACCAGCGGCTCGGCCGCCTTCGCCGACAGTCGCATCGGCCGGAGCACGAACAACGCCAGGGCCACGACCACGAAGTTCATGATCGCCGCGACCACGAACACCATGTGCCAGCTGCCGGTGTGGGCCTTGAGCACGTTGGCCAGGGGGACGAGGAAGGCCGACAGGCCCTTGGCCGTATAGAGGAAGCTGGCGTTGGTGGTGGCGTATTTCGGCCCGAAGATGTCGGTGCAAGTCGACGGGAACAGGCTGAAGATCTCGCCCCAGGTGAAGAAGATCAGTGCCGCGCAGATGACGAAGCCCCAAGGGTTCGCCCCGAGCGTGCTCAGCAGCCAGTAGGCGATGCCGCCGAGGCCGAACGCGATGGCCATGGTGTATTCGCGCCCGATCTGATCGGAGACCCAGCCGAAGAACGGCCGCGCCCCGCCGTTTGCGATCCCATCGACGATGAGTGCGACCGTCAGGGTCGAGGCGCCGAACAGGATCACGCTGTCGGCGACGTTGTAGCTCTTGGCGATCAGGGCAATCTGAGCGGTCGCCATCAGGCCGCTGGCCGAGACCATCACGAACATGACGTAGAGCAGCCAGAACACCGGCGAGGCGAGCATCTGACGCGGCGTGCTGCTGTTCTTCGATTGGAGGACCTTCACCTGGGTCGCCGGCGGCACTTCGCCCGGCAGCGGCGCCTTGAGCATCCAGGCGACGAAGAACACGACGAGGCCCTGGATCAGCCCGAACCAGAAGAAGGTCGAGGCATAGCCAATGGCCGCGATCATCATCCGGATCGGAATGACCGTCAGGACCGCGCCCGCACCATAGCCCGCGGCCGTAATGCCGACCGCGAGGCCACGCCGATCCGGAAACCACTTGACGGCGTTGCCGACGCAGGTCGCATAGACCGCACCGCCGCCGACCCCCGAGACCGCGGCGCCGAGATAGAGCATCGACAGCGAGCCGGCCGCCGAATTGATGATCCAACCGAGCGCGACCAGCAAGCCGCCGACGGCGACCACCAGCTTCGGCCCGCGATGCGGCCCGAGCGTATCGGCGAGCCAGCCCTCGACCGGCGTGAGCCAGGTCTCGAGCGCGATGAAGATGCTGAACGCCACCTGGATGCCGGCCACGTCCCAATTATTGGCCTTGGCCATCGGATGAACGAACAGAGTCCAGCCGTACTGCATGTTGGCGATGAGCACCATGCAGACGACGCCAATGACAAGCTGGGCCCATCGATTGACCGGCAATCCGCCCTCGACGGTGGTCGCTCTCATGGTCATGCGGTCCTCCTCTACGGCCGTAACACTATCTTGTGTCTTCTGGCATCAATATATCTGGCATACCACATGCAACACAAGGCCTAATTTCACGAAGGCCGGCAAAAGGACGCCAGGGACTCGCTCGCACGTCCCTATTCGTCCTCCCTGGATCTACCGTATTGTGCATTGCAGCATCGAATTGCTGCAATGCGGCTGCGTCAGTATTGTCGACCATCATCGGCCGATCCGTAGACTTGTCCACTACCGCCCGAGCGCAGCGCCTATTCCGCGGCGGCGCGCGTCGGCGGGTCGACCGCGCCCGAGGCGTGGATCGCCGCAACCTTTTGGTCGGGGAACTTCAGCACCTGACGGAGGATCTCGTCGGTGTGCTCGCCGAGCAACGGCGAGCGGGTCACGACGGTCGGGCTGTCCGACAGTTTGATCGGGTTGCCCACCGACAGATACTTGCCGCGCTCGGGGTGGTCCACCTCGACCAGCGTGCCGGTGGCGCGCAGCGACTGATCCTCGGCGATCTCCTTCATCGACAGGATCGGGCCGCACGGGATGTCGAGCGGGTTGCAGATGTCCATGACCTCGAACTTGGTCTTGGTCATCGTCCAGGCTTCGATCGTATCGAAGATCTGCTTCAGCCGGGGCAGCCGGGCGGCGGGCTTGGCGTAATCGGGATCGGTGATCCATTCCTCCTTGCCGATGACCCGGCAGATCTTGTCCCACACCGGCGCCTGGGTGATGAAGTAGATATAGGCGTTGGGGTCGCTCTCGTACCCCTTGCACTTGAGGATCCAGCCCGGCTGGCCGCCGCCCGAGGCGTTTCCGGCGCGCGGCACCGCGTCGCCGAATTCCTTGCCCTCGCCGAACTGCGGATATTCGTTCAGCGGCCCGTGCGCCAGGCGCTGCTGGTCGCGCATCTTCACCCGGCAGAGGTTGAGCACGCCGTCCTGCATGGCGGCCGTGACGCGCTGGCCTTGGCCGGTCTGGGTGCGCTGGTAGAGCGCGGTCACGATGCCGAGCGCCAGATGCAGCCCGGTTCCGGAATCGCCGATCTGCGCGCCGGTCACCACCGGCGGCCCATCGTCGAACCCGGTCGTCGACGCTGCGCCACCCGTGCATTGGGCGACGTTCTCGTAGACCTTGCAATCCTCGAAGGGACCCGGGCCGAAGCCCTTGATCGAGGCGACCACCATCTTGGGGTTGATGGCGTGGATCTTCTCCCAGGGAAAGCCCATGCGGTCGAGCACGCCGGGGCCGAAGTTCTCGACCAGCACGTCGCAGGTCTTGATCAGTTCGGTCAGGACTTCCTTGCCGGTGGGGTTCTTGGTGTCGAGCGTGATCGAGCGCTTGTTGTGGTTCAGCATGGTGAAATACAGGCTGTCCACGTTCGGGATGTCGCGCAGCTGGCCGCGCGTGATGTCGCCGATGCCGGGGCGCTCGACCTTGATCACGTCGGCGCCGAACCAGGCCAGCAGCTGCGTGCAGGTCGGACCCGACTGGACATGAGTGAAATCGAGAATACGGACGCCGTCCAGTGCCTTGCTCATGATATCCTCCCGACGTAGGTCAGAGTTTCTTTCACCCCGGCCTGCTCCGTCGAGAACAGGCCGCTCGTTGTTCCGGAGAACCGGCTGCTATTGCGCCGGCTTCTTGCGAAGCTTGCTTTGCGGATTGAGGTTGCCGATGCGGCCGCTCTCGCTGCCGGCTGCCGGGTCGATCGCCGCGTTGACGAGCGTCGGCCTGCCGGAGTCCATCGCCTCGTTCACCGCGCGCTTCAGCTCGTCGGGCGTCGTCACATGCACGCCGACGCCGCCGAAGGCTTCCATCATCCTGTCGTAGCGCGAGCCCTTCACGAAGACCGTCGGCGCGACGTCCGGCCCGCCCGTGGGATTGACGTCGGTGCCGCGATAGATGCCGTCATTGTTGAAGACGACGATGCAGACCGGCAGCTTGTACCGGCAGATCGTCTCGACCTCCATGCCGGAGAAGCCGAAGGCGCTGTCGCCTTCGATCGCGAGCACGGGCTTGCCGGTCTCGATGGCGGCCGCGATGGCGAACCCCATGCCGATGCCCATGACGCCCCAAGTGCCGACGTCGAGGCGCTTGCGCGGCTGATACATGTCGATGATGCCGCGCGCCAGATCGAGCGTGTTGGCGCCTTCGTTGACGAGGATCGCGTCCGGCCGCTCCTTGACGATGGTGCGCAGCGCGCCGAGCGCGCCGTGGAAGTCCATCGGCGCCGAATTGTTCATCAGCCGTGGCGCCATCTTGGCGATGTTGTCGTCCTTCTTGGCCTTGACGGCGCCGGTCCAGTCGGCCGGCGGGGCCGCCCACTGGCCATCGATGCCCTCGACGAGCGCCGCGACGCAGGAGCCGATGTCGCCGATCAGCGGCGCGACGATCCCGACGTTCGAGTCCATCTCCCTGGGCTCGATGTCGACCTGGATGAACCGCTTCGATCCCGGCTCGCCCCAGCTCTTGCCCTTGCCGTGCGACAGGAGCCAGTTGAGGCGCGCGCCGATCAGCAGCACGACGTCGGAGTCCTTGAGGACCGTCGAGCGGGCCGCGCCGGCGCATTGCGGATGCGTGTCGGGCAAAAGGCCCTTGGCCATGCTCATCGGCAGGAACGGAATGCCGCTCTTCTCGACCAGGGCGCGGATCTGATCGTCGGCCTGGGCATAGGCGGCGCCTTTGCCGAGAATGATCAGCGGGCGCTTGGCACCTTTCAGAACATCGAGGGCACGCTTGACCGCGGCCGGAGCCGGACGCTGGGCCGGGGCCGGGTCGACGACCTTGACCAGCGACCTGGCGCCAGCCTCCGCCTCGATCACCTGGCCGAAGAGCTTGGCCGGCAGATCGAGATAGACGCCGCCCGGACGGCCCGACACGGCGGCGCGGATGGCGCGCGCCACGCCGATGCCGATATCGGCCGCATGCAGCACCCGGAAGGCTGCCTTGCAGAGCGGCTTGGCGACGGCGAGCTGGTCCATCTCCTCGTAGTCGCCCTGCTGCAGGTCGACGACCTCCCGCTCGGACGAGCCCGAGATCAGGATCATCGGGAAGCAATTGGTGGTGGCATTGGCCAGCGCCGTCAGGCCGTTGAGGAAGCCGGGAGCCGACACCGTGAGGCAGATGCCGGGCTTCTGCGTCAGAAAGCCGGCGATCGCGGCGGCATTGCCGGCGTTCTGCTCATGCCGGAACGAAATGACGCGAATGCCTTCGGCCTGGGCCATGCGGCCGAAGTCCGTGATCGGGATGCCGGGCACGCCATAGATCGTCCTGATGCCGTTGAGCTTGAGCGCGTCGATGACAAGATGGAAGCCGTCGGTCAGGTCGGGCTGCGCATCGAAGGCATCGGCATCGGCGTCGACGTTGTGCGGGGTGCCGGCCGGTGCGGCGGTATTCAGCATCATTTCGTCTCCCTGATTCTTGACCGATTCTTGTCGAGGGGTGGTTCAGTCGAAGAGCTCGTGCCCGTGGGCATTGACATAAGCCGCAAGTCCCAGCGTGTGGTCGCGCGCGAGTTTTTCGGCCTGCTCCGTGTCGCGCGATTCGAGCGCGCCTATCATCGCGTAGTGCTCCGGCAGCGAGCGGCTGATGCGCTCCTGGCGGCCGATGGTCAGCTTGCGGAAGCCACGCACGTGCATGAGAATGCTGTCCGTCATGTCGACCAGTACCTGTGAGCCGCTGAGCGAGATCAACGACTGATGGAAGGCGATATTGGCGTCGGAATAGACCTGGATATCCGTCTCGGGCGGATGGTCCGGTGAAAATCCCGCGAAAAAATTGCGCAGCGCCGAGATATCCTCGATGCTGGCGACCTGGGTGATGAGCCGCGCCGCCATAGCCTCCAAGGCAGCCCAGGCCTGGATCATCTCGACGACTTCGACCTTCGTTTTCTTGACGACCAGGATGCCGCGCCGCGGAACGGTGCGCAAAAATCCGTCCTGCTCCAACATCGCCACCGCTTCCCTGATCGGGGTCCGGCTGATGCCGAGACGATCCGAGAGCGCACGTTCATCCAGCATCATCGGCTCAGACGACGCATAAATATCCATCCGCAGGATCGCGTCCTTGAGCGCCGCATAGGCTTTGCTCTTGAAACTCGCCTCCGGTGCAATGCGCTGAACCAGGAAGCCGGTCTCGGCATTGACCCGTCGCGACGCCGCCCGCACGCTCACCATGTCACCTCTGTCCATTGTCGCGCGCCATCCGATGGGTGAGTTGTTTTTGGCATGCCAAATGCCAATCGTCAAGACTGGGACTTGACATACCGGCGATCTGGCATGCCAAATGCCAGAGCATCGTCGACATGGCTCGACCGGATTGGCTGGATTGGCAGTTGCCGCCCGGTCGACGGCCGTCCGCCCAGGCGGCCGTCGAAGCCGAATTTCACGGAGGAACATCATGCCCGAGCGTACAAATGCCAAGACGGACGCCGTCCGCAAGGTGCTCGACAAGGTCAAGGCGGACGGGCGCACCAGCCTCACCGCGCCGGAGGGCAAGCTCGTCTGCGACGCCTACGGCATAAAGGTTCCCGGGGAAGGCATCGCCCGCTCGGCGCGCGAAGCCGCCGAGCTCGCGAGAGGCATGGGCTTTCCGGTGGTAGCGAAGATCGTGTCGCCCGACATCCTGCACAAGACCGAGGCCGGCGGCGTGCTGGTCGGGCTGAACAGCGCAGAAGAGGTCGAAAAAGGCTACGAGACCATTCTGGCCAATGCCAAGCGCTACAAGTCCGACGCCGAGATCGTCGGCGTGCAGGTTCAGCAGATGCTGAAGGGCGGCACCGAGGTGATCGTCGGCTCGATCACGGACGGCTCGTTCGGCAAGCTCGTGGCGTTCGGGCTCGGCGGCGTGCTTGTCGAGGTCCTCAAGGACATCACCTTCCGCCTCGCGCCCGCCACCCGAAAGGACGCATTGTCGATGCTCGACGGCATCCAGGCCAAGGAGATGCTGCACGGCGTGCGCGGCGGCGAGGGGGTCGATCGCGACGCGCTTGCCGACATCATCGTGCGCGTGTCGGAGCTCGTCACCGATTTCCCCGAGATCGTCGAGCTCGACCTCAACCCGGTCTTCGCCACCAAATCCGACGCGATCGCGGCCGACGTCCGCATCGTGCTCGACTTCGCCTACGAGCCGCGCAAGGCGCTCTACTCGCAGGACGAGATCGTCACCGCCATGAACCGCATCATGCGGCCCAAGTCGGTCGCGGTGATCGGCGCCTCGGCCGAGGCCGGCAAGATCGGCAATTCCGTGATGAAGAACCTCATCAACGGCGGCTACAAGGGGCAGATCTATCCGGTCCACCCGAAGGCCGAGGAGATCCTCGGATACAAGGCCTACAAGTCGATCAAGGACGTGCCCGGCGTCGTCGATACGGCGGTCTTCGCGATTCCCGCCAAATTCGTGGCCGCCGCGCTGATCGAATGCGGCGAGAAGCAGGTGCCGGGCGCGGTGCTGATCCCGTCGGGCTTCGCCGAGGCGAACGAGCCGGAGCTGCAGGCCGAGATCGTCGAGATCGGCAAGAAGTACAGGATCCGGCTGATGGGGCCGAACATCTACGGCTTCTACTACACGCCCGAGAACCTCTGCGCGACCTTCTGCACCGCCTACGACGTCAAGGGCTCGGCGGCGCTGTCGTCGCAATCGGGCGGCATCGGCATGGCGATCATCGGCTTCTCGCGCTCCGCCAAGATGGGCGTCTCGGCGATCGTCGGCCTCGGCAACAAGTCGGATATCGACGAGGACGACCTCCTGGCCTTCTTCGAGCAGGATCCCAACACCAACATCATCGCCCAGCACTGCGAAGACCTGAAGGACGGACGCGCCTTCGCGGATGCGGCGCGGCGCGTATCGAAGAAGAAGCCGATCGTCGTGCTGAAGGCTGGCCGCACCTCGGCCGGTGCCAAGGCGGCCTCCTCGCACACCGGCGCGCTTGCCGGCAACGACAAGATCTACGAGGACGTGTTCAAGCAGGTCGGCGTGATCCGGGCTCGCTCGCTGCGCCAGATGCTCGAATTCGCCCGCGGCATCCCGGTGATGCCGACGCCGAAGGGCGAGAACGTCCTCATCATCACGGGTGCCGGCGGCTCCGGCGTGCTGCTGTCGGATGCCTGCATCGACAACGGCCTGTCGCTGATGAGCATGCCGCAGGATCTCGACACTGCCTTCCGCAAGTTCATCCCGCCTTTCGGGGCCGCCGGAAACCCGGTCGACATCACCGGCGGCGAGCCGCCCCGAACCTACCAGAACACGGTGAAGCTCGGCCTCGAGGACCCGCGCATCCACGCCTTGATCCTCGGCTATTGGCACACGATCGTGACGCCGCCGATGGTCTTCGCCAGGCTGATGGTCGAGGTGAAGGAGGAGATGAAGGCCAAAGGCATCGAGAAGCCGATGGTCGCCTCGCTGGCCGGCGACGTCGAGGTCGAGGAGGCCTCCGAGTACCTCTACCTGCACGGCATTCCGGCCTATCCCTATTCGACCGAGCTGCCGGTCGAGGTCCTGGGCGCCAAGTACAAATGGGCGCGGGGCGCGGGATTGCTGTGAAGGTTCGATCGTCGCGCTGGCCTTTCAGCCCGAAGACCCCCGCCTCGCTGAGAAGCCCAGGCGGGCTCTGAGCCGGCCTGCCCCGCGAGTGGCGCTCGCGGGAACCCAGATGGACCGGTTCGACGCGGCGGAAAGCGCTTCGACGATCGTCCTGCCCGCCGAAACGCCGGCCTAGACGATCTCTGGTATGAGGTATACCATAGTGGCTGGATGCCAGAGGCGTCCGGGGACAATAAAGTTCAGGGAGAGACTCATGTTTTATTCGCCGCGCGCGGTCTTGTGCACCGCCGCTCTTCTCGCTGCCGCTGCTGTTCCGGCCGCCGCAGCCGGCAGCTCTTATAAGCTCGTCAAGACCATCGACCTGCCCGGCGACAAGGGCGGCCATGGCGACTGGACGACCTTCAATCCCAAGACCGGCATGGTCTGGCTCTCGCAGTCGCCCGACCACAACGTCGTGGTCATCGACACCAAGACCAACACCGTCGCCCATGTCATTCCTGACGTGGCCAACAGCAACGGCATCGCCTTCGCCGGCGAGTATGCCTTCGCGGCCGACAACGATTCGAACACGATCGTCGTGATCGATCAGAAGACCTTCGAGAAGGTGGCGACCCTCAATCCCGAGGGGAAGGGACCGGATACGGTCAATTTCCTGTCCAAGGAGGGGCGTATCTATACCTCCTCGAACAGCGACGACGCGACCGTGTTCAGCGACAAGAAGCCGTTCAAGATGGAAGCCAAGATGCGGCTGCAGCCCGACCCGGCCAAGGACGGCCCGGACATCGCGGTCTACGTCCCCTCCAAAGACAAGATCTATCAGCCCAACGACAACATGATCGACGTGATCGACGCCAAGACCGGCAAGATCCTCGGCACTTGGGACGTCGGCATCAAGGGGTCGGCCAAGGCGGCCGCCTTTGACGGCAAGACCAATCACCTGATCGTCGGAACCGGCGACAAGAAGGTGCTGGTGATCGACGCCGACACCGGCAAGGTGGTCGCCACCGTTCCGGTGGCGGGCGCCATCGACGCCACCATCGTCGACGAGACGGCGCGGCGCGCCTACGAGGGGGACAAGTCCGGCGTCGTCGACGTCATCGATCTCGACACGAACAAGGTCGTCGACACCATCCCGTCCGAACCGAAGATGCACACGCTCGCGGTCGACACCAAGACCCACGCGGTCTACGTCTATCGCAACGAGAGCAACAAGGTCGACGTCTTCGAAATGGCCAAGCCGAGCTGAGGGTCTGCGGTCTATTTGAAACCTTCCGACCCTCGTTCGGAGGAGGTCCGCCAGGACCGTCTCGAAGTACGGCCGACGGCCGCCGTTCTTCGACTCGACCGCCGCAGCCAGCGTGAACGTGGCTGCGGCGGTCGGCTCAGAATGAGGAAATGTCGGTCGTCAAACAGTGCTGCAGAAGATCTTTCGCTGATGCAGGCCCGTTTCGCGCTGCGTCATCGAACGGAACGCCGGCACCGTCACGGCGGTGCCGGCCGCGACAAAGTTGCGCCCCACGGTCTCGAGGTTGGCACCGTCCTCGATATCGGATCGTTGACACGTTATCCTGCGAAGGGTCCGCCGGTGTCGGCGACGAAAGCGAGCCTCTCATGCTGAATCAGAACGCCACCGAGGTCCGACGCTTCGAGCATCCGGGCCAGGGGCGAAAGCGCGCCAAGCCGACGCCGAAGGGGCGCCAGGTCGAGCCCGGCGCCCTGCACGAGATCGCGGCCCTGCTCGGCGACCGGCCGAGGCAGCGCGACCTGCTGATCGAATATCTCCACCTCATTCAGGACAAGTATCACCAGATCACCGCGGCGCATCTGGCGGCGCTCGCCGACGAGATGAAGCTCGCCTTCGCCGAGGTGTTCGAGACGGCGACGTTCTACGCCCATTTCGACGTGGTCAAGGAGGACGTCCCCGATGTGGCGCCGCTGACGGTGCGGGTCTGCGACAGCATCGCCTGCGCGCTGTTCGGCGCGGACGAGCTGTTCCACCGGCTGACAGGCACGCTGGGTCCGGGGGTGCGGGTCGTGCGGGCGCCTTGCGTCGGCCGCTGCGATACGGCGCCGGCCGTCGAGGTCGGCCATAATTTCGTCGATCGTGCCACGGTCGAGAGCGTCGGCGCCGCCGTGGAAGGGGACGAGACGCATGCCCGTCTTCCGACCTACGTCGACTACGACGCCTATGTGGCGCAAGGCGGCTATCGCCTGCTCGAACGCCTGCGCTCCGGCGCGCTGGCGGCCGAGGAGATCCTGAAGGCTCTCGACGAGGCAAGCCTGCGCGGCCTCGGCGGGGCGGGCTTCCCGACAGGGCGCAAGTGGCGGGCGGTGCTGGGCGTCCCCGGCCCGCGCCTGATGGCGATCAACGGCGACGAGGGCGAGCCCGGCACGTTCAAGGACCGCTACTATCTCGAGACCGATCCGCACCGCTTCGTCGAGGGCATGCTGATCGGCGCCCATGTGGTCGAGGCGACCGACGTCTACATCTACATCCGCGACGAATATCCGGCGGCCCGCGACATCCTCGAACGCGAGATCGCCAAGCTGCCGCCCGGCGGTCCGACGCTGCACATGCGGCGCGGCGCCGGCGCCTATATCTGCGGCGAGGAATCCTCGCTCCTCGAAAGCCTGGAGGGCAAGCGGGGACTGCCAAGGCACAAGCCGCCCTACCCGTTCGAGGTCGGGCTGTTCGGCCGGCCGACCCTCATCAACAATATCGAGACGCTGTTCTGGGTGCGCGACATCGTCGAGAAGGGCGCCGCCTGGTGGACCGCGCAAGGGCGCAACGGCCGCCAGGGCTTGCGCAGCTTCTCGGTCTCGGGCCGGGTGCGCGAGCCCGGCGTGAAGCTCGCGCCGGCCGGCATCACCCTGCGCCAGCTCGTCGACGAATTCTGCGGCGGCATGCTGGAAGGCCATAGCCTGCGGGCCTATCTGCCGGGAGGTGCCTCGGGCGGCATCCTGCCGGCCGCGATGGACGACATCCCCCTCGATTTCGGGACGCTCGAGAAGCATGGCTGCTTCATCGGCTCGGCGGCGGTGGTCGTGCTGTCGGACAAGGACGACGTCAAGGCGGCGGCGCTGAACCTGATGCGCTTCTTCGAGGACGAAAGCTGCGGCCAGTGCACGCCATGCCGGTCGGGGACCGAGAAGGCGGTGAAGCTCATGCAACGGCCGGATTGGGACAAGGCCTTGCTGGCGGAACTCTCCGAGACCATGCGCGATGCGTCGATCTGCGGTCTCGGCCAGGCTGCGCCGAACCCGCTGCTCAGCGTGATCAAATATTTTCCCGACGCATTCGCTCCCCGGGAGGCTGCGGAATGACACAGAAAATCACCTTCGAGCTCGACGGGCAGCAGGTCGAGGCGAAACCGGGCGAATCCATCTGGCAGGTCGCACAACGGCTCGGCACCCGCATCCCTCACCTGTGCTATTCGCCCGCTCCGGACTACAGGGCCGACGGCAATTGCCGGGCCTGCATGGTCGAGGTCGAGGGCGAGCGGGTGCTCGCGGCCTCCTGCAAGCGGCAGCCGGCCGTGGGCATGAAGGTCAAGACCCAGAGCGAGCGCTCGGTCAAGGCGCGCAAGATGGTGATGGAGCTGCTGGTCGCCGACCAGCCGGCTCGCGAGACCTCGCACGACCCGGATTCGAAGTTCTGGCACTGGGCCGACGAGGTCGGCATCGCGGCGAGCCGCTTTCCGGCCGCGCGGCGCTGGAACGGCGACGCGAGCCACCCGGCCATGCGGGTCAATCTCGATGCCTGCATCCAGTGCGGCCTTTGCGTGCGCGCCTGCCGCGAGGTGCAGGTCAACGACGTCATCGGCATGGCCTACCGCAACCACGCCGCGAAGATCGTCTTCGATTTCGACGACCCGATGGGCGAGAGCACCTGCGTGGCCTGCGGCGAATGCGTGCAGGCCTGCCCGACCGGCGCGCTGATGCCGTCCGCGCTGCTCGACGCCAACCAGACCCGCACCGTGTGGGCCGACCGCAAGGTCGATTCGCTCTGCCCCTATTGCGGGGTCGGCTGCCAGGTCACCTACGAAGTCAAGGACGAGAAGATCGTCTACGCCCAGGGGCGCGACGGGCCGGCCAACCACAACCGGCTTTGCGTCAAGGGCCGCTTCGGCTTCGACTACATCCAGCATCCGCACCGCCTGACGAAGCCGCTGATCCGCCTGCCGAACGCCGCCAAGGATGCCAACGACCAGGTCGACCCGGCCAATCCATGGACGCATTTCCGCGAAGCCACGTGGGACGAGGCGCTCGACGTCGCGGCGCGGGGCCTCGTCGGCATCCGCGACACGCATGGGCCGAAGGCGCTCGCCGGCTTCGGCTCGGCCAAGGGCTCCAACGAGGAGGCCTATCTGTTCCAGAAACTGGTGCGCACCGGGTTCGGCGTGAACAACGTCGACCACTGCACCCGGCTCTGTCACGCCTCCTCGGTCGCGGCCCTGATGGAGGGGCTGAACTCGGGCGCGGTCTCGGCCCCCTTCTCGGCGGCGCTCGACGCCGAGGTCATCATCGTCATCGGCGCCAATCCGACCGTCAACCACCCGGTCGCCGCGACCTTCATCAAGAATGCGGTCAAGCGCGGCGCCAAGCTCATCGTCATCGACCCTCGGCGCCAGGCGCTGTCGCGCCATGCCACGCACCACCTGGCGTTCAAGCCGGGCAGCGACGTGGCCCTGCTCAACGCCATGCTGCACACGATCATCACCGAGGGCCTGACCGACCAGCAATATGTCGCCGGCTACACGGAGGGGTTCGAGAAGCTCAAGGAGCGCATTGGCGATTTCCCGCCGGAGAAGATGGAGGCCGTCTGCGGCATCCCGGCCGAGACCATCAAGACGGTCGCGCGGACCTATGCCAAGGCCAAGGCCTCGATCATCTTCTGGGGCATGGGCATCAGCCAGCACGTCCACGGCACCGACAACGCGCGCTGCCTCATCGCACTGGCGCTTACGACCGGCCAGGTCGGGCGGCCGGGGACGGGGCTGCATCCCTTGCGGGGACAGAACAACGTCCAGGGCGCCTCCGACGCCGGGCTGATCCCGATGTTCTATCCGGACTACCAATCGGTCGAGAAAGCCCAGGTGGAGCATCTCTTCGAGGAGTTCTGGGGCCAGTCGCTCGACCCGAAACGCGGCTTGACCGTCGTCGAGATCATGCGGGCGATCCATCACGGCGAGATCAAGGGCATGTATATCGAGGGCGAGAACCCGGCGATGTCGGACCCCGATCTCCAGCATGCGCGCGGGGCGCTGGCCATGCTCGACCATCTGGTGGTGCAGGACCTCTTCGTCACCGAGACGGCGTTCCATGCCGACGTGATCCTGCCGGCGTCCGCCTTCGCCGAGAAGGTCGGCACCTTCACCAACACCGACCGGCGCGTGCAGCTCGCCCGCGAGGTGGTGAAGCCGCCGGGCGAGGCGCGACAGGACCTCTGGATCATCACCGAGCTCGGCAAGCGCATGGGACTTCCATGGACCTACACCGGGCCGGCCGACGTCTTCGCCGAAATGGCGCAGGTGATGCCATCCTTGAAGAACATCACCTGGGAGCGGCTGGAGCGCGAGGGCGCCGTGACCTATCCGGTCGACGCGCCCGACAAGCCCGGCAAGGAGATCATCTTCGCCACCGGCTTCCCGACCGAGAGCGGCCGCGGCAAGATCGTGCCGGCCAATGTCCTGCCTCCGGACGAAGTCCCGGACGCCGACTATCCGATGGTCTTGTCGACCGGCCGCGTGCTGGAGCACTGGCATACGGGGTCGATGACGCGGCGCTCGGGGGTTCTCGACCAGATCGAGCCCGAGGCCGTCGCCTTCCTGTCGCCCAAGGACATGCGGCGTCTGTCGCTTCTGCCCGGGGATTTCGTGCGGCTGGAAACGCGCCGCGGCGCGGTCGACATAAAGATCCGGTCGGACCGCGACGTGCCGGAGAACATGATCTTCATGCCCTTCTGCTACGCCGAGGCGGCCGCCAACCTCCTGACCAATCCGGCGCTCGACCCGTTCGGCCTGATCCCGGAGTTCAAGTTCTGCGCCGTGCGGGCCAGCCGCGCCGAGCTGCGGACGGCGGCCGAGTGAGGCTCGGCGCCGCCTGGAGGCGCGCGAATTGAAAGCGATGATTCACGACACCGGGGCCCGCCAGGGCTCAGCGGCACGGCAGGCGAAAGCGGCGGAGGCTGAGGCGCCTCTGTCGACCTATCTGCTCCGCCCCGACCCGGCGGACCAGCGGCTGAGCCGCGAGGTCGCGGGTCTCGACCAGACGGGGGGCACGGTCTCGACGCGCATCGTCGTCGAGCGGCCGCTGACGCTCTATCTCAACGCGCAGGAGATCGTCACCATGATGACGATCGGCGACCATCCCGACTATCTGGCGCTGGGCTATCTGCTCAACCAGATGATGCTCAAGCCGGACGACACGGTGACGGGCGTCGATTTCGACGCCGAGCTCGACGTCGTCGTGGTGCGGACCGAGCGCCGCACGAACTATGAGGACAAGCTCAAGAAGCGGACGCTGACCTCGGGCTGTGCGCAGGGAACCGCCTTCGGCGATCTCATGGAGGCGATCGAGGGCGTCGAGCTGCCCAGGACGTCGTTGCGGACGTCGTGGCTGTATCGCCTCGCCCATATCATCAACGTCACGCCCTCGCTCTATCTCGAGGCGGGCGCCATCCACGGCTGCGTGCTCTGCGAGGAAGACCGGCCCCTCGTCTACATGGAGGATGTCGGCCGCCACAACGCGGTCGACAAGATCGCCGGCTGGATGTTTCAGCACAAGGTCGAGGCCGGCAACAAGATCTTCTACACGACCGGGCGGCTGACCTCGGAGATGGTCCTCAAGACCGTGCGGATGGGCATCCCGATCCTGGTGTCGCGATCCGGCTTCACGGCCTGGGGCGTCGAGCTGGCGCGTCGAGCCGGGCTGACCCTGATCGGACGGGCGCGCGGCAAGCGCTTCGTCGCGCTTGCCGGAGAGGAGCGGATCACCTTCGATCTCGACCTCTCCTACGTCGAGGAGGAAGCCGCGAAACATCGACGCAAGGGCGCCGCTTCCGATGAGTGAGCCGACCTATGGCCTGCTCCTGGCCGGCGGCCTGTCGCGACGGATGGGCGGGGGCGACAAGACCTTGCGCACGATCGGCGGCGAAGCGATCCTGGCGCGGGTCGTCCGTCGGCTCGCGCCGCAATGCTCCGGCCTGCTCATCAACGCCAACGGCGATCCGGGCCGCTTCGCCGCCTTCGCACTCCCGGTCGTGGCCGACGACCTCAAGGATTTCGCCGGTCCGCTCGCCGGCATCCTGGCCGGCCTCGAATGGCTGGCCGGGCATGCGCCGGACATCGGCTGGGCGGTCAGCGTCGCGGGCGACACGCCCTTCATTCCGGCCGACCTCGTGGCGCGATTGCACGCGGCACGGGCCGGCTCTGGCGCACGCCTCGCCTGCGCGGCCTCGGGCGGACGAACCCATCCCGTCATCGGCCTCTGGCCGGTCTCGTTGAGGCAAAAACTGCGCGCCTTCCTGGTCGAGGAAGGATTGCGCAAGATCGACCTCTTCACCGCGCGCCACGGCGTGGCCGAAGCCGAATGGCCGGTCGAGCCCTTCGACCCCTTCTTCAATGCCAATGCGCCGCAGGATATCGAGGCGGCCGAAGAGATCGCCCGGCGCATCGACGCGACGGACCTTTAGCCATGCCGTCGCGATGCTGCACCTGTCCGCCCTCATGGTGAGCTCGTCGAACCACGAGGGCGGCCGCTCGCCTGACTGCCGGAGGAATCAGTCGTTGGTGGCGAGCTGGAGAAAGCGTCAGCGCATCCCTTTGCGGATGCGGAAGACGAGAACCTCACCCGCGGTTTCCTGGCTCTCGAGGACGTCGGCCGTCTCGCGCAACAGATGCGGGATGTCGATCGCCGCGAGCGGATCGGTACATTCGACGATGATGGCGTCCCCCGGTGCCGCGGTCTTGAGGGCCTTGCGGGTGCGCAGGGCAGGCAGGGGGCATTTGAGGCCGCGCAGATCCAGGATTTGTTCAGTCATGGTCGGTTCAAGGGTCCTGTTGCGGGGGCGAAGAGCGAACCGATCGTCGTCATCCTCGGTGCCAGGGTCAACGGGCCTGGACCTGCGCCAGGCGACGATCGGGTGAAAGATCCCTCAGCCTGAGCCGGGTCCGCAGGACCCGTGTCGAAGGACGAGGACTCCAGAGGCCGGTGCCCGCGCCCGCGTCCTTCGGTTCAGCCGCTGCGCGGCTGGCTCAGGATGAGGGCTTGGGAAAGACATCAAACCAGAGCAATACAGCGTAAATGCTTCATCCGATCGCCCCGCACCTCGGCAATTTTGCAAACGGCGGATCGCCATGAACGTTCTCGGCATCACGGGCTGGAGCGGCTCGGGCAAGACGTTTCTGATCACGCGGCTCATCCCGCTTCTCGTCGCGCGCGGCCTGCGCGTGGCCACGATCAAGCATGCACACCATGACTTCGATGTCGATCTGCCCGGCAAGGATTCGTTCGAGCACCGTGCCGCCGGCGCAAGCGAAGTGATCGTCGCCTCGGCGCGGCGCGTGGCGCAGATCCAGGAGCTGCGCGGCGCGCCGGAGCCCGGCCTCATCGACCTCCTGCAACGTGTCTCCCCCTGCGATCTTGTCCTCGTCGAAGGCTTCAAGCGCGAGACCCATCCCAAGCTCGAAGTGTTCCGGAGGGGCAACGATCGCCCGCCGCTGCATCCGACGGACGAGTCGATCGTCGCCGTCGCGTCGGACGAAGACTTGCCCGATAGTCGCATCCGCCGCGTTCATCTCGACGACATTGCCGCGATCGCCGATCTGGTGATCGCGCAGGCGCGGCCTGTAGCGGAGGTCCGGCAAAGGTTGGAAGCCCATGGCGCAGCTCAGCGATGATTGTTTCGCCTTCGGCGGACCGCTGATGTCGATCGACGAGGCGGTCGCGCTGATCGCCGCGCGCGTCGAAGTGGTCGCGGGCGTGGAGGTGCTTCCGCTCGCGAAAGCGGACGGGCGGGTCCTCGCCGAGGACGTGCGGGCCGGGATCGCGTTGCCCGCCTTCGCCAATTCGGCGGTCGATGGCTGGGCGGTCGCCTTCGCCGACCTCGCGCCGCGCGGCGAGACCAGGCTGCCGGTCCGGGGCCGCGTGGCGGCCGGGGGATCGGCCGAAGGCCTGGCGGCGGAGGGATGCGCCGTGCGGGTGTTCACCGGAGCACCGATCCCGAGCCGGGCCGACACCGTCTTCATGCAGGAGGACGTCGCGTTGGAGGGAGATCGCGTCGTCCTGCCGGCTGGGCTGAAGTGCGGCGCCAATCTGCGGCCCGTCGGTGAGGACGTTGCCCAGGGCGCGCTCGTCCTGCCGGCGGGACGGTCCTTGCGCCCGCAGGATCTCGCGCTCGCCTCGGCGATCGGGAGGGTGAGCCTGCCGGTGCGGACGCGCCTGCGGGTCGCGCTCTTCTCCACCGGCGACGAACTGCGCGAGCCGGGATCGGACCTCCCCGCCGGCGCCATCTACGACGCCAATCGCGCGATGCTGCGAGCCCTGATCGAACGCGCCGGAGCGGTCGTGACCGACCTCGGCATACTACGCGACGATCGCGACGCCTTGCGCGACCGCCTCTCCGCTGCGGCGGCAGGCCATGATCTCATCGTCACCTCGGGCGGCGTGTCGATGGGCGAGGAGGACCATGTCAAGGCGGCCGTCGAGGCGGCGGGCAGGCTGGTGTTCTGGCGGATCGGCATCAAGCCCGGGCGGCCCGTCGCCATGGGCGTCATCGGCGGCACGCCGTTCGTCGGGCTGCCCGGCAACCCCGTCGCCGCCTTCGTGACGTTCTGCTATGTCGTGCGGCCGGTCATCGCTCGCCTGTCCGGCGGCTCGCCGTGCGAGCCGCAGACCGTGCCGGTGGTCCTGGCCTTCGACTACCGAAAGAAGCAGGGCCGGCGCGAGTTCGTGCGCGTCAATGTCGCGCCGGGCGCCGACGGCGGGCTGCAGGCGCGCAAGTTCCCCAAGATCGGCGCCGGCATCCTGACCTCGCTGACCGATGCCGATGGCCTCGTCGTCCTGTCGGAGGACTTGACGGTCGTCGAAAGCGGCGCCGTCGTGCCCTTCGTCTCCTATGCGGCGCTGCTGTAGGATCGACGCGACGCCCTGCGCGGTCAGCGCGGCGTCCGCGAGGTCTTGTCCGCCTCCTTGCGGACGACGTCGGGCGCAGGTTTGCCGCGCTCCTCGCGGTGCTTGTTGCTCTCGTAGCCGGCGTTGTCCGGGACATTGCCGGACACGCCGCCCTTCACGTCGCCGTCCCGAGTGGTCGATGCATCCTTGTCGGGATCCAGTCGCTTGTCCAAATGACCCATGTCCATGCTCCATCGTCGCGCGACGTCAATGTCTAGCGGCGAGGCCGGTTGCCGAGGTCATGCAGGATTTCCGCGAGGCGTGACGGCGACGACGACGGCTCGGGCCAGCGGAACGAAGCGCTAAGGCTCGCGCATCGCGCCCGGCGTCTCGCTCGGAATTGCGGGAGGCGCAGGAGCGTCGTTCGACGGACCGGCGAGCATGAGGTCTTCGGGCTCCGCCGACAGCCCGACGCGCTCCGCGGCGCCCGCCAGGTGCCTGCGCATGGCATCGCGTGCGGCAGGCGCGTCCCGCCCGACGATGGCGTCGAGGATATGCCGATGCTCGAGCAGGGTCATCTGGGCCATTCCATGCGAGCCCTGCCGGTGACCGGAGGCGAGAATGCTGTCGCGCACGCGCTCGGACACGAATGCCAGGACCCGGGCCATGTGGACGTTGCGCGTCGCCGTCGCGATGGCGCCATGGAAGTCGAGGTCCATCCGCAGCCAAGCGACGCTTCCGTAAGGCACGGCGGCCATGCCGGCGAGGATCTGGCGCAGGCTCTCAAGATCTTCGTCGAGGCGCCGGCGCGCCGCAAGCGCCGCAGCCGCGCCCTCCAGGATGCCGCGCAACTCGAAGAGGCTGCTGAACGACCTGTCGCTCTGCAATTCCTCCGGATCGATGGTCAGGACCGTCGCGGGAGGGCGCTCGCACACGAAGGCGCCCCGCCCCTGCCGCGACCAGATGCGATTCTCCGAACGCAGCCGGGCGATCGCCTCGCGCACCACGTTGCGGCTGACCCCGAAGGTGGCCGCCAGCGCCTGCTCGCTCGGGAGCTGGTCGCCGGGCCGCAAGCGCCCCTCCGCGATCTCGCGAGCGATGGAGCTGGCCACCACGGTCGACAGATGCGGACCGCGGCTGACCTTGTCGAGCTCGAGCGCAGTCCCGAGCGGATCGGGCGCCGTCGGGGGGCTTTTCACTTGATGATCGCGATCTTGCTGCGGTCGATCGTGACGCAGACGGCGAGCACCAGCGCGGCGCCGAAGACGATCTGCTGCGCGAAGATGTCGACGCCGACAAAGGTCATGCCGATGCGCACGATCGACACGATCAAGGCGCCGACCACGGTGCGGCCGATATTGCCGACGCCGCCGGTGATCGCGGTGCCGCCGACCACCACGGCCGCGATGGTCGGCAGCAGCAGCTGATTGGCCAGCTCCGGCGAGCCGCTCGAGAGCCGCGCGGCGAGCAGCACCCCGGCGAGCGCCGCAAAGGCTCCCGAGAGGCCGAAAGCGAGGATCTTGTAGCGATCGACCGAGATCCCGGCCGCGCGGGCCGCCGGCTCCCCGGCCCCGATCGCGGTGCTGTAGCGTCCGAACCGGGTATAGCGCTGCAGCACCATGCCGAATCCGGCGACGAGCGCGGCGATCAGGATGACGTTCGGGATGTCGAACAGCCACGCCCCGGTGATCCATTGCGACTGGTCGCGGCCGGCGTCGAGGAAGGCCACCGTCCGCCCGTCCGCCGACAGAAGCGACAAGCCGGTCATGATGCCGGCCGTGGCGAGCGTTGCGATGAAGGAGGAGATGCGCAGCTTCACATGAACGACGCCGCTCACCAGCCCGGCCACCAACCCGGCGAGCACGGCCGCCGGGAAGGCCGCGTAGCCGATCGAAGGCAACAGGATCGCCAACACCATGCTGGCGAAGGAGGCGGCAGCCTGCACGGACAGGTCGATGCCGCCCAGCATGATGACGAAGGTCATGCCGGCCGAGAGAATGAACAGGATCGAGGCATCGGACAGCACGACCGACAGGGTGGTGAGGCTGGCGAAGCCCGGCTCGGCCACGTCGATCCCGACGACGAGGACGAGCAACAGCAGCAGCGGCGCGAACGGGCGCAGCCGTTCCATCGCATCCGTGACCGGGATACCCGCCGCCGCGCTCCTGGCCATTCGTTCCTCCGTTGCGGCCGCCTGCCGGCCCGATCCCGCAGCCCGTCCTGTCACACCATGTGCTCGAGGAGGGCGACCTGTGTCGGCTTGGCGCCCGCCGCCGCGTCGAAGCGGGCCGTGATCGCCCCGTCCCGCATCACGAGGATCGTGTGGCAGAGGCCGATCGTCTCCTCCAGCGTGTCCGACGTCAGGATTATGCCGATACCCTCCGCCGACAGGTCGCGGATCAGGTCGTAGACCTCCTCCTTGGCGCCGACGTCGAGCCCGCGGGTGGGATGGTCGAGGATCAGGATGTGCGAGCGGGCGGTCATCCAGCGGGCCAGCACGATCTTCTGCTGGTTGCCGCCGCTCAGGTTGCGGCAGACCTGGGCCGAGCTCGGCGTCCGGATGCTCAATCGCCGGATCCAGTCCGCGGCGATCGCGCGTTCGCGGGCGTGGGCGATCAGGCCATGGCTCATGGCCACGTCGAGCTTGGCGAGCGTGACGTTGGCGGCGACCGAGAGGTCCATCACCAGCCCCTCGGTGCGCCGCTCGCGCGGGATGTAGCCGATGCCGGCCGCGACCGCCTCGCTCGGCGATCTGAGCATGGTCGCGGCGCCGTCGACGTGCAGGCTGCCGGCGGTCTGCGGCAGGAAGCCGAAGAGCGTCCGCGTCAGTTCTTCCCGGCCCGATCCGATGACGCCCGCGATGCCCAGCACTTCGCCGCGGCGGAGCGCGAAATCGACGTCGCGGAAGATGCCTTGGACGCTCAGCCCCCGCGCCTCGAGGAGGACGTGGCCCTGCGGCGGCGCCTGCCTCGCCTCCCGGTAATATTCGGAATGCAGGTCCCGCCCGACCATCATGGCGTGCAGATCGGGCACGGTGGAGGCATCGGAGGCGCGCTCCGCCACCACCATGCCGTCCTTCATCACATAGACGCGGTCGCTGATCGCGAGCACTTCGTCGAGCCGATGCGACACGAAGAGGAAGCTGGCGCGCGATTTCAGCGACCGCATGCGCGCGAACAGGACGTCGATATCCTTGGCTTCGAGGACGGAGGTCGGCTCGTCGAGGAGGATGGTGAGCGGCGCATCGGTGCGCTCTTCCAGGGCCAGGGCCTTGGCGAGTTCCACCATCTGGCGCGCCGCGAAATTCAGCTCTCCGGCCTTCACGGTCGGGTCGACCTCGAGCCCGACCTTGGCCAGATGGACGCGCGCCGCCTCGATCATGCGACGGCGGGCGAGCAGGCCGAGCCGGGTGAACTGCTTCTCCTGCGCCAGATGGATGTTCTCGGCGACCGACATGTTGAGGAGGAGCGACTGCTCCTGGAACACCATGGCGATCCCGTGCTCGTTGGCACGGCGCGTGTCGCTCAGCACCACGCGGCGCCCGTCGACGGAGAGCTCCCCGGCATCGGGGCGCATCGTGCCGGACAGGATCCGCATCAGCGTCGACTTGCCGGCGCCGTTCTCGCCGACGAGACCGACCACTTCGTTGCGACGGATCTCGAGCGAGACGTCGCGCAGCGCCCTGACGCTCCCGAAGCTCTTGCTGACGCCGTCGACCTTCAGCACGCGCGCCTCACTTGATGACCAGCGACCCGCCGCGGCGGATCGACAGCGCCACGGCGGCGATGATCATCAGACCCTGCACGGCTTCGTGCACGTAGGGCGAGATGCCGAGGAGCACCATGCCGTTGGCGAGCACGGCGACGATCAGCACCCCGATCAGCGAATTGACGACGCCGCCCGAGCCGCCCGTCAGCGCCGTGCCGCCGACGACGACGGCGGTCACGGTGGTGAACAGGCGTCCGTCGGCGATGGTGGTGTTGGCCTGCCCGAGTTGGGCGGCGGCGACGACGGCGGCCAGGCCGGTGAAGAAGCCCGCGACCGTGAAGGCGAGGATGCGGACGCGCTTCACCGGCACGCCGGACAGCAGCGCGATGTCCTCCCCTCCCCCGATGGCATAGATGTAGCGCCCGAACCGCGTCCTGCGTTCCAGGAGCAGCGCCAGCAGGAATGCCGCCGTGGCGATCCACACCGCCATGGGGAAGGTGAGAACGCGCTCGAAGGCCACCGCGCGGATCCGCGGATCGAGGACCCGGACGGCGGATCCGCCGAGCGCGACGGTGCCGATGCCGAGCCCGACGAACCAGAGTCCGAGGGTCGCCATGAAGGACGGGATCCTGAGGCCGACATGCACGAGGCCGTTGACGAGGCCGAGCCCGGTGCAGGCCGTGACGGCGAGAAGCGGCCCCCACCAGCCGAGATCATGGGCGTTGCTGTCGTTGGTGCAGAGCAGCACGACGATCATCGCGCCAACGGACAGCACCCCCTCGACCGAGAGGTCGATGCTCCCCATCACGATGATCGGCGTCGCCCCCATTGCCAGGATCAGCGGGATGGCGGCCTGATTGCCCACGCCCCAGATGGCGTTGCGGACGGAGAAGAAGGCGGGGCTGAGCGCACCGATGCAGAGGCAAAGCGCGACCAGCACGATGAGCGGCGCGACCTCGGCGAGGCGACCCCGCCACCGGTATCGCCGTGCCGGCGGGCGCGCATCCGCATCCGCGGGCCGGCGTGCGACCGCGCCGGCGGCGGCCCTGGTCGTCTCCAACGTCGGCACCCCCAGCACCGCCTCAGCTATAGGCGATCGGGCTCGCCACGCGATCCCAGAGATTGCTCCAGTCGATATCCGGATGCGACTGAACTTCCGTCTTGATGTAATCGTCGACATTCTCGCGGGTGATCTTGACCGTCTTGGCGTTGAACTCGCGATGCAGCTTGGGTTCCTTGGCCGGGTCGAACTTGCCCTGCGAGGCCTGCAGCCCCATCGAGAGGCCGATGCCGCCCTGCCAATAGGGGTCGGAGGTCACGGTGCAGACGAACTCGCCTGCCTTGACGGCCTCGACCGCCGCCTTGATGCCGTCGATCCCGACGATCGGGACCTTGCCGGCCAGGCCCTGTGCCCGCAGGGCTTCGAGCGCGCCCGTGCCCATGTCGTCGTTGGCGGCCCAGATGCCCTTGATCTGGTCGCCGAAGCGGGTGAGCCAGGAACTGGTGATGTCGAACGCCTTCTGCGACTGCCAGTCGGCGGTCTGGAAGTCGAGGAGCTTGATCTTGGGGGTCTTGCCCAGAGAGGCCATCATGCCCTTGCGGCGATCGATGGCGGCGGAATCGGAGATCATGCCGCCGAGCGCAACGAAGCCGCCCTCCCCGCCCATCGCCTTGAATAGTTCGTCGGTGATGTAGCCGCCGTTGGTGACGCCGTCGAACTCGATATGGGCGATGTAATAGGGATTGAAATCCCAGGGGTGGAGATCGGCGGGCTTGTTCCACCAGGATACGACATAGACCTTGGCCTGGGCGCAGGCCTCGACGATCGGGCGGGCGTCCGGCGTATTGTTGGGGTCGACGTTCAGCACCATGTTGCCGCCCGTCTTGGCGATGATGGCGCGGATGTCGGCAATGCCCTTTTCGCTGTTAGCCTCCGTCACCAGCGTCACATTGGGCAGGCCGACCTTCTTGGCGAAGGCATCGGCGCCGACCTTCCAGACGGCGTGGTAAGGATTCGAGAGCGAGCGGATCGAGGTTACGAGCGTCGGCTTGTCGCCGGCTGCGAACAGGCGGCTCGGCAGGCCGGCGGCCATCAGGCCCGCGGCGCCTCCCAGCACGTGGCGGCGGTTGAGGCGAGCCTGCATCGGATCGAACGTCATTGCTATGGTCCTCCCTGCGTCGTTGCCGGCCGCGTCGGCTTCGGGCGCTTTTCCGGAATGCTGCGGTAATTCGTATGACAACCCTTCAATCCGATAACGATACAGCGCCGCGTCCCGTCCTGCAACCATCGCGTCCTACCCGTTGCAGGAGCAGCGCGATGAAGGGATGAAGGTCCGAACCGGCAAGGAGGGCGACCCGCTCGGCCGCCCGTGCATTTCGAAGGTCATGATCAGCCTGCCTTGACGAAAGCCGCAGATGCCGGTCGGCATCAGCCGCGGATCCGGAGACGGCTCGTCCTTCGAGGCCGCGCCGCTGCGTCGCCATCATAGGGGAATCGGCACCGGCCTGGCGAGACGATCCGCAACAGCCTTGCCAAAGGACCCTGGCTTGTCGGATAACCCTATCAGTCCATTGCGTCGCGCCAGTGCGACCGTCCGGGAGACGTCATGCAGTCGAGAAAATTTGGCCGCACCGGCCGCGCCGTCAGCGAGATCGGCTTCGGCGCCTGGGCGATCGGGGCCGATTGGGGCCATGTCGATGCAGGGGACGCCCGCGCCGCGCTCAACGCCGCGCTCGACAGCGGCATGACCTTCATCGACACCGCCGACGTCTATGGCGACGGCCGCTCGGAACGGTTGATCGCGGAGGTCCTGCGCGAACGGGGCGGCCCCCGCCCGTTCGTCGCCACCAAAACGGGCAAGCGCCTGCCTCAGCAGTCGGTCGCCGGCTACACGGCGGCGAACCTGACCGGCTGGATCGACCGGAGCCTCGAGAACCTCGCTGTCGATGCGCTCGATCTCGTGCAGCTCCACTGTCCGCCGACCGATCTCTACTACCATCCGGAAGTCTTCGATCGGCTCGACCGTCTCGTCGAGGCCGGCAAGATCCGCGCCTACGGCGTCAGCGTCGAGCGGGTCGAGGAGGCGCTGAAGGCCATCGCATTCCCGGGCGTCGTCAGCGTTCAGATCATCTTCAACATCTTCCGGCAGCGGCCGCTCGACCTGTTCTTCAGGGAGGCGCAGGCGCGTCAGATCGCGGTCATCGCGCGGGTGCCGCTCGCGTCGGGCCTGCTGTCGGGCAAGTTCGCCCCCGACACGCGCTTCGAGGCATCGGACCATCGCCAGTACAACCGCACCGGCGAGGCCTTCGACGTCGGCGAAACCTTCTCGGGCGTCGATTATGCGGCGGGCCTCAAGGCCGTCGAACGGATCCGCCCGCTCGTCGGGGGCGATGCCACGATGGCGCAGTTCGCGCTCCGCTGGATCCTGATGTCCGATGCCGTCACGGTGGCGATCCCGGGCGCCAAGTCTCCCGCGCAGGCCCGCGCCAATGCGGCCGCGGCCGACCTGCCGCCGCTCGGTGCAGACACCATGGCGGCGCTGAAGGCGATCTACGACGAGGACATCCGTCCGTCCGTGCATCAGCGCTGGTGATGCCGTCCTCCCTGCCGGACCCCGCCATGACGACGATCGACGTCAGACAGGCGAGCCATCCCGACGCCGTGCGCGGCTTCGACACCGAAGCGCTGCGCCGCCATTTCCTCGTGCAGGGTCTGTTCCGGCCCGGCGACGTGTCGCTGACCTACAGCCACATGGAGCGTTTCGTGATCGGCGGCGCCGTGCCGGGCGAGATCGCGCTCGCCCTGCCCTGCCCGAAACCGTTGGGGACGGCCTCGTTCCTCGAGCGGCGCGAGCTCGGCATCTTCAACATCGGCGGTCCCGGGCGCGTCAGCGTCGGCGCGGCCTCCCATGACCTCGCCCACCGGGACGCGCTCTACGCCGGCATGGGCGCCGGCGAGGTCGTCTTCGAGAGCCTCGACAAGACGACGCCCGCCAGGTTCTATCTCCTGTCGACGCCCGCCCATGCGGCGTTCGACACCATGGTGGTGCGGCTCGCCGAGGCCAGGACCATGACGCTCGGCGACCAGGCGAGCGCGAACCGCCGCACCATCCGCCAGATGCTGCATCCCGAGGTGTGCCGCACCTGCCAGCTCGTCATGGGCATGACGACGCTCGAGGAGGGGTCGATCTGGAACACCATGCCGACCCACGTCCACGACCGCCGATCCGAGGCCTATCTCTATTTCGACCTTCCGGGCGACGCCCGCGTCATCCACCTGATGGGCGAGCCGGCCGAGACGCGCCACCTCGTGGTCGCCAACGAGGAGGCGATCCTGTCGCCCAACTGGTCGATCCATTCGGGCGTGGGGACACGCGCCTATTCGTTCATCTGGGGCATGGGCGGCGACAATATCGACTATACCGACATGGATCCGGTCACCATGGACATGCTGCGGTGACCGCGCCGTTCGACCTCGCCGGCCAGACCGCGCTCGTCACGGGCGCCAATACGGGGCTCGGCCAGGCCATCGCGGTGGCGCTGGCCCGCGCCGGGGCCGGCATCGTCGCCGTCGGCCGTTCGGCCATGGACGAGACCGAAGCGCTGATCGGATCGATCGGAACACCATTCCGCGCCGTCGCGGCCGATCTCGCGAGCATCGAGCCGATCGAGCGCATCGTTGAGGAGGCCTCGGCGGGCGGCCGCATCGACGTGCTGGTCAACAATGCCGGCATCATCCGTCGCGCCGACGCGATCGACTTCACCGAAGCCGACTGGGACGACGTGATGAACGTCAACCTCAAATCCGTGTTCTTCCTGTCCCAGGCCTGCGCCCGCCGGATGCTCGCGGACGGAGGCGGCGGCAGGATCATCAACATCGCCTCGCTGCTGTCCTTCCAGGGCGGGATTCGCGTCCCCTCCTATACGGCGGCGAAGAGCGGTCTCGCGGGGCTGACCCGGCTCCTCGCCTGCGAGTGGGCCGCCCGGGGCATCAACGTCAACGCCATCGCGCCGGGCTATTTCGTCACCAACAACACGCGGGCGCTGCGCGACGACGAGGGGCGCTCGGCCGCGATCCTGGCCCGCATCCCGGCCGGAAGCTGGGGCGAGCCTGAGGATATCGGCGGCGCGGCGGTGTTCCTGGCGTCGCCGGCGGCCCGCTACGTGCACGGGATCGTGCTGCCGGTCGATGGGGGCTGGCTGGCGCGGTGAGCGCGCCGGGCTCGTGCCGCCTCGATCAGGAGCGCTGCGGCGCTCCGCTCCGCGCGGCGGTGCGAGCCGATCGGGATCCGCCCACCTTGGCCGGCGCATGCGCCCCCGCGGTGGCCGGCATGGCCGTGACCTCCGTCACGGCGGTCTCCGGCACGCCCACGCGCCGCGCCGCATTCGCCAGATGATGCGCCATGGCGCGCCGCGCCTCCACCGGATCCCGTGCCTCGATCGCGTCCAGAATCGCCTCGTGCTCGCCGAGCGTCAGCTGGGACAGATCGTCCGACCGGTGCTTGTTGCCGGACACCAGGATGCTGTCGCGGACCCGCTCGGCCACGACGCCGAGGAACTGAACGATGTAGTTGTTGCGCGTCGCGGTCGCGACCGCGCGATGCAGCGCCAGATCGGCGTCGAGCCAGGCGGTGCTGCCGTAGAGCGCGCCGGTCATCGCGGCCTGCGCGGCCCGCATGATATCGAGGTCCTCCGGCTTGCGCCGTTCCGCCGACAGCGAGGCGGCCTCCACTTCGAGGATGCCGCGCAGCTCGAACAGGCTGCGGAAGGCATCCGCCCCCTCGCGGACGTCGTGATCGATGGTCAGGACGGTCGTGTGCGGCGTGTCGGACACGAAGGCGCCGCGCCCCTGCTGCGACCAGACGCGGCCTTCCGAGCGCAAGCGGGCGATGGCCTCGCGGATGACGTTGCGGCTGACCCCGAAGGTCTGCGCGAGCGACTGCTCGGTCGGCAATTGCGCGCCGGGAAGCAGGCGCCCCTGGGCGATCTCGCGCGACAGCGAGCTCGCCACCAGCGTCGGCAGATGCGGGCCGCGGCTGACCTTGCCAAGCTTCAGCGACATCGTGCCTCCTCCAATGACGACCACCGTCCCGCGGGCAGGATGCGCCCCACCCGAAGGATAGGCCGCGGATCGACCATTTGCGCGAGTCCCTGGGCGAGCGCCAGCGATACGGCATCGACGCCGTCGAGGAAAGCCTTGCGCCCGGCCCGCTTGCAACCCATCGCTGCAGTCCTCCACCGCATCAATCGGTCCCGGCCGGAACCGGCGCGGCCGGATCGATCAGCCCCTCGCGCTTCAGATCGGACCACAGCGCCGCCGGGATCGGCTCCTTCATAAACGCCAGGTTGCCCTCGAGTTCCTCGACCGAGCGCGCGCCGGGGATCACGCTGACGACCAGCGGATGGCCGAGCGGGAATTGCAGGGCCGCGGCCGGCAGCGCCACGCCGTGCCGGGCGCAGACGCCCTCGATGCGGCGGACGCGGTCGAGCACCGCAGCCGGGGCCGGCTTGGTGTTGAAGGTGGCGCCCGCCACGGCGCCCACGGCCAGGATGCCCGAATTATACGGACCGCCGATGACGAGCTTGGTGCCGCGCGCCGCGCAGACCGGCAGCAGCGTCGCGAGCGGCTCCTGCTCCAGCAGCGTGTAGCGGCCCGCCAGCAGGAAATAGTCGAACCGGCCCGCCGTCACGAAATCGGACAGCATCTGCCACTGGTTGATGCCGACGCCGACCGCCTTGATCACCCCGCGCGACCTCAAGTCGTCGAGCACCGGGTAGGCGCCGTCCATCGCCTCCCTAAAGTGGCTCTTCGCACGCGGATCCTGTCCCGGACCGACGTCGATCGCCTCGTCGGGGTCGTGGATCGAGACCATGTCGATGGTATCGACGCCGAGCCGCTTCAGCGTGCCCTCGAGCGAGCGCAGGACGCCGTCGCGCGAATAATCGAAATCGGCGCGGAACGGCGGCGGCTTGTCCCACAGGGTCGGCCTGAGCTGGTCCGGCGGGATCGGCACGAGATCGTAGCCGACCTTGGACGAGATGACGATCTCGTCGCGCGGCAGCGAGCGTATCGCCTCGCCGAGACGGGTCTCGCTGAGGCCGAAGCCATAGACCGGCGCGGTGTCGAAATAGCGCAGGCCCTTTGCGAAGGCGGCGTGAACGGTCGCGATCGCCGCTGCGGGGTCGACCGCGCGGTACATGTTGCCGAGGCCCGTGCCGCCGAGCCCCATGGTCGTCACCCTCAGACGGTCGTTGATGGCCCTCGATTCGATAGCCGGCATGCCCGATCCCTTCACCTGTCCCGATCCGATGTGCCGGCATGACGCGTGGGGAACGCTCCTCCGGCGGCAGGAAGACGTTGACACAAAATTTGCCCTACAACAATATGACTGGACAACATGGTCGGCGACCCGTCGAGGGCGGATCGCATCGGCCGATCGCAGGGAGGACCGGATGACGAATACGATCGACCATCGGCCAGGAGCCGCCACGGGGGGCCACCTCGTCAGCCGGCGCACGGCGTTTTCGGCCGCCGCCGCCCTAGGCCTCGGCGCCGCCGGGCTCGGCGGGACCCTGGGCCGGGCCCTCGCGGCCGATTCGTCGAGCGGTCTGCCGAAGCGGCCCTACAAGTTCTTCTTCGTCTGCCACGTCACGCTCGACCATTTCTTCACGCCGACGATCTACGGCATCCAGGATGCTTGCGCGGCCTTCGGCTGCTCGTACCAGTGGACCGGCTCGCAGAAGAACGTCGTCTCCGAGATGGTGAATGCCATGCAGGTGGCGATCGCCCAGAAGGCCGACGGCATCGCGGTCTGCCTCGTCGACCCCAAGGCCTTCGACGCCGCGACCGCCACCGCCATGGCGGCCGGGATCCCCGTCGTGGCCTTCAACGCCGACGTCCCCGCCGGCAGCCCCAACAAGCGCCTGTCCTATATCGGCCAGCCTCTCTACCAGGCCGGCTACAACGTCGCCCTGAAATGGCTCAAGATGGTGCCCAAGGCCGCGCACGTCATGCTGTCGATCGGCGTGCCGGGATCGCTCAATACCCAGCCCCGCCTCGACGGCTACATCCAGGCCATCAAGGACCACGGCGAGGGCGTGACCTACGACGTCGTCAATACCGGCGCCGATCCGGCGACCGAGATTTCGCGGGTCGAGAGCTATTATCTCAGCCACAAGAACGTGGCCGGCCTGTTCGGCACCGGCGGCTCGGACACCTATGCCTGCGCCTTCGTCTCGCAGAAGTACGGCCTGGTGAAGAAGGGCGGCACGGTGGCGGGCTTCGACCTGTTTCCCCAAACCCTCGACCTCATCAAATCGGGCGACGCGACCTTCACCACCGACCAGCAGGCCTATCTGCAGGGCTTCCTGCCCGTGCAGCAGATGTTCCTCTACAAGGTGTCGGGCGGGCTCGTCGGGCCGGCCAACAGCGACACCAGCCAAGCCTACGTGACCAAGGACAATGTCGACGCCTACACGGGGCAGAGCCGCTTCGAGGGGCGCTCGGACGTCGAGCCGACCTGAAGGCGCGACAGCGGAGATCTCCCGAGATGTCGCCGACGGCGAAGACGAGCGATGCGGACGCCCGCGCGGCGTCCGGCCCGACAGCCGCCCCGGCTGAGCCCGGGGGCGCCGGAGCAACGCGCCGGCAGCGGCTCGTCGTGGTCCTGTCGCGCTACCGAGAAGCCAGCATCGCCGTCGTGGCGATCGTGCTCGTGCTGTATTTCCAGTTCGGCAGCGGCGGACAGTTCCTGACGTCGCAATTCCTGAGCGTCGTGCTCCGGGAGACCGGCCGGCTCGGTCTCATCGCGGCCGCCGAGGTCATGCTGATGATCACCGGCGAGATCGACCTGTCGGTCAGCGGCACCTTCTCGATGGCGCCCTATGTCATGGCCCTGATGGCGGTCGGCTGGGGCGTGCCGCTCTGGATCGGCGCGCTCGTCGGCATCCTGATCGGGGTCGTGGTCGGCTGGATCAACGGCATCGTCACGGTCCGCTTCCGCGTCCCCTCGCTGATCACCACGGTCGGAACGCTGTTCCTGCTGCAGGGCGTGGTGGTGTCGATCTACAACAGCCAGCCGATCGTGGCGCCGGTCCAGGAGCCCTTCAACGCCATCTTCGGCGAGAGCCTGTTCGAGCCGACGGACCCGCTCCTGTCCTGGCACGGCCTGACGGCCTTCACGCCGTTTCTCTGGGCCGCCGCGGTGATCGCGGCGCTGGCGCTGGTCCTCACCCGGACGACCTTCGGCCTGCATACGGTGGCGACCGGGAGCAACATCGTCGGGGCCCGCGAGATCGGGGTCAGGACCGACCGCATCAAGGTCCTGAACTTCATGATCGCCGGCGGCTGCGCGGCCTTCGCGGGCATCATCAACACCGCCCAGTTCGCCTCGGCCGACCCGCAGGCCGGCAGCCCCAACCTGACGCTCCAGGCGATCGCCGCGGCCGTGATCGGGGGAACGTCGCTGCTCGGCGGCTCGGGCACGGTGGTCGGCGCGCTCATCGGCGCCTTCGTGGTCGCCTCGCTCGACAACGGCCTCGTCATGGTCGGCGCCCAGGCGACCGTGTCCGACATCTACCTCGGCGCCGCCATCATCGGCGCCATGATCCTGAACGTGCAGGTCGACAGGCTTCGCATCCGGAAAGGCCGATGAGCCAGCACATCCTTCCCCTCGGCCCGGACGCCCCGGTCGTCCTCGAAATGTCCCACATCGCCAAGAGTTTCGGCGCCGTGACGGCGCTCGTCGACGTGAGCATCACGCTGCGCCAGGGCGAAGTGCTGGCGCTGGTCGGCGACAACGGCGCCGGCAAGTCGACGCTGATCAAGATCCTCTCCGGCTTCCACCAGCCCGACAAGGGCACGATCCGGTCGCGGGGGGAGGAGGTCAGGTTCGCCTCGCCGCGCGACGCGCGCGCCCATGGCATCGAGACGGTCTACCAGGACCTGGCGATGATCGGCGACCTCTCGGTCTACCACAACATGTTCCTGGGCCGCGAATACAAGAAGCGCGTCCTCGGCCTGACTCTGCTCGACAACCGCAAGATGCGGGAGCTCGCCAAGACCTATCTCGGCACGCTCGGCATCTCGATCCCCGATGTGAACGGCACGGTCGACCTGCTCTCGGGCGGCCAGCGGCAATGCATCGCGGTCGCCCGCTCGATCTATTCCTCGCCGACGATCCTCGTGCTCGACGAACCTCTGGCGGCGCTCGGCGTGCGCGAAAGCGGCCATGTGCTCGGCCTGATCCAGAACCTGCGCCGAAAGCGCGAGGTCTCGGTCGTGCTCATCGTCCACAACTACGGCCAGATCTTCGAGGTCTGCGACCGCATCAACTTCCTGCATGCGGGCGAGATCGTGCTCGACGCCTCGACGTCGGAGACGAGCGAGGCGGACCTGATCCGCATCGTCAAGTCCGGCCTCGGACGGAAGGCCTTGGCGGCGATGCCGCCGGTGGTCGAGCCGTAGGCCGACACTCCGCGCGGCGGGGGCCGCGGACATTCGAGCCCGCGACCGGCCGCATGCTTACGGCCGCGCGATCAGTTCTTGCCGCAACTGTCGGCCATGTCCGGCGTGCATTCCACGAAACCGGTGTCGATATAGGGCGGGACGGACTGACCCTTGGTGAGGGCATCCAGCGCCTTGATGGCCTGATAGCCCATCTGGTAGGGGCTCTGGCCGACCTGATAGTCGCTCAGCCCCTCCTTCAGCAGCGGCATCTGCGGCGCGAAGGCATCGCCGAACGAGATCACCAGATCCTTCGAATCGACCCGAGCCTTGACGCGGCCGACGGCGGCCCGATAGGCGGACGGCGCATATTGGGCCCATCCGCCGACGGCCACGAAGGCGTCGAGCTTGGGATTGGCGGTCAGCACGTCGTTGAGCTGCTGCACCGCCAGGCTGATGTTGTCGTTGTTGTAGACGGGGCAGGAGCTCGGCTCGCTCCAGCCGTTCTGGCCGGTCAGGCGCGCAACCGGCTTGTCCTTGCTGCCGCCACCCAGCGTATCGCGGACGCCCTGGACACGGAGGTCGAGGTTCAGGGAACCGGCCGTGCCGGTCTGGATGCAGACCGAGCCGCCGTGCGGCTTCATGTCGACGACCTTCTTGGCGAGTTCGACGCCGAACTTGTAGTTGTCCGTGCCGATGAAGGTCGAGCGCAGCTTGGCGTCCTCCGGCAGCAGATCGCCGTCGAAGGTCACGATCGGGATCTTGTCCTTGAGGCGGCCGAGGACCCGCGCCATGGATTTCGGATTGGTGGCGGAGACGGCGAGCCCGTCGATGCCCTTGCTGATGACGTCGTTGACGACCTGGATCTGCTGGCCTTCGTCGACCTGCGAGGGGCCGATGTAGTAGCAGGTGTCGCCGAGCTCCTTGGCGGCCTTCTCGCAGCCCTCCTTGATGGGGGCGCTGAACACGTCGTTCACGGTCTTCACCACGACCGCGAAGGTCTTTGCCGAGGCTGGCGTGATCCCGCAAAGCGCGACCCCGGCCAATAGCGTCGCCACGCCGAGGCGGGCGTATGGGAAATGGTACATCGAAGCGTTCCTCCACGATTATGAAGAGTTGTGACGTTGCATGTGCGTTGGATGACTGACCGATTGCGTGCTTGCCGTTTCACCTCCTTTCGAGCCGTGCGACGCGCCGGCGCACTTCACCTGCGCAGTGAGCGGACATGTTCGAGCAGCACGGCGAAGAGAATGAAGGCGCCGACGAAGAGGCCCTGCCAGAACGGGTTCACGCCGGCGAGCAGCAGCGCGTTGCGGATCACCTCGAGCAGCAGCGAGCCGATCACGGCGCCGACGGCGGATCCGAAGCCGCCGAGCAGGTTGGCGCCGCCGATCACGGTCGCGGCGATCACCTGCAGCTCCTGGCCCTGGCCGAGCGCGTTGGTGGCCGCGCCGAGCCAGCCGACGAGGAAGAGCGCCGTCAGACCGGTGGTGGCGCCGACGAGCACATAGACCGAGACCTTCACGGCATCGACCGGAATGCCGGTCATCCGCGCCGCCTTCTCGTTGCCGCCGACGGCCCGCACGTAGCGGCCCCACCGCGTCATCGACAGGACGAACTGCATCACGAGCGCGAGGACGATGACGGCGCAGAGCACGTTCGGCAGGCCCAGCGTCTTGCCGCTCCCGAGCGCCAGCAGCGTCTCCTGCGCGGGACCGAAATCGTAGACGACCTGGTTGTTGGTCACGACCAGGGTCAGGGCACGGGCCATGCTCATCATGGCGAGCGTGACGATGAACGGCGGCAGCTTGAAGTAGGTGATGAAGAGCCCATTCACCAGGCCGACCAGGGCGCCGACGACGATGACGGCGAGCACGCCGACAAGGAATGGATAGCCGGCGCTATAGACGAGGCCGAGCGTCACGCCTGTCAGCCCGAGCGTCGAGCCGACCGAGATGTCGATCCCGCCCGTCATGATGACCGGCGTCATGCCGATCGCGATCAGGGCGATGAAGCAGAAGTTGGTGGCGATGTTGGCGATGTTCACGCCGCTCAGGAAATTCGGCGCGACGGTGCCGACGATCGCCCCGATGACGAGCACGGCGACCAGGATCCAGACCTCCTGGCTGTGGACGAGGGCGGCGACGACCCCGCGCTCGCGCGCCGCCAGGACCGAGTCGATGTCCGCGACATTCAACGGCGGCTGTTCGAGTGTGCTCATGACGACCCTCGCTCAGGCTGCGGCTTTGGCGCCGGTGATCAGCGCGGTGACTTCTTCCGGCGAGGTCTGCGCGATCGGCTTGTCGGCGACCTTGCGGCCGCGGCGCATCACGACGATGCGATCGCACACGTCGAAGACGTCGGGCATGCGATGCGAGATCAAGACGACCGCCGTCCCCTGCTCCCGCAGCCGCCTGATGAGCGCCAGCACCTCGGTGATCTGGCGCACCGAAATGGCGGCCGTGGGCTCGTCCATCAGCACGATCCTGGATCGGCCGAGGCGCGTGCGGGCGATGGCCACCGCCTGCCTCTGGCCGCCCGACATCCGCATGACGAGGTCGCGCGGGCGCGTCTCGGTCTTCAATTCGCGGAACAGCTCGCCGGCGCGCTTGCGCATGGCCGCGTGATCGAGGATGCGAAACGGTCCGAAGCCGCGGGTCAGCTCGCGCCCGAGAAAGACGTTGGCGGCCGAGCTGAGATTGTCGCACAGGGCGAGGTCCTGGTAGACGACCTCGATCCCCTCGTGACGGGCCTCCGCCGCGGTCCCGAGATGGACCGGCCTGCCGTCGAGCAGATAGTCGCCGCCGCTCGGCGGGTGATTGCCGCCGATGATCTTGACCAGCGTGGACTTGCCGGCGCCGTTGTCGCCCATGAGGCCGACGATCTCGCCGGGCTCGATGGCCAGGGTCACGCCGTCGAGGGCCCGGATCGCGCCGAAATGACGGGACACGTTGCGCAGTTCTAGGAGCGGCATCGGCGTTTCCTCCGCGAGATCCATGGCCCGGCGCGCTAGGCCGGTTGCTCGGCTGCGCTGGTTCGGTGGGATCGGAACAATTCGGGACGGCGGGCGAGATGTTCGGCCACCACCAGCGGCGCGCCGTGCAGCACGCTGGTCCAGCCATGACGGGCCCAGCGCAGATCCATCGGGCGTCCCGTCTCGGCGATCGGCGCGTGCGCCTCGACGAGCTCGCCCAGGCGTCCCCTCGGGTAGCCGTCGATGTCGAGCACGCCGCCGCCGAGGACGATCGTCTGGGGCGAGAACAGCGCGACCGCGGTCGCTACCGCGAAGGCCTGGTGACGCACGAAGAGCGCCATCTCGTCGGCGAGAGCGGGCTTGCGCGCGGTGGCGCTGAAGACGGTGCCGATCGCTTCGCCGTGGCGGTCGGCGATCTCCTGCAGCGCGCGGCCGGACGCATAGGCCTCGAGACAGTCGGTGCGCATGCCGGACAGGAGGCGTCCGTCGCCGCGAAACGGCATGAGGCCGATCTCCAGCGCCCAGCCGTTGCCACGGAACACGCGTCCATGCTGGATGAAGGCGGCGCCGATCCCCGTGCCGAAGAAGATGCCGAGCACGTTGTCCTTGCCTTGCGCCACCCCGGTCAGGGTCTCGCCGGTGAGGGTCAGGACGGCGTCCCGCTCCAGCAGGACCGGGCAGCGGACGAGGCGGCTCAAGTCGCTCGCCAGAGCCCGCCCATTCAGCCCGAGGATGTTGCCGGCGAACAGGACACGATCCTCGTCCGTGTCGATGAAGCCCGGGACGGTGGCGACGACGGCCCAGGGAGACAGCCCGGCTTCGGCCACGACGGCATCGACCATCTCCGCGAGGGCGTCGACGGGATCGGCCTCTCTGAGGATCTGCGTCGGAAACAGCCGGACGAAGCCATGCGGCCGGCCGTCGAGCGAGTAGCCGAACTTCACGTTGGTGCCACCGATGTCGATGACGAGGAGCGGTTTGCCGCTCGTTGCGGTGCGAAGCGCCGGGGCGACCGTCACGACGCCCCCTTTCGGGCATCGAGGAAGTCGCCCAGGGTCGCCTTGAACTCGTCGACGTAGCGGGTCCGGTCGACCGTCTTGGAGGTGATCTCCCGGAATTGCGCGCCCGGGATCAGGCCGGCCAGCCTGCGCGCCGTCTCCAGGGGATGCACGTAGTCCCGGTCGTTGGCGACGATCATCGTCGCCACATCAAGCGCCTGCATTCGCTGGCGGGACACGCCCGGCCCCCCTCCCGGAATGCGGCTCAGCAGAGCGATGGTCGACGACGGATCGCGCCGATCGAAGAACCCGCGCAGCGAGGCGGCATTGTCGGGAGACACGGCCTCGACCTCCGCCAGCCCGGGTAGCGCCTCGAAGCGCCTCCTGCCCTCCTCCGGCCCGTAAGCAGCAAGCAGTTCGGCGACGTCGCGGTAGAGGCGCAGCGTGGCGGGCGCGTCCTCGTCCACCCAGGCCGGGCGCGCGAGGACCAGACCGAGCACGCGATCGGGGTGGAGCGCCGCGATCCGCAAGGCGATCGCCGCGCCGAGCGAGATGCCGCCGACGACCGCCCGCTCGACGCCGAGATGGTCGAGGAGCGCCATCGCATCCTCGGTGAATCGCGCGATGGAGATCGCCGCGTCCCTGCCGAGCGCCGAGGCGCCATGGCCCCGGCATTCGAGCGTGATCCGGCGAAGGCCTTCGGTGTCCGGAAAAACCTCGGCCGGCTGGCTGCGGTCGGCGCCGAGACCGTGCTGCCAGAGCACGGGGAGCCCCTGCCCGACATCGTCGAAGGCCAGGATGCAGCAGTCCCGCGTCTCGACCGTGCCTTGACTCATCGTGCGCCATCCGGTGGGGAGGTCGGGCCGGCTCCTCCCGGCGCCATCACAGCGCTCCCGCCGCATCGGCCAGATCGACGGACCTGCCGCTGTCGACCGACCGGGCGATTGCCACCATGGCGCGGATCGAGGCGATGCCGTCGCCGATGTCCGCTCCGCGCAGCGGAGCACCGTTCAGCGCCGCATCGGCGAAGCTCTCGAGCTGCCGGCGATAGAAGTGCCCGTCCGCGCCCAGCACGCGCGTGGTGGTCGCGTCCTTCTCGTGGAAGATCTCGACGTCGCTCGATTTATAGTACCAGGGATTGTAGATCTTGGCGGATACGCTGCCGTTCTGACCATAGAGCTGAAAGCCTTCGTGCCAATCCATGCGGACCGCGACGGTCAGGTCGAGGTGGCCGAGCGCACCGCTCTCGAAGTCGACGTCCACGAACCAGCAATAGGCGCCGAATTTCTCCCGCAGCCTGGCGTTCACCGATCGGATCGGGCCACCGAGATAGCGGGCGAGGTCGACCAGGTGGCTGCCGTGGGCGAGCATGAGATAGCGCCGCCGGTCCGCCTTCGGATCGCCGGACGGCCGCAGCACGCCGGTGCCCCGCCGGGCCAGGGGCTGGACCGCGTCGGTCATCGTATAGCGATGGGTCGAGTCGCAATACCAGGCCTTCAGGGCCAGCAGCTCCCCCATCTCGGCCTCGACGAAAGCCTTGGCGGACTGGATGCCGGGATCGAAGCGAAGCATGTGGCCGATCTGGAGAACGCGCCCGCTCTGCGCCACCGCGGCGGCGAGATCCTCCACCTCCGCGACCGAGATGCCGATGGGCTTTTCGCACAGCACGTGCTTGCCCGCCACAAGCGCCCTGAGCGCAGCCGGCACGTGAAACGCATCGGAGATGCCGATGACCACGGCCTCGACCTCCGGATCCGCCAGCATCGCGTCGTAGTCGAGGTAGGTCCGCGCGGCGTCGTAGAAGCCGCCAAAGCGCCGGGCCAGGCCCTCATCCGCGTCGCAGACGGCATGAAGCGTGGCGTTGCGGGCCTTCTGGACCGATTCGAGATGCGCGAATTGAGAGATCGGCCCGCAGCCGAGAATGCCGACACGAAGCCGCCGTTCCTCTGTCGTCACGCTTTCCTCCTGCCTTTTGTATATGTGTAGGACATAAACAAAACTCTCGCAAGCCGAGAAACGTCCGGACCGCGAGGGTTACGGCGCGCCGGCCTCGCCGAGCTCCGGAATGGCGAAGAGGTCTTCACGGATCATCGCGGCCGCCCCGATGGCCGCTCCCTCGGCGCCGTAGCGCGACACGGTCACGGGCGGCACCCTCAGCCCGCCCATGGCCTCGCCCAGGATCGAGCCGACCTGCGTGGCGACTCTCGGATAGAGCACTGCGAGCGGCCCACCGAGCACGATGCGTTCGGGATCGAGCAGCCTGATGGCATTGAGGAAGCCGGCCGCCAGCCGATCGGCCCACATGTCGAGGGCGTCGCCGAACCCAGCCGGCTCGTTCACGCGCCTGGACAGATCGAGGATGGCCGCCTCGACCGGCCTGTCTTTCGCGAGGAACGACGAGAAGAACCGATGGCCGGCGAGCAGCTGAAAGGTCTGCCTGGCGCCACCGGTGCAGGATGGGGCCATGATCATCTGGCCGATCTCGCCGGCATAGCCGCTGAACCCGTCGACGACGCGCCCCTGCCGGACGATGGCGCTGCCGATGCCTTCCGACATCAGGATCAACAGCATGTCCCGGGTGTCCGCCTCGTCTGCGGACGAACAGACCGCGCTGGCCAGGGCGACCGCGTCGTTGCAGAGGCGGATCTTGAGATCGGTCCCGAGCCGAGCGGTCAGCAGCATCTTGAGGTCGACGTTGCGCCACTCCAGGAACGGGGCGATCGCCACGTGCCCGTCGCGGCCGACGAGCCCCGGGATCGAGACGCCGATGCCGCGCACCTTCTCGCGGCCCGTGCCGGCAGCCCGGATGGCCCGGGTGGCCAGCGCCGCCAGCCGGTCCGTCACCGCCTCGACGTCGCGGACGTCGGGGCCGATCGGAACGGCGAATTCGGCCACCGCCGCCATCGTGAAATCGATCAGCACCGCGGTCAACGTGGTGGTCGAGATGTCGAGGCCGACGAAATAGGCCCCCGTCGCCTTGAGCGACACGCCGACGCTCGGCCGCCCCACGCGCGCGGTCTCGGCGAGGCCCGCCGGTTCGAAGACCAGATCGGCATCGAGCAGGACCTTGACGGCGTTGCCGACGGTGGTTCGCGTCAAGCCCAGCTCGCGCGCGAGCTCGGAGCGCGACATCGGCTCCGGGCGCCGGAGGAGCCTCAGGCAACGCGTCGCGTTGATGTGGCGGAGAATGCTCGTCGTGTTCAATCGCCGATGCCAGTTCCGTCCCGCCGCGACGCCCGTCACCGAACGGGATGTCGGGCTCGACGTCAATCGTCGTGCGCACGATCGTCCGCGGCCGGGCTTTGGCGTGGCCGCGGCGAACCTCGTTCCCGCGGCCCGAACCGTCGCCGTGATCTATTTGAACTTCCCGCGCGCGGATACAGGCCAGACCTCCTCGACCATCCCGTCGCGCAGGGCCACGATCTCCTCGTGGAGATGGACGGTCGTGTCCGAATAGCCGACCACCAGCTCGACGACATCGCCAGCCCGCGGGGTCGGGCTCGGGACCGTCAGTTCGATCGTCGTATGTTCCGCCGACAACCGGATCGACGCATCCCGGAGCGGATCGTGACGCCCGCGGTGCTTGCGCGCCACCACGTCGTGACGAACCCCGATGGGTCGATGCTCATGCGGATCGTCAAGTCATGGTTCGGCACGGCCGGCCTCGAGCCGCAAAGGTTGAGCACCTGCAACTCGCTCTCGGTGATCGTTCGCATGGTCGCGGCCGGAGAGACCGTCAGCTTTCTTCCCTTGGCCATCGTGGCCGAGGAGATCGCGTCGAAGCAGGTCCGCGTCCTGAACGCCTCTCCGAAGATCCCGGAGCCGAGATTCTTCGCGGCCTACCAGCGCGACAAGGAAGGCGACAGCATGCGCTCCGTCATCGACGTGGCGCGACGCATCAGCGTGCTGGCCAACGTTCTCAATGACGGACATCTCGGCCGCCGCGGCGAGGCAGGGCGCCTGGACGCGCCCGCGACCTGATCGGTTCCGGGCGTCAGACGATCTCGAGATAGTCGCGGTCGGGCAGTGTCGGGAAGGGTGCCGTCGGCAGCGCCTGATACCAGAAGGCGACGGAGGCGATATCATCCTGCAGCGGCAGGTAGCGCCTTTCTTTCTTCTCGGTACGCCAGCCGAGCGCCTGGATGGTGACGCGCAAGTCCGCCTCGAAGCGAACCGGATCGGTGATGTGCCAGCGATACAGCCCGAAGCGCTGCTGGGCATTGTAGGTTCCGTCCGGGCGGATGATCTGCGGCAGGCCCGCATAGGGCGTGGTGAAGGGCACGTAGGCGCGCGGGAAGGTCGGATCGACGGTGCCGCAGTCGAAATTATAGGCGCCGCAGAAATAGTCCTCGGTGCCGGTGCCGCAGATCGTCGGACGGGCGTCGCCGTCGAGGAAGAACTTGATCTCGCCCTCGCCCCACCAGCCCGAATTGTTCACGCCCCAGGCCATGTAGGTGCCGACATACTGGCCACGGCCGGCGACCTTGTCGACGATCGTGTAATCCTGCTTGAACGGCAGCGGGTTGGTGCGGCGGAACTGGGCATGGAAATAGGCGGCGTCGTCGGGCACGTCGGTCAGGGCATAGTTGATCTGGTAGTAGACGATGGCGTGGTCTTCCGGATCGCGGTTCTCGAGCGTGATGCGGGCGCTCTTGCGAAACGGCATCTCCCAGTAGCAGTTGAAGGCGCGGCCCGGATTGACGCAGACCGCGAGCGAGGAGACCTGCGCATAGCTGTTCCAGCCGCAGGCGAAGAAATCGCCAAGCGGCGCCTCGACCGAGGGTTGGTCCTGGTCGTCCCAATACATGCGCAGGATGAGATCGCGCCAGCGCACGTTGGCGGGCGTCAGCCAGATCTGCTGGATAGCGCCGGGACCGTCGATCTCGGCGAGCGTGCGGGTCTCGCCGGCCTCCATGCGGATCGAGGGCGAGATCTTCCAGCCCGGCCCGAGGCCGCGCGCGTGGATGGCGCCGGTCCCCTCCGTGGCCTGGCCGCCGCCGCCTTTGGCGCCAGAGAAATTCTCCGGCGAGATGGAGCGCGTCCTGGCGGCGGACAGGCGATAGAGGTTGGAAAGATTGCAGCCGAGTCCGGAAAACGAGGTCATCGCCGATCCTGATCTTGCGAGGGGTGAGCCGCCGGTCGCGGCCCTATTTCAATCCGCTGGTCTTGATCGATTCCATGATCTGCCGCTGGAAGACGAAGAACAGCACGAGGGTCGGCAGCGCCACCACGGTCGAGGCCGCCATGATATAGTTCCACGATCCGGTGTACTGGCCCTGAAAGCTGGCGATCGCCACCTGGACGACCCAGAGCCGCCGGTCGCTGACGATGGTGAGCGGCCACAGGAAGGCGTTCCAGTTGGCGAGGAAGAACAGGATCGCCAGCGCGGCCAGGATCGGGCGGCTCATCGGCAGCACGACGCTCCAGTAGAGGCGCCAGTATCCGGCGCCATCCATGATCGCGGCCTCCTCGATCTCCGGCGGGATGCCGAGGTAGAACTGGCGCAGCAGGAAGATGCCGAAGGCGTTGAAGATCGAGGGGATGATCAGGCCGGCATAGCTGTCGAGCAGGCCCAAGGCTTTGATCAGCACGAACAAGGGCACGATGATCACCGGCAGCGACACCAGGAAGGTCGAGAACATCGTGAGGAAGATCACCTCGCGCCCGGGGAAGCGCAGCCGCGCCAGGGCGTAGCCGGCCATCGAGTGGAGCAGCAGCGCCACCACCGTGACGGTGGCGGAGACGAAGAAGCTGTTCATGAGAAAGCGAAGGAAATCGAGCTGGGTGAAGACGTAGACGAAATTGGCGAAGGTCGGCCGGTGCGGCAGGAGCCCGGCGCCGAACACCTCGTCCTGGGGCTTGAACGCGGTCGCCACCATCCACAGCAGCGGCGCCACCGCCATCAGGCCAAGGATCAGGCCCGAGAGCGAGAGCAGCATCGGCACGGCGCGAAACGCCGGCGGCATCGCCGACGGGCGCGGCGCCTCAACCGTCAAACCGCCCTCCCCGAGTCACGGCGAAGAGCAGGAGCGTCAGGCCGAGCAGCAGCACGACGAGCACCGTAGCCATCGCACCGGCATAGCCGAATTCGTTGTACTGGAACGCCTGCTGGTAGATGTAGTAGATCGCCAGCTCGGTGGCATTGGCCGGACCGCCCTTGGTCATGACGTAGATCAGGTCGAAGATCTGGCCGCCCGCGACGGCCGTCACGGTGGCGGTGAGCACCACGAAGAAGCTCGTCGGCCGCAGCAGCGGCAGGGTAATGTAGAGGAAGGCCGCCGCCGGCCTCGCCCCGTCGAGCCGGGCCGCCTCGTGATATTCCTTGGGGATGTCCTGCAGGCCGCCGAGGAAGATCAGCATGTAGAAACCCATCAGGAACCACACGCTGATCGCCACCACCGCGACCAGCGCGAGACGGGGATCGCCGAGCCACGACAGGCCGCCGAGGCCGAGCGGCGACAACAGCCGGTTGACGATGCCGATCTTGTCGACGAGCAGCACCTGCCAGACGAGCGCCACGACGACGAGACTCACCATCTGGGGCAGGAAGAACAGGCTGCGCAGCACCCCCGACAGCCGCGAGCGCCGCTGCACCAGAAGCGCCAGCCCGAGTCCCACTACGTACAAGCTCGGCACCAGCATGACCACATAGGCCAGCGTCACTCTGAGGCTCTGCAGGAACAAGGGGTCGAGCAGCATGCGGCGATAATTGGCGAGCCCCGCGAAGCGATAGCCGCCGAAGCCGTCGACCGTGAAGAAGCCGAGGGCGAGGGCGAGCAGCATGGGCAGCCCGGCGAAGACCGCGAGGCCAAGCGCGTCCGGCAGCACGAAGAGGTAGCCGGCGAGCGCCTCCCGCTGACGGCGCGTCAGGCGGCCCCGGGGACGCCCGCGCAGCACGTCGCGGGCCGTCTGCCCGACCGCGAGGTCCATGCCAGGCTCGTCCCGGCTCAGAGGATTTCGGCGCCGCTGTAGCCGGCCAGGAAGGCGTCGACCTGCTGGGAGGCCAGGGCGGCCTGCTGGGCGGGGTCGGCGCCGTTGAGCTGGCACGCCTGGATGGCATCCGAGATCGCCTTGTAGACCTGCGGCGGCAGCCGCGGCTCGGCGCGCGTCCCGGGATAGATCTCGGTCGTGAAGGTCTTCATGAAGCCGCTGTCGAAGGCCGCCTTGCCCATCGCAAAGGCGGACTGGCGCGGCGGCATGTCGCTCTTGGCGACCGTGCACCAGTCGACCATGCGCTTGAGCGAGTCCGGGCTCGCGGAGGCCAGCGCCCAGGCGCAGAACTGCCCGGCCGCCTCCGGGTTGCCGCCGCGCGCGTTGGCGACGATGGCCCAGCCGCCGCCGACCGTGACATACTTGCCGTCCGTCGGCGTCGGCAGCTTGAAGACGCCATAGGGCACGTCCTTGGCATTGGCCGCCATGGCGCTGATCCCCCAGATGCCGCAGTTCTGCATGGCGCAATAGCCGGAGCCGAGGTTCGGCGCGATGTCCCAGGCGCCGCCGCCAAGGGGCTTGCGCGGCGCGGCGCCGGAGGCGACGGCGTCCTGCCAGAATTTCAGCGCCTGCACGAAGGCGGGCGCGTTCAGCGCGCTCTTGTGGTCGGCGGTCTGGAACTCGCCGCCGCCCTGCCAGAGGAACGGATACCAGGTGAAGTTCTGGTAGTAGCCCGGCGTCGTTTCGAACAGCACGCCGAAGCGATCCGGCGTCGTCAGCTTCTTGGCGATCTCGAGGAGCTGCTCCCACGTCTTCGGCACATCGGTCTCGTTGAGGCCGACTTTGTCGAACGCATCCTTGCGGAAGTAGAAGGCCATGGGCTCCACCTCCATCGGCACGCCGTAGATCTTGCCGTCGACCTTGCGGCTGGCAATGATGTTGGGCGTGAAGTCGGCCTGCACCTTGGCGTCGATGTAAGGCGTGAGATCCTGCAGCACGCCGCCGTTGTAATAGCGCAGGAAGTCGCCGGGGCTGATGAGGAACAGGTCGGGCCCCTGCCCCGACGCGAAGGCCGTCGGCAGCTTCGCGCCGTTCATGTAGTCGCCGCTCGGGATGTAGTTGAGGTCGACCTTCACGTCGTGGGTGTCGTTCCACGCCTTGATCGTATCCTCGAACCACTTGGTCTGACCCGGCACGGGGCCGCCCGGCGCGTAGAACTGCCAGAAGCTCATCGTCTTGGCGGCAGCGCGGGCGCGTCTCACGACCGGAAAGCCGCCGAGCGCCGCCGAGCCGCCCAAGGCGGCGCCGGTACCGAGCAGGCGCCGCCGCGTCCATCCGCCGGATCGGTCCGTCCGGCCATCGCGCTGATCGGTCACGCTCTCCTCCCTTGCAAAGCCGGGCAAGCCATGCCGCACCGGCCGATTGAGTTCTGAAACGTTTCAGATAGGCTAGAGAACGGTCGGCAATATGGCAAGAGGGCATGAGCACACTCAAGGATGTGGCGATGCGGGCCGGCGTGTCGATCGCCTCCGTCTCGACCGTCGTCAATGGCACGGCCGCGGTCA
>DATBEH010000079.1:0-123760 GCA_036276175.1 Lichenihabitans sp.
CATGAACATCCCCCGGAATTGACAGCCAGGCGCCTGTCCCTGAAGGTCACCCTGCCGAACGCCTGGTCCAGGCAGAAAGCAATCCTGCTCGCAGCCTGATCCCCTATCAGGATCCCCATCCGATCACCTGGCTCGGCCCTCGACGGATCCGGCGGGGCCTTGGTTCCTCCACCCTCGCTCACGCAACACGTTGGCGGCGTCGCAATCGCGCGGCGCCGTTCCTTGGCCGACTCGCAAGCGGACCACCGAAATCGGTTTAGGAGACTTTGGCAGGACTGCCGGCGGAGTCCCGGCACTCGCACGGTCTCTCGTCGGGATCAGCCCGCCTGCCTCGGGGTAACCCGCGGACACCGCGCAGGTATTCCGGCTACTCCTCGAAATCAAAAAAACTCTCTGAAAACAGCGACTTAGTGGCGGAGGGAGCGGGATTCGAACCCGCGATACGGTTTCCCGTATACACACTTTCCAGGCGTGCGCCTTCAACCGCTCGGCCACCCCTCCGGACGCGCGCCGGGGGCGTCGCGGAGGCGGCACTATACTCGGGACGGTCGCGGGCGCAATGTCCGCCGCGCAGGATTTTCGCGGCGCCGGCTTTCCGATGTCGCCGGTCCCGCCGGCGCCGAGGTAGACGGTGCGTTAAGGTGAAGGTAGAGCTTGGCCGCCTCTCGGTCGGGTCGCCATGTTCCGTTTCCTGTTCCGTTCTCTCGGGTCGCTGCTGCTGGCGGCCGCCTTCGCGGCACTGATCGTCGACGCGACGCGCTCGATCGCCGGCGGTCGGGTGCTGGTCTTCTCGCTCGACGATACGGCGCAATGGCTGCTCCCGGCGTCGCTCGCGGCCGTGCGGCGGGCGGCGGCGGCGCATGACCTCGGGCCGTGGCTGGCGCGCCTCTTAGCGCTTCCCACATGGCTCTTCCTGGCCGCGGTGGGCGGGCTGCTGGCCGCGCTCGGCCGCCGGCCACCGGTGCGACGCCGGTGAGCCTGGCCCTGCAGCCCACGCCTTCCGCTCCGTTCGGCGTCACCCTATATGCCGGCTATCGATATCCGGGGAGAATTGCCATGCTGTTCCGCAAGAAGGCGACGCTGCCGAGCGCCGCCGAAGCCCTGCCGGGCCGCTCCACGCCGATGCCGACCTCGGAGCGTCACCTTGTCAAGGGCGTGCCGCTCAAGGGGCCTCATCCCGAGGGTCTGGAGGTCGCCTATTTCGGGATGGGTTGCTTCTGGGGCGCCGAGCGCCTGTTCTGGCAGGCCGGGCCAGGGGTCTATTCGACGGCCGTGGGCTACGCGGGCGGCGTCACCCCGAACCCGACCTATGAAGAGACCTGCACCGGCATGACCGGCCATGCCGAGATCGTGCAGGTCGTCTTCGACCCCGCCAAAATCGCCTACGCGCAACTGCTCAAGATCTTCTGGGAGAGCCACGACCCCACGCAGGGCATGCGCCAGGGCAACGACGTCGGCACCACCTATCGCTCGGCGATCTACACGACGACGCCCGAGCAGCATCGGCTGGCCGAGGAGTCGAGGGACGCCTATGCGGCGGCGCTGACGAGGGCGCGCAAGGCTGCGATCACAACCGAGATCCGCGAGGCGCCGGTCTTCTATTTCGCCGAAGGCTACCACCAGCAATATCTCGCGCGGAATCCGGGCGGCTATTGTAGCCTGTCCGGCACCGGCGTCTCTTGCCCGATCGGGCTCGGCGTCGCGGCGGAGTAGGAAAGGGCGAGCATGCTCGAGCGGCTGATCGAGAAGTTTCTGTTTTCCAGCCGCTGGATCCTGGCGCCTTTCTTCATCGCGCTGGTGTTCGCGCTCGTCGCTCTGCTGCTCAAGACCATGCAGCAGACGCTCGCCTTCGCCACCCATTTCGCGTCGGCGACCGAATCGGAGGTGATCCTCGAAACCTTGTCGATCGTCGACCTGACGTTGACGGGCTCGCTGCTCGTCATCGTCATCTTCTCGGGCTACGAGAATTTCGTCTCCAAGATCGACGCGTCCGAACATCTCGACTGGCCGGACTGGATGAGCCGGATCGACTTCTCCGGGCTGAAGCTGAAGCTCATGTCCTCCATCGTGGCGATCTCGGGGATCCAGCTGCTGCGCAACTTCATGGCCATGAAGGAGGTGAGCGACCGCGACATGACGTGGTCGGTCGTCATTCACCTCGTCTTCGTCGTCTCGGCCCTGCTGCTCGCGCTGACCGATCGGATCGATTCGAAACATACGGCCGAGTAGTGTTGCTGCGTCGTAAATAGGATCTTTAATCCGCGAGTCCTCGATTTTCCTCATCCTGGGCTTGTCGACGGACGGGAAATCGAGATTAAAACCACCCTCTATCCTTCGACAAGCTCAGGATAAGGGCGGTTTTCAGTTTATGACGTCTTCTTATTGGGCGACCAGCACCTGACGGCAGGCCTCGGGCATCTCGGCCATGGTGATCGGTGGCCGCGGCTTGGCGTGCGGGTTGATCCGCGGATGGAGCACCTGCGGCTTGAACCACCAGGCGAGGGAGGCGTCGCAGCCCTCGCCCGGCGGCACCGGGTCCTGCGGGCGGCAGCTCGGCTCGTCCGCCGGGCAGGCGATGCGCACGTGGAAATGGTAATTGTGGCCCCACATCGGCCGCACCTTGTTGAGCCAGCTGCGGTCGCCCGTGGCGTCTCGGCAGATGGCCTTCTTGATGGCCGGGTTGACGAAGATCCGCTCGACCTCGGGCTGCCTGGCCGCCGCGCGGATGAGGGCCAGATGCTGCGGCGTCCATTTGGCGGGATCGACGTCGAGCCCATCGGGTCGCACCAGATTGGTGGCGGACATCATCTCGCGCTCCTCGCGCGAGAGCACGTGGTCCGGCATGGGCGTCAGCCAGATGTCCGCATCGAGCCCGACCTGATGGGAGGCGTGGCCGGTGAGCATCGGACCGCCGCGCGGTTGCGAGATGTCGCCGACAAGCAGGCCCGGCCAGCCGTTGATCGCCGGCACGCGCTTGGCGAATCGCTCGAGGAAGCCGATCAGCGCCGGGTTGCCCCAGTTGCGGTTGCGCGACAACCGCATGACCTGCCAGGCCGAGCCGTTGATCGGCAGCGCCTCGGCGCCCGCGAGGCACCCGCGGGCGTAGAAGCCGATGGATCGCGCCTGGAGATCGGCCGGCGTCAGTTCGCGTCCGAAGATCTGCTTGGCCGGCAGGCGCGGGTCGTCCGGGTTGGCGAGCGGCGGCAGGGGCTTCGGGTCGAGCGTGCCTCTCTCTTGGGCGAGCGCGGCCGTCAGCGCCAGGAGGGCTGCAGTTCCCACCACTCCAGCGATGGCTCGACGCATGGCGTGTCCTTTCCGTTCCGTCCCGATTTGGTGCATCACACCACGGCGGGCGTTTCCGAATCGTTAATCATCTCTCGGCGTCGCGTCAGGCGGCCGCGAATGGCCTGAAGCGCCGGACGACATCCTCGTAGACATGCCGCTTGAACGGAATGATGAGCTCCGGCAGGCGCTCGATCCGCTCCCATCGCCAGGCGTCGAACTCGGGCTTGTGGCCGCCGTCGGGCGCCGCGATGTTGATCTCGCGATCGTCGCCGTCGAAGCGGAACGCGAACCACTTCTGCGTCTGGCCTCTATAGCGCCCCTTCCAGCTCCGGCGCGTCAGGTCGGTGGGCAGGTCGTAGGTCAGCCAGTGCGGGATCTCACCGAGCAGCGTGACGCTCGAGACGTTGGTTTCCTCGCGCAGCTCTCTCAGCGCCGCGACCTGCGGCACCTCGCCGCCGTCGATTCCCCCCTGCGGCATCTGCCACTCGTAGCCGGCGTTGGCGTGATCGGGCGGGCGCCGGGAGCGGCGGCGGCCGATGAACACCAACCCTTGCGGGTTGAACAGACAGATCCCCACGCAGGGACGGTAAGCCTGAAACGACATGACGGGCGGTCCAGCCGAACGGAGAAGACATTGGCGCCGAGTTTTGGCCAGTTTTGCGCGCCGGCCAAAGCACAATCTTTACCGTGGCCGGCGCCCATGCGTAAAAATGGGCAGGTGTCCGGGGTCGGACGCGCGCCCCGGACGGCGGTCGCCGCCTCCCGCGCCGGAGAGGACGATGAGCGATCTACTGTCGGCAGCGCTGCTCCTGGTCGCCCTCCTGGCCGTCGCGGGCTTGGCCCATGCCGTCCTCCCCCACCTGCCGGAGACGCATCGTTCAGCGGACACGCGCGACATGGTGCGGCTCGTGTCGAGCCTCATCGTGACCTTCGCGGCGCTGGTGCTCGGCCTCATCATCGCCAGCGTCAACACCGCCTTCTTCAACAACGGCAACGACATGAACGCGCTGGCGGGCAGCGTCCGGCAAACCGACGGCTGCCTCAAGACCTACGGGCCCGTGGCGGACCCGCAGCGCCGGTTGCTGCGTCGCTACCTCGTCGGGGTCATCGTCACGACCTGGCCGGAGGAGCCGCCGCCGCCCGGCGATGTTCCGGACGCTCCGTCCACCGGCCCCGGCTTCGAGAGCCTGACGCTCGGTGACTTGCTGCAGCAGGTCCGCATGGGCCTGCTGGCCCTCGATCCGCCGGACGACCTGCACAAGCGAATCGCCACGCTCTGCGCCAGCGACATGACCCAGGTGCTGACCGACCGGTGGAAGCTGATCGAGGAAGCGCATAGCACGATCTCGACGCCGTTCTACCGCATCCTGGCGCTCATGCTTGCCGTGGTCTTCGCCTGTTTCGGGCTGAGTGCGCCGCGCAACCTTCTGGCCTGGCTGACGGTCGGGCTGGCGGCCTTCATCATCGCGGCGGCGGTTTTCGTCGTGCTCGAGCTCGACGGGCCGCTCGATGGCGTGATCAAGGTGTCCAGCGCCTCGATGCGGGCCGCCTTGGTCAATGTCGACCGCTAAATCACGCACGAGATCGTTGCGGTGCGATAAAGCATGATGCGATCCGCGATCCGCGATCCGCGATCCCGTGCCGGCGTCGGCATCGTGGTCCCGGCGCGCCGGTGCAACATTTGCTCCGGGGGGCGGGTTCCAGTTTGAGCCGGCCGTTGTCGCGGTTCGGCCGAGTGCGACCCATGCAATGCAACATCTGCGGCGGAACGGAATTCTCGGACATGCCCAAGCGGCCGCGCGTGCGCTGCACGGATTGTGGCTCGCTCGAACGGGCCCGGGTGGCGGCGATGCATATCGGGCGCACCGTGGATCTGCCGCCCGATGCCCGGATCCTGCATTTCGCGCCCGAACGCGGCCTGGCGATCATGTTGCGCGAGCTCGGCGGCGACAACTATCGCGCGGTCGACATCGACCCGAGCCGCTATCCGGGCCTCGAGGTCGAGGCCTTCGATCTCTGCCGCGACGTCTTCGATCTGCCGCTCGACCACTACGACCTGATCGTGCACAATCACGTCCTCGAACATCTCGAGTGCAACTACACGGTGGTGCTGATCCGCCTCGTGAAAGCGCTGAAGCGGAGCGGAACCATGCTGTTCAGCATGCCGATCCTGCCTGGCGAATTCCGCGACGAGCTGATCGAGGCGCCGATGACCGAGAAGCTGAGCCGCTTCGGCCCGATGGTGCATGTGCGCCGCTTCGGCACGGATACGCTGCAGAAGACGCTGGGCATGATCTTCCGCATCCCGGAGCGCTACGATCTGCGCGACGTCTTTTCCGAAGCGGATCTGATGGAAGCCAATATCCCGCGCCATCATTGGGCCGCCTTCACGGGTGCGACGGTCTTCCGCGTCGGCCCGGACGATCTCAGATGCTGAGCGCGGATCGCGCGAAGGCGGTCATGGAAGCCGCGGCGGCAGCCTCCGACGCGCTCTTCGGCCTCGCCGAGGAGCTCGACCGCCAGGGTGACTTTCCCGACGCGGCGATGACGGTCCTGCGCCGTCACGATCTCTTGGCGGCGCCGTTCCGGGTCGAGCATGGCGGCGCGGGCCTGACCGACGCCGCGGCCGCGGCCGACCTCTTCGCCGTGCTGCGCCGCGTCGGCGCGGGCGACCTCTCGACCGGCCGGCTCTACGAAGGCCATGTCAATGCGGTGGCGCTCGTCGAGCGCTTCGGCACCCCGGCGCAGGCGCGGGACTTGGCCGAGGTGGTCCGAGCGGGCGCACTCTCGGCGGTCTGGAACGCCGAGGGACGGACCGGGGTGAGGCTCGAGCGCCGGGGCGAGGGATGGTGTCTCGTCGGGCGCAAGATCCTGGCCTCCGGGGCGGGCCACGTCACCCGTCCCCTGGTGACCGCCTGCCAAGGCAACGACCTCTGGATGACGCTGCCGATCCTCGCGGCCGGGGAACGGGCCGATCTCTCGGGCTGGACCGCCCAGGGCATGCGCTCGTCGGCGACCGGCCTCATCGATCTCGACGAGGTCGCGATCCGGCCCGAGGACCTGGTCGGAGAGCCGGGCGACTACAAGCGCCAGCCGGGTTTTTCGGGTGGCGGCTGGCGCTTCTGCGCGGTGCAGCTCGGTGCCGCGGAGCGGCTCGTCGACCTCTATCGCGAGGCGCTCGTCGGGCGCGGGCGGGACGAAGACCCCTACCAGCGCCAGCGCATCGCCGAATGCGCCGCCGCCACCGAATCCGCCGCACTGTGGATCGGCAAGGCGGCCCGCATGGTGGCGGAGGAGGCACGTCCGGCGGCGGATATCGTGGCTTATGTCGGCCTGACCCGCATGGTGACCGAACGGGCCGCGCTCGACGTGCTCGAGCGCGTGCATCGCGGCATGGGGCTCATGTCGTTCATCCGGCCCAACGCGGTCGAGCGCATCGGCCGCGACCTCGCGACCTATCTGCGTCAGCCGGCTCCGGACGGCGCCATGGCGGATGCGGCCGGGCAGGTGCTGGCGTCCACGCGATCGACCCGCGACTTGTGGACCCCGGCATGAGGGCCGGAGAATGGCGCGACGCGCTCCGTCGCCTGCCCATGGGCGGTCTCGACGATCTCGTCGGCGATGCCCCGTTCCTGGTCCTGGCGCCGCATCCGGATGACGAGACGCTCGGCTGCGGTGGTCTTCTCGCCATGGCGACCGAGCGCGGCGTTGCGGCCCATGTCGTAATCCTCACCGACGGCGCGGCCTCCCATCCCGCGTCGCGCGTCTTTCCGCCGTCCCGGCTTGCGGCCCTGCGCCGCGACGAGGCTCGCGCGGCCGTTGCCCGGCTCGGACTTCCGGCCGATCGCCTCACCTTCCTCGATCTGCCCGATGCCGCGGCTCCGACGACGGGTCGGGCGTTCGACGATGCCGTCGCGGCGATCGACGCGACCGCCCGCCGGGTCGGCGCCAAGAGCCTCTTCGTCACTTCGGAGCTCGATCCCCATTGCGACCACGAGGCCGCCCATGCGATGGCGCGGGCAGCGCTCGCGCGCCTCGCCGTGCGGCTCTGGGCCTATCCGGTCTGGAGCCTCCACCTCGATCCCGACGTCGCCGTGTCGGGTGCGCCGCCGCGCGGGATCAGGCTCGACATCGGGGCGCAGCGGGATGCCAAGCAGGCGGCGCTGCGATGCTACGCGTCGCAGATGACGCCGCTCATCGACGACGATCCGGAGGGTTTCGTCTTCACGGCCGAGCAGCTTGCGCCCTTCCTCGACGATTTCGAGACCTTCATCGAGATGCGCCGATGAGCCGCAAGGGCTCGACGCTTCCCGCCGATTATTTCGAGCGTCTCTATGGCGGCGATCGCGACCCCTGGCGGTTCCGCACCAGCCCCTACGAGCGCGACAAGTATCGGGCGACGCTCGCGGCCCTGTCGCGGCCCCGCTATGGCCGCGGCCTCGAAGCCGGCTGCTCGATCGGCATCTTCACCAAGGCTTTGGCGGCCCGTTGCGACCGGCTCCTGGCGATCGACGTCTCGGAGAACGCGCTCGCGCAGGCGCGCCAAGCCTGTGCCGGCATCGACGGGATCGAGTTCCGTCGCGCGGCCCTGCCGGCCGACCTTCCGCATGGGCCATTCGATCTGATCGTCCTGTCGGAAGTGCTCTACTACCTCTCGCCGGCCGATCTCGACGCGACGGCGGACCGATGTCTCGATGCCCTGCGCGCCGAGGGCGAGGTGCTGCTCTGCCACTGGCTCGGCGAGACGGATTATCCGCAGAGCGGCGACGAGGCGGCGGACCGGTTCATCGCGGCGACGTCAGGCCGGTGGCGGGTTCGGTTTCGGCGGCGGGAGCCGGCCTATCGGCTGGACGTGCTGGGCTGTTAGCGCGGAGCGCGCTGCACCGCAGGGCGTGAACGATCCGTTGCGCCGACGCGATCTCGCGCGGCAACTCCGACGGCCGCAACGGCCTCTGGGTCGTCAGCGTCGGGCTCACGGCGAGCAGCGCGTCCCAGAACACCGCGAAGGCATGGTTCGCATGGGCTGTCGCCAGTCGCTCCGCCTCGCCCTCGCCGAGCCGCAGGCGCCCCGCCCAGTTCGGGACCTCGGCCAGTCCATCGGCCGCGTGCAGGCGGCGGAGCCGGCCCTTCAGGATCGCTCGCCGGAGCGTGCGCCGGGCCGGTTCGATGTCGTCGTCGCAGGGTGCGTCCGAGTCGGCATGGCGGATCCGCATGGTGTCGCCGGCGCCCCCCCTCGCACGGCTGTCGAACCGGCAGGAGGTGGTGACGGAGGCTTGCATCGAATGGCGCACCCGGAAGCCACCGCGCTCGAGCGCATGAATGAAGGCGGCATCTTCGCCAAGCGGCAGAAGCGGCAGTCCGCCGATCGACCGATAGGCCTCGAGCGTCACCCCGAGGCTCGCGCCCGAGGCGACGCGATGGTTGGGCCATGGATCGTGCGGACGCGGATCGCAGAGCGCGTCGATCTCGGCGACCAGGCGGATGTATCGATCCTCTAGCCGGCCGCGCCGCCCGAAGATCGGGCCGAGCGCCAGATAATCGTCCGGATCGGGATCGATATAGCCGGCGACCGCATCGGCGCCCGCCGCGATCGCCTCGAGATTGGCATTGAGCCAGGTGGACGAGACGCGGCTGTCGGCGTCGGTCGTGAGGATGAGCCCATCCGGCCGACCGCGCGCCTCGAGCGTCCCGGCGGCGAGGTCCATGACGGCCTTGCGCGCCCCGCCCGCATGCGCTCCCGAGGGCGGCAACTCCACCTCGCGCACCATCAGCGGGTAGGGCAGGGCATCCGCCAGGGCGCGTGCCGCCGCAGCGGTCCCATCGGCGCAATTGTTGGCAAGCAGGATCACCTCGAAGCCACTGTCGCCGAGCGGCCTGCCCGCCGGATCGCGCTGGCGGGCCAGGGCCGCCAGGCAGCCGGCGACGTGATCGCGCTCATCCCGGGCTGGAATCGCGACGACGACCGCCGCGGCTCGCGGCTGGCCGGCGCGATCGGGCAGGTCGGCGGACCACCCGCTCATGTCATGTCGACGCGCGCATTCTCGCCGACGTTGCCGGGGCGTTTGCCGGTCACGAAAGCCTTCGCATAGGCGTAGAGCACGACCATCTTGCCCGACGGCGCATCCCAATATTCCGCCTCTTCGATCTCCACCGTGATCAGCGCGATGCCGGGGTCGTCGACGCCGTTCGGGAACCAGGCCCGGGCGGCGGCCGTCCAATGGTCCTTGATGGCGGCTTTGTCCTGGGTGATCGCTCCAATGCCGCGCATCGCCACGTATTTCTGCTGGCCCGAGTCCGCGAAGGTGACGATCGTTTCGGGATAGGTTGCAAGGTCGTGGATCTTGCCGGACCCGACGTCGGTCAGGAAATACAGCGAACCCTGGAAAGTCGCGTCGCTGACCGCCATGGGGCGGCTGTGGAATTTGCCGTCCGGCCCGCGGGTCGACAGCATGGCGACGTGAAGGTCCTTCACCATCTCCATCACCTTGGTCTTCGCGTCGGACGCGTCCTTCTCCATTCCGGTCTCCTCATCGCTCGGCAGCACTCCAACCGGTCGGTTCAGACGGGAGTTCCAACGTCGCGATGGCAAGGGGATGGCGTCAGTTGCGCTCGTCGGGCATCGGTGGGAGCGGCATGATCTCGATCCCATCCTCGACGAGGGCGCGCGCCTCCTCGCCCGTCGCGGTGCCGTATATGGGGCGTGCAGGCACCTCGCCGCCGTGGATCTTTCGCGCCTCCTCGGAAAAACCGGACCCGACGTCGTCGGCCTGCGCGCGCACCTTGACATGGAGCTCGCGGATCAATCCGCGCAGATGGTGGGACCGCTCGTCGTCGAGGGCCGCGGCCATCGGCATACTTGCGTCGGCCACGGCGCCGGCAGCCGGTGCGACGGGGGGCGGGCCCACCTCGGTCGGGCGGACGGGCGACTTCGCGGTGCGGACGGCCGGCGCCATCAGCGCCTTGCGGACCTCGGAGGTGCCGCAGCGCGGGCAGCCGACGAGGCTCTCGCGGCTCTGCTCGTCGAAGGCCGCGCTGTCACGGAACCAGGCTTCGAAGCCGTGATCCTCTCGGCAGACCAGGGAATAGCGGATCATCGATCGCGATCGGGCACGTCAGGCCGCCAGCAGCGGATCGAGGCGGCCGTCCGCATCGAGCGCATAAAGGTCGTCGCATCCCCCGATATGGGTGTCGCCCACGAAGATCTGCGGCACGGACGTGCGGCCGCCGGCCCGCCGGACCATGGCGGCGCGGCCGTCACGGTCGCCGGTGACGTCGATCTCCGAGAACGCGGCCGACTTCTTGCGCAGCAGATCCTTGGCGGCCGTGCAATAGGGACAGAATCTCGTCGTGTAGATGGTGATCGGCTGCATCGCGCTCATCCCGTAGGCCCGGATATGGGCTTGTCAAGCCTCCGTCACAACCCGGGCGAAGACGAGGACGTCGACCGCCGTGGCGCCGGCCCGCAGCAGCGCGCGGGCGGCAGCGTTGAGGGTCGCGCCCGTGGTCAGCACATCGTCGACGAGCAGCAGGGTCCGTCCTTCCACCTGCAGCCGGCCGGCGTCAGCCACGCGAAAGGCGCCTTGCATATTGTCCTGGCGTTGGGATCGCGTCATGCCGACCTGGGAGGCCGTCGCCTTGATCCGCTGCAGCACCAGCGGATCGCAAGGCACGCCGCTTGCCCGTGCGATTTCGCCGGCCAGCGCGGCCGCCTGGTTGAAGCGGCGCTTGAGGAGGCGCAGCCTGTGCAGCGGGACGGGGATGATGAGATCGGCGTCGGCGATGAGCTCGGCACCGCTGCGCGCCATCCAGCGCCCCAGCGGCCGGGCGAGCTCGGTCCGGTCGCCGTATTTGAGCCGATGCACCAGCAGCCGTTCCGGACCGTCGGCGAATCGCACGACGGCGCGGGCACGGCGGAACACGGGCGGATGCGCCAGGGCCTCCGCCGAGAGGAGGCCCTCGCCGAGGTCCTGGGCGAAGGGCAGCCCCAGACGGGGGCAGAACGGCGCCTCGATGAAGCGCATGCGACGCCAGCAGGATCCGCAGAGACCGGAGATCTCTCCGGTCGCCGCGCCGCAGGCCATGCAGGATGGCGGGAAAACCACATCGAGAAAAGCAATTGCGGCGGAACCCAGGCGTCGCCCCACGGCACTGTCGGCGGATCGGAGCCAGTTGCGTCCGGGCCGTATTGTCGCCACCTTTCTCCGGCCATCCACCCTCGTCTCCTCCGCGGCAAGTCGGCCTATGGCAGCATGTCAGCCTACGGCAGCCGGCGGCCTTCGGAAAGCGAGTCCTCGCCGCGGCGGGATGACGTTTCATAAGGGTTGGGCCGCGACGATGGCGTTGCGGTGCCGGGTGTTCGATGGTGGCGGCGGCAAGCGGCACCTGCAGAAGAAAGCGTCACGCATGATGAAATGTCGCGGGATCTGGCGAACGGCGATCGTGGCGCTCGGGCTCAGCCTGGTGAGCCTGGTCCGGGCCGAGGCCAACCCGACGCTGGTGATCGATATCGATTCCGGCGAGGTTCTGTACCACGACATGGCGACGGCGCCGTGGTTCCCAGCGTCGCTGACCAAGCTGATGACCACCTACGTGGCGCTGAGCAAGGTCCGCGAGGGCAAGATCTCGCTCGATACGCCGCTGCGGGTCTCCGCCTATGCGGCCGCGATGGCACCCTCGAAGATGGGCTTCAGGCCCGGTACGCTGGTGACGCTCGACAATGCGTTGAAGATGTTGATGGTGAAGTCGCCGAACGACATCGCGGTCACGGTCGCCGAGGGCATTTCGGGCTCGGTGCCGGCTTTCGCCGAGGAGATGAACGCCTACGGTGCAAGGCTCGGCCTGCGCGAGTCGCATTTCGAAAATCCGAACGGCCTGCCCGACGAGCACCACGTGAGCTCGGCGCGCGACATGGCGATCATCGGCCGGGCCTTGCTGCGGGAGTTTCCCGACGAGCACGAGCTGTTCGGTATCCCGGCGCTGAGCTTCGGCAGCAGGATCATCAACAACCACAACGCCCTGATCGGCCGCTTCCCAGGCGCCGACGGCATGAAGACCGGCTACACCTGCTCGGCCGGCTACAACGTGGTGGCGACGGCACAGCGCGGCGGCCGCCACCTGATGGTGGTGATCATGGGAGCGCCTTCGGGCCACGAGCGCAGCGAGCGGGCCGCCGCCCTGTTCGACCATTATTTCTCCGATCCCGGCCCCGGCGAAGGCGATGTCGGCGCCCTGGCGCAAAGCGACGTCGTGCTGCCGCCCGACATGCGCGGCCAGATCTGCGGTCCCGGCCGGCGCAACCTGATCACCGAGGCCGAGACCGAGGATGCGGCGATCCCGCTCGCCCCCGCGCCGGGCCCGTCGATGATGATGAGCCGCGGCGCCGAGCGAGCCGCCGTGCTCACCATGGCGGCCGGCGGTGCCGATGCGACGGCCACGCCCGGCGCCACGCCGCCGCCAGGCCGGCTCGATCTGCTCGGCCCGCGGGCGCCCTTCGTGCCGGTCAAGGTCTTCATCGGCCCGGTGGCCGGCTGGACCGGGACCGTCGCCGGCCCGATCGAGGCGAGCGCTCCGGGGCCGCGGCCGCCGTTGCCCGATGCCGCCATCGCCTCCAAACCGGATCCGGCGCTGCCCGCGGTCGGCGGCGATGCGCAGAATGCGCCGCTCGCCCTGGCGGGCGCGGTTCCCCCCTCGGCGGCTCTGGCCGCCGCCAACAAGGTGGTGAAGAGCAAGGGTCGGCTCAGCCTGCGGGCGGCCGGCCGAACCAAGGCCGCGGCGCATGCGCATGCGGCCAAGCCGGCCGTCACCAAGGCCGTGGCCAAGACTTCCGCCAAGCCGCCGGTGAGCAAGGCGGGCGCGGTGAAGCCCGCCGCGAAAAAGAAGAAGAAGGGCAAGGCCGGCAAGCCGTGACGGGCGCCGGCGCGCCGGTCCCGCTCCTCCTGCTGACGGGCTTCCTCGGCGCCGGCAAGACGACGCTCATGAATCGCCTGCTGCGCGAGCCGGCGCTCGGGCGCAGCGCCGTCGTCGTCAACGAGTTCGGGCATGTCGGCATCGACCACCTTCTGGTCGAGCGGGTCGACGGCGACCATCTGCTGCTCTCGACCGGCTGCATCTGTTGCGCGGCCCGCGGCGACCTCGTCAGTGCTCTGATCGGTCTTCTCGACTGCAGCGCCGGTACCGATGCGGGGTTCGATCGCATCATCGTCGAGACGACGGGACTGGCTGACCCTCGGCCGATCCTCGATGCGCTGCTGCTCGACCCCGACCTGCGCGCGCGTTGCCGCCTCGCCGCGGTGCTGACCGTCGTCGACGCTCGCGACGGCCTCGGCGCGCTGTCCCGAGGGCGGGAAGCCGCGCGTCAGGTGGCGCTGGCGGACGCCCTTGTCCTGTCGAAGCTGGACCTCGGCGGTGATGCGGGCGAGGCCGGCGCAGCGCGGTTGGCGGCGCACCTTGCCGGGCTGAACCCGCTGGCGCCGATCATCGACGGGCGTGATATCGATGCCGTCGTGACGGCGGTGCGCGGCCGGGGCGGGCGCGTTCCGATGCCGCGATCGGCAGCGGAGCCGGAGCGTCGCTCGCATCGCCACGTCGACGTCGAGGCCGTCGTCTTGCGCGCCGGCCTCGTCGACGCTCGCACGGTCGACGCTTTTCTCCACATTCTCCTGCAGCGCCACGGTTCGCATCTGCTGCGGCTCAAAGGGTTCGTCGCGACGACGGACGATCCGTCGCGGCCGCATCACGTCCAGGTCGTGGGCGCACGGCTCCATCCTGGCCTGCGCCAGGAGTCCTGGCCGGATTCCGACCGAACGACCCGACTCGTCGTCATCGTCGAAGGCATGCCGGCCGGTGCCGTGGCCGAGCTCTGGGACGATATGTTCGGCCCCCCGGCGATCGACCGGCCGGACGCGACCGCGCTCATGCAGGGACGGCATGCCGCCGCCGGCCTGTTCTGAAGGCGGCTCAGGCCGCTAGGGCGAGCGCGATCTCGGCCGCCAGCGCGGCATTGTTGCGGATCAGCGCGATATTGGTCGCGAGGCTCCGGCCTTCGGTCAGCTCCATCATGCGCGACAGGATGAAGGGCGTGACCGCCTTGCCGGCGACGCCCTTCGCCTTCGCGTCCCTGACGGCGGTCTCGATATGGGCGGCGATCTCGGCGGCCGGAATCTCCGCCGACTCCGGCACGGGATTGGCGACCAGCACGCCGCCGCGAAGGCCGAGCGTCGCCTTGGCGCGCACCAGCGCCGCGATCCCGGGCGCGCTATCGAGCCGCAGCGGCGCCGCGAGGCCGCTCGACCGGCTCCAGAAGGCCGGGAAGGCATCGGTGCGGTAGCCGATCACCGGCACGCCGCGCGTCTCGAGGTATTCGAGCGTTCGCGGCAGGTCGAGCAATGCCTTCGCGCCGGCGCAGACGACGGTGACGGGCGTGCTGCCGAGTTCGTCGAGGTCGGCCGAAATATCCATCGTCTCCTCGGCGCCGCGATGCACGCCCCCGATTCCCCCGGTGGCGAAGACCGCGATGCCGGCGAGCGCCGCGCAGATCATGGTGGCGGCGACCGTCGTCGATCCGTCGCGCCGCTCGGCGATGGCGAAGGGGAGGTCGGCCCGGCTCAGCTTCATGACGCCCTGCAACGTGCCGAGCCGCTCGATCTCGTCCGGCGCGAGGCCGACCTTGATGCGCCCGCCGAGCACGACGATCGTTGCCGGCACGGCGCCACGCTCGCGGATGACGGCCTCGACGGCGCGGGCCGTCTCGACATTGGCCGGATAGGGCATGCCATGCGTGACGATGGTCGATTCGAGCGCCACCACGGCGCGGCCGGCCGCGAGCGCCGATGTGACCTCGTCGGAGATGTCGAGAGGGAGGGCAGGGGATGTCATGGGCGGCCTTCCTGAGCGAGGCGGGCGTGGAGGTCTTCGAGCCGGAGGTGCGGCGCGGTGCTGCCGGCCTGAGCGAGGGTCAGGGCGGCGGCGGCGGTCCCGAGCCGGGCCGCCTCGGGCAGCGCCGCACCGCGAATCAGCCCGGCGAGCGTGCCGGCGATCAGCGCGTCGCCGGCCCCCGTGACGTCGACGATTCGCGTCGGAACGGCCGGCATGCGCAGCGGCGCGGCGGATCCCGTGCCGAGCATCAGGCCTTCGGCGCCGAGCGTCAGCACCACGGTCGCGACGCCACGGGCCTTGAGGTCTGCGATGGCTTGCGACGGGTCGAGAGCGCCTGCATCGCGGCCCAGCATGGCCGCTGCCTCGTCGTGGTTGAGAAACAGCAGGTCGAGCCCGTCGAGCCGTTCGGGCAGGCGCGAGGCCTTCGGGGTCGAGACGGCGTCGATGGCGAGCCGGCGGCCGTTGGTCCGCGCGATGAGGCCGGCCAGCAGCGCGGCTGGGCAATTGCAGTCGGCGAAGATCCATGCCGCGGGCGGCGCGCCCGCGACATCGTCGAGGGTGAGGTTGTCCAGGATCACCATGTCGGCGACGCCGAGCGCCAGGCTGCCGTCGGGTTCGAGCAGGGCCAGATATTCGGCGGTCCGCGCGCCGGCACGCCGGCGGAGGCCCGACGTGTCGACGCCGAGGCGCGCGAGGTCCTCGGCGAGTGTCCGGCCAGCCTCGTCCTCGCCGAGGACGGAGACGAGCGAGGCCGCCATCCCGAGCCGCTTGAGGTTGACCGCCACGTTGCGCGCGACGCCGCCGAAAGCCCGCGAGCCCGTGGCGGGATTGGAGGTGCCGGGCCGAAACCTGGCATGCGCCACATAGGTCAGGTCGACCACGGCTCCACCGACGCAAAGCGCGTCCACGTCGTCCCGGCTCTTTCCATCGCGCATGGCGGCGGGATAAAGCTTGCCGGAAGGAATGCCAAGGCCACCTGGGGCCGGACATGGTTCCGAATCCAGGTTAACGCTTGCGGGAAGCACCATCCGTTCATTCCGGCTTTCGCCGGGATGAGCGGTGGTAAAGACATTGCTCAAACCTGTCCGCTAACCCCAATTGGGAGCCCTGGGGCCTGGAGACCCGATCTTGAACCTCGTCAAACGCGCCTCGAGCGAGCTGGCCTTCCTGCGCGGCATTCTCCGGGTCCTCAAGCGCTCGACGCCGATCGCCAAGCACCCGACCCATACGCTAGGGGATACGATCGACGGCCTCGCCGAACGCTTCGGCGACCGCGTGGCGCTGATCTCCGAGCCCGAGAGCTTCACCTACCGGCAATGGGTCGGCCGGGCCAACCGCTATGCCCGCTGGACGCAGGCGAAAGGCCTGGGGCAGGGCGACACGCTCTGCCTGCTGATGCCGAACCGGGCCGAATATCTGTCGATCTGGATGGGCATCGCCAAGGCCGGCGCGGCGACCGCGCTGCTGAATACGAACCTGGCCGACGCGGCGCTCGCCCATTCGATCCGCATCGTCGGCGCGCGCCTCGTCATCGTCGAGGCCGCGTTGCTGCCCCACCTTATGGCGGCGCGTCCTCTCCTCGACGGCGACATCGAGGTCATCGTGCACGGCGAGGCGGAGGGCTATGCGCGCATCGACCGCGAGGTCGAGGGCTTTTCGGAGGCGCCGCTGAGCGAGGCCGAGAGGCCGGCGCTCACCATCAACGACAAGTGCATCTACGTCTACACCTCCGGTACCACGGGCCTGCCCAAGGCGGCGAACCTCAACCATTATCGGGTTCAGCTCGCCATGCAGGCGTTCGCGGGCGTCGCGGACGCCAAGGCCAGCGACCGCATGTACGATTGCCTGCCGATGTACCATACCAACGGCGGCGTGCTGGCGCCGGGCCTGGTGCTCGCGGTCGGCGGCACCTGCGTGATCCGCGAAAAATTCTCGGCGCGCGAGTTCTGGCCCGACGTCATCCGCCACCGCTGCACGCTGTTCATGTATATCGGCGAGCTCTGCCGCTACCTGCTGCAGGCTCCGCCTTCGCCCGACGACCGGCGGCACCGCATCCGGGCCTGCATCGGCAACGGGCTGCGGCCGGACGTCTGGGTGCCGTTCCGCGATCGGTTCGGCATCCGCCAGATCCGCGAGTTCTACGCCTCGACCGAGGGCAATTGCTCGGTCTTCAATTTCGATTCGCATCCCGAGGCGGTGGGCCGGGTGCCGGGCTGGATCGCGTCGCGCTTCCCGATCGAGGTCGTCAGGTTCGACGTCGAGCAGGGGGAACCGCTGCGCGACGCGGCGGGTCTCTGCCTTCTCTGCGCGCCCGACGAGATCGGGGAGGTGGTCGGCGAGATCCTTTCCGACCCGTCGAAGCCCGGCAACCGCTTCGAGGGCTACACCGACAAGGAGGCGACCCAGCGCAAGGTGCTGCGCGACGTCAAGCGCAAGGGCGATGCCTGGTTCCGCACCGGCGACCTGATGCGGCGTGACGCCCGGGGCTATTTCTATTTCGTCGACCGGGTCGGCGACACCTTCCGCTGGAAGGGCGAGAATGTCGCGACCTCCGAGGTCAGCGAAGCGATCACCGGCTTTCCGGGCGTGCGCGAAGCCAATGTCTACGGCGTCGCCGTGCCCGGGACGGAGGGCCGGGCCGGCATGGCATCGCTCGTGCTCGACGACCCCGCGGGCTTCGATCCGTCGGCCTTCCGGGCCTATCTGGCCTCGCGGCTGCCACCCTATGCGATGCCGGTCTTCCTGCGGCTCGCCTCCGCGCTCGTCCTCACCGGCACGTTCAAGCAGCGCAAGATCGAGCTCGTGGCCGAGGGCTTCGCGCCCGAGCGGACCGCCGACCCGCTATTCTACGCCGAGGCCGCCGCCTCGACCTACCGGCAACTCGACCGCGAGGCCTTCCGGCGGATCGTCGCCGGGGAACTGCGGCTCTGACGCCATCGTCACGCCAGGCGAAAGGGGCTGTTAGATGTTTCCGTGCTCCTTTGGTCGCGCTTGCCGTCGCGGAGCGCTGAAGACGCCATGCCTTTACCGCTGTCCCTGCGCGCCTTCGTCGCGGATACCCCCGCTGCCCCGCGACGGGCCGCCGCCGCTGCCGTAACGGCATCCGAGCCGGCCGATGACCACCTGCTGGTCGAGGTCTATGAGGCCGCCGCGATGGCGGCCTGGCGGGAGGCCTGGGCCGAGCTCGCGGGGCGGGCGCTCGAACCCAATGCCTTCATGGAGCCGGACTTCGCGCTGACGCTCGCCGAGCATCTGCCGATGACCGAGCGGCCGGCTTTCATCACGGTCCGGTCGCTCCCTGCCGACGGCCCGCACCGGCTCGTCGGCCTGTGTCCGGTCGTGCGCGAGCGCGCCTGGCTCGGCCTGCGGCTGTCGATCTGGCGCCACGATCTCGTTGCGCTCGGCCTGCCGTTGCTCGATCGGCATCACGCCGTGCCGGCGCTGGTCGCGATCCTTGATTGGATCCGGCGCGAGCATCCGCGCTGCCTTGCCTTGCAGGCCGAGATGGTCCCGGCCGAGGGACCGACGCTGCACGCCCTTCGCCAGGCGGCCGCGGCGAGCGCGCGGCCGCTGCGGCTCATCGATCCGCGTCGCCGAGCCATGCTGGAGCACGGCGCCGGCGCCGCAGGCGGGCTCGCCGCGCTGTCGCCGCGCCGGCGCAAGGAAGCCCTGCGACAGCGCCGCCGCCTCGCCGACGGTGGCGCCCTGAGCTATGTGAGCACGACGGGCGCCGCCGAGGTCGCGATCGCGCTCGAACGATTTCTGGATCTTGAGGCCGCGGGCTGGAAAGGCGGCCGGGGCACCGCCCTCAAGCTCGATCCCGCGCGGGCCGCGTTCACGCGCGCCATGACGGCCGCGATGGCGGCGGGCGGGTGCGTTCGCATCGACAGCCTCGATCGGAACGGTCCGCCGCTCGCCATGGGCATCGTCCTGTCGAGTGGCGGTCGCGACTTCTTCTGGAAGATGGCCTATGCGGAGGATCAGGCGGCGCTGTCGCCCGGCGTGCAGTTCGTGCTGGAGCTGACCGAGCGGCAGGCGGCGCGCAGCGGCACCGCGGCGACCGATTCCTGCGCGCTGCCAGACCATTCGATGATCGATCGCCTCTGGCCGGGCCGTCTCGGGCTCGTCGACGTCGCGATCGGCCTCCGGCCGGGCAGAACCGTGAGCTTCGAGGCGTTCATGCTGATCGAGGCCGCCCGACGGAGAATCCGCGCTCTGGCCAAGCGGGCGGTCGCGACTCTGCGAAAACGCGTCCGCCCCCGTCCGTCCCGCTGAAGCCCAGACCGAGACACCTCGTCGACAGCTTGTGGACGCGCCCCGGCATTGCGCCTTTGGTCCCGATTGCCGTGCTTGCACGCCTGAAATCGCTATGTTACCTCACCGCCCATCGGCCCAGCGATTGCGGCGCAATCCGGGCTGCGCATGGTCATGCCATGGAACTGGGGGCGTTCTGAACGGCTGGTCGCTCGCTGGCGATGCCGGACCGGACCGGGTCTAAATCGTCGAGGTTGACGCCGTGGCCGATGTCGAAAACATCGTATCCGGGATGGCAGGCCGTTACGCCTCCGCCCTGTTCTCGCTTGCAAAGGAAGGCCGTTCGATCGACGCCGTCGCGACGGACCTGCGCAAATTCTCGGACCTCGTCGACGGCAGCCCTGACATGCAATTGCTGGTCCGTTCGCCGGCCTTCAGCGCCGAGGAGCAGACGCGGGCGCTGACCAAGGTGCTCGAGGCGGCGGGCATCGGCGGCCTCGCGGCGAAGTTCCTGCTGCTCGTCGCCGCCAAGCGCCGCCTCTTCGCGGTGAGGACCATGATCGCCGACTTCCACGCGCTCGACGATGCCGACCGCGGCGTGTCGCGCGCCAAGGTCACGGTCGCCGAGCCGCTCGCCGACGCGCAGTTCGAGACCCTCAAGACGACGCTGACCGAGGCGACCGGCGGCAAGTCGGTCGAGATCGACGTGAAGGTCGATCCGTCCATTCTCGGCGGCATCGTCGTGCGGCTCGGCAGCCGGATGGTCGACGGTTCGCTGAAGACCAAGCTCAATTCCATTCGTACACGCATGAAAGAGGTCGGCTGATGGATATCCGCGCCGCTGAGATTTCCGACATCCTCAAACGCGAGATCCAGAATTTCGGGACGGAAGCCGAGGTCACAGAGGTCGGCCAGGTGCTGTCGGTCGGCGACGGCATCGCGCGCGTCTATGGGCTCGACAACGTCCAGGCCGGCGAGATGGTGGAGTTCGAGAGCGGCGTGCGCGGCATGGCGCTCAATCTCGAGGCCGACAATGTCGGCATCGTGATCTTCGGCTCGGACCGCGAGATCGGCGAGGGGCAGACGGTGAAGCGCACCGGCGCCATCGTCGACGTGCCGGTCGGCAAGGGCTTGCTCGGCCGCGTCGTCGACGCGCTCGGCAACCCGATCGACGGCAAGGGGCCGATCACGGCGGACAAGCGGGCCCGCGTCGACGTCAAGGCGCCGGGCATCATCCCGCGCAAGTCGGTGCACGAGCCCATGGCGACAGGCCTGAAGGCCATCGATGCCCTGATCCCGATCGGCCGCGGCCAGCGCGAGCTCATCATCGGCGACCGCCAGACCGGCAAGACGGCGGTGGCGCTCGACGCCATCCTCAACCAGAAGCCGCTGAACCAGGGCGACGACGAGACCCAGAAGCTTTATTGCGTCTATGTCGCGGTCGGCCAGAAGCGCTCGACCGTGGCGCAGTTCGTCAAGGTGCTGGAGGAGCAGGGCGCGCTCGACTATTCGATCGTCGTCGCGGCGACCGCCTCCGATCCCGCTCCGATGCAGTTCCTGGCACCCTTCGCTGGCTGCGCCATGGGCGAGTTCTTCCGCGACAACGGCATGCATGCGCTGATCATCTACGACGATCTGTCCAAGCAGGCCGTGGCCTACCGCCAGATGTCGCTTCTGCTGCGCCGGCCGCCCGGCCGCGAAGCCTATCCGGGCGACGTCTTCTACCTCCATTCGCGCCTGCTGGAGCGCGCCGCCAAGCTCAACGACGACCGCGGCGCCGGCTCGCTGACCGCGCTGCCCATCATCGAGACCCAGGCCAACGACGTCTCGGCCTATATTCCGACCAACGTCATCTCGATCACCGACGGGCAGATCTTCCTCGAGACCGACCTGTTCTACCAGGGCATCCGCCCCGCCGTGAACGTCGGCCTTTCGGTGTCGCGCGTCGGCTCCGCGGCGCAGACCAAGGCGATGAAGAAGGTCGCCGGCAAGATCAAGGGCGAGCTCGCGCAATATCGCGAGATGGCGGCCTTCGCCCAATTCGGCTCGGATCTCGACGCGACGACGCAGCGCCTGCTCAACCGCGGCTCGCGCCTGACCGAGCTCCTGAAGCAGCCGCAGTTCTCGCCGCTGAAGATGGAGGAGCAGGTCTGCGTGATCTATGCCGGCGTCAACGGCTATCTCGATCCGCTGCCGGTCAACCGCGTGCGGGCCTTCGAGGACGGTCTGCTGGCGCTGCTGCGCACCAGCCACACCGAGCTGCTCGACGGAATCCGCACCTCCAGGGATCTCAGCGACGACAATGCCGCCAAGCTGAAGTCGGTCGTCGAGGATTACGCCAAGGCCTTCGCGTAGTCCTCCCTGTCACCGCAACAGAGCCAGAGCCATGCCCTCGCTGAAGGACCTTCGCAATCGGATCTCCTCGGTCAAGTCGACCCAGAAGATCACCAAGGCCATGCAGATGGTGGCGGCCGCCAAGCTTCGTCGCGCCCAGACCGCTGCGGAGGCGGCCCGTCCCTATGCAGAGCGCATGGAGAAGGTGCTCGCCAACCTGGCGCGCGGAATCGGCCAGGGCACCCAGGCGCCGGCGCTTCTCGCCGGCAACGGCCGCGACCAGACCCATCTTCTCGTCGTCTGCACCGCCGAGCGGGGCCTCTGCGGCGCCTTCAACTCATCGATCGTCCGCCTGGCGCGCGAGCATGCCAACATGCTCCTGCGCGAGGGCAAGACGGTCAAGATCATCTGCGTCGGCAAGAAGGGCTGGGACCAGCTCCGCCGCCAGTTCGAGGGCAACATCGTCGAGCTGATCGAGCTGCGCTCGCTGAAGACGATCGGCTTCGGCAATGCCGATCCGATCGGCAAGAAGATCATCGCCATGTTCGACGCCGGCGAGTTCGACGTCTGCACGCTGTTCTTCTCGCGCTTCCGTTCGGTGATCCAGCAGATCCCGACGGCGCTGCGGCTGATCCCGGCCGAGATTTCCAAGGTCGAGACAGCCGACACCCAGACCGGCGCGGCTTACGAATACGAGCCCGGCGAGGACGAGATCCTGGCGACGCTGCTGCCGCGCAACATCTCGGTGCAGGTGTTCCGCGCGCTGCTCGAGAATGCCGCCTCGGAGCAGGGCTCGCGCATGAGCGCCATGGACAATGCCACCCGCAACGCGGGCGAGATGATCAAGAAGCAGACCCAGTTCTACAACCGGTCGCGTCAGGCTATGATCACCAAGGAGCTGATCGAGATCATCTCGGGCGCGGAAGCGCTCTAGATCATCCCGTCGGTCGAGGCGATCGCCGCGCCCCCCGCCAATTCGAGAGGACATCATGGACGACATCACCAAGACCGCCGGCTCGGAGACGGATGCGGGCGGCATCTCGAACCGCTCACCCGGCCATGTCACCCAGGTCATCGGCCCGGTGGTGGACGTGAAGTTCGAGGGACACCTGCCCGAAATCCTCAATGCGCTCGAGACGCAGAACGGCGGCAACCGTCTCGTCCTCGAAGTGGCCCAGCATCTCGGCGAGAATGCCGTCCGCTGCATCGCCATGGACATCTCCGAGGGCCTGACGCGCGGCCAGAAGGTCACGGATACGGGCGCGCCGATCCGCGTGCCGGTCGGGGACGGCACGCTCGGCCGCATCATGAACGTCATCGGCGAGCCGGTGGACGAGCTCGGGCCGATCGACTCCAAGGATCTGCGCGCCATCCACCAGCCGGCGCCGAGCTACGCCGACCAGTCGACCGAGGCGCAGATCCTCGAGACGGGCATCAAGGTCGTCGACCTCCTGGCGCCCTATGCCAAGGGCGGCAAGATCGGCCTCTTCGGCGGCGCCGGCGTCGGCAAGACCGTGCTGATCATGGAACTGATCAACAACGTCGCCAAGGCGCACGGCGGCTATTCGGTCTTCGCCGGCGTCGGCGAGCGCACCCGCGAGGGCAACGATCTCTACCACGAGATGATCGAATCCAAGGTCAACATGGATCCGCACGAGCACGACGGCTCGGTGGCGGGCTCCAAGTGCGCGCTGGTCTACGGCCAGATGAACGAGCCGCCGGGCGCCCGCGCCCGCGTGGCGCTGACCGGGCTCACCGTGGCGGAGAACTTCCGCGACAAGGGGCAGGACGTGCTGTTCTTCGTCGACAACATCTTCCGCTTCACCCAGGCCGGCTCGGAAGTGTCGGCGCTGCTCGGCCGCATTCCCTCGGCGGTGGGCTACCAGCCGACGCTCGCCACCGACATGGGCCTGCTGCAGGAGCGCATCACCACCACCAACAAGGGCTCGATCACCTCGGTGCAGGCGATCTACGTGCCGGCCGACGACCTGACCGACCCGGCGCCGGCGACCTCGTTCGCCCACTTGGACGCGACGACGGTGCTGTCGCGCTCGATCGCCGAGAAGGGCATCTATCCGGCGGTGGATCCGCTCGACTCGACCTCGCGCATGCTCTCGCCGCTGGTGGTGGGCGACGAGCATTACGGGGTCGCCCGCCAGGTGCAGCAGGTGCTCCAGCGCTACAAGGCGCTCCAGGACATCATCGCGATCCTGGGCATGGACGAACTGTCGGAGGAGGACAAGATCGCGGTCGCCCGCGCCCGCAAGATCGAGCGTTTCTTGAGCCAGCCCTTCCACGTCGCGGAGGTCTTCACCGGCTCGCCCGGCAAGCTCGTCTCGCTGGCCGACACGATCAAGGGCTTCAAGGGCCTGGTCGAGGGCAAGTACGACCATCTCCCGGAGGCGGCCTTCTACATGGTCGGCTCGATCGAGGAGGCGATCGACAAGGCGCAGAAGCTCGCTAAGGCGGCGTGAGCCGGCGGGAGGCGCGGATTATATTAGGCTTGATCGCGGCGACCCTGGTGATCGCCGTGATCGAAGGGTCTTTGAGACAGACCTCGTACGGGATCGGTTGTTTTTATACACAACCAATTGGCCCCGCTAAATGCTCCGATGCGATAGCGAAAGCTGCATTTGGTCAGGGTTTTATCGAATTCGGTGGCGTGTTCGGCGGGATATGGGTCGCGGGGCTCATGTCGTTGGAACTCTTCAAACGATGGCGGGCTAGCTGATGGCATCCTTTCTGTTCGAACTCGTCTCGCCCGAAAAACTGCTCTTCACCGGCGAGGTCGAGGAGGTGGTGGTGCCGGGCACCGAAGGCGAGTTCACGGTGCTGAAGGACCACGCGCCGCTGATGTCGACGCTCAAGCCCGGCGTCGTCACCGTGGGCGAGACGGCGGGCAAGCGCACACGGCTCTTCGTGCGCGGCGGGTTCGCCGACGTGGCACCGACCGGCCTGACGATCCTGGCCGAGATGGCGGTGCCGGTCGAGGAGCTCGACGCCGCCAAGATCGAGGCGGAGATGCAGGACGCCCGCGAGGATGTGGCCGACGCGCCCTCCGACGAGAGCCGCCGTCTGGCGCAGGAGAAGCTCGATCAGCTCGGCGAGTTGCGCGCCGCGCTGCAGATCTGAAATCATCCGCTCGTTCCGGCGAAAGCCGGGATCAGCCTCGTGGGGTTGCGGCGGAATGGCGAGGACGGCGGCGGCGTGGTCCTGGATCCCGGCTTTCGCCGGGATGAGCGGGCGGAGAAATCGGTACGAGAGTTGCGGGCTCAGCGGGGCGCCGCAAACCGCCCGAACGCATCGACAAGACGCAGATAGTTCTCTCGCTTGTGCGGCATCACGCGCTCGGGCAGGGAGCCGAGCGGCAACCAGGCCCAGGTGTCGAACTCCTGGATGCAGCCCTCGGGCGGGTGTTCGATGTCGATCGAGGCCTCGTCGCCGATGAAGCGGAAGGCGACCCAGCGCTGCGTCTGGCCGCTGAACGCGTCCATCGGATGCGGCGGCCCGTCGTAAGGCGGGAAGGTGTACGGCCACCAGTCCGGCGTCACCGCCAGCAGCGTGACAGCCTCGATGCCGGTCTCCTCCCGCAGTTCGCGTCGCGCCGCCAGCACGATATCCTCGTCGGGGTCGATGCCGCCCTGCGGCAATTGCCATTCGTAGCCGGGCAGCACGGTCTCGGGGCCGTCCCCCACCGCCGTGCCGGCGAAGACCAGCCCGGCCGCGTTGAAGAGCGCAATGCCGACATTGGGTCTGAGGGGTCGGTCCGATCCTTGCGCCATTACGCTTCCTTTCAGGTGCCGGGCGTTACAAAAAGCTCTGCGGATCGACGTCGACTGCCGCCTTGATCCCGCCGCGCGGCTTCGGCGCCGCCGCAAGCAGCGCGGTGAGGAAGCCCTGCAGGTTCGCCGATCGGGGGGCCTTGACCAGCAGCCGATAGCGGTAGAGCCCACGCATCATGGCGATCGGCGCTTCGGACGGGCCGAAGACCTCGATCTCCCGTCGCGCGTCGCCGCTGCCCGCCGTATCGGCGATCAACCGATGCGCGGCGAGCGCGAGCGCCCGGCCGTGAGCCTCCGCCTTGAGCCGGTCCGGCCCGCTGACGACGAGCGCCGCCAGGCGCCCGAAGGGCGGGAAGCCCCAGCGCCGCCGGGCCTCGATCTCGGCGCGATAGAAGCGCTCGGCGTCGCCGGACAGCAGGGATTTGAGCACCGGATGCTCCGGCTGCCAGGTCTGCACCAGGGCGCGGCCCGGGCGTTCGCCCCGGCCCGCCCGGCCGGTGACCTGCTGGAGCAGCTGGAAGGTGCGCTCCGCGGCCCTGAGGTCGGCATTGGCGAGGCCCACATCGGCATCGAGCACCCCGGCCAGCGTCAGATGCGGGAAATGGTGGCCCTTGGCGACGAGCTGCGTGCCGACCACGAGATCGACCTCGCCCCGGGTGACGACGTCGAGCTCCTCGCGCAGCTTCGCCGTGCCGCCGGGGAAATCGGAGGAGAGGACGAGCGTGCGCGCCTCGGGAAACAGCACTCTTGCTTCCTCGGCGATGCGCTCGACCCCGGGTCCGCAGGCGACGAGCGCATCGACCTCGCCGCAAGCGGGACAATGATCCGGGCGGCGCTCGACATGGCCGCAGTGATGGCAGACGAGCGCCCCGCGGAACCGGTGCTCGACGAGCCAGCCCGAACATTGCGCGCAGGTGAACCTGTGTCCGCAACTCCGGCACAACGTCAGCGGCGCATAGCCTCGGCGGTTCAGGAAGAGCAGCGCCTGCTCGCCGCGCCCGAGCGTCTCGCCGACGGCCTCGACGAGCCTGGGCGACAGCCAGCGGCCGCGCGGCGGCGGCACCTTGCGCAGGTCGAGGGCTTCGATCCGCGGCAGCGGCCGCCCGGCCACCCGGGCGGCGAGCCTCACATGACCGTAGCGGCCGGCATCCGCATTGACGCGGGTCTCGATCGACGGCGTCGCCGAGGCCAGAACCACGGCCGCGCCTTCGAGCCGGCCGCGCACCACCGCCATGTCGCGCGCGTGATAGCTGACCCCGTCGTCCTGCTTGTAGGCGGCTTCGTGCTCCTCGTCGACCACCACGAGGCCGAGATCCCGGAAGGGCAGGAAGAGGCTCGATCGCGCGCCAACCACGACCCGCACCTCGCCCGCCGCGACCCCGGCCCAGAGGCGGCTCCGCCTGCGGGCCGAGACCCCGGAATGCCATTCGGCCGGCCGCGACCCGAAGCGCGCCGCGAAGCGGTCGAGGAACTGCGCCGTCAGGGCGATCTCGGGCAGCAGCACGAGGGCCTGCCGGCCGGACGCAAGCGTCCGGGCCACAGCCTCGAAATAGACGTCCGTCTTGCCCGAGCCGGTCACGCCTTCGAGCAGGGTGACGCCGAAGGCGCACCGGTCGACCGCGGCACAAAGATGCTCGGCGGCTGCACGCTGCTGGGGTTCGAGCCGCGGCGCGGCGTGAGCCGGATCGGGTGGCGGCGCCGGCGGATCGGTGGCAAGTGCGACCGGCTCCAGCGTCCCTTCGTCGACGAGGCCGTCGATGACGCCGGGCGAGCAGCGCGCCGCCTCGGCCAGCGCCCGCTTGCCGATGATGCGGCCTTCGGCCAGCGCCTCGAGCACCCGAGTGCGCGCCGGCGTCAGGCGGAGCGGCGGCGGGCCGACGCGGCGAAAGCCGAGTCTGACCGGCTCCGGCCCGGCCGTCTCGGGCACCCTTATCGCCATGCGCAGCACCATGCCGCGCGGCGACAAGGTCCAGCGCGCCAGCCAGTCGACGAAGCCGCGCAGCGAGGCGCGCATCGGGGTCCAGTCGAGCCGGGCGTTTACGTGCTTGAGGTTGTCGCCGCCGGCGATCGCGCGCGCCTCCCAGACGACGCCGAGCGTCTCGCGCGGGCCGAGCGGCACGACGACGAAATCACCCGCCGCGAGATCGAGCTCCGGCGGAACCCGGTACGAATAGGCCGTGTCGAGCGCGACGGGGACCAGCACGTCGACGATCGTGGCGCGTGGTGCGGGGTTCACGCAGCGACGTCGGCGAGGCGCTTCAGCAGCGCCGCTTCGCACGGCTCGGCCGCGACGAGGACGCGCTCCGCGCCGGCCTCACGCAGCGGGACGGCCACGTCCTCGGACAGGCAGAGATGGCTCAGGGCGAGGAAGCGCAATGCGAGGCCGTGCGCTTTTGCCAGTCCGAAGGCCAAGCCAGCGCTGCGCCGCGAGAAGTGCAGGGCCGCGGCAACGTCCCCGTCCGAGAGGATCTCGATCGCTGTCGCCGGCCAGCCTTCTTCCGCTTCGGCCGCATAGGCCTCGACGATGATCGAACCATATCCGGCCCGGTTCAGGCCATCCTCGAGCATCGGTTTGCGGTCGCGTCCCGCCAGCACCATCAGTTGGGCCGGGCGTGGCAAGGTCAAGGTGACCAGCGCGGCCAGGGCCGAGGCATCGCCGAGGCCGACGCGCACGTCCTCGAATCCCGCCCGGCGGCCTGCCTCCGCGGTGGCGGCGCCGACCGCGAAGAGCGGCAGGCGATGCAGCGCCTCGAAGGCCTCCTTGCCGCCGACGAACGCATGGGCGCTCGTCGCCAGCACTGCCGCGAACCGCCCGGTCGGGAAAGGCGCCTGGCGCGGCGCGATGCGCATCACCGGCGCGAGGACGGCATTATGGCCCAGGGCTTTCAAGGTCGCCGCGGTGCACTCCGCATCGGCCTTGGCGCGCATGACCAGAACCCGCATGATCAGGGCGCCGCGCGGATCTGCGCCAGCAGCGCGCCCGAGGCGCGCGACAGGAGGTCGTGCCCGGCGTCCTCGCCGAGCCGGACGGCATTGTCGGTCGAGCTGCGCGCCAGCGTCTCGACCGCCTCGGAGCCGTCGGGTCCGAGCAGCAGGCCACGGAACTCCAGCGCATCGCCCAAGCGGTGCGCATGGCCGGCGATCGGCGTGCGGCAGGACCCGTCGAGCACGCCGAGGAAGGCTCGCTCGCAGCTCACCGCAAGGCCGGTATCGGCATCGAGGATCGGCACGATGGCGGCCAGGACGGGCGCGTCTTCGCGCCGGACCGTGATGGCGATGGCGCCCTGGCCAACCGCCGGCAGGAACTCCTCGACGGCGAGGATCGCGGTGACGCGGCCGGTCAGCCCCAGCCGCTTGAGACCGGCCATGGCGAGGATCGTCGCATCGAACTCGCCGCTGTCGAGCTTGGCGAGCCGGGTCTGCACGTTGCCGCGCAGCAGCCTGATCTCGAGGTCCGGCCGCAGGCGCCGCGCCAGGGCCTGCCGGCGCAGCGAGGCGGAACCGACCACGGCGCCGGCGGGCAGGTCCTCGAGGTGAGTGAAGCGGGGCGACAGGAAGACGTCGCGTGCGTCCTCGCGCGGCAGGTAGCCGGCGATCTCGATCGCTTCCGGCAGCACGGTGGGCAGGTCCTTGGCCGAATGGACCGCGAGATCGATGCCGCCGTCGATCAGCGCCCGGTCGAGTTCCTTGGTGAACAGCCCCTTGCCGCCGGCCTCAGACAGCGCCCGGTCCTGGATGGCGTCGCCACTCGTCCTGATCGGGACGATCTCGATCGCTTCGGCGGCGAGGCCGTGAGCCTCGACGAGGCGTGCCCGCACCTCGCGCGCCTGCGCCAGAGCCAGGGGGCTGCCCCGCGTCCCAAGCTTCAGCACTCTCGTCGGCGATGCCATGCGTCATCGGTCCTTCGGCCAGCTCAAGAGACTTCTATAGGGGCTGGGGCCGGGAACGGGAAGATGAGCCAGATGTCGCCCCGGGTGATTTCGTCCATGCGCGTCGCGTCGTCGCCAGCGCCGATCCTCCGGTCGGAGCGCGCCGCCGGGCCGGCCGCGACTGTGATATACGGTGGCGAAGCCACGCCGCAGGCCACCCCGGACTTTTCCCGATTCTGACGTCGCCGGCGGCGAAAGCGTTTGCACCGAGATCTTCGTCTCCCGGCACGCCGGTCTCAACAGGAGCTTCTTGCATGAGCCATCCCGCCCTCACGCCCGGCCGAACGGCGGTCGTCACCGGTGCCGCGAGCGGCATCGGCCTCGCCGCCGCGCGGCGCTTCGCCGGCCTCGGCCTCGCGGTCGTCCTGGCCGATCTTCCCGGCGAGCGGCTCGATACGGCCTCCGGGGAGATCGCCGACCTCGCGCCCGAGGGCCGGCGCGCCGTGAAAACCGTCGCGACCGACGTGTCGAAGATCGAGGACCTCCGGCGGCTGCGCGAGGCGGCCGAGGGGGAGTTCGGCGACGTGGCGGTGGTGATGAACAATGCGGCGATCGATCCCGTCGGCAAGCCGTGGGAGAACTACGGGGCGTGGCAGCGGCTCATCGCCGTCAACCTCTGGGGCGTCGTCAATGGTGTCCAGGCCTTCGCGCCCGCGATGGCGGCGTCCGGCAAGCCAGGCCTCATCGTCAACACGGGCTCGAAACAGGGCATCACGACGCCGCCGGGCAATGCGGCCTACAACGTCAGCAAGGCGGCCGTGAAGGCGTTCACCGAGGCGACGGCGCACGAGTTGCGCAATACGCCGGGGTGCCGGACGAGCGCGCATCTGCTGATTCCCGGCTTCACCTTCACGGGGCTGACCAAGGCCGCCGAGAAGCCCGACGCCGCCTGGACGGCCGACGAGGTCGTGGACTTCATGCTCGCGAGCCTCGAGCGCGGCGACTTCTACATCCTGTGCCCGGACAACGACGTGACCCGCGAGACCGACGAGAAGCGCATGCGCTGGGCGATCGGCGACATCGTCGAGAACCGTCCGGCCCTGTCGCGCTGGCATCCGGACTACAAGGAGGCCTTCGAGCGCTTCATGACGGCGTGACGTCAGCGCTTCCGGCGCCCGGCCGGCATGGCCACGATGCCGAGGATGCTGACGAGAGCCGCCGCGATGGCCAGGCAGGCGATGCCGCTGCGCAAGCCCACCAGCGAGGCGACGCCACCGATCAGGGGTGGCCCCGACAGGAAGCCCGCATAGCCGACGGTCGCCACCACCGCCACGCCGGCCGTGGGAGACGAACCCATCCGGGTGGCAGCGCTGAAGCCGACCGGCACGATGTTGGCCGCGCCGATGCCGACCAGCGCGAAGCTCAAGGCCGCAACGAGGGTCTGCGGGAAAGCGACCGCCAGCCCCAGCCCGAGCGCCGCCAGGGCGGCGCCCCCGACGACGATGCGACGCGGGCCGAAACGATGCGTGATGCGGTCGCCGGTGAGGCGGCCCGTCGCCATGGTGATCGAGAAGGCCGCGTAGCCGGTGGCGGCGGCGCCGATCGAGGCGCCGGTGACGCTCGACAGATAGACCGCGCTCCAGTCGGCCATGCCGCCCTCGATGATGAAGCAGAGGAGCACGATGGCGCAGAGCCCGAGCATGGTGCGTTCCGGCCAGGCGAGTCCCAGCCCTTTCGGTCGGCTCCGTGGGCCGCGTCCGAGGAACGGCAGGGCGGCGAGGTTGAGGAGCGCGACGAGCGCCGCCGGGCACCAGAGTTGCGCCCCGGCTCCCCAGCCGGCCCAGGCGATGGCGCCGCCGAGTGCCGCTCCGCCGAGCCCGCCGACGCTGAAGGCGCCGTGGAACGAGGACATGATCGGCCCGCCCCAACGCTGCTCGATAAAGCCCGCATGGCCGTTGACCGAGACGTCGAGCGAGCCGACGCCGGCGCCGAGCAGGAACGAGGCGGCCGCGAATTGCGGCAGCGACTGCGCCAGCGGCGGCAGGATGAGCCCGAGGATGATGGCGACCGCGCCGAAGCCGGTCGCCCGGCCGGTGCCGAAGCGTGGCGCGATGATCCCCGCGAGGATCGTGGCCAGGACGGAGCCCCCGGTGAGGGCGGTAAGGGCGATGCTGAGATCGAGATTCGACAGGTCGAGCTTGAACTTCAACGCCGGCAAGGCCGCCGCCCAGGCGCCGGTCATCATCCCCATCGTCAGGAAGATGGTGAAGGTCGAGCCGCGCTCGGCCCAGGACGCTTCCCGCAGCGGCCGGCGGCTGGCGGCGGCAGTCACGCGCGTACCTCCCCCGCGCGATGCAGGCGCAGGCCGCACAGATCGAAGCCCTCGAGCTTGGCCGCACCGGCATCTGCCTCGACGACGAGATCCTGAATCTCGGCGAGCGGGACGACGCTGAAGGGCGCGACGGTCGCGAGCTTGTCGTTGGTCAGGGCCACGATCGTCCTTTCGCTTTGCGTCACGAGGGCCCGCTTGAAGACGGCTTCCTCGGCATCGGTGGTTGTGATGCCCGTCGCCGGACTCGCGGCGCAGGCGCCGAGGAAGCACAGGTCGGCGCGGATGCGCTTGAGCTCGGCCAGGGCATTGGCGCCGATGCAGCCTCCGACCCGAGGATCGACCCGGCCGCCGATGAGGATCAGGTCGATGTCGCGGCCGCCGAGCACATCAGCCACCGAGGGCGCATTGGTGACCACCGTAAGCCCCATGCCGTCCGGGAGCTCGCCCGCGATGTGGCGGTTGGTGGACCCCGCATCGATCAGGATGATGTTGCCGGGACGGGCGAGGGCGGCGGCAGCGCGGCCCAGCGCTCGCTTGCGTGCCTGGTTCTGCACGTTTCGTTCCTCAAGACGACCCGGCGGGGGCGATGTCGACAATGCGCCGCCGTAGACCCGCCGGCATAGGCCGGCCGCCGCCAATTCACGCAGATCTCGCCGGATCGTATCCTCCGACGTCTGGAACTCCCGCGCCAGGTCAGCCGCGATCACGCGGCCCGATTGGTCGAGCCGTTGGCGAATCACGGATTGTCGTTCGTCCGGCAGCGGAAACATGTCATCTCTCGAACCCGCGCGATCATGCCACAACGTGCAAGATCATGCAATGCAAAGAGGCATTGTATCCGGCATGATCGCATTTGGGTTGCCAAGGCATCTCAACTCTCATGCTGAGCCGAATGCGATGGCATGCGTCACGAAGCACGAGGGTTGAAACGGGGTCACGAAGAATCGCAAAGCGGATCGCCCGGGAGTTGTATCGCTCAAAAACCTTCGGTGGCGCCGTCTCGGCGAGGGTCGACCGAGATCGCGATGCGGCCGCCAGGCTGGCGCAGCAGGAGACCGCCGTCGCCAAAACATTCGGCCGCCGGCGCGAGGATCGGGTGGCCCAGTCGCCGCAGGCCGCGCGCGATGCCGTCGTCGAATCCATCTTCGATCGCCAGGGCGGCCCCGTCGGTGGTCTCGGCCGCGGTCATGCGGGGCGCGGCGACGGCCGGCATCGGGGCCTGGCCGAGATCGATCCGGCTGACGACCTGGGCCGCCAGGAAGGCGGCGCCTGCACCGGTCACGCCGAAAATCCGCAGGCAACCGTCGTGCGACGTCGTGACAAGCGGCAGGCCGGCGAAAGGCGCGCGTCGGCCCGGCCGCAGCACGGAGCCGGCCTCGTCACCCGGTTCGAAGGCCGAGGCACGGCCGTTCATCAGGATGCCCGTGCCCGGCAGCACCACGCCCGATCCGAAGGCCCGGCCCATGGAGGCGACGAGGGTCGCCGCCAGTCCCTTCGGGTCGACGACGCCGATCCAGGCGCCGTCTTCGTCGGCGAAGGGCAGCGGCGCGATCGGGACAATGCGACCGTGGCCGATGGCCTCGGCGTGCTCGATCAGGCGCCTGGACCCGACCAGCGGCGCAAGATCGTCGGCATCGGTATCGGACACCATGGCCGCGGCGCGCGTCCGGCTTTCGATCAGCCCGTGCCAATGGGCGACGCTGTCGAGCGTCGGCCGGGCGAGGCGGCCGAAGAGGTCGAGACCGAGCAGGAAGGCATGGCCCTCGGTGGTCGGGGGAGCCTCGAAGGCCTGCCGGCCGATAGCGAGGCTGGCGGGGGTCCGCCAGCGCGCCTCCATCCGTCGCAGGTCGTCGCGTCCGAGGGGGCTGCCCGACCGCTCGAGATCGGCCGCCATCTCGCGGCCCACGTCGCCGCGATAGACATCGTCGAGCCCGGCATGGGCCAGATAGGCGAGGGTTTCGGCCAGCGCCGGCAGGCGGCGGGTCGTGCCGGGATCGGGCGATCGTCCGTCGATCAGGAAAGCGTCGGCGAAGCCAGGCACCGCGGCCAGCGCCGCGAGCCGATCGTCCGGCAAATCCAGGCGCGGCATGGCGAAACCCGTGCGTGCCAGGATGGCGGCCGGTTCGAGCAGCCGCGAGACCGGCACCCTGCCGCCGAGCGCCGCCGAGAGCTCGAGCGCCGCGTGCCAGCCAGCCGGCGCTCCCGGCACGGTCAGCACCGCTGCCGGACCGAGGTCGGGGATGGTCTCGGCGTCGACATCGCCATGACGCGTCGGTATCGCGGCGGCGCAGGCCGGCCCTCGCGCGTCGATGACACGGGTCCGCCCCCGGCCGCCGGGCTCACGGATCATCCACAGGGCGTCGGCCGCCAGGCCCGCGTGCGACGGCAACACCACGGCGCAGACGGCCGCCGCCGTCACCGCCGCCTCGATCGCGTTGCCGCCCTCGACGAGGATATCGCGCGCCGCCGCCGCGGCCGCGGGATGCGGCGCCACCACGCCGGCGGCGGAAAAGACCTGGGCTTCGCTCACGAGGACGGATCTTCCATCAATGCCGGCGTTCTAGCCGCTTGGCGTCATAGCGGAAGCGAACGAATGCGGCTTGCACGATTCGCCGGCAACTCGAAAAGGAACGGTGGCTCCTGCAGCCGGATCACATCAACGATGTCCGGCCATCGCCACAGCAAGAATGACGCCTGCTGGTTCACCGGAAAGCCCTGATAGGCGGGTGCCAGCACGATGCCCCTCAGCCCTGCCTGCCGGAAGGCGAGACGCTCGGCCCGATTCCGATGAATCCTGAGATCACCTGTGAAAACCAGCCATTCGGCGAGGCCCTCGCTGAGAAAAGCGATCCATGCCACGTCCGCGGCATCCCGCCCGCAGGGAAGGTCTTTGATGTGGATAGCGTCGAGGTGCGGCACGAAGCCGTTGAGCGTGCCAGCGAGGACGGGGGAGATGCAATTGTCGAAGAAAATCCTCACGCCGCCGTCCGGAAGGTCATCCGACGCTCGAACTCGACGGCACGCTTGACCGCGCGTAAGGGGACGGCCCAAGCACGAGCCGCAGCTTCGGCCGAGCCTTCACTCTTTACGGCCGCCGCCAGCCTGCCGGTCGGCACAGATGTTTCGGCCTCGATCGGTTGTCCGAAGGACCGTTTTGGATCGATCACGACGGATTTTACGCGGCCGAGCGGCCACCACATCTTGGGAAGACCGGCCTCGTCATAGTCGAGGTTCGTCAGGCTGCTTTCGATGATTTCCCTGAACGCGAACTGATTCCGGAATAGATCAATGAGCTTCGTCTGGCCATCGTCCTCGATGACCTGGAGAAATACCGATCGCCCGTCCGTCCTGAATCGGGTCGTGGATAAGGGGCGCTCCTCGGCGATGAGATCGCGGGCAAGAGCGATCGCCTGGCGGACTCTTTGAGGGCTGAGACCCTTGTCGATGAACGCGGCAGCGACCCGAACTTCCTGAAGGTCGCGAAACCCCAGAAAGATCCCGTCCTCGCCGAGATCCACCTGCGGCCGCCATAGCGGGTCATACCGCCTGTCACCTGCCCCATGTCCGCGAAGCCAGCGAATGATCTTTGCTGGACTCACCCCGACGAGCTTTCCGGCCTCGGCGGGCGTGTAGAGCCCGATTCCGATGAGGTTGTCAGCATGAGGGGCTGCAGAGCGTGCCATGGCTCAGTCATGAGTCAGGCCGGCCGATCCGTCAATTCAAGCTTTGCTGGCGCCCGCCGGAGTCCGTCCCTTGAGCTCGCTGCGCAGCCGCCGTTCGAGCAACGCCAGGACGGCCGCTTCCTCGGGCCGCAGATCCGGCAGGTCGTCGCGCAATTCGGCATCGACCTCGGCCTTGACCTCGAGCAGCAGGTCGCCCGACATATAGGATTCGACGACCTCCGGATGGACGTAGCACTTCCGGCAGATGGTCGGCGTGTTGCCGAGCCGCGCCGCGACGCGCTCGATGGCGGCGCGCACGTTCTTCTTCGCCGCCGCCTCGCTGTCGATGGCGCCGAACTCGGCGAGCGCCAGGGCGGCCAGCACGGTGCCGGCCCAGGTGCGGAAGTCCTTGGCGGTGACCTCGCGGCCGGTGATCTCGCGCAGGTAGTCGTTGACGTCCTGCGAATCGATGCCGTGGCGCTGCCCCTCCGCATCCACGTATTGGAAGAGCTGCTGCCCCGGCAGGTCCTGGCAGGCGCGGACCACCTTCGCGACGCGGCGGTCGTGGAACTGGAGCTTCCAGACCTTGTTGCTCTTGCCCCGAAACTCGAAGCGCAGCGCGCCGCCCTCGGCATCGACATGCCGGTTGCGCAGGGTGGTCAGGCCAAAGGACTTGTTCTGCCGCGCGTAATCCTGGTTGCCGACGCGGATCAGCGTCGTCTCGAGCAGGTGGACGATGGTGCCGAGCACCTTCTCCCGCGGCAGGCCGCGAAGCCGCATGTGCGAGCCGACGGTGCCGCGGATCTTCGGCAGCGTCGCGGCGAATGCGGTGACATGCTCGTATTTGGCGCTCTCGCGCACCTCCCGGAAGGCGGGGTGGTAGCGATATTGCTTGCGGCCCCGCGCGTCGCGGCCCGTCGCCTGGAGATGGCCGCGGGGGTCGGGGCAGATCCACACGTCGGTGTAGGCCGGCGGGATGGCGAGCTTGCGGATCCGTGCGATCTCGGCCTTGTCGGCGATGGCCCTGCCGTTCGGCGCCCGGAAAGACCAGCCCTTGCCCGACCGGCGGCGGGTGATGCCGGGGACCTCGTCGGTGACGTAGACGAGGCCGGCGCTCTCGGCGGCATCACGCGGATCCACGACCTCGTGCGGTTCGTCCTCGCCGTCCCGACGCTTGCCGCTTCTATCCTTGCCGTCCGCCATGATGCATTCCCTCACCGGGCGGGGGAATGAAAAAGCCACCGTGCCGGTTCCGGTCGCCGTCGCCGCAGGGTCGCGTGCTCAGGCGAGGAGGATCGCGGCCTCCGCCTCGCCGAGCGGTTCGGGCCGCATGCAGGATTGCGAGATCGCAACGGGCGCGCGCGTCTCGGCGGCGCGCAGGATCGCCGCCATGACGGCCAACACGTGCAGGGCGAGGTCGCCGCTCGCTCGATGCGGGCGACCCTCCACGATGGCCCGCGCCATCTCGGCCAGGCCGAGGCCGCGATGATTGGCATGGATGGGCTCGTCCCTCGGCCAGTTCGGCCGCCCGAAGACGCGCTTCGACGTCGCCGTGGTGCGCCACTCGCCCCGGCCGGTCGCGACCGCGACATCGCCGCCGAACCAGTTGGGATCGGGCAGGCGCACCGAGCCCTCGGTTCCGTGCAGTTCGAGCGGTAGCATGCCGTGCCTCCACACGTCCCAGCTCACCAAGAAGGCGACCTCGGCGCCGCTCGCGAAGCTGAGCAGGGCCGAGAGCGTCGTCGGCGTCCCGACCGGGATGCGGCTGCCCTTCAGCGGCGAGCCTTCGGCCGAGACGATGCGCTCGACAGATCCGGTCTGCGCGGTCGCCGAGACCGACGCGACCGGGCCGAGCAGCGTGACCAGCGTCGTCAGATAGTAGGGCCCCATGTCGAACACGGGGCCGCCGCCGGCGCGGAAAAAGAAGCCGGGGTTCGGGTGCCAATCCTCCATGCCGTGCGACAGGACGGTGGCGACGCCGAACAGCGGCCGGCCGATGGCGCCGGCATCGATCCGCCGCCGCGCTTCCTGGACGGCGGCGCCGAGCACGGTATCGGGCGCGGCCCCGATGCGCAGTCCGCTGCCGTCCGCCGAGCGCTTGATCGCGAGCCCGTCGGCGAGCGTGGTGGCGAGCGGCTTCTCGCTATAGACATGCTTGCCGGCCGCGAGCGCCGCCAGCGACACGGCGGCATGGGCGTCGGGGACCGTGAGGTTCAGGACGATGTCGATGTCCGGACTCGCCAAAAGCTCGTCGGTGTCGCGCGCCGCGATCCCATAGGCCGCCGCCTGCCGGGCGGTCGCCTCCGGTCTGAGGTCGGCGCAGGCCACGACGGCGATGTCGCGGAAGCGCGGCGCATTCGCCAGGTAGATGTCGGAGATGGTGCCGCAACCGACGAGGCCGACCCGCAGCACCATGTCAGCGCCTCCCCGCAAAGCCGGCCATGGCGTGCAGGCTCGTGGTCGCGAAGCGCGCCGTATCGGAGGGGTTGTCGTGTTCGGCCACCATGATCTCGGCGCCGGCGCGTCGGCATAGGCTCCAGAGCGTAGACCAACCGACGATGCCCGTGCCGACATCGGCCCAGCCGTCCTCGTCGAGCGCCTCGCCCTGGCGCGCGATATCCTTGACGTGGACGAGCGGCACCCGGCCGCGGTAGCGGTCGAGCCAGGCTACCGGATCGGCGCCCGCTTTGACGACCCAGGCGAGGTCTGCCTCCCACAGGAGGTCCGCGCCGAGCACATGCTCGATGGGCAAGGAGCCATCCGGCAGCGGCCTGAACTCGAAATCGTGGTTGTGGTAGGCGAACCGCAAGCCCTCGCCCGCGAGTCGGGCGGAAACGGCGGCGAGCCGCTCTCCCATCGCTTGCCAGCCGGCCCTGTTGCTCGGCCTTGCCTCGGGCGAGACATAGGGCATGACCAGATAGGTGATGCCGAGGCGCCGGGCGATGGCGATGGCGCGGTCGAACTCCGCCTCCAACAGGGTCAGGCCGAAATGTCCGCTCGGTGCCGCGAGGCCGGCTTCCCGCAGGAGGCGATGCAACGCGTCGAGGTTGCCGTAGAGGCCATCGAAGGGCTCGACGGCGTCGTAGCCGGCCTCGGCCAGCATGGCAAGTTCTCGTTCCAGCGATGCTGCGCCGCGCGACGAATAGAGTTGATAGGACAGGACCTCGGTGCGCATGCGCGATGCCTCCCTGGGCCACCCGGAGACGAATATCGGGCTCCGCCGCGTTCAGCATAGCCGTTGCGGCCGCGGTTTCAGCTTCGGTTTTTCTCGCCTGGACCCGCTGCAGGTAAGGTCGATGACGTCGACGGTGAGCGATTTCCCTCCCCGGAACGGGGAGGGTGTCGCCCGTGAGGACGACGGGTGGGGACTGCCCAGGCTCTGCAGGAGCCGACAGCGGCACGGCGTGCCGCCTTCACCCCTTCCGTCTCGGCTTCGTAGCCAAGTTTACGCTGGCTGCGAAAACCTGGCTACGGCCGATCCACCTTCCCCGTTCCGGGGAAGGACAACAGCCTTTTCCGATGGAAATCGAGCTGTGCGAATGCCACGGCGCTGAAGGACGGAAGCCGTCCCGCCGAAGGACTCAGCCGTCGGTCTGCCGGCCACGACCTTTGCCTTGGCGGCGGAGGAGACCGTCGACGGACAGCGGGCCGGAACCGCCCAGCACCAGAGCCGCGAGGCAGGCAAGATAGAGCAGGTCGGTCTCGTAGCCTGGCGGCCCGAACTGCGCGCCGGCGTCCGTCACCGTCTGCAGCTTGATGGAGCTGAAGCCGTAGGGCAGGTGGACGGTGACCATCGCCACCAGAAGCACCACGGCCATCGGAATGCTGGCGAGCGGCACCAAGGCGCCGAGAAGCACCGCGAGACCGCCGAGGATCTCGACCGCGATCGTCAGGAGCCCCATGACATAGGGCTCGGGCACGCCCAAGGCCTGCAGGATCGTCGGGAAGGCGTCGAGGCCGCGACCGAGCTTGGCAAAGCCATGCTCCATGAAGCCGTATCCGACGATCAGGCGCAGGGGAATCGGTGTCCACCGGGCGGCACGTTCCAGGCAAGCAAGCAACGAGGCATAGACGAGGGTCATGGAACCGAACAATGACGGGCAGGGGTCCGCCGGATAAGGCATACGGGCTCGGGCCGTAACCCGGCCATTTCGACTAACTTATATTAGCCCTCGGCATGAATGCGCCGTTCAGCGTCTCCGTGTTCTGCCCGACGTCGTACAGGCAGGCAGCGTCGACCGGACGCCGCTTCGCTGTCGAATCCCGCCACGGAACGGTTGATCCGCCTCATCTTTTCTCTTGTGGCGGCGCGGCCATCCACTAATGTCGGCGACGCCCGCGCCTACGGTCTCCGAGCCCGGGCCAAGTCACGCCAGAAGACATTTCCGGGAGGACCATTTGTCGATCATCCTATCTCGTCGCCGCATGCTCACGCTCGGCGCGGCCGGCCTCGCCGGCGGCGGCCTTCTCGCCGCGCCCCGCCTGTCGTTTGCCGCCGACAGCGGCAAGCCGCTCAAGATCGCCCTGTCCAATTCCTATATCGGGAACAAGTGGCGCATCGAGATGGAGGACGTCTTCAAGGGCGCCCTGCAGATGGAGCCCTACAAGACCGAGGTCGAGGGCACCTGGTTCAATTCCGGCAACGACGTCTCCAAGCAGTCGCAGCAGATCTCCAACCTGATCGCCGAGCGCGTTGACGCGATCCTGATCGACGCCGCCTCGCCGACCGGGCTCAACGGCGTCATCAAGCAGGCGACCGACCGCGGCATCGTGGTCATCTCCTTCGACAACGTCGCGACCGCGCCGAGCGGCCTCAAGGTCACGACGGACGAGTTTCATTTCGGCGTGCTCGGCGGCGAATGGCTCGCCAAGGCCATGGGCGGCAAGGGCAATGTCATCATGGTGACCGGCGTCGCGGGCACCGCCGACGACACCGAGCGCAACAACGGCGCCGACAGCGTGTGGAAGAAATATCCCGACATCAAGGTGGTCAACCGCTTCACCGGCATGTGGGATTCCTCGACCGCCGAGCGCAACACCGCCGCCGCGCTGCCGTCGCTGCCGAAGATCGACGGCATCTGGTGCCAGGGCGGCACCGACGGGGTGCTGAAGGCCTTCATCTCCGCCAACCGCGAGCTGCCGCCGACCGCGGGCGAGGCCGAGAACGGCTTCCGCAAGTTCATGCTCGGCTACATGGACCACAAGGTGAAGGGCATCTCGATCGGCCAGCCGCCGTTCAGCTCGGTCGTGGCGCTCGAGCTCGCGCGGCGCATCCTCAAGGGCACCTATCCCAAGAAGGATGTCGTGATGTCCTTCCCCATCGTGACGGACGAGACCGTGAAGGTCGGCGAGACGGTGTTCCCGGACATGCCGGATTCCTTCTTCGACGACTTCACCGACAGCGGCGACAACGCGATCCTCAAGATCTGCGTCGATGCGGCGCTCAACGGCAACGGCTGCGGCGGAACCTTGACGGTCAACCTGCCGGCGGCCTGATGAGCGAAGAGGCTGGGGCCGCGGCTTCGGCCGCGGAGGGGACGGATCTCGTCAAGGCCTTCGGCGGCGTCGTGGCGCTTGCCGGCGCCTCCTTTTCGGTGCGTCCCGGCGAGGTCCATGCCATCGTGGGCGAGAACGGCGCCGGCAAGTCGACGCTGATCAAGATCCTCGGCGGCCGCATCCGGCCGGACAGCGGCTCGGTCCGGATCAAGGGCCGGGCGGTCGATCTGCGCACCCCTGAGGACGCGCATCGGCTCGGCGCCTGGACCGTGTTCCAGGAGCTGACGCTGTTCCCCGGCATGACGGTGGCGGAGAACCTGCTGCTGCGGCGCGAGCCGCGCGGCGCGCTCGGGCTCGTCAAGCGCCGCCGGCTCAACGGCGAGGCGGAGGCGATCCTGGCGCGGCTCGGCCTCGACCATATCGATCCGGGCGAGCTCGTCGAGGACGTCTCGCTGGCGCAGCGGCAGATCGTGGAAATCGTCCGCGCCGTGCTGAACGCGCCCGAGATGCTGTTCCTCGATGAGCCCACCTCCTCGCTCGTCGAGCGCGAGGTGGAGTGGCTGTTCGGGCTTGTCCGCGACCTCAGGGCGCGGGGCACCGCGATCGTCTTCACCTCGCACCGCTGGCGCGAGATCATCCGCATCGCCGACCGCATCACCGTGTTCCGCAACGCTCGCCAGGTCGGCACCTTCACCGAGATCGGCGAGGGCGAGGCCGTGACGCTGATGGCCGGGCGGCGGGTCGACGCCCTCTATCCGCCACTGCCGCCGAAGCCCGCGAGCGATCCGGCGCTCGCGGTCGAGCACCTCACCGGCCGCGGGCTCGCCGACGTCTCGCTGACGCTCGGCAAGGGCGAGATCCTGGGCGTCGGAGGCCTCGCCGGACATGGTCACCGCGAATTGTTCTTCACCCTCTTCGGCGCCATGAAGCCGAGCCGCGGAACCATCGCGGTCGCCGGGCGGCCGGTGCGCCTGCGCAGCCCGCGCGACGCGATCCGCGCCGGGCTCGGCATCGCGCTGGTCCCCGAGGACCGCAAGACCGAGGGGCTGCTGCTGCCGATGTCGGTCAAGGTCAATCTCACGCTCGCGATCCTGGGCCGCCTGTCGCGGCTCGGGCTGATCCGTCGCCGGCAGGAGCAGGGGCGAACGCGCGACATGATCGCGGCGCTCAGCGTCAGGCCTCCCGCCACGGCGCGGCCCGTCGGCACGCTCTCGGGCGGCAACCAGCAGAAGGTCCTGATCGGCCGCTGGCTCTTGGCCGACTGCGGCGTCATCCTGCTCTACGACGTCACCCGCGGGGTCGACGTCGCCACCAAGCATGAGATCTACGAGCTCGTCGGCCGGCTGGCGCGCGAGGGCCGGGCGATCCTGTTCTATTCGAGCGACGCCGAGGAACTCGCCCACCTCGCTCACCGGGTGATCGTCATGCGGGAAGGCCGGATCGCGGCGGAGCTCCCGGCGCCGGTGACCTCGGAGGAGATCGTCTCGTCGGCCGTCAGGGACGCGCATGCCGCCTAGCCCGTCCTCCGGCGCGACGCCCCTCACCCGCCGCGGCGGCCCCTGGCGCGTGCTCGCGCAGAATTTCGGCCTCACCCTGTCGGGCGCCGTGCTGGCGGTTTCGGTCGCCATCTACTGCGCCATCTTCTATGCCCGCCTCGGTGGGCTGCCGGGCAGTTTCGAGCTGACCTCGACGGTCAACAACACCATGCCACTGGTGCTGGCCGGGCTCGGCCAGACGATCGTCATCCTGACCCGCGGGCTCGATCTCTCGGTCGGCGGCATCATCGACATCGCCAATTCGCTCGCGGCGCTCCATCTCGGCGACGCGCCCTCCACGATGGTGCTGTGGAGCGTCGTCATCCTCGGCGTCGGGGCGGTGCTCGGCCTCGTCAACGGCGCGCTGGTGGCCGTCGGGCGGCTGCAGCCGATCGTCGTGACGATCGCCACGCTGTCGATCTACCAGGGCATCGCCATCATGGTGCTGCCGCAACCGGGCGGCACGGTGCCGCCGGCCTACACGGATGCGCTGGTGAACGGCGCGGCGCCGTGGGCGCTTCTCTATATCGCCGGCTTCGCCATCGTGTGGATGGTGCTGCGGCGCAGTTCGCTCGGCGTCGCCATCTATGCGGTCGGCAACGATCCGGCGGCCGCGACCGCCAACGGCATCTCGGTGCTCCGGACGCGGCTCGTGGCCTATATGCTGAGCGGCGTCGCCTCGGCGGCGGCCGGGCTGTTCGTCGCGGCGAGCGCGACCGCCGGCGATGCCACGACCGGCAACGGCTATACGCTGAGCTCGATCGTCGCGGTGGTGCTCGGCGGCGTCAGCCTGTTCGGCGGGCGGGGCAGCGGCATCGGCGCCATCGCGGGCGCCCTGCTGACGACGATGATCGTCAACATCCTGTTCTTCGCCAAGATCGACCCGCTCTACCAGTCCTTCTACGAAGGGTTGTTCCTCGTCGTCGCGGTCGTCCTCACGATGGCGGTCGGGCAGCTCGTGAAACGGAGGCGAACGTGAGCGAGGGCTCCAAATCCGGGATAACGCTTGCGTGCAGCACAATCCGCTCATCCCGGCGAAAGCCGGGATCCAGCCTCGTGGCGCTGCGGCGGAAGGGCGAAGCAGGCAGCCTCAGGGCTCTGAATCCCGGCTTTCGCCGGGATGAGCGGTGGAAGGACCGTGCTCAAACCTGTCCGTCAACCCGAGTTCGGGGCTCTGGATCATGAGCGAGGTTCGACGATCGCTCCTCGCGCGGCTCGGGCTCGACACCGGCGCCCGGCGCATCCTCTATGCGGCGCTGGCGGCGGTCGTCATCTTCATCGTCGGCGCGGCCGTGCGGCCGGGATTCGCCAGCCCGGGCGGCATCGAGGCGGTGCTGCTCGTGGCCTCCTTCGTCGGCATCGTCGCGGCCGGGCAGACCTTCGTTATCCTGATCGGCGGCATCGACCTGTCGATCCCCTCGGTGCTGAACGCCGCCGCCATCCTGCTCGTCACGACGACGCTCGGGCAGGACGACCGCGCGCTCTACGGCGTCGCGGCGACGCTCGCCATGGGGGCGGGCTTCGGGCTCCTGAACGGCATCGGCATCGCCATCCTCGGCGTGCCCGCGGTGATCATGACGCTGGCCATGAACGGCATCGCGGAAGGGCTGATGCTGGGCCTGAGCGGCGGCCTCACCTGCCAGTCCTGCGCCTCCTATGCGCCGCCCGTCGTGCAGGCGGCCGTGCATGGCCGCTTCCTCGACATTCCCCTGGCGCTCTGGGTCTGGGGCGGCGTCATCGTCGCCGTGTCGGTCGTGCTGAGCTACTCGGCTTTCGGCCGGCGGACCTATGCGATCGGCAACAACAGCGTGGCGAGCTATCTGGCCGGCATCAACGTGCCCGCGACGACGATCCTGCTCTATATGCTGAGCGGCACGTTCGCCGCGCTCGCCGGCATCCTGCTCGTCGGCTACGGCGGCCAGGCCTCGCTCGGCATGGGGACGCCCTACCTGTTCGAATCGATCGCCGCCGCGGTGGTGGGCGGCATCTCGATCCTCGGCGGCCGCGGCCACTACCTCGGCGCCGCCGCCGGCGCCGTCAGCCTGATCGCGCTGATCACCGTGCTGCAGGCCGTCAACATGCCGGAATACGGCCGCAGCATCCTCTACGGCGTCGTGGTGATCGTGCTGCTGCTCGCCTACGGCCGCGAGGACGAGGCGGCGTGATTGCGGCCCAGAGTCGGTCCGCGCATATGACGTCCGGCTGATCGCTTCACGCGAATGACGGCAGAAACTCAGCAATTCAGCGTCGAATAGAGATCCAGCCAGTCAGGATTGAACTCCTCGATCAAGCCGATCTTCCAATCACGGCGCCATTTCTTGAGACTTTTCTCGCGCGCAATAGCCTCGTCGATCCGCTCGTGCAGCTCATACCAAACAAGACGGTTCACGCCGTATTTGGCAGAAAAGCCCCGATAGATCTTTTGGTTGTGTTCCCAGCCGCGCCGGCCGAGATCGTTAGTGACGCCAAGATAGAGGGTGCCATAGCGGCGGCTGGCGAGCAGGTACACGAAATAGGTCATGACCTATCCGTCATTCAGGGGCGAGCGGAGCGAGAACCCGGAACCCAAGATCTCGATCTTGCGATGCAAGGCATTTGCACCGCCGCATCTCCGGCCGCATCGTCGTGTTCATGGGTTCCGGGTTCGCGCCTCTGGCGCGTCCCGGAATGACGGAGCGTGAATCGATCGACCGGAAGCCGTTTCAAAACAGAAAGTAGCGTTGCGCCATCGGCAGCACGTCGGCGGGCGCGCAGGTCAAGAGCTCGCCGTCGGCCGTCACCGCATAGGTCTCGGGGTCGATGGTGATGTCGGGCGTGAGCCCGTTGTGGATCATCGAGGACTTGCGCAAGGTGCCGCGCGTCCCCTCGACGGCGACGAGCGGCTTCGAGACCCTGAGCGCCTGCGCCAGCCCCTTGGCGAGCGACGTGCCCGACACGAAGGTCATCGCGGTCGCGGCGATCGCGCCGCCGCAGGCGCCGAACATCGGCCGGTAATGCACCGGCTGCGGGGTCGGGATCGAGGCATTGGGGTCGCCCATCGGCGCCGCGGCGATCATCCCCCCCTTGATGATGCAATCGGGCTTCACGCCGAAGAAGGCCGGCGTCCACAGCACCAAGTCGGCGAGTTTTCCGGGCTCGATCGAGCCGATGTGTTTCGCCACGCCGTGGGCCAGCGCCGGGTTGATCGTATATTTGGCGATGTAGCGCTTGACGCGGAAATTGTCGTTGTCGCCCCGCTCCCCGGAAAGGGCGCCGCGCTGGCGCTTCATCTTGTCGGCCGTCTGCCAGGTGCGGATGATGACCTCGCCGACGCGCCCCATGGCCTGGCTGTCCGACGACATCATCGAGAGCGCGCCGATGTCGTGCAGGATGTCCTCGGCCGCGATCGTCTCCTTGCGGATGCGACTTTCCGCGAAGGCGAGGTCCTCGGGGATGGCGCCGTCGAGGTGATGGCAGACCATCAGCATGTCGAGGTGTTCGTCGAGCGTGTTCCTGGTGAAGGGCCGCGTCGGATTTGTCGAAGAGGGCAGCACGTTGTCCAGTCCCGCGACCTTCATGATGTCGGGCGCATGGCCGCCGCCTGCGCCCTCGGTATGGAAGGCGTGGATGGTGCGGCCCTTGAAGGCCGCGATCGTATCCTCGACGAAACCGCTCTCGTTCAGCGTGTCCGAATGGATCATCACCTGCACGTCGTGATCGTCGGCGACCGAGAGGCAGTTGTCGATGGCGGCCGGCGTCGTCCCCCAGTCCTCGTGCAGCTTCAGCGCGCAGGCGCCGGCCTCCACCTGCTCGACGAGGCCGGCGGGCGTCGAGGCATTGCCCTTGCCGGCGAAGCCGAGGTTCATCGGGAAGGCGTCGGCCGCCTCGATCATCCGGGCGATGTGCCAGGGGCCGGGCGTGCAGGTCGTGGCGAAGGTACCGGTCGCCGGCCCGGTGCCGCCGCCGAGCATCGAGGTGACGCCCGACATCAGCGCCTCCTCGATCTGCTGCGGGCAGATGAAATGGATATGGGTGTCGAAACCGCCGGCGGTGAGGATCTTGCCCTCGCCCGCGATGACCTCGGTACCCGGCCCGACGACGATCGTCACACCCGGCTGGATCTCCGGATTGCCGGCCTTGCCGACGGCTGCGATGCGGCCATCCTTGAGGCCCACGTCCGCCTTGACGATCCCCCAATGGTCGAGCACGACCGCGTTGGTGATCACGGTATCGACGGCGCCTTGCGCGCGCGTCGCCTGGGCCTGGCCCATGCCGTCGCGGATCACCTTGCCGCCGCCGAACTTCACCTCCTCGCCGTAAGTGGTGAAGTCGCGCTCGATCTCGACGATGAGAGCCGTGTCGGCGAGGCGCAGGCGGTCGCCCGTCGTCGGCCCGAACATGTCGGCGTAAGCGGTGCGGGGCAGCGAGACAGCCATGAACGATCCTCCGTTGCGCTTCGCTTGCAGCGCGTGAGAATACTGACAACTCTCAGGCCGAGGAGGTCCGAAGGACCGTCCCGAAGCACGGCCGGCCTTTGCCGTCCTTCGACTCGGCCGCTTCGCAGCCGGCTCAGGACGAGGAAATTGAGGGCATCAAAGCTTCTAAAGCAAGATCTGCGCCGCGAGCGGTGGCCTCATTCGGCGGCGCGGGCCACGACCTCGGCCGCTTGGAACAGGCCGTTCTGCCCCTTGCGCATCTCCATGCGGCGGGTGTGGAAAGCATCGAGGGTGGCGCGGTGGGCGATCGAGACGATGCCGGTCTCGGGCAGCCGCTCGATCAGCACCCGGTAGAGCGCCGCCTCGCCGGCCTCGTCGAGCGCGCCGGTCGCCTCGTCGAGGAACAGCCAGTCGGGTTTGGCGAGCAGCGCCCGGGCGATGCCGAGCCGCTGCTGCTCGCCGCCCGACAGGCGCTGCGACCAGTTGTCGGCCTTGTCCACGTCGCCGTTCAAGGCGCCGAGGCCGACGGCCTCGAGCGCGCCGCGCACCTCGGCATCCGGATAGGCCTCGACAGTTCGCGGATAGACCAGCGCTTGGCGCAGCGTGCCTTGCGGCATGTAGGTACGCTGCGGCAGCACCAGCGCCTTGGTGCCGGCCGGGATCTCGATGCGGCCCTCGCCGAAGGGCCACACGCCCGAGAAGGCCCGCATCAGCGTCGTCTTGCCCGAGCCGGAGCGGCCGGAGAGCAGCACGCGGTCGCCCGCGGCAAGCGCGAAGCGCGACACTGCCGAGATCGGCTGGCGGGTGGCGGGCAGGCTGACGATCAGCCCCTCCGCCGCGAAGGCGTCGCCATCAGCCGGGACGGTCTCGATATGCGGCTTTTCGACCGCCGCGTCGGTCGTCTTCTTGAGCACGTCCTCGAAGCCGATGAGCCGCTGCACGATGGCCCGGTAGTTGGCGAGGCTCACGTAGGCGTCGATGAACCAGGTGAGACCGTCTTGCACGCTGCCGAAGGCCGAATTGGTCTGCATCAGGGCGCCGAGCGTCGCCTTGCCGAAGAAATAGGCCGGCCCCAGCATCAGGAAGGGGAAGATGACGGAGAACTGGCCGAAGAATGACGTGAAGAAACCGAGACGCTTCTGCCGTCGCACCACGGCATAGACATTGGCCAGGATGGACGAGTAACGCTCGCCCAGCGCGGCCTGTTCGGCCGGCTCGCCGGCAAGCAGCGCGATCTGCTCGCCGTTCTCGCGGATTCGGGCCATGGCAAAGCGGAAGTTCGCTTCGTATCGTTCCTGGTGATACTTGAGCCAGACCAGCGGCGAGCCGATCAGATGAGTGATGATCGTGCCGCCCGCGGCATAGAGGATGGCGATCCAGATCAGATAGCCCGGGATGTTGAAGGGCATGCCGAAGGTCGTCATCGGGAAGATGACACTGAGGTTCCACAGGACAACCAGGAAGATCGCGAGCCGCAGCATGTTGCCGAAGAAGCCGATGCCGAGCACCATCGTCTGCCCGACGAATTGATGCACGTCCTCGGCGATGCGCTGGTCGGGGTTGTCGGCCGGGTCACTCAGCATGCGCATCCGATAGTGCTGGGCCGGCGCCAGCCAGCGCTCGACGAAGAAGTCGGTCATCGACTTGCGCCAGCGGATCTGCAGGATCTGGTTGATATAGGTCTTATAGACGAAGAGCAGGATATAAATGAATGCGATGGCCGTGAAGATCTCCATCTGCGTGATGAATTCGCCGAAATCCTTCTGTTGGATGGAGTTGTAGAAATCGGCATTCCAGCTGTTGAAGCGCTTCATCAGGAAGGAATAGCCGACTTCGAGCGCGACGGTGCCACCAAGCAGGCCGAAGCCGATCCAGTTCTCGGGCGCCCTGACCGGACCGACGAACCACAGGCGGATCTCGCCCGGCTCCTTGCGCCGGAAATACGGATAGGTCAGCCGCCAGATGTCTTTCAGGTCGGCGAGGAAATGGGGCATATGTCTGGCCTCCGCGGGCAGCCAGCGCCCGAGCGTCGGGAATCGTCTACTCGGGCGCGATCAAAACAGAAAGCCCGAGGGGTGGCACGTGAAGTTTGCGCAACGTGCAGGGCGATTGCATGGCGGGTCCGGGGCGAGCCGGCTCGACGGATGGGCCTGGCCGTGCGCGCCACATCCTTGTTCCCCGGTGCCGCAGACGGTAAGGCTGGAGCCGGCGAGAGCATGTTCGGCTATCGCGAACTGCTCCAGCTTTGAACTGCGAGCAGTTTCATCGGGATGGAACCGCTGTGCGATTCCATCTGATCCGATACTGCTCTAACGCGAAGGGCGAGCATGCGCGTTCTGGGGATCGAGACCACCTGCGACGAATCGGCCGCCGCCGTGGTCCGCCTCAGGGACGAGGGCGGCGGCGAGATCCTGTCGAACGAGATCATGAGCCAGATCGCCGATCATGCGGCCTTCGGCGGCGTGGTGCCCGAGATCGCGGCCCGCGCCCATGTCGAGGTCATCGACCGGCTGATCGAGCGCGCGGTCGCCACTGCCGGCATGCGCCTCGATGAAGTCGACGGCATCGCGGCGGCGGCGGGCCCGGGCCTCATCGGCGGCGTGCTGGTCGGGCTCACCACCGCCAAGGCGCTGGCGCTGGCGCTGCGCAAGCCCCTCGTCGCGGTCAACCATCTCGAAGGCCATGCGCTGACGGCGCGGCTCACCGACAACGTTCCCTTTCCCTATCTGATGCTGCTCATGTCGGGCGGCCATACGCAGCTCCTCGCGGTCAATGGCGTCGGCGACTACCGCCGGCTCGGCACCACCGTCGACGATGCCATCGGCGAAGCCTTCGACAAGACCGCGAAGCTGCTCGGCCTGCCCTATCCGGGCGGTCCGATGGTGGAGAACCAGGCGCTCGCCGGCGATCCGGCCCGCTTCGCGCTGCCGCGTCCCATGCTGGGCCGGCCGAAACCGGACTTCTCGCTCGCCGGGCTCAAGACCGCGGTGCGGCTCCAAGCCGAGCGCGCGGCGCCGCTGTCGAAAACCGACGTGGCCGATCTTTGCGCCGCGTTCCAGGCCGCCGTCGTCGATGTGGTGGTCGACCGCACCCGCGTCGCGCTGCGCGCCTTCCGGGTGCTCGCGGGGCGGCCGAGCGCGCTCGTGGCGGCGGGCGGGGTCGCGTCGAACGGCGCCGTGCGGCGTGCGCTGACGCGGTTCGCCGGCGAGAGCGGCCTGAGGCTCGTGCTGCCGCCGCCGGCGCTCTGCACGGACAACGGCGCCATGATCGCCTGGGCCGGCATCGAGCGGCTGCTGCTCGGGCTCGACGACGACATGACGGTGGCGGCCCGCCCGCGCTGGCCGCTCGACCCCGGCGCCGAGCGCGCCGGCGGCGGCCGGGCCTGACCCATGGCGACGCGCATCGCGGTCATCGGTGCGGGCGCCTGGGGCACCGCGCTGGCGCGGATCGCGTCGCGGCCGGGCCGCCAGGTCGTCCTCCTGGCGCGCGATCCCGTCCAGGCGGCGACGATCGAGCGCGAGCGCGAGAACCGGGCGCGGCTGCCGGGGGTCGACCTGCCCGGCGAGGTTCGCGTCACGGCCGAGCCGGCCGCGCTCGGCGATGCCGAACTGGTGCTCGCCGCCGTGCCGGCGCAACGGCTGCGCGCCGTGCTCGATGGCCTGCCGCGCTTCGCGCCTGCAATCCCCATTCTCGTCTGTGCCAAGGGCATCGAACAGGCGACCGGCTGCCTGATGAGCGAGGTCGTCGCCGACTGCCGGCCCGGCCATCCGCCGGCCGCCCTGTCGGGTCCGAGTTTTGCGGCCGATGTCGGGCGTGGACGGCCGACGGCCGTGACCGTCGCGGCGCAGGACGGGGCGCTGGCCCGTCGCCTCGCCGAGACGCTCGCCCGCCCCGCCTTCCGGCTCTATTTCACCACCGACCTCGTTGGCGTCGAGATCGGCGGCGCCGCCAAGAACGTGCTGGCCATCGCCTGCGGCATCGCGGTAGGGCTCGATCTCGGCGCCAGCGCAGGCGCGGCCTTGATCGCGCGAGGCTTCGCCGAGCTCGCCCGCTTCGGGCGGGCTTCGGGGGCGCGGCCAGAGACGCTGATGGGCCTTGCGGGGCTCGGCGACCTGGTGCTGACCTCCTCGTCGGCGCAGTCGCGCAACTTCGCCTTCGGCCGGGCGCTCGGCGAGGGCCGTACGCCGCAGGAGGCCGCGGCGGGGCGGCTCGCGGAAGGCGCCGCGACCGCCGGGATCCTCGCGGAGCTGGCCAGGAAACGCGGCGTCGAGATGCCGATCGTCGAGGCGATCGCCGCGATCCTGGCGGGACAGCTGGCGCCGCCGCAGGCGATCGACCGCCTTCTGTCGCGCCCTGCGAGGGCCGAGACCGACATCTGAACCCGGAGGACCACGATGGCGCATTGGCTGGTGAAGAGCGAACCCTCGAGCTGGTCGTTCGAGAAGCAGGTCGAGGCCGGCGACAAGGGTACCTTCTGGCACGGCGTGCGCAATCACACGGCCAAGCAGAACTTGATGCACATGCAGCTCGGCGACCAGGTGTTCTTCTACCATTCCAACGAGCAGCGCGCCGTCGTTGGCATCGTCAGCGTGATCAAGACCTACTATCCGGACCACACCGACCCGTCCGGCAAGTTCGGCATGGTCGATCTCAAGGCGGTGCACCCCCTACGTACGCCGGTGACGCTCGACGCCATCAAGGCCGAGCCGGCGCTCGCCGACATGATGCTCGTCAAGAACTCGCGCCTCTCCGTCCAGCCCGTTACCGACGCCGAGTGGCGTAAGGTCCTGGCCATGGCGGGGGAGTAGGGCCGCAGGAACAGTTGCATTCGGTCGGGTGGATCGCCTCGATCTACACGTCGCGTTAAAGCGAATAGGGCAATGATTCGAGCATGATCCTGCCCGTGTCCGGTCTTCCGGCGGACGCCGCCGCGCCCGTGTTCGAGGCGGCCGCCCTTTCGGTCGGCTTCGCGCTCAAGCACTACCTGGCCGACTTCGTGCTCCAGACGAACTGGATCGCGCGGGGCAAGGAGCGCGACCATGGCTGGGCCGGGCCGCTCGTCGTCCACGCGCTCTGCCATGGCACGATCACGCTCGTCATAGCGCTGGCCGTGGCGCCGCATCTCTGGTGGCTGGCGATCGCCGATGTCCTGGTCCATATCGCGATCGACCGGTCCAAGACCGCGGTCTCGCACTGGGGCCGCTGGCAGCCCACCGAGGCGCCGTTCTGGTGGGTGCTGGGTTTCGACCAGCTGCTCCACCAGGTGACCAATATCACCCTCGCGACCGCCTTGGTGCTGTTGTAGGGGCAAGATCCCGAAGGTCGGCGCGGCCGGCGTGGTTCAGCCGGAAGCAGGGACCGGTCACCATCGACGTGCCCGCCAGACCTCGCGCGGCGCAACTCGTCGGTATCCGGTTCCGCATCTGTGCGGAACGCGCTGCCAAGAGCAACAGCACCCAGTCCATTACCCTCGGTGCACGCGGGATCGGGCCGGAGCTCGGCAAGGCTGCGGTCGATGCCGGGGCGCCGACCCCCGAGAATGAGTCCTTGACGGCGCTCCGGCATTGTGAAAGTTTTTACACAATAAGAATGTTTTTACAGGAGGAAGCGTGCTCCAAGCGGCCGAACCCTCTCCTCTCCACGAAGACGAGTTCAGCCTCGCGGCCCGCGCCGCCTGGCTGCACCATGTCGGCCGGTTGACGCAGAACGAGGTCGCGGCGCGGCTCAACGTGCCGAACGTGAAGGCGCATCGCCTGATCGCCCTTGCCCGCCGCGAGGGCATCGTGCGGGTGTTCGTCGACGGCGAGATCGCCCGTTGCGTGGAACTCGAGCAGCAGCTCTGCCAAGCCTATGGGCTGAGCGTTTGCGAAGTCGCTCCCAACGTCGACGACAAGCCGCTGCCGCTTCGATCGCTCGGCGTGCTTGGCGCCCGCTACCTGCGCCTCGCGTGCGAGAAGGGCGAGGACCTGGTGATCGGCCTCGGCCACGGTCGGACGCTCGCGGCCTGCGTGGCCCACCTGCCGCAGACCGACATCAAGAAGGTGCGCTTCGTCTCGCTCCTCGGCGGCTTCACGCGGCGCTTCGCCGCCAATCCCTTCGACGTCATAAACCGCATCGCCGAGCGGACCGGCGCCGAGGCCTACGTGCTGCCGGTGCCGTTCTGCCTCAACTCGGCCGAGGACCGCGCCGTGCTGATGGCGCAGCGCGGCATCGACGAGGTCTTCGCCCTGGCCCGCAGCGCCACGTTGCGCTTCGTCGGCATCGGCATCGTCGACGGCCACGAGGCCTCGCTGGCGACCTCGGGCATGATCGAGCCGCACGAGTTCGACGAGGTGGCGAGCGCCGGCGGCTGCGGCGAGATCCTGGGGCACTTCTTCGATGCGACAGGCTGCCGTGTGGAGACCGAGCTGTCGGGCAGGCTCGCCTCGCTCAGCTACGACGATCTCAAGTCCGGCAAGCTCGTCGCCGTCGCCGGCGGAAGCGCCAAGCCCGAGGCGATCCGCGCCGTGCTGCTGAGCGGGCTGCTGCACGGCCTTCTCACCGACGAGAAAACCGCGGCCGCCCTCGTCGGGCCCGAACCCGGCGGATAGCGGAACCAGACGAGCGCGGACGACGGCGTCTCGCGCACAGGCAAATGGGAGGAAACCATGACGTCCGGCACGGAACACGCTCCTTTCGCGGCCTCGGTGGCCAAGCCGTCAGGCCCGTGTCTCTCCGGCGCGCGGAACAGGGTCGCCATCCTGCACGGCGTCGACGGCTGATGTCCCGCGACCTGCTCATCGGCATCGATGCCGGCACGTCGGTCATCAAGTCGGTCGCCTTCACTTTGGGGGGCGATCAGGTCGGCGCGTTCGCGCGTCCCAACATCTACCGGATCGTCGAAGGCGTCGGCGCCGAGCAGGATATGGCGGCCACCTGGGCCGACGCCGCCGCCACCCTGCGCGGACTTGCCGAGACCGTATCGGGCCTCGACGAGCGCGTCGCCGCCATCGCGGTCACGGCGCAGGGCGACGGCACCTGGCTTTGCGATGCCGAGGGCGAGCCCGCCGGCCCGGCGCTGATCTGGCTCGACGCCCGTGCCGCGGCCCTCACGGCGGACCTGCGCGCCTCGCCGGCCGGCCGCCGCCACTTCGAGAGCACGGGCTCCGGCCTCGCCGCATGCGAAATGGGGCCGCAACTGATGTGGCTCGATCGGCATCGTCCGGACGTAATGGCGCGGGCCGCGACCGCGTTCCATCTCAAGGACTGGCTTTACTTCAAGCTCACCGGGATCCGGGCGACGGACGCCAGCGAGGGAGTCCATTCCTTCGGCGATTTCCGCACCATGGCCTATGCGCCGGCGGTGATCGAGGGCTTCGGGCTCGGCGCACGGGACCACCTGCTGCCGCCGATCGTCGATGGCCCGAGGCGAATGAGCTCGCTGAGCCGGGCCGCGGCCCGCGAGATCGGCTTCGGGGAGGGCCTGCCGGTGTGCCTGGGGCCCATCGACATCGTGGCGACGGCGCTCGGCGCGGGCCTCTATGACCCGGTGCAAGACACGGGCTGCACCATCGTGGGCTCGACCGGCATGCACATGCGCATCGCCCGCTCGGCCGAAGCCGTGCGGCTCAACCCGGACTCGACCGGCTATACGCTGGCCTTCCCGGTGCCCGGCACCTTCGCCCAGCTTCAGTCCAACATGGCCTCGACGCTGAACATCGACTGGCTGGTCGACCTCGCGCGCGGCGTCCTCAAGCAGCACGGCCTCGCCAAATCCCGCGCCGACATCTTCCTCGATCTCGACGACCACGTGCTCAAGGCCGAGCCGGGCGCGCTGCTCTACCATCCCTACATCTCGGAGGCCGGCGAACGCGGGCCGTTCGTCGACGCCGCCGCGCGGGCGCAATTTCACGGGCTCTCCGCCCGTCACACCTTCAACGACCTGATGAGGGCCGTCTATGAGGGTCTGGGCTTTGCGGCACGCGACTGCTACGCCGCCATGGGCCCGGTGCCGCGCGAGGTTCGCGTCACCGGGGGCGCCGCGCGCTCGAAGGCCCTGCGCACCATCCTGGGCGCGGCCCTCGACACGCGCATCAGAACCACGACGCGCGAGGAGGCGGGCGCCGCCGGCGCTGCCATGGTGGCGGCCGTTGCGATCGGGGGTTTTCCGGACATGGAGAGCTGCATCGAGAGATGGGTCACGCCCACGCTCGCCGATGCGCTCGAACCCGATCCCGCGCTGCAGCGCCGCTACGACCGGCTGTTCCCCGCCTACGTGGCGTCGCGCGAAGCTTCGGCGCCGGTGTGGCACGCCATGCAGGCCGCAAACGACGAGACGGCGCAAGACGGCGTGCCGCGCGGCGCCCCGGCGACGGGTGCGGGTCTTCCCGGCGCAGACCGGCCGAGACCTCGACCGCATACGAAAGAGAACGCGCTATGACGGATCATGGGACGGTCGACCTCGCGGTGATCGGCGGCGGCGTCAACGGCGCCGGTATCGCGCGCGACGCGGCAGGCCGCGGCCTCACCGTGCTGCTCTGCGAGAAGGGCGATCTCGCCGAGGGCACGAGCTCGCGCTCGGGCAAGCTCGTGCACGGCGGCCTGCGCTACCTCGAATATTACGAGTTCCGGCTGGTGCGCGAGGCCTTGATCGAGCGCGAGGTATTGCTGCGCTCGGCGCCGCACATCATCTGGCCGATGCGCTTCGTGTTGCCCCACTCGCCCGAGCAGCGCCCGGCCTGGATGGTGCGCACCGGCCTCTTCCTCTACGACCACCTCGGCGGCCGCAAGATGCTGCCTGGCTCGCGCAAGCTCGACCTGCGGACGGCGCCCGAGGGTCGCCCCATCAAGAAGGACTACACCACCGCGTTCGAATATAGCGATTGCTGGGTCGACGACGCCCGGCTCGTCGTGCTGAACGCACTCGACGCGAAGCAGCGTGGCGCCAACATCCTGACCCGCACGGCCGCTGCTGCGGCGCGGCGCGGCGAAGATGGCTTATGGATGCTCACGATGAAGGGGACGGACGGCGCGACGAGCACCGTGAAGGCACGCGCGCTGGTCAACTCGGCAGGGCCCTGGGTCGAGGATGTCATCGGGCGGGTCGCGGGGCGCAACAGCTCGTACCGGGTGCGCCTGGTCAAGGGCAGCCACATCGTGGTGCCGAAATTCTGGGACGGCCCGCAGGCCTATCTGTTCCAGAACGACGACAAGCGCGTGATCTTCGTCAATCCCTATGAGGGCAATCTGTGCCTCATCGGCACGACCGACATTCCCTATACGGGCAAGCCCGAAGAGGCGACGATCGATCAGGGCGAGATCGACTACCTGCTCAGGGTGATCAACCGCTACGCGGCCAAACCGTTGCGGCCGGCCGACATCGTCTACTCGTTCTCGGGGGTCCGCCCCCTCTACGACAACGATGCCGACGCCAACGCCTCGGCGGTGACGCGCGACTATGTCTTCGAGGTCGACGATCCCGACGGGCAGCCGCCGCTGCTGAGCGTCTTCGGCGGCAAGATCACGACGTTCCGCAAGCTCGCCGAGCACGCGCTCGACAGGCTCGCCAAGACGTTTCCGACCATGAGCAAGGCCTGGACCGAGAACGCCACCCTTCCGGGCGGCGACCTCCCGAACGCCGATTTCGGCGGGTTCCTGGCGGCGCTGCGCGCCGAATATTCCTGGCTGCCCGCCGACCTGGCCGAGCACTACGCGCACCTCTACGGGACGCGGGCGCGGCAGCTGCTCGGCGACGCGACAAGCCTTGACGCGCTCGGGCACCATCATGGCAGCCTGCTCTACGGGCGCGAGGTCGATTTCCTGCGCGACACCGAATGGGCCGTCACGCCGGCGGATGTGCTGACCCGCCGCACCAAGCACGGTCTTCACATGAGCGCCGACGAGAAGCGCGACTTCGAGCGATGGATGGAGGCCGCCTGAGGCCGCCCAGGCCAATGCCGCACGGGCGGCCGATACTTTCCCAAAGCGCCTGCGGGATCCCTCCCGCTCCGGTCTCTCACCACCATGTCACAGGTCAGGCCATGAGCTCTCGAACCATACCGGCCATCAGCAGGCGCACGAAGCCCCGCATCCGCCTCGCCATCGCGTCGGGGGCTGCCCTCGTTCTCCTGGTCGCGATGGCGGTGGATACGAAGATGGTGAAGATCGGGTCCTCCGCGGACACGCCGCCGGGCGCGTTCTCGGCCGCCAAATATGGCAGCTCGGAATTTCCGAAGGTGCAGTCGGCGATCGAGGCGCGTGCCGTCGATGCTGCAACGCTCGCCTCCGCCATCGCCAAGGATCGGGCGGCGGCGACGAAGCAATATGGCGTCGAATCGGGCACCGGTCCGGAGTTTTCCGTCAAGTTCACCGGTGTTGTCGGCAAGGGGGATTTCGGCAACTACGACATCAAGGTCGAGGGCGTTCCGGATACGCTGAGGATCCGCGTGCAGACGGGCCCCGCCATCATGGGGACCGACCTGCGCGACGCCACGGGTACGATAGCCTTCGGGCAGTTCACCAATCAGATCGAGTACCAGAACGCCGGATCGGCGATCAACAAGGAGATGAAGAAAGAAGTCCTGGCGAAGGTCGATACGAGCAATCTCACCGGCAAGACCATCTCGGTCGTCGGTTCCTTCCAGCTGTCCGATCCGAGCAGCTGGCTCGTCACCCCCGTGAGGCTCGACGTCAAATGACAACGGCTCCCGACATCGAACCCCCGGCCGGCGACGCCGTTCTCTCGGCGCGCAACATCGCCAAATCCTACGGCAGCATCCATGCCCTCAAGGGCGTGAACTTCGACGTCCATCGCGGCAAGGTCACGACGCTGTTCGGCGAGAACGGCGCCGGCAAGTCGACGCTGATGAAGATCCTGTCCGGCGTCGTGACGCCGACGTCCGGCACCATCGAGCTCGACGGCAGCCCCGTGGCCTTCTCCTCGTCCTCGGACGCACGGGATCGGGGGATCTCGATCATCCACCAGGAGCTGAGCCTCGCGCCCAACCTCAGCGTGCGCGACAACATCTTCATGGGGCGGGAGCTCAGGACCGCGACCGGCATCGACTTCGCCGAGGAAGCGCGCCAGGCCCGGGCGCTGATGGCCGACCTCGAGGAGGACATCGACCCGATGACGCTCGTCGAGGACCTGCGGCTGGGACAGCAGCAGATCGTCGAGATCGCCCGTGCGCTTTCGGTCGATTCGCGCATCCTCATCATGGACGAGCCCACCTCCGCGCTGAGCGCCACCGAGGTGGAGGTGCTGTTCAAGGTGATCCGCGACCTGACGAGCCGCGGCGTCTCGATCGTCTACATCTCCCATCACCTCGAAGAGGCGCTGCTGATCACCGACTACGCCGTGGTGCTTCGCGACGGGACGATGACGGCCAAGGCCGACCGGAAGGACATCGACCTCGAGTGGATCGTGCGCAACATGGTGGGCGAGAACTTCGATCTCGGCTCTCCGCCCGCGGGCTATGCGTTTGGCGAGGTCGCCCTGTCGGTCGACGACGTGAGCGTCGCCGATGCGTCGGGGTCCGACAGTTCCGTCGTCGACCACCTGTCGCTCGCCGTCCGGGCGGGCGAGATCGTCTGCATCTACGGGCTGATGGGCGCAGGACGCACGGAACTGCTCGAATGCGTCGCCGGACGCGTGCCGAAGACGGGCGGGCAGGTCTTCCTCGAAGGCGAGGAGATCTCGCCACTGACAATCGCCGAGCGCATCGCCAGGGGTCTCGCGCTGGTGCCGGAGGACCGCCAGCGCGACGGTCTCGTCCAGACGATGTCGGTCGGCGAGAACCTGTCGCTCGCCAGCATCGGCGCCTTCGCACGGCGGATGCTGCTGTCGCGCCCGCGGGAGCGGTCGGTGGTCGACGCCTCCATCCGGAGCGTGCACATCAAGACGTCGGGCGGGAGCGCCGCGATCGGATCCCTCTCGGGCGGCAACCAGCAGAAGGTGGTCATCGGCAAGGTGTTGGCGACCCATCCCAAGGTCATCCTGCTCGACGAGCCGAGCCGCGGCATCGACATCGGCGCCAAGGCCGAGGTCTTCAGGCTGCTCGCCGAGCGGGCCGCGCGGGGGCTCGCCGTCGTGTTCTCGACGTCCGAAGTCGCCGAATGCCTGGGCATCGCGCATCGGATCGTCGTGATGCATCGGGGCAGGATATCGGCGGAGTTCGGATCCGACGTCACCAAGGAGGAAATCATGGCCGCCTCGGGCGAAGCCGTGATCGCCTGATCATCGAGACCAGCGGAGCCCTGACCATGACCGACGCCACTCCCTATACGAAGCGCTCCCGCCCGAGCCTGTTCAGCGATGGCGTCGACGTGGGCAGGTTGCTCCTCGAAGGCCGGGCGTATTTCGCGCTCATCGTGATCATCGTCGTCTTCTCCGTCCTTTCGCCCTACTATTTCACGCTCAACAATTTCCTGACGATGGCCTCGCACGTCGCCCTGTTCGGGATCCTGGCGGTAGGGATGCTGCTGGTGATCCTCAACGGCGGAATCGACCTGTCGGTGGGATCCACGCTGGGACTGGCGGGCGTCGTCGCGGGCTTCCTGATGCAGGGCGTGACGCTGAGCCCGTTCGGCGTGGTGCTGTTCCCCCCGGTTTGGGTCGTGGCGGTCCTGGCCTGTCTGTTGGGCGCCTTCATCGGCCTGATCAACGGCGTCCTGATCGCCCGGTTCAAAGTGCCGGCCTTCGTCGCGACCCTGGGCGTCATGTACATGGTGCGCGGCGTCGCTCTGCTGATGACCAACGGCCTGACCTACAACAACCTCGGCGGCCAGCCCGACCTCGGCAATACCGGGTTCGGCTGGCTCGGATTCAACCGGCTGGCCGGCGTGCCGATCGGCGTGCTCGTGATGATCGTCATCGCCATCATCGGCAGCCTCATCCTGACCCGCACTCCGTTCGGCCGCTGGCTCTACGCGTCCGGTGGCAACGAGCGCGCGGCGGAACTGTCGGGCGTGCCGGTGAAGACCGTGCAGGTGTCCGTCTACATGCTGTCCGGCATCTGCGCCGCCATCGCGGGCCTCATCCTGTCCTCTCAGCTGACCTCGGCGGGACCGACGGCCGGCACCACCTACGAATTGACCGCCATCGCGGCCGTCGTCATCGGCGGCGCCGCGCTGACGGGCGGGCGCGGCAACATCCGCGGCACGATGCTCGGCGCCTTCGTCATCGGCTTCCTCTCCGACGGTCTCGTGATCATCGGCATCTCGTCTTATTGGCAGACGGTGTTCACCGGCGCGGTCATCGTGCTCGCGGTGCTGCTCAACGCCATTCAGTATCGCCGCCGTCCCAGGGCTCCGAGCCCGATCGGCGGACAATCGACTTCTCCGCACAAGGCTGGGTAGGGCCTGGACGGCCTGCCCCGCTCGCGGGAAGAGAGCCGGTAGACCGGCACAATCACTCACCGAAAAGGAAGTAACTATGTCTAGGAAGGCAACGGTTCTGATGCTCACGGCCCTCGCGCTGGCCGCCCCGGCGGTCGTCGCATCCGCGACGGCAGCTTCGGCCGGCGGTCTCATCTCGATCATCGTCAACGACCCCTCGAACCCCTACTGGCTCACCGAGGGCAAGGTGGCGGCCGCCGAGGCGAAGAAGCTCGGCTACGACGCCTCCGTCGGTGCGTCGAAGGGCGACACGAATACCGAGAGCAACCTGATCGACACCGCGATCACCAACAAGTCCGTGGCGATCATTCTCGACCCCGCCAACGCCAGCGGATCCATCGGCGCCGTGAAGAAGGCCATCGCGGCGAACATCCCGGTCTTCCTGGTCAACGCCGAGATCAATCAAGAAGGCCTGGCCAAGGCGCAGCTCGTGTCCAACAACGCACAGGGCGCCGCTCTCGGGGCGCAGCAGTGGGTCAAGGACGTGGGCCAAAAGGGAAACTATGTCGAACTGCTGGGCGCCCCCTCCGACAACAATGCCGCGACGCGCTCCAACGGCTATGACACCGTGCTCAGCCAGTACGACGATCTCCACAAGGTCGGCTCGCAGGTCGCCAACTGGGACCGCACCCAGGGCCACGACAAGATGCAGAGCCTGCTGCAGGCCCATCCCGACATCATCGGCGTGATCAGCGGCAATGACGAGATGGCGCTCGGCGCCATCGCGGCGCTGAAGGAGGCCGGCAAGCTGTCGAGCATCAAGGTCGGCGGCTTCGACGGCTCGCCGGACGCCGTCGCGGCGATCAAGTCGGGCGAGTTGCAGTACACCGTGCTCCAGCCGGTCGCCAGCTTCTCGGCGAAGGCCGTCGACGAGGCCGACTCGTTCCTGAAGACCGGCAAGACCGGCGCTTCGAGCGAGAAGCAGCTGTTCGACTGCATCCTCATCACCAAAGACAACACGGATCGAATGACCGCTCCGTTCACGCTGAGCAACTAAGCGGGAAAGGGGGTGTCCTGGCGGCGCCCCCGAACCCTGTGTCAGGTCCAAGCCTCTCCCTTCGGGGCGCGGCCGAGTGAATGGGGGTCGCCGATGCTGCTGGGGCTCGACTGCGGGTCCACGGCGATCAAGGCCGTCGTGTTCAGCCTTGAGGGAACCGCGATCGCGACCGGCAGCCGGCGCACCGAGCCGATGCAGCCCGCGCCCTATTGCGTCGAGCACGACATGGATTGCCTCTGGCGCCTGGCGTGCGACGCGATCGCGGACGCGCTGGCGGCAGCGCCGCCCGGGGCGGGTACGCTCGACGCGATCGGCGTAACGGCGCACGGCGACGGGCTCTACCTCGGCGATGCGGCGGCGCGGCCGCTCGGCCGCGGCATCCAGTCGGTCGACAGCCGCGCCCATCAGGTGACGGCCGCGTGGGAAGCCTGCGGCACCCTCGATCGCGTCGAGGCCATCACCGCGCAGCGACCCTATCCGTACGCGGCCTCGACGCTGCTAGCCTGGATCAGCCGGAAGCAGCCTGAACGCTACGCGGCGATCCGTCATGTCCTGTTCTGCAAGGATTGGCTGCGCTATCGGCTCACCGGCGTCATTGCGACCGACCCGACGGACGCGAGTACCGCCTTCACCGATGCCCGCACCCAGCGCTATTCGGACGCGCTGCTCTCGCTGCTCGGGCTCGAGGCGGTGCGGCCGGCGCTGCCGCCGATCCTGCCGAGCAGCGGGGTGATCGGCACGATCTCGGCGGCAGCGGCGGCCGAGACGGGCCTGCTTCAGGGCACTCCCGTGGCGGGCGGCATGCACGACGTCACGGCGAGCGCGGTCGGACTGGGCAATCTGCGGCCGGGCGTCCTGTCGATCACGGCCGGCACCTTCAGCATCAACGAAACCCTGTCCGATCACCTTCTCGCCGACCGCCGCTGGACGGCGCGCGCGGGGCTGCGGCCGGGCCAGTGGATGAACATGTCCATCTCGCCGGCGTCCTCGAACAACGTCGACTGGTTCCTGCGGCAGGCCTACCGGGCCGAGTGGGATGCGGCGACCAGGGGCGGCCCGCCGGTGTGGGACAAGGTCGAGGCCGATCTCGCGGTGCCCATGGCCGGCGATGCCCCGTTGTTCCACCCCTTTCTCTACGGCTCGCCGGATGGCATGCCGGCGAGCGCCGCCTTCCTCGGCTTGCGCTCCTGGCACGAGCGCGCCGACATGCTGCGCGCCGTCGTGGAGGGCGCGGTGTTCAACCACCGCTTCCACGTCGATGCGCTGCGATCCGCGTTTCCCGTGAGCCGGGCCCGCATCACCGGCGGCGGCACGTCGCGGGCCCGGCCGGCGCAACTGTTCGCCGACGCGCTCGGTCTTCCGGTCGACGTGCCCGAGGCCACGGAGGTGGGCGCCCTCGGCGCCGCTCTGGTGGCGGGGGTCGGGGTCGGGGTCTACGCCTCGCTCGACGACGCGGTCCAGCGCGCGTGCCGGGTCGCGGCCCGCTATGAGCCCGATGCCGCGCGGCACGCCGCGCTGAGCGAACGATTCGCGCTCTATACCGCCCTCGCCGAAGCCATCCGTCCCCTGTCCTCGGGACAAGCTGCGATCACCCGCATGCTCGATCCGTCGAGCCCCGCAGCATGACTGCCTCGCCCGCGGAGGCACCGCGTGCCGCCACGCTGCGGCATCTCAGGGCGGCCCCGACGCTGTCGGTTCTGATCGTCGGCGGTGGCATCAACGGGGCAGGGACGTTCCGCGACCTCGCCCTGCAGGGTGTCGACTGCCTCATCGTCGACAAGGGCGACTGGTGCGCGGGCACGAGCGCGGCGCCGTCCCGGCTGATCCACGGCGGCCTCAAATATCTGGAGACCGGCGAGGTTCGCCTCGTCGCCGAGTCGACGCGGGAGCGCAACCTGCTGCTGCGGAACGCGCCGCACGTCGTGAAGGCGCTGCCGACTGTGGTTCCGATCCACTCGATTTTCGGTGGCCTCCTGCCCTCGATCAACCGCTTCCTCGGCTTCAGGGCGAAGCTCGCCGACCGCGGCCTTCTGATCGTCGAGGTCGGGCTGGCGCTCTATGATTGGCTCGGTCGCAAGCACCGGGTCATGCCCCGCCACGCGGTTTCGCTACGATCGGCGACGCGCCGCCGCTTTCCCGCCATGGCGCGCACGGTCCTGGCGACCTCCACCTACTACGACGCACGCGTCACCCAGCCCGAACGGCTCTGCTTCGAACTCGTGGCGGACGGGCAGGCGGCGCACCCGGAGGCCCGCGCGCTCAACCACATGGCCGTCACCGGCGCCAGCGGCGGTCGCGTCACGTTGACCGACCAGGTCACCGGCGAAACGGTGACGGTCGAGCCGCGCCTGATCGTGAACGCGGCGGGCCCCTGGATCGACAAGGTGAACCAGGCTGTCGGCCTGAACAAAGCCTATATCGGCGGCACCAAGGGATCGCATCTCGTCGTCGACAATCCCGACCTCGTTCGGCAACTCGACGGCCACATGATCTATTTCGGATCGTCCGACGGCCGGATTTGTCTCGTCTATCCGTTTTTCGGCAAGGCGCTGATCGGCTCGACCGATATCAAGGCCGACGACCCGGACGCCGTCGTCTGCGACGATGCCGAAGCGGATTACATGCTGGACATGGTGCGCGAGGTGTTCCCCGGGCTGAGCCTCACGCGGGCGCAGATCGTCTACCGCTATGCCGGCATCCGCCCGCTCCCCCTGGTCGAGGTCGACGATCCCGGCGAGATCAGCCGCGACCACTCGATCGGGCGCGATACGCTGCCCGGCGGAGCCGTCCCGGTGCTGTCGCTGATCGGCGGCAAATGGACGACCTTCCGCGCCTTCGCGACCGAGGTGACGGACGAGGTGCTCGCCGGGTTGGGACGCGCGCGCCGAAGCGACACCACCTTCGAGCCGATCGGCGGCGGCCGCGATTATCCCGAGACGGACGACGCTCGTCGGGCCTGGATCGAACGGTTCGCCGTGGCGCACGCAATCAGTCCGGCGCGCGCCGAGGCGTGCCTGGATCGCTACGGCACCGCGGCGCAGGCCATCCTGCGAGACTACGACGGTGGCCCGGACGACGCTCTCGCTTCCTTGCCGGACTATGGTGCGCGGGAGCTTCGCGCCATTGTCCTGCGTGAGCAGGTCGTCGACTTGACCGACCTTGTGTTTAGGCGCTTGCCGATCGCGGTCTCGGGCCGGCTGACCGGCGAGGCCGTGACCGAGATCGCCGGCCTCGTCGCCGAGGCGCTCGCCTGGAACGGCGACGAGCGCGAGCGGCAGATCGAAACGCTCCGCCGGATTGCGCTCGAGCGCCACGGGATCGACTTCGGTGACCGTCTCGCAAATGCCGGCGAAGCCGGCCGGATCAGACGAGACCCCGCGCAAGCCGAGGAATGACCGGATCGGGCTCTGTCCGTCACGCTGATAATGACGCTCCGGTGACCGCGGTGGCTACGGGCGATTGCGGCCTCGGCGGGACCGAGCATGTTCGGCTGTCGCCGAACTGCTCCAGCCTCGGAGACGCGAGCAGTTCCATCCGATGCGACGCTGCTCTATCTGCTATCTGCTTCGCGTGAGGTCTGCGACACGGCCAGCAGATCGAAGGCGGGCATCGTCATGTCCCGGATCGTGAAAGGACCGATGAAAAAGCGCGGCGTGGACAGGTCTCCAAAGCCATCGCCGGGCGACCCTCGTGCAAATGAGAAGCGATCGGAGCCAGCCGATGCCGAAGCGCGGCGCGCTTTCGCGCTCTGCTCCAGCCTGCTCCGCGCGGGCCATCCTGGCGCCAAGCCGGTGCTCGACCGGTGCCTCGACCAGTTTGCCAAGGACGCGGCAGGCTGGCAGATGCTCGGCGACACGCTGGTCGACCTTCGGCAGCCCGAAGCCGCGCTGGCGTGTTTCGAGCGATCACGGCGCGCGGCCGCTACGGCGGATGCGGCCATTCGGGTCGGCACGGCACTGCAGGCGCTCGGCCGGTCGGCCGCAGCTCGCGCCGCCTTCGCAGATGCGGCAGTCATCGATCCCGCCTCGGTGCGGGCTCGCTTCCTCGAAGGCGTGGCGGCGCAGGACGCCGGCGATCTTGCCGGCGCGGCACGAGCCTATGAGCGTGCGCTGGCGTTGGATCCGACGTTGGGCGCGGCGGCGCTGAACCTCGGCACGGTCCGGCAGGAGGCAGGCGATCTCGCGGGAGCCCGTCGCGCCTACGGGCTTGCGGTTCGGCTCCGACCCGACGGCTTCGGCCGTGCCGCGCAGGCGTTGACCATGGCGCGCGTTGGAGAGCTATGGCTCGACCTCGGCGCCCTGCGTCGTACCCTCGCCGACGGATCCTGAGCGGCCCCGCCTCGCACGGTGACGGCGGCGATAGGTGCCGGGCGCCCCGAGCAACGCGTGGGCGGTCTTCTCATAGCGGTCCAGCCCGACAGCGTCGAGCATGCCGATGTCGAGGTGGAGCGGTTCACGCGGCACCGGAAAGCACTGCGCGACCGGCGTGCCGCGCGGCAGCAGACCCTCGAAGCCGGGGTCTTTCCAGTGCGCCGGAAAGAGGATCCCGACGGCACTGAAGCGGTCGGCGTCAACGAGGCCGGTGAGCAGCCGGAAGGGCAGGTCCTCGCGGTTGACGGGGTGGGTCGCGAAGAGCGACCAACCGGGGTCGAGCTCCACCGTCCAGAAGCAGTTGAACTTAACGACCGCGCAATCGGCCCTGTAGAAGGGCGAGCCCTCGACCTGGGCAGGCGCGTGGAACGAGAGCGGCGAGCGCGGGTGGGTCGGCACCGAGGGATTGGGCAAGTCCCAGTCCCAGGAAAGACGACCCCGCGAGACCCGAACCTCGCAGGGCAGCGGGATGATGAAGCCGTGCGCCATGGCGTCGACGAACGGCGGGCACTGCTTGACGGTCCGGACCGGGCCGCCGTGAAGCTCGGAGCCGGTGCGCGAGGGCATCGACCGGAGCCACTCCGGCAGGGCCGCGCGGGCCGGAACGGGCGGCGGGATATGGCCGACGAGGGCCGGATCGCAGCGGAACTTGACGCGCATCCGTCCCCTTCAAGCTTTCATCGCCGCGGCGTCGCGCGGGCCCGCGGTCTTGCGCTCCCGCACGAGCACGGTCTCGCATCCGGCACGTCTCCGGGCTCGTGCTCGAGCCAGCCGGGCGGCGGGAGGTGGCGCGGGAACGTCTGCCCGGCGGAGGCCACCGGCAACGCGTCCGAGCCCGAACGCGATGGCGCGGGTCGAGGTCGTTTCCCGGTCGAAGGCGGGGATGAAGGCAGGCATCTCGGCGGCTCACATGGAACGGAAACCCTTCTCCCGCCTGCGGGAGAGGGTGTCGACGGATGAGGGCCGACAGTTGCAGTTCCTCATCCGGCTCTTCGGGCCTCCTTCTCCCGTTTCACCGGAGAAGGAGCGTATCGCCTCAGCTCTTCTTCGGCGGAGTCGACGGCCAGCTCTTGATCAGCGTGTCGTAGTCGACCGTCTCCCCCGGCGGCTTCTCGTTGGCGAGCTTGCGCTGCGGCGCCAGATTGCCGTCCTTTTCGGCCTTGGCGTACCAGTATTCGGCCGTCTCTTCCTTGTTCATCTTGGGGCCGAGCTTGCCCTGCGCACCGGATTTCTCGATGCGCGCCATGATGGCGTCCTGGTCGCGCGCGAGGCCATCCATGGCCTGCTGGGGCGTGACCTGGCCCGAGGCCGCGTTGGAGACGTTCTGCCACCAGACCTGGGCCATCTTGCCGTAATCGGGCACGTTCACACCCGTGGGGGTCCATTGCTTGACCGCCGGGCTGCGGTAGAACTCGACGAGGCCGCCGATCTTGGGGGCGAGATCGGTCATCGCCTGGCTCCAGACGTCGCTGGTCCGGATGAGATGAAGCGACTTCACCGCCTTCTTCAGCGTCACCGTCTTCGACGTGCAGAATTGGGCGTAGAGCCAGCCGGCCTTGACCTTCTCGATCGGGGCATATTTCAGCATGGTCCAGCAGCCCTGGTCCTGATAGCCGAGCTTCATGCCCTCCTTCCAATAAGCCCCATGGGGGGAAGGCGCCATGCGCCACTTGGGCGTGCCGTCCGGGTTGGTGACGGCGGGTGACGAGCGACAGCTGTCCGTGAAGGCCGAATACCAGAAGATCTGCTGGGCGATGTGACCCTGGCCGACCACTGGACCGGACTCCAGGAAATCCATGCCGGCGGCCTCTGGCGGCGCGTATTTGTGAAGCCAGTCGACATATTTCGTCAACGCATAGACCGCCGCCGGGCCGTTGGCGTCGCCGCCGCGCGTAATCGAGGAGCCCACGGGAATGCCATTCTCGGCCCGGATGCCCCATTCGTCGACCGGTCGGCCGTTGGGCAACCCACGGTCCCCCGAACCCGCCATCGACAGCCAGGCATCGGTGAAGCGCCAGCCGAGCGAGGGGTCTTTCTTGCCGTAGTCCATGTGACCATAGACCTTCTGGCCGTCGATCTCCTTGACGTCGTTGGTGAAGAAGTCGGCGATGTCCTCGTAGGCGGACCAGTTGACAGGCACGCCGAGCTCATAGCCGAACTTCGCCTTGAACTGCGCCTTCAGCTCAGGCCGCTGGAACCAATCGTAGCGGAACCAGTAGAGGTTGGCGAACTGCTGGTCGGGCAATTGGTAGAGCTTGCCGTCCGTGAAGGTGGCGAAGCTGAGCCCCATGAAGTCGGCGAGGTCGAGCGTCGGGCTGGTTACGGCCTTGCCCTCGTTCGCCATGAAGTCGGTCAGCGAGCCGCCGACGATGTCGTTGTAGCGCGGATGGGTGCCGATGAAATCGGAGTCGTTCATCCAGAAATCGTAGATCGGACGGCCAGACTGCATCTCGACCTCGATCTTGTCGACGAGCGCGCCCTCGTCCATCAGATCGTGCTTGACCTCGATGCCGGTGATCTCGGCGAAGGCCTTGGTGAGCGTCTTGGATTCGTAGTCATGGACCGTGAGGATCTCGGAGACGCAACTGACGTTCATGCCCACGAAGGGTTTCGCGGCGTTGATGAACCACTCCATCTCGGCCATCTGCTCGTCCTTCGAAAGGGTCGAGGGATTGAACTCGTTGTCGACCCACTTCTTGGCGGCGTCGACCTTCTGGGCGTAGCTCGGCGTGGGTCTGATGATGCCGGCCGCACCCGCGACGCCGAGCGCCGCGGCGCCCTTGATGACCTGGCGACGATCAACCATGGATTTTCCTCCGTCTCTCCGGCCCGATACGGGATCGCTCGGGCATCTTTCATCTTGGCGCCGCTGCTCGGCGTCGCCGTCTCGCGTTTCGCGTCAGGCGAAACGGAACATCAGCCCCGCCACGACGAGCGCCGCGACGATCGGGACGGCGACGTTCTCGCCGCCGAAGCGAATGAAGAACACGAAGATGAAGGCCGCGAGGATCAGCGACACGAAGAAGCGATCGCCGCGCGTCGTGGCGAAGCGCAGGATCCCCACTCGCGGCGTCTCGGGCCGCTTCACCGCCAGAACCGTCAGCCCGGCCAGGCAGGCGGCGATACAGGCGAAGAAGACCTCCGTCTGCCACGTCCAGGCCATCCAGGCGATGTGCTGCGCCAAGGCGTCCACGCGACCCTCCTCAGACCCGGCCCAAGGCGAAGCCTTTGGCGATGTGGTTGCGCACGAACCAGATCACGATCGCGCCGGGGATCATGGTGAGGACGCCTGCGGCCGATAGCAGCCCCCAATCGAGACCGGCCGCCGAGTAGGCGCGTGACATCATGCCGGCCACCGGCTTGGCGTTGACGGTGGTGAGCGTCGTCGCCAGCAGCTGCTCGACCCACGAGAACATGAAGCAGAAGAAGGCCGCGACGCCGATGCCGTTGGCGATCAGCGGCAGGAAGATCTTGATGAAGAAGCGGGCGAACGGGTAGCCGTCGATCGCCGCCGTCTCGTCGATCTCGCGCGGCACGCCCGAGATGAACCCTTCGAGGATCCACACCGCGAGCGGGATGTTGAACAGGCAGTGGGCCAGCGCCACGGCCCAGATCGTGTCGAACAGCCCCGTCGCCGAATAGAGGTTGAAGAACGGCATGGCGTAGACAGCCGGCGGTGCCATGAGGTTCGACAGCAGCCAGAAGAACAGGGGCTTGTCGCCGACGAAACGGTAGCGGCTGAAGGCGTAGGCGGCCGGCAGCGCCACCGAGACCGACACGATCGTGTTGATCGTCACCATCAGGGTGGAATTGACGAAGGCCTGCCGCCAGTCCGGATCGAAGAAGATCTTGCCGTAGTTGTCGAAGGTGGGGTGCTGCGGCCAGAGGCTGAGGCTCGCCAGGATATCGCCGTTGGTCTTGAAGCTCGCATTGAGGAGCCAATAGATCGGCACGAACAGGAACAGCATGTAGAGTGCCATGCCGATCGGCCGGCCCAGGGGGCGGCGCGCCGTTCGCGCCGCAGCGGCGGGCGAGGCCGCGAGCGATGCGCTAAGCGCCGAGGAGCTCATGCGGCGTCCCTCTGATCGACGTGGGTCGTGTAGGTGAAGAACACCCAGCAGACCGTCAGCGTGATGAGGTTGTAGACCAGCGAATAGGCGGCGGCGTTGCCGAGGTCGACCTGGCCGAGCGCCATCTTGACGAGGTCGATCGACAGGAAGCTCGTCGCCTCGCCGGGGCCGCCGCCCGTCACCGTGAAGGGCTCGGTGTAGATCATGAAGGAGCCCATGAAGCGCAGCAGCATGGCGATGATCAGCACCTTGCGCAGCTTCGGCAGCTCGATGTTGCGGAACACGCTCCAGCGGTTGGCGCCGTCGATGCGGGCCGCCTGGTAATAGGCGTCCGGGATCGCCTTCAGGCCGGCGTAGCAGAGCAGCGCCACCATGGATGTCCAGTGCCAGACGTCCATTAGCACGATGATGAACCAGGCCGAGCCGGCGTTCTGGGTGACGTTGAAGGGAAGGCCGAGCGCGCCGAGAAAGACGCCGAGCAGGCCGATGTCGGTGCGGCTGAAGAGCAGCCAGATGGTGCCGACGACGTTGTAGGGGATCAGCAGCGGCAGCGCGATAAGCACCAGTACGGCGCCGACCTGCCAGCCCGACTTCGGGATGCAGAGCGAGACCGCGATGCCGAGCGGAATCTCCAGCGCCAGCGCCGTGAACGAGAAGGCGAAGTTGCGGACCAGCGCGCCCTGGAAGCGCTGGCCTACCTCGGTCGTCGGATTGAGCAGGTTCTGGAACCAGCCGGCGCCGTTCCAGAAGAAGTTGTTCTGCCCCATCGTGTCCTGGAACGAATAGTTCACCACCGTCATCATCGGGATGAGCGAGGAGAAGAGGACGAAGAGCAGCACCGGGACGACGAAGAGCCAGGCGCGGTTGTCGAACGAGCGGGTATCCATCAGGCGGCCCTCCCGCGGCTGAAGCTGTCGCCGTGGACGCGGCGCTCGTCGACGTAGAGATGCGTCCGCGCGGGATCGAAGCTCACCCGCCCCGGGCCGGTCTCGACGCTCATGCCGTGCGGCACGGTGGCGACGAGGGTCTGTCGGTTCTCGCCGAGGGCGACATGGGCGAGGCGCTTGCGCCCGAGGTCGTCGATGCGCCGGATGTCGACCGGCAGGCCGCCGGTCTCGGACAGCACGGCATAGTCGGGGCGGATGCCGACCTTCACCTCCTGGCCGGGCCGAAGCCCGGGATAGGCGGCGCCGAGCGGGATGACCTGACCGTCGACCCGCACCTCCGTGCCGGCGATCTCGCCGCGCAGCAGGTTCATGCCGGGCGAGCCGATGAAGTAGCCGACGAACGTATGCTCCGGCGTCTCGAACAATTCGGCCGGGGTGCCGATCTGCACGGCGCGGCCGTCGTTCATCACCACCACCTTGTCGGCGAAGGTCAGGGCCTCGACCTGGTCATGCGTGACGTAGATCATCAGCAGATCGAGGGCCCGATGAACGACCTTCAGCTTCGAGCGCAGCTCCCACTTGAGCGCCGGGTCGATCACGGTCAGCGGCTCGTCGAAGAGAACCGCCGAGACGTCGGAGCGGACGAGGCCGCGGCCGAGCGAGATCTTCTGCTTGGCATCGGCCGTGAGGCCCCGCGCACGGCGGCCGAGGTGGGGCGTGAGATCGAGCATCGCGGCGATCTCGCCGACGCGCCTGTCGATCAGAGGCTTGGCCATGCCGCGGTTCTTCAGCGGGAAGGCCAGGTTCTCGGCCACGGTCATCGTGTCGTAGATGACCGGGAACTGGAATACCTGGGCGATGTTGCGCTGCTCCGTCGGCAGGCGCGTGACGTCGCGGTCATCGAAGAGCAGCCGGCCCTCGGAGGGGATCACGAGACCCGAGATGATGTTGAGGAGCGTGGTCTTGCCGCAGCCCGAGGGGCCGAGCAAAGCATAGGCGCGCCCGGCCTCCCACACGTGGTGGAGCGGCTTCAAGGCGTAGTCCGTGCCGCTCCGCGCCGCGCCCGATCCGTAGGCGTGTCCGATGCCTTCGAGGGTGATCTGGGCCATGGCGCGCTTCCCTCAGGCCGGCACGGATTGGCGGAGCGCGGGAGCGGGCGCGTCGGCCGACACCCGCCGGCCGTCGGCCGCGAAGACGAAGGCCCGGGAAAGGTCGAGCCGCGCCTCCGCCCGGTCGCCCGGCTCGTAGCCGTGCAGCCCCTCGACGAGGCAGACCCAGGTGCCGGCGCCGACGTCGACGTGGACGAAGCTCTCGGAGCCGCTGATCTCGGTCACCGCGACGACGCCAGGGAAGCCGAGCCGGTCTCCTCCGGCGTCCCCGAGCGTCACGGCGTCGGAGCGGAAACCGAGGCGAAACTCGCCATCCGGAAGGCCGGACAGCGCGCCCACGGCCGGAATCACGCGCCCGCCCGCCAGCATCATCTCGGTTCCGCTCTTGCGCAAGGCCAGCTCGTTCAGCGGCGGATCGGAGAAGACGCGGGCCGCGTCGAGCGACTCGGGTTCGCGATAGACCTGCGCGGTCGGCCCCAACTGGGTGATGCGGCCCTGCCACAGCGTCGCGGTCCGGCCGCGCAGCAGCAGGGCCTCGGTGGGCTCGGTCGTCGCATAGACCAGGATCGCCCCGGTCTCGGCGAAAAGGCGGGGGAGCTCCTCGCGCAGCTCCTCGCGGAGCTTGTAGTCCAGGTTGGCGAGCGGCTCGTCGAGCAATACCAGCCGCGCCTGCTTGACGAGGGCGCGGGCCAGCGCCGTGCGCTGCTGCTGGCCGCCCGAGAGCTGCCCGGGCGTCCGCTGCAGCATGGGCTCGAGCCGCATCAGCTTGGCGGCGCGGGCGACGCGGGCCTCGATCTCGGAACGCGGCAGGCGCTGCACGCGCAGCGGCGACGCGATGTTCTCGTAGACCGAGAGCGTCGGGTAATTGACGAACTGCTGGTAGACCATGGCGACGGAGCGGTCCTTCACCGGGACGCCGGTGACATCCGTCCCGTCCTCGATCAGGCGGCCCGAGGTCGGACGGTCGAGCCCCGCCATGAGGCGCATCAGGGTGGTCTTGCCCGCGAGGGTCGGGCCGAGCAGCACGTTCATCGAGCCCCGCGCCAGCTCGAGCGACACATCGGCGATGAGCGCCTCGTCGCCGCGCCTGTAGCCGATATGGTCGAGCACGAGGCTCATCGACGCGGCACCTCGATCGTCCTCCGGCACAGGCTGTCCATGGCTCATCCTCCCGGCGGAGTGCCCTGTATTGCGCTCCGTCTTCGACCCATGAAAGGTATGTCGAAGATCGCGGACGTGGCAAGCGAATAAAACGAAGGCGGGAACGAAAGAGACGCGGTCACTCGCTTTCGTCGCCCTCGATCGGTCCGCCGGCCTCGACCACCTCCACGCCGTGCTGGCGGCACAGATCCGCCACCGCGGTCGAGGGCAGGCGGTCCGTCACCAGCATGTCGACGTCGTCGAGATGGGCGACCCGGACCGGGGCCGATCGGGCGAATTTGCTGGAATCCGCCACCAGCACCACCCGGCGCGCGTGCTCGATGATGGCGCGTGCCGCCTGCACCTCGCGGATGTCGAAGTCGAGCAACGTGCCGTCCGCATCGATCGCCGAGGTGCCGATGACCGCGAGATCGACGCGGAACTGCGCGATCACCGCCTCGGATTGCGCGCCCACGATGCCGCCGTCGGCGCGCCTTACGCTGCCCCCGGTGACGACGACCTCGATTCCGACGTGCCGGTAAAGTTCCACCGCAACCTGGAGGCTGTTCGTGATGACCAGGAGGCCGGTATGCCCACCGAGCGCCCTCGCGACTTCCTCGGTGGTCGTGCCGATATTGATGAAGACCGAGGAATGGTCCGACACGAGCCGCGCCGCCTCTTCCCCGATCAGCCGCTTGTGCGGCCCGGCGATGAGCTTGCGCGCCTCGTAGGAGAGGTTGACGCTGCCCGACGCCACCATGGCGCCACCGTGTACCCGCACCACCATCTGGGCGTCGGAGAGATCGTTCAGGTCTCGCCGGATGGTCTGCGGCGTCACCGCGAAATGCGCCGCGAGGTCCTCGACGGTGACACGCCCCTTCTCGCGCAGCCAGTCGACGATCTCGGCCTGGCGCCGGTTCGACGCCCTCGCGGTCGGGAGGGTCAAGCGGGCACGCTGAAGTTGAAGGCGATCGAGATGCGGGTGCCGGTGCCTCGGTACGGCCGCACCTGGTGCATGAGCCAGGAGGGGAACAGGAACAAAAGTCCCGACTTCGGCCGGATGATCTCGGCCCCGCCGACGGAGGCGCCGTCGCCCGTGAACTTGAGCGCCGGGGCATACATGCCGGGGCCGGGTCCGCGCGGGTCGAGCATCTCGAACTCGCCCCCGGCCGAGGGATCCGCCGTGCAGCCGCCGTCGTCGACGTAATAGGTTCCGGACCAGAACGCCCCCGCGTGGTAGTGGGCCACGTTGGCGTGGCCGGCGGTGTTGACGTTGGCCCAGGCCTGCACTTTCCAGGCGGGCCGGATCGGCTGGCCGGATCGATCGGCCGTAAGCTGCGCCGCCATGCCCTTGGCGAGATCGATGACCTGCATGGCGGGGGGGCCGCCCCATTCGAGGATGTCGCGGTCCGAGTGCCAGCCGCCGGAGTTCGAAGCCTGCACGGAGGGATGGCGCTCGCGCCTGTCCAGGATTGCAGCCGACAGCGCCACGTTGATCTGCTCGGCGTCGGGCACCTCCAGGGCCGCAACGGGCGTGGCGAAGAGCCCCCGCACCGCCAGGTTGAGCCGCACCGTCATGTCATCCTCCCGGCGTCCACGGCACCCGTCTGGCGCTGAAGCCCCGTCCTTTTGGCAGCCTAACCCATCCCGGCCGACGCCGACACCACGACGTTCGTTTTCATTTATCGGTTCGTCGTGATCGCTTGAAGGTGTCAAATTTTCGTTTATCCTGACATCCCGCGACGAAAGAAGCCGCCCGGGGAGGACCGCCTTGGACACTATTTATGATCTCGCCGTCATCGGCGGGGGCGTGAACGGCTGCGGCATCGCGCGCGACGCTGCGGGGCGGGGCTTCAAGGTCATGCTCTGCGAGCAGGACGACCTTGCGAGCGGCACCTCCTCGGCCGCCACCAAGCTCATCCACGGCGGCCTGCGCTATCTCGAGCACTACGAGTTCCGGCTGGTACGTGAAGCGCTGATGGAGCGCGAGGTGCTGTGGGCGATCGCTCCCCACATCATCTGGCCGCTCCGCTTCGTGCTCCCCTACCAGAAAGGCCTGCGGCCGGCCTGGATGCTACGGCTGGGCCTCCTGCTCTATGATCATCTCGGCGGCCGCAAGCGCTTGCCCGCGACCCGCACGCTCGACCTGCGGACCGATCTGGCCGGGACAGCCCTGAAGCCCGGCGCGTTCCGGATCGGCTTCGAATATTCCGATTGCTGGGTCGAGGATTCGCGCCTGGTGGCTTTGAACGCGCGCGACGCCGCCGAGCACGGCGCCACGATCCTGACCCGGACCCGGGCGGTGGCGGCCGAGCGCGACCCCGCGGGATGGACGCTGACGCTGCAGGGCCGTGGCAGTCGCACGACCCTCGAGGTGCGGGCTCGCGCGGTGGTCAACGCCGCCGGTCCCTGGGTCGGGCAGGTGCTCGCCAGCACGCTGGGCCAGAGCACGGCCGCCAAGATCAGGCTCGTGCAGGGCTCGCATATCGTCGTGCGCAAGCTCTACGACCACGACCGCTGCTATTTCTTCCAGAATCCGGACGGACGCATCTTCTTCGCCATCCCTTACGAGACCGATTTCACCCTGATCGGCACCACCGACCGCGACTACGAGGGGGACCCCGCCGATGTGAGGGCCACGGCCGAGGAGATCGGCTACATCTGCCGCTCGGCGAGCGAGTATTTCGACCGACCGGTGATCGAGGACGACGTGGTGTGGAGCTATTCCGGCGTTCGCCCGCTCTACGACAAGGGCGACGGCAGCGCGCAGGCGGCAACGCGCGACTACGTGCTCGATCTCGATGCCGGCGCCGGGCGGGCGCCCCTCCTGTCGGTGTTCGGCGGCAAGCTCACGACCTACCGCAAGCTCGCCGAGCACGCGTTGGAATTGATCGTGCCGCACCTGCCCGCGGCCTCGCGCCCGGGCGGACATCGGGCCGGGTGGACCGGGCGCGAGCCCCTGCCGGGTGGGGACTTCCCCGTCGATGGCTTCGATGCCCTCGTGGCCGACCTCCGGAGGCGCTGGCCGTTTCTGTCGGCCGCTCACGCTGGCCGGCTCGCACGCCACTACGGCACCGAGGCGCGCCGCATCCTCGGGAGCGCAACGTCCCTGTCCGGCCTCGGGCGCGATTTCGGCGCGACCCTGACCGAGGCCGAGCTTGATTATCTCATGCAGCGAGAATGGGCCCGCACGGCCGTGGATGTCGCTTGGCGGCGCACCAAGCTGGGCCTTAGGCTTACGCAGTCTCAACTGGACGCGCTCGATCTCGCCATGGCCGAGAAGACGCGCGTGGCACCCGCACTGGCGGTTGCAGATAGCGCAATGGTTGGGCGAGGCTGAGCCGCTGTCGCTCCCGAGCAATCGCAGGCCTCTGCCGCCGCTTTCGCCGAGCCGTTGCCTGTTCCGATGGCTTGCGGCACTGTCGTCCACGCAAGAGATCAGGGCCTTCAGTCGTTCACCCGATCGTCCTGGTAACTTCCAGGGCGATGATATTGACATGGTCGAGTTGGTATCACAGGGTGATGCCCCAAAGCCGGTCGAGAAGGATCGGCAGTCTTCCGAGGGAAGCGCTCATGCGTCCGAACGTCGTCATGCCGCGGGTGGACCGTTGCGCCTCGGACGTCGGCCCGATCGTCCCCGAGTTTTCGCGCCGAGCGTCGGCCCGGCCGCATAGGCGCGCGGGCTTGTGAACGCCACGCGCCGCCCGCCGGCCAGCCGGCGGGTCGTCGACGGCGGCGCCGCATCGGGCGGGCCGGTCCTCGAGCTGCGCCACATCGCCAAGCGGTTCGGCGCGACGCAGGCGCTGGCGGACGTCTCGCTGGCGCTCAGGTCCGGCGAGATCCACGCGCTGCTCGGCGAGAACGGCGCCGGAAAATCGACGCTGATCAAGATCATGACCGGCGTCCACCAGCCCGACCAGGGCGAGATCCTGCTCGCCGGGCAGCCGATCACGATCGCCACCTCGGCCGAGGCGCAGCGCCACGGCATCGCCGCCATCTACCAGGAACCGCTGCTGTTCCCCGACCTCCAGGTGGCCGAGAACATCTTCATCAGCCACCAGGGACGTGGGCTCCTGGCCGGCTGGCGGGAGATGTATCGGCGCGCCGAGGAGATCCTCGCCGCGCTCGGCGTGTCGCTCGACGTGCGCAGCCCGGCGCGGGGCCTGACGCTCGCGGCGCAGCAGTCGGTCGAGATCGCCAAGGCCATCTCGCTCGACGTGCGCGTGCTCATCATGGACGAGCCGACAGCCTCGCTGTCGGCCCATGAGGTGGCGCAATTGTTCAGGCTGGTACGGGACCTGCGCGACCAGGGCGTCGCCATCCTGTTCGTCAGCCACCGCATGGAGGAGGTGTTCGACATCGCCGACGCCGTGACCGTGTTCCGCGACGGGCGGCTCATCTCGACGCGCGCTGGCGCCGACGTGACGCCGCAGAAGGCGATCGCCGACATGGTGGGCCGCGAGATGGCGCTTCTGCAGCCGCGCGCCGAGGTTCCGCGCGGCGAGCTCCTGCTGGCGGTCCGCGGCCTCGGCCGCGAGGGCGTGTTCAAGGACGTCGGCTTCGACGTCCATCGCGGCGAGGTCCTGGGCTTCGCGGGCCTGATCGGCGCCGGCCGCACCGATGTCGGCCTCGCGCTCTTCGGCATCGAGCCGGCGACCGCGGGATCGATCGTGCTCGACGGCAAGCCGGTGACCATCCGCTCGCCACGCCAGGCGATGGCGGCGGGGATCGCCTATCTGTCCGAGGACCGCCGCCAGCTCGGCCTTTCGCTGCCGATGTCGATCGCGGTCAACATCTCGCTTCCGGTTCTGGAACGCTACCTCAGCCGGCTCGGCCTCGTGCGCACCCGGATGGAACGGGAGACCGCGGACGCCTACCGCCGTCGGCTCGCCATCCGCACGCCGTCGGTCGACCTCGCCGTGGCCAAGCTGTCCGGTGGCAACCAGCAGAAGGTCATGCTGAGCAAATGGCTCAACACGCATCCCGCGCTGCTGATCCTCGACGAGCCGACGCGCGGCATCGATGTCGGCGCCAAGGCCGAAGTGCATGCGATCATCGGCGAGCTCGCGGCCGAGGGGATCGGCATCATCCTGATCTCCTCCGACCTGCCCGAGGTGCTGGCGCTGAGCGACCGCGTGCTGGTGATGCGCGAAGGCCGGCAGATGGCGATCCTCGCCCGTAGCGAGGCGGACCAGGAGACGGTCATGACGGCGGCCATGGGCCAGGCCTCCGCGATGGGCGAGGCCGCATGATCTGGCTGCAGCGCCACATCCGGCCCGAGCAGATCCGCGAGCTCAGCCTGCTCCTGCTCATCGTCGCGGCGGTGCTGATCTTCGGCTCGCTCATCGACGGCTACTATACGTCGCGCACCTTCGTGCGCATCTCGACCAGCGTCGCGGTCATCGCCGTCGTGGCGGTCGGGCAGACGCTCGTCGTGCTGACCCGCAACATCGACCTGTCGGTCGGCTCGATCGTGGGCTGCAGTGCCTATGCGGTGGGTACGCTGATCGGCCATGACAAGGGGATGGCGGCGCCGGTGGTGGTGGCGATCTGCATCGGCATCGGTGCCGGGCTCGGGGCGCTGAACGGCCTCTTGGTGACCTGGGGCGGCGTGCCCTCGATCATCACCACGCTCGGCACCTTGGCGATCTATCGCGGCACGCTGATCGACTATTCGGGGGCCAAGACGGTGACGACCGACAGCCTGCCGGGATGGCTGGTCGACTTGCCGCGCCTCAATTTTCTCGTCGTCGGAGGGCTCGACGTCCGGGTTCTGGTCGCGGTTGCGGTCGGTGTGGTCGTCCTGTTCCAGGTGGCGACGATCTATCTCAACGTCGGCCGCACTTTCTACGCGATCGGCTCGAACCCGGATGCGGCCAAGCTCATCGGCCTGCCGATCCGCCGCACGATCTTCGCCGCCTTCGTGCTGTCGGGCGCGCTGGCGGGGCTCGCCGGCTTCATGACGCTGGCCCGGTTCGGCAATATCACGGTCGAGGCTGGACGCGGCCTGGAGCTGCAGGTTGTCGCGGCCGTCGTGGTGGGCGGGGTGAACATCTTCGGCGGCTCAGGGACGGTCACCGGCGCTCTGCTCGGCGCCTTCATGATCGGCACGCTGGAGCAGAGCCTGTTCCGCCTGCAGATCAGCGAGTTCTGGCGCGACGCGCTGCTCGGCCTGCTCATCCTCTTGGCCGTGGCGAGCGACGCCGTCATCCTCAACCGGCTGCGCGCGCTCTGGGCCAAGGCCGAGCTCAAGCTCGTGCGGCCGCCGGCCGGGGAGGCGCCGCTGCGACGGGCGCTCCGCGACCCATGACGGCGCTGCGCGGCCTTCGACGCTGGGAAGGCCTTCTGCTCGGCCTTCTGGCGGCGGTCGTCGCGTTGAGCATCGCGCGCTCGCCCTATTATCTCGGCGTCGGCAACATCGTGAACCTGTTCCAGCTCGAGATCGAGAAGGTCATCGTGGTGCTGCCGATGACCCTGCTCATCATCGACGGCGAGATCGATCTCTCGGTCGCCTCGGTGATGGGCCTTTCGGCCTGCGTCGCGGCCTATCTGTTCCACATCGGCGAACCCATGCCGGTCGCGCTCGCGGCGGCGCTCGGCTCGGGCGTCGTCGCGGGCCTGATCAACGGATTCTGGGTCGCCTATGTGGGCTTGCCGTCGCTCGCCGTGACGCTGGCGGGCCTCATCGGCTATCGCGGCGTGGCGCGCATCCTCGTCGAGGACCGGGCGATCGGCGGCTTTCCGGCCTGGTTCCAGGCGCTCGGCCAGCAGCCGCTGGTCGGGCCGCTGACCCTGTCGATCCTGGTCTTCGTCGTCCTCTTCGCGGTGACCTGCGTGGTGCTGCACGGGTCGGGCTTCGGCCGGCTGGTCTATGTGATGGGCAACAGCCTTGCGGCGGCGCGCTATTCGGGCGTGCGCGTGCGGCGGATCAAGATGGCGCTGTTCGTGGCGTCGAGCACCGTCTCGGCGCTCGCCGGGCTGCTCTATGCGGCACGGCTTGGCTCCGTGCGCGGCGACATGGCGGGCGGTTTCGAGCTCGACATCATCACCATCGTGCTGCTCGGCGGCGTCAGCATTTTCGGAGGGGCGGGCAACCTGGTCGGGGTCGGGCTGTCGATCCTGGTCATCCTCAATCTCCGCAACGGCATGGGTCTTGCCGACATCACCGGCAATACCCAGACGAGCGTGATCGGAGCCCTGCTGATCTTGTCGGTGCTGGTTCCGAACAGCGTGCAGGCCTTGAACAAGACATGGAAGGGGAGAGAGACATGAGAAAATATGTTCTGGCGACGGCCGCGCTCGCGGCGCTGGCTCTGCTGCCGCAGGGTGCGTCCGCGCAAGCCGCGCTCACCAAGGGCAAGGCGCTGTCGATGGTGCTGCTGCCGAAATTCCTCGGCATCCAAGTCTTCGATCTCGCCCATCGCGGGGCCGAGGAAGCCCGCACCGAGCTCGGCAACCCGACCGCGCTGCAATATCTCGGCCCGACGCCCGAGAACAGCGTCGCCGGCCAGATCGAGATCGTCACCAACGCGGCGACGCAGGGCGTCAACGCCATCATGATCTCCAACAACTCGGGAGACCAGCTCGTCCCGGCCGTCAAGGCCGCGCACGACAAGGGCATGACGGTCGTGACCTGGGATTCGCCGATTCCCTCGGGCGAGGGTGAGGACCTCTTCGTCGCCCAGGTCGATTTCGCCGAGACCGGCAAGGTCATGGCCGACATGGCCTTGAAGATCCTCGGACCAGACGGCGGCAAGTTCGCGATCCTGTCGGCCTCGCCCGATGCCGCCAACCAGAACTCCTGGATCGCGGCCATGCACACCGCCCTCAAGGACCCCAAATACGCGAAGCTGCAGGAGGTCGGCATCGTCTACGGCAACGACCAGTCGGAACAGAGCTACAGCCAGGCGCTGGCGCTGGTCGACAAATATCCCGGGCTCAAGCTGATCATGGCGCCGACGACGGTCGGCATCGCGTCCGCCGCCAAGGCGATGCAGGACGAGGGGCTGTGCGACAAGGTCAAGGTCAGCGGACTCGGCCTGCCGAGCGAGATGGTGTCTTACACCAAGAACGGCTGCGCCCCGGAATTCGCTTTGTGGAACTTCAAGGACCTCGGCTACCTCTCCTACTACGCGGCCTACGGCCTCGCGACCCAGGGTTTCAAGGCGGAAGCCGGCCAGAGCTTCAAGGCGGGGCGCCTCGGCGACTACACGGTGCAGAAGGACCCGACGCGATCGAAGGGCCTCAGGATCGTGATGGGACCGTTCACGCTCTACGACAAGGACAATGTCGAGGCCGCGGCGAAATAGGCGGGCGCGGCCGGACGTTCGTCCGAACACGACCGAAGCCGGCCGCGGATCGAAAAAATCAGGGAGCGGAGTCCATCATTGTCTTCGGCATCGACGCGACCTGGAGCACCTTCGTCACCGGAGCCGTGCTCGATCACCTCATCGGAAGTCAGCAGGGCCGTTCCGTCTTATCTTCGCGCCGCTATCTCGCGATCATGCTCGGCGTCGCGGCGGGGGTCGCGGCCGGCTCGCTCCTGCCGGCCGGCGGCCTCGACATCATCGACATCTGTGCGGGAGAGAACGGTCATGGATGATGCCCTCCACGGCAAGCGCAACAAGCGGGGCGACTGGTCGCCCAACGCGCGCGTCACCTATGCGCCGCTCTTCGACTGGCCGATGCGGCCGGTCGCGACCCTCAAATGGTTCGCCGGGCTGCCGGGCTATGTCCTGCCATGGAACGCCTTCTACGCGGGGCTTTCGGCCCTGTGCTGGGTCTATCTGACGCCCTCGCTCGAAACGATGCGCCACGTCGCGCCGGGCTGGATCGCGCTGATCTTCCTGCGCAATGCGGCGCTGGTCTTCCTGATCAGCGGGGCCTGGCACCTGCGCCTCTACATGCAGAAATCGCAAGGTGGGAGCTTCAAGTTCAACGCCCAGTGGCCATCCGAGGGCAACGACGCCTTTCTGTTCAAGAGCCAGAATGTCGACAACATCATCTGGACCTTCGCCAGCGGCGTGCCGTTCTGGACGGCCTACGAGGTCGTGCTCTGGTGGATCTTCGCCAATGGCTACGTGCCCTACGTGAGCTGGGCCGCGCATCCGATCTACTGCACGGTCATCCTCCTCATGATCCCGGCCTTCCGCGAGGTGCATTTCTACCTCATCCATCGGCTGATCCATTGGCCGCCGCTCTACCGGGCGGTGCACAAGCTGCATCACAACAACGTCAATCCGGGGCCTTGGTCGGGCATCTCAATGCATCCGGTCGAGCACCTGCTCTATTTCTCGGGCGCCCTCGTCCACCTCGTCGTGCCGTCGAACCCGGTGCACGCCATGTTCCAGCTGTTCCATGCGGCGCTGACGCCCGCCCAGGGACATGTCGGGTTCGACAAGGTCATGCTCGGGGGCGAGTCGTCCTTCGACACGCATTGCTATGCGCACTATCTCCATCACAAATATTTCGAGTGCAACTATGCCGACGGCAACATTCCGCTCGACCGCTGGTTCGGCACGTTTCACGACGGCTCGGCGGAGAGCCAGGAGGCGATGGACCGCCGCTTCATGGAACGCGCCGCCAAGGTCAGCGGCTGACGGCGCGCACGCTTTTCAGGACCATGTCGACATAGAGGGCGGATAGCGCCGCGCGATCGAGCCGACCTCGTGGATCGTACCAGGTGCAGATCCCCGAGAGCATCCCCAAGATGCCGTACGCCGTAACGGGCGCATCGGCGATCTCGAACGTGCCGTCCGCGGCGCCGCCGTCCAGAATGTCGATCAGCCGCCGCTCGTATTGCCGGCGGAGCTCGGTCGCGCGCCCGTAGTTCGCCGGCTCCAGGCTGCGAAGCTCTGAGTTGACGACGAACACCTCGCGCTTGCGTTGCACGTGATAGCTGACGTGAAAATCGACGAAGGTCGCCAGCTGTTCGGCTGGCGGCCCGGCACCCGTCAAAGCCGTGTCGAGCGCCGCGTGCAGCATCCGCATGTGCCGATCATACAGGTGCAGCAGCAGATCCTGCTTGCTCTGGATATGATTGTAGAGCGAACCCTGTCGAATGCCGACCCGGGCGGCGAGCTGACGTAAGCTCATGCCCTCGTAGCCGAACTCGAAGATCAGATCGAGGCCGGCGCTGCTGATCGCCTCCATCGTCTTCGCACCGGACGAGCCGATCGTACGCGCCATGAAACGTCATCTCCAAGGACCCTCCCGCGGACCGGAGCGGGCGGAAACGCGGCGACCGGCGGAGGCCGAGCCGCGATGGCCGTTCCTCGCTAGGCAATCGGGTGAAGCTCCTGTCCGCTCTCGTGGTTCGACAAGCTCACCATGAGGAGCTATCTCGAGCTACGCCCGATGGCCGTTCCCTCGTCGAAACGCTCTTGACGATAAGAAAAGAACGGTCGATTGTTTTATGCCGAGACCGACCATGCGACGCAAGGGCAAAGCGGCGACCCGCAGCGGCAGGCCGGGCAGGGGAGCAGGAAACATTCATGCTGCAGGGGGCCTCGAGCTATCCGGAGCTGCGGTCCGGTTTCCGCTGGAGGATGCCCGCGCGCTACAATATTGGCGTCGACGCCTGCGACAGGCATGCCGCGACCAACGATCTCGCCTTGATCTGCATCGACGAGAACGGGGCCGAGCAACGGTTCGGCTTCGCCGATCTCCGGCGCCTGTCGAACCGCTTCGCCAACGTGCTGGCGGCGCATGGGCTGACGCGCGGCGATCGCGTCGCCGTGCTGCTGCCGCAAGCCGTCGAGACCGCCATCGCGCATCTCGCCGCCTTCAAGGCCGGCCTGATCAGCGTGCCGCTCTTCGAGCTGTTCGGCCCCGACGCCTTGCGCTTCCGCCTTGCCGACAGCGGCGCCAGGGTCCTGGTCACGAGCCGCGCGGGCGCCGGGAAGATCGCCGAGCTTCGCGACGTGCTGCCGGCCCTCGACCGGGTCTACACGATCGACGGACCGGGCCCCGGGTCGGAGGATTTCCACGCGCTCTGCGCCAAGGCGTCGGATGCGTTCGAGCCGGTTGCCACGGCGCCCGACGATCCGGCCATCATCATCTACACATCCGGCACGACCGGCGACCCCAAGGGCGCGCTCCACGGCCATCGCGTGCTGCTGGGCCACCTGCCCGGGGTGGAGATGCCGCAGGACCTGTTTCCGCAGCCGGGCGACCGCTTCTGGACGCCCGCCGACTGGGCTTGGATCGGCGGCCTCTTCGATGTCCTGCTGCCGGCGTGGCACCACGGCGTGACGGTCGTCGCCCGGCGGGTCCGGAAATTCGACCCCGAGGCCGCCTTGAAGCTGATGGTCGATCAAGGCGTCAGAAACGCCTTCTTGCCGCCGACCGCCCTGAAGCTGATGCGCCAGGCGCGCAGCGCGCCCGTTCCCGGCCTCGCGCTCCGCAGCGTTGGCAGCGGCGGGGAAAGCCTCGGGGGCGAGTTGCTGGACTGGGGTCGCGGGGTCCTCGGCGTGACGGTGAACGAATTCTACGGCCAGACCGAATGCAACCTCGTCGTCTCGTCGTGCGGCGCCCTGTTTCCCGCAAGGCCGGGCGCGATCGGTCGCGCCGTGCCGGGCCACGATGTCGCCATCGTCGACGAGGCCGGACGGGAGTTGCCGGCCGGCGAGATCGGCCACATCGCGATCCGGCGTCCCGATCCCGTGATGTTCCTCGGCTATTGGCGCAACGACAAGGCCACCGCCGAGAAATTTGTCGGCGATCACCTGCTGACCGGCGACCTCGGCCGGCGCGACGCCGACGATTACATCTGGTTCGTCGGGCGCAACGACGACGTCATCACATCGGGCGGATACCGGATCGGCCCCGGCGAAATCGAGGATTGCATCCTGCGCCACCCGGCCGTGGCGATGACCGGCGTCGTCGGCGCTCCCGACCCGATCCGCACCGAGATCGTCAAGGCGTTCATCGTCACCAAGCCCGGCGTCGAACGGTCGGATGCCTTAGCGGACGAGATCCGGCAGTTCGTCAAGACCAGGCTTGCGGCGCACGAATATCCGCGCGAGATCGTGTTTGCGGACGACCTGCCGATGACCACGACGGGCAAGATCATCCGACGCGCCCTGCGCGATAGGGGGCACGCGTGAGCCAAAGGGTATCGCTCCGCGATCACGGCGATGTCGCGGGCGATCCGGCCCGCGTCGAGGATCCCCCGTCCAAGCCCGCCGTGCTGCTCGAACGGCCGGGAGGCGGTGTCGCGCGCGTCATCCTGAACCGGCCCGCCGTCCGCAATGCCGTCGACGGCGCCCTGGCGAACGCGCTCGAACGCGCCGTGCGGGAGACCGAGGCCGACCCGGAGATCCGCGTGGTGATCCTCACCGGGGCGGGATCGAAGGCGTTCTGTGCCGGCGCCGACCTGGCCGAGGTGGCGCGCGGCAACGAGGCCGCGCTCTGGACCCGGGGCGGTGGGTTCGCCGGATTTGTTGAGGCGGTGCGGAGCAAGGTGTGGATCGCCGCCGTCAAAGGCTTCGCGCTGGCCGGAGGGCTGGAGCTGATGCTCGCCTGCGATCTGGTGGTCGCCGCGGAGGACGCCACCTTCGGTCTGCCGGAGGTGAAGCGCGGCCTCGTCGCGGGTGCCGGCGGGCTGTTTCGCTTGCCGAGGGCCTTGCCTCGCGCGGTCGCGATCGAGATGATCGTCACCGGCGAGAGCATCGGGGCGGGGCGGGCGCTGGCGCTCGGCCTGATCAATCGCGTCGCCGCCGCCGGGCAGGTCGATGCGCAGGCCCGCGATCTCGCCAGGATCATCGCCGCGAACGCGCCATGCGCCGTGCGGGACAGCCTGCGGATCGCCCGGATCGCTCATGAGGGAAGCGAGGCCGATCTCTCGCGTCTTTCCGGCGAAGCCCTGTCGCGGGCCCGCTCCGGCGAGGACAGTCGAGAAGGCGCTCGGGCCTTCCTGGAGAAGCGCGAGCCGCGCTGGAGCGGGCGATAGATGGGGTGCATGTCTCTCCCATTCGTCGCAAGTCGGGACATCCGGGCGGCGTCATCGTCGCCGGGTGTCGAACGAGGCCGGGTCTCGGGCGCTGTCCGGAGCCATGACGCAAGACAAATCTCAACGGGAGGATCGCTATGGAATTCAGTCGTCGCCAGCTCTTTCGCACCGCGTCGGGCGCCTTGGCGTTCGGCAGCACCGCGACGCTGCTCAGCCGCGCCGGACTTGCGGCCGCGGAGCCGATCAAGGTCGCCAACATTCTCGACAAGACGGGGGGTCTGAACATCTATTCGCTGAAGCAGATGAAGGCCGTCGCGATGGCGGTCGACGAGCTCAATGCCGCGGGCGGGCTGCTCGGGCGCCCGGTGCAGCTCATCTTCTACGATTCCCAATCCAACAACCAGTTCAATTCGCAATATGCGACCCAGGCCATGGTTCGCGACAAGGTCGATGTCCTGCAGGGCGGGGTGACCAGTTCCTCGCGCGAGGTCATGCGTCCGATCGTCGACAAGTTCAAAGGGCTCTACTTCTACAATGCGCTCTATGAAGGTGGCGTCTGCGACCGGCGGCACGTGTCGACCGGCATGGTCCCGGCCCAGCAGCTCGAGCCCCTGGTCGACTACGTCATCACCGAGAAGAAGGCCAAGACCGCCTATATCCTCGCGGCCGACTACAACTACGGCCAGATCACCAGCAAGTGGATCCAGAAATTCGTCCGGGCGAAGGGCGGCAAGGACCTGGCTGTCGAGTTCTTCCCGCTGGACGTCACCAATTTCGCCCCGGTGCTGAGCCGCATCCAGAGCGCGAAGCCCGATGCCGTCTACTCGGCACTGGTCGGCGACGCCCACATGGCGTTCTACAGGCAGTTCGAGTCGACCATCGGCAAGAAGACCATGGTGCTGGCCTCCGGCACCTATGGGGCCGGGCGCGAGAACGCGGCGCTGAGCCCGCAGGAGAACGACGGCATCCTGATCGCGACCTCGTTCATCGACACCCTGCCGACCGACGCGGCGAGAAGTTTCGTCGAGAGGTTCAAGAAGTATTCCGGCGAGACCGACTATGTCGGCGAATATGGCGAGATCGGCTACCGCGGCATGATGCTGTGGGCCGAAGCCGTGAAACGCGCCAAAAGCCCCAAGCCCGACGATGTCATCCCGGCCCTGGGCGGCACGACGTTCAACGGCGCCGGCGGGCTCTACACCATCGACGGACAGACCAACCACACGATCATGGACATCCATATCTGCGCCGGCAACACCAAGGGCGGGTTCGACCTGCTGAAGTCCTTCTCGCAACGCCAGCCCGCCGATACCCAGGCGGTCTGCGACCTGCACAAGAACCCGAACGATACGAAGCAGTACGAGCCGGCGCTCTGACGCGCCATGATGCCGGCGGCGAGCCGCCGGGGCGAAGGAGTGCGCGCGTTTGGGCCTGTCGAACACGATCTACCTTGCGGCTTACGCCATCGCTCTCCTGGTGCTGATCAGCCTGGGGCTCGCCGTGATCTTCGGCATGATGAAGGTCATCAACCTGGCGCACGGCGAGTTCATGATGCTGGGCGCCTATGCTTGCGTGCTGTGCGTCGATGCCGGGGTGCCGCTGTGGCTTTCGGTCCTGCTGGCGGCCCTGGCGCTCGGCCTGTTCGGTATCGTGGTGGAGCGCCTGATCATCCGCTTTCTCTACGGGCGCATCGTCGACACGTTGCTGGCGACCTGGGGGCTGTCGCTGCTTCTCGTGGGCGGCGTCACCACCCTGCTCGGCCCTCAGGGGCGGAGCGTGACGACCGACTTCGGCAACGTTTCGATCGGTGGCATCAACGTGTCGAGCTACAACCTCATGCTGATCGCCGTCGCCGCCGCGGCGATGCTGGTCACCTGGCTCCTGGCGCAATTCACGCGCTTCGGGCTGCTCGTGCGCGGCACCATGCAGGACCCCGTCATCGCCGGCGCGCTCGGGGTCGACCGCAGCATCATCTATATGGCGACCTTCGGCTACGGATCGGCGCTGGCAGGGCTGGCCGGCGCCGTCCTGGTGCCGATCACGGGGGCCTCCCCGACCATGGGTCTCTTCTTCGTGTCGAAGGCGTTCATCACGGTGATCGTCGGCGGCCATTTCCCGCTGATGGGCACGCTCGCGGCGTCCAGCCTGTTCGGGGCGATCGACGGCGTGGTCTCCTATCGCTGGAGCTCGGTCCTGGGCGAAGTGAGCGTGCTGGTCGTCGCCGTGGTCCTGCTGAGGCTGCTGCCCCTCGGCATCACGGGCCGGCTGAGGAGGGGGCTGTGAGCCACCAGGAATTCGCCTCGGATGCGGCGGTGCCGCCATCGCGGTGGTGGTGGCTGTTCGTCGCGATCCTCGCGGCCGGGATCGCGCTCACGCCGTCCTACACCGATGCCGCACTCCAGCTCGACGTCTCGGTGATCTTCGTCTTCGCGCTGCTGGCCCTCAGCATGGGTTTCCTGTGGGGCTATGCCGGGATCCTCAGCTTCGGCCAGACCATCTTCTTCGGGCTCGGCGGCTATGGCTATGCGGTGCTCGCCATGAATGCCGGCACCACCCTGTGGCCCCTGGTCGCCGCGGTGGTCCTGCCGATGCTGTTCTCGGCGGTGCTGGGCTATTTCATCATCTATGGGCGCATCAGCGACATCTATCTCAGCGTCATTACGCTCGTGGTGACGTTGATCTTCGAAAAGTCGATCCGCTCGACCTCCGGCCCGGACTATGTGATCGGCAGCGTCCGCCTGAACGGCCAGAACGGCATTCCCGGCATTCCGGCGCTGCAGCTGCCATGGGATGCCGCCGCGCCGCTGTCGTTCGACGGCGTGTTCTATCTCGCCGGAGCCGCGGCGCTTCTGGCCTATGTCGGCCTTCGCCTGCTGCTGCTGACGCCGTTCGGCCGCATCCTCGTGGGCATCCGCGAAAGCGAGAAGCGCATGGAGCTGCTCGGCTTCGACGCGCGTGCCTACAAGCTCGGCGCCTTCGTCCTGGCCGCCGGAATCGCGGCCCTCTCAGGGGCGCTCTACGCGATCTGGGGCAATTTCGTCTCGCCCGAGATGTTCGGCCTCAACCAGGCCGCCCAGGTGGTGATCTGGGTCATCGTCGGCGGGCGCTCGACGTTGATCGGCCCAATCGTGGCGACCGGCCTCGTGCAATATCTGAGCGGCTGGCTCGGCACCGTCGGCGTCGGGCAGGTCACGCTCGTTCTCGGCGCGGTGCTGCTCGTCTTCGTGCTGGTGTTTCCCAAAGGCCTGCTGCCGACGCTCGGCGGCCTTCGGTGGCCTCGGCGGCGATCTCGGGAGCGCCGGCGCGGATGAACCCCGGTCCGAACATCATCGAGACCCGTGGCCTCGAGAAGCGTTTCGGCGGCGTTCGCGCGGTCGCGGCCGTCGACTTCGCTCTCGCGCCAGGGGAGCTTCGCTGCCTGATCGGCCCCAACGGCGCCGGCAAGAGCACGTTCTTCAAACTGCTGACCGGCCAGCTTCGACCAACGGCCGGCCAGATCTTCCTCGATGGGCAGGATATCGTCGGCGCGGAGCCCCATGTCGTCGGACGGAAGGGGGTCGGCATCAAGAACCAGGTTCCCGTGGTCATGAACGGCCTCACGGTTCGGGAGAACCTGTGGCTCGCGGCGCGCTCGCGCCTGAGAGGCCGGGCGCTCGAGGATGCGGTCGACGCCATCGCGGCCCGGCTCGGGCTGGAGGCGATCCTCCCTCGCCTCGTGGGCGAGCTCGCGCATGGCCAACGCCAATGGGTCGAGATCGCCATGGTGGTGGTCTGCCGGCCGAGGATCGTGCTGCTGGACGAGCCCGCCGCCGGCATGAGCGACGAGGAGACGGACCGAACCGCCGAGCTCATCCGGGAGCTCAACCGGGATGCGACCATCGTCGTGGTGGAGCACGACATGCAGTTCATCCGGCAGATCGCCCGGACCGTGACGGTGTTCCACCAGGGCCGCATCCTGATCGAGGATACCTACCGGAACGTGGTCGACAACCCGGTCGTCCGGGATGTCTATCTCGGGCGGGGAGTGGCCGCATGATGCTCGATGTCGAAGGACTGCATTCGGGGTACGACGGCATCCCGGTTCTGAGCGGGCTTTCGCTGCGGATCGAGGCGGGCGAGTTCGTCGGCATCCTGGGGCATAACGGGATGGGCAAGACGACGTTGCTGAAGACGCTCATCGGCATCCTGCCCGCGACATCGGGGCAGATCCGCTTCGAGGGTGACCCCATCGCACGCCTTCCCTCCCATGGCCGCGTGCGGCGCGGCATGGGCTATGTTCCCCAAGGCCGCGGGATCTTTCCGGGGCTGACGGTCCGCGACAATCTCCGCTTCGCGGCGGTCGCGGTCGGCCGCAGGGCCGCGACCATCGCGAGCATGCTCGATGAATTTCCGAGGCTGAAGGCTCTGCTCGAGCGTCCCGGAGGGGCGTTGAGCGGCGGCGAGCAGCAGCTTCTGGCGCTGGCGCGCGCCCTCATCCAGCATCCCCGGATCGTGCTCCTCGACGAGCCGACGGAGGGCATCCAGCCGTCGATCATCGAGGAGATCGTGGAACAGCTCAAGGCGATGCGCGCGCGGCGGGGTCTCACCGTGCTGCTGGTGGAGCAGAACGTCGATTTCATCAAGGCGCTGTCGGATCGCGTGCTGCTCATTCAGAAGGGCGTGATCACGCGCGAATTCGCTGCCGGACGGGTGTCCGATGCCGCCGCCATGGGGGATTTCGGGTAGCCATGTCACACTCGGCCCCATGCTCGGCCCCGCCATTCACCGCCTGAAGGAGATGCCGATGCCGGACGACCTGCACTTCGAGAGCCTGACCCGCATCGCCGGGCGTATCCGGGACCGCGACGTCTCGTCCGTCGACGTGACGACCGCGCTTCTGGACCGCATCGACAATATCGACGGCCAGTACCGCAGCTACACGACCGTGCTGCGCGACCGTGCCCTCGTCCGCGCCGAGGCGGCCGATCGGGACATCGCCAAAGGGATCTGGCGCGGTCCCCTGCACGGCGTGCCGATCGCCGTCAAGGACCTCTGCAATACGAGCTTCGCGCCGACGGGCGCCGGCACCACCATGCTGAAGGACGCGACGCCCGATCACAACGCCACCGTCGTGGACCGGCTCGAACAGGGCGGCGCCGTCATCCTCGGCAAGTTGAGCATGACGGAAGGCGCCTACACGAGCCATCATCCGCAAAACCCCTCGCCCCTCAATCCCTGGAACGTGGATCATTGGGTCGGCTCCTCCTCGACGGGATCGGGCGTCGCAACCGCAGCGGGCCTCTGCTTCGGATCGCTCGGGTCCGACACCGGCGGATCGATCCGCTTCCCGTCCGCCACCTGCGGCCTGACCGGCATCAAGCCGACCTGGGGGCGGGTCAGCCGATACGGAGTGTTCCCGCTCGCGGCGTCCCTCGACCACGTTGGTCCGATGACCCGCAGCGCCGCCGACGCCGCCGCGATGCTGGGCGTGATCGCCGGGGCCGATCCGAACGACCCGACCGCGCTCCAGGCTCCCGTGCCCGACTATTGCGCCGAGCTCGGCCGCAGCATCCGCGACCTCACGGTCGGCATCGACCGTCGTTTCATCGCCGACGGGATCGACCCCGAGGTCGTGGCGGCCGTCGAGGATGCCGCACGCGCTCTCGCGAGCCTCGGAGCGCGCATCCGGGAGGTCACGGTTCCGGCCACGGAGCGGCTCGTGCGCGGCTGGATCCCATTCTGCGCGGTCGAAACGGCACTCGCCCACGCGCACAGCTACCCGGCTCGCGCGGCCGAATACGGCCCGGATCTCGCCGCCCTGATCGACCTGGGCCGCAGCATGACGGCGCTCGATCTCGGCGAGATCTATCACGAGCGGCTCGCCTTCTCGGGGGCGCTCGCCGGCCTCTTCGAGGAGATCGAGCTCCTGCTGGTGCCGACCATGCCGGTGCCGATCCCGAGCCTGGCCCGGATGGGCGAATATGGGCAGGACCCGACCGTGCTGCTTCGCATCCTGCGCTTCACCGCGCCCTTCGACTTTTCGGGGAGCCCGACCATCACGCTGCCCTGCGGCATCGACAAGGCCGGCATGCCGCTGAGCCTGCAACTGGTCGGACGCCATCTGTCCGAAGATCTTCTCTGTCGTGCGGGTCACGCCTTCCAGCAGGTCACCGATTGGCACACCCGCCGCCCTCCCGCGCTGTCGTGACCGGCATCGCGCCGCCCCACCTCCAAGGCCGTCGATGTCCGTAATCCGATCCGCCGTATCGCCCAGGTCCGCGGCCTTCCGCGAGAACCGGGACCGCATGGCGGCCCTCCTCGGCGACATCGACGCCAAGGCGCGGCGCGTCATGTCGGGCGGCAGCGAGGACGCGCGGACCCGGCATGTGTCGCGCGGCAAGCTCCTGCCGAGGGAGCGGGTCGCCCATCTGCTCGACCCGGCGTCCCCCTTCCTTGAGATCGGCCTCTTCGCCGGCTGGGGCATGTACGACGACGATGTGCCGGCGGGAGGGCTCATCGCCGGGGTCGGCAGGGTTTCGGGGCGCGATTGCATGATCGTGTGCAACGACGCGACCGTGAAGGGCGGCACCTATTTCCCGATCACGGTGAAGAAGCACCTGCGGGCTCAGGAGATCGCGGCGCAGAACCGTCTGCCCTGCCTCTATCTCGTCGATTCCGGGGGCGCCAACCTGCCGAACCAGGACGAGGTGTTTCCGGACCGCGATCATTTCGGCCGCATCTTCTTCAATCAGGCCACGATGTCGGCCGCCGGCATCGCCCAGATCGCGGTGGTCATGGGTTCCTGCACGGCGGGGGGCGCCTATGTGCCGGCGATGGCGGACGAATCGATCATCGTCGCCAAGCAGGGGACGATTTTCCTGGCGGGTCCGCCCCTCGTCCGGGCCGCCACCGGCGAGATCGTGTCGGCCGAGGATCTCGGCGGAGCGGACCTGCATGCGCGCGCCTCCGGCGTAGTCGACCATTACGCGACCGACGACGCCCAGGCGCTTCGGCTGGCGCGGCGCTGCGTCGCCAACCTCAACGGGCGGACGCCGGACTCCGTGCGACGCCAGCCCGCGGAGCCGCCGCGCTACGATCCGGCCGAGTTGTGGGGCGTGGTGCCGACGGACCTGCGCAAGGGCTACGACGTCCGTGAGGTGATCGCGCGCCTCGTCGACGGCTCTCGCTTCGACGAGTTCAAGGCGTTGTACGGAAAGACGCTGGCGTGCGGTTTTTCGCATATCCACGGCATGCCGGTCGGCATCCTGGCCAATGCGGGCGTGCTGCTGTCGGAGTCCGCCCTCAAGGGCACCCATTTCATCGAGCTCTGCTGCCAGCGGGGCATCCCGCTCTTGTTCCTGCAGAACATCACGGGCTTCATGGTCGGGCGGCAGTACGAGGCCGGCGGCATCGCCAAGGACGGTGCCAAGCTCGTCACGGCCGTGGCGACGGCCGCGGTCCCGAAAGTCACCATGCTGATCGGCGGCTCGTTCGGGGCCGGCAATTACGGCATGTGCGGCCGGGCCTATTCGCCGCGCTTCCTCTGGACTTGGCCCAATGCGCGGATTTCGGTCATGGGCGGCGAGCAGGCCGCGAGCGTGCTGGCGACGGTCAAGCGCGATGCGGCGGAGCGCCGGGGCGCGTCGCTGTCCGTCCAGGACGAGGCACGGCTCAAGGCGCCGATCATCCGGCAGTTCGAGACGCAGGGCCATCCGCTCTATGCGTCGGCGCGGCTTTGGGACGACGGCATCATCGATCCGGCGTCGAGCCGGGACGTGCTGGGCCTCAGCCTGGCGGCGGCCCTCAACGCACCGATCGAGCCGACGCGGTTCGGCCTCTTCCGGATGTGACGCTCATGTTCGACAAGGTTCTGATCGCCAACCGGGGCGAGATCGCGGCCCGCATTGCCAGGACGGCGCGCCGCCTCGGCATTCGCACCGTCGCGGTCTATTCGGATGCGGATCGCGACGCCCTGCACGTGGCAGCGGCCGACGAGGCCTTTCGCATCGGTCCGGCCCCGGCCCGCGAGAGCTACCTGCGCATCGAGGCCATCGTCGAGGCCGCCCGCGGCAGCGGCGCGCAGGCGGTCCATCCGGGCTACGGCTTTCTTTCGGAAAATCCCGAATTCGTCGAGGCGGTCGAGACCGCCGGTCTCGTGTTCGTCGGCCCTCCTGCGCAGGCCATCCGGGCCATGGGGCTGAAGGACGCGGCCAAAGCCTTGATGGAGCGGGCCGGCGTGCCGACCGTTCCGGGCTATCACGGTCGCGACCAGGATGCGGGGGTGCTGGCGGGCGAAGCCGCGCGGCTCGGTTATCCGGTGCTGATCAAGGCGGCTGCCGGCGGCGGCGGCAAGGGCATGCGCCGGGTCGAGAGAGCCGAGGATTTTTCGGAGGCGCTCGCCGCCGCCATGCGGGAAGCCCGCTCGGCGTTCGGCGACGATCGCGTCCTCGTCGAGCGATGCCTGCTCTACCCGCGGCACATCGAGATCCAGGTCTTCGCCGACGCTCACGGCAATGCGGTGCATCTCTTCGAGCGGGATTGTTCGCTGCAGCGGCGGCACCAGAAGGTGATCGAGGAGGCGCCCGCGCCGGGCATGTCGCCCACCATGCGCGACGCCATGGGAGCGGCGGCCGTCAAAGCCGCCCGCGCCGTCGGCTATCGGGGAGCCGGCACGGTCGAGTTCATCGCCGATGTTGCGGAGGGGCTCCGTGCGGACCGATTCTATTTCATGGAAATGAACACGCGCCTGCAGGTCGAGCATCCGGTGACCGAACTCGTGACCGGGCTCGATCTCGTCGAATGGCAGTTCCGGGTGGCGGCGGGCGAGCCCTTGCCGAAACCGCAGGAGGACCTTTCGATCACCGGCCATGCCATCGAGGCACGGCTCTACGCCGAAGATCCGGCCCGGGATTTCCTGCCGCAGACCGGGCGCCTGACGAAGCTCGCCTTCCCTGACGGGCCCGGCATCCGGGTGGATGCCGGAGTGCGCGAAGGGGATCTCGTCACACCCTTCTACGACCCGATGATCGCCAAGGTCATTGCCCATGGACCGAGCCGCGAGGCGGCCCTGGCTCGCTTGCATGGCGCATTGACGCGAAGCCGCGTCGAAGGGTGCATTACAAATCTCGATTTCCTGGGGCGCCTCGTTGAGCAGGCGGATTTCGCGCGCGACGACTTCGATACCGGGCTGATCGGCCGCAAGCTTGCGGACATCCTCGGTGAACCGGTGCCCCCGCCGGAGGTCACGGCGCTGGCGGCGTTGGCCGCGGCGGGCTGGCTCGAGCCGCCGGGCGGCGACGATCCTTTCGCGAGCCTCGTCAACTTCCGCCTCTGGGGCGAGGCGCGCAAGGAGGTGAGGCTCGTGGATCGGGATCAGATCCGCCGTCTCACGACCATCGCTTTGCCGGGCGGCTTTTTCCGCGTCGAGGTGGGGGACGACGCCGTGACGTTGAGTGTCGCCGAGCGTCGCGGCGATGAGCTACGGATCGACCTCGGCGATCGGATCGCGGTTTTCCGTCTGACGCGCGACGGCGAAAGGGCGACAATCGGCACCGAGGCCGGACGATATCGCTTCGATCTGGCGATCGTGAATCCGGAGGCAGCGGACGAACAGGGCTCCGGCGGCCTCGTCCGGGCCGCCATGCCGGGTCTTGTCCGCTTGCTCCATGTCGTGCCCGGTCAGGTCGTGGCCCGGGGCGATCCGCTGGTCGTCACCGAAGCGATGAAGATGGAGACGACCATTGCGGCCACGCAGGGCGGCCGGATAGTCTCCGTCGAGGTCGCGGTCGGCGACCAGGTGCATGAGGGTGCCGTTCTGGTCACGCTCGACGTGGGCAAGGTCTGAACGCCTTGAAGCCGTGCCGGGTTTGTCGAAACAGCGTCGTGGACTAGCTGAAGCCGTCGGGTCCCGCGCCGCAGACGAGCGCCGCGACCGATCGGCCCCCGATGCTCAGTTTCCCCGTCCGAAGCGCCGCGATGGCGGCGGCGCCGCTCAGATCCGAGGCGATCCCGAGTTCGAACCAGAGCCAGCGGCTCGCCTCCAGCATGTCCTCGTCGCCGACGAGGACGATGTCGTCCACATGCGTGCGGACGAGATCGAAGATGGCCGGGTCGGTCTCGGCGCAGGACATGGTCGCGACCCGGCTCGTGACCTTTGGAAGCCGGACGACACGGCCCGCATCGAGCGAGGCTTTCAGGGTCGGCGAGCCTTCGGGCTCGATCCCGATCACGCGGACGGATGGCTTGAGCGCTTTGAGCGCGACGCCCATCCCGGAGATCAACCCGCCGCCGCCGATCGCGATCAGCACGGTATCCATGTCGGGCACCTCGTCCAGAAGCTCACGGCCGAGCGTGCCTTGCCCGGCCACGACGGCGGGATCGGCGAAGGGATGGAAGTAGCAGGCCCCCTCCCGTTGCGCGAATTCGAGGGCGTGAACGTTGCTCTCGTTCCACACCTCCCCGACGACCTCGACGACGGCGCCCCATCGTTTCAGCTTCTCGATCTTGGCTTGGGTGACGTTGGTCGGAACGAAGATCGTGGCGGGAACGCCGGCCAGGCGTGCCGCCCGGGCGACCGCGAGGCCGTGATTGCCGCCGGAGGCGGTCACGACGCCGGCCGCGAGGTCGTCCTTGCTCGTGGTGAGCAGCTTGTTGGTCGCGCCGCGCGCCTTGAACGATCCCGTCGCCTGGAGACATTCGAGCTTCAGCGACAAGGCCGCACCGGCCAGCGGTTCGGCGAGCGCATCGGCGACGATCACCGGCGTCCTGCGGATGTAGGGCGCGATACGCTGCGCGGCCGCGTCGATGTCTGCGAGGTGGATCATGCCGGGCAGGCTCCATGGGGTGAAACGGTTACAAGGCAGCCATCGCCGGGCTGATGGCGGTCGTAGACGACGCCATCGATCCCATAGCGCGATTCTACGGGCGCGCGGCCGGGATCGGTCAAGACAAGAATGCGGCCGGCGCCCGGCACGCGCCCGCAACCGCGTGACAGGCCCGTGGCTACGGCTTCAGCACCGGATCGGTGAGCTCGAGATCCTCGGCGAGCGGCATCTTGGGGCGCAGACCGTCCTTGCCGAGCTCGTCGTGATAGGCCCTTGTGGCCTCCTCCGACGACAGGCCCTCCTCGATGACACGGCGCATGGCCCGGACGATGCCGACCGGGTCCTCGGCGAAGAAGATCTTGCGCCCGAAGAGCGCGACCCGCGCGCCGTGGCGCTCCGCCTGCTTGACCATCTCCAGCGTGTCGCGCGTCGTCGAGGAGGCGCCCCCGAGGATGCCGACGATGAGGTTGCCGGGATCGTAGGAGGCGAGTTCCTCGGTGGCGCGTGGGCCGTTGTAGACGACCTTGAGGAAGACCGGCCGATCGAGCCTCGACACGCCCGCGAGACAGCGCGCGATGGCGTCGTTGTTGTAGGTAGCGAAATCCGTGCCCGGTGCCTCGACGGGGAACTGCGGGTTGAACACTTCGAGGAAATGCCGCACGCCCTGCGCCGAGGCCTCGTCGCGGAAGGCCGCATAGGCGTCGAGCGAGCGCCGGTCCTGGTCGAGGTCGTTGAAGAAGGTCAGGGCATAGAGTCCGAGATCCGCGATCGGCCTGACGCGGTCGAGCCGCGCGGTGCGGAAAGGCACGGTCGGCAGATGGCGGTAGTTGGCGCCGCGCCAGTGCCAGATGTCGCTGCCGTCGTTGAGGCGGATCGCCGGCGTCACCTCCGAGCGGGCGAAGACGCCCTTGCGGCTCAGGTCCTCGCCCGAAGAGAGCGAGGTCAGCATGATGTCGATCGCGTCGGACTCGACCATCCGCTCCATGCCGGCACGGTAGATCGCCAGAGGAAGCATCCGGCCCGTGGGCCGACCGGCCGAGTCGAGTTCCGGCCCGGCGACGCCGGTGCCCAATGCCATGTCGCTGTCCTTGGCATCGGCGATGATGAAGTCCGCCGGCCTGTAGGTGCCGGCCTGGATGCTGGCGAGCTTGCGGTCCATCCGCTTGACGGTCGGCATGACGAGATCCTGATTTGAACGGCATGAGCCCGGGACGCTATGTCGGGACCGCGCCGGCGGGCAATGGCTTTCGCGCGAGGCGATCAGAAAAATCTTTCTTGATGACACATCATAAAAAATATTTATCTTCGACGCGTGACCGGCTGGCACCGCCCGCGGTCGCGAGAGAGGCCGCACGGCGGTGAGGTTCGCCCTCGCCGCAAGATGCCGCGCCGAGGATGGAGGACGCCATGAGGGTCAGGACAGGTCTTGCCGCAGTGTTGCTCGCCGCCGCATCGGCCCTGGTGCCGCTCGCCGCCCACGCCGACGACCAGCAGGTCACCGTCTGGTCGTGGTTCGTGTCGAGCACGATGCAGAAGTCGATCGCCGCCTTCGAGAAGGCCAACCCCGGCATCAAGGTCAAATACACTTACTACAACTATTCGCCCGAATATATCACGGCGCTCAAGGCGGCCGCGGCTTCGGGCAGCCTGCCGGACGTCATCGGCCTGCAGCCGGGTTCGCTGACGCAGCAATATCGCCCCGAGCTCGAGGCCCTGAACGAGCGGGCCGCCAAGCAATGGGGCGCCGGTTGGCAGGACGCGGTCTTCCCGGTCAACAAGAAGCAGATGCTGATGGGCAATCCGGCCGGCGATACGAACTACTACATCCTGCCGCAGGAGTCGCAGGACCTGGTCATCTGGTACAATACCAAGGTCTTCGACAAGCTCGGGCTGAAGCCGCCCAAGACCTATGACGATCTCGTCGCCGCCGCCAAGGCTTTGTCGAAGGGCGGGCTGATCCCGATGTTCCAGGGTGCCGCCGACGGCTGGCAGAACGAGAACGTCTTCCTGATGCTCGCCAACCAGCGCGCGCCCGGCCTCGTCGAGAAGGCCCAGAAGGGCGAGGCCAAGTGGACCGCGCCCGAGCTCCTGCAGGCGATGAACGACTGGCGGGCGCTCTTCACCGACGGCGTGTTCCAGCAGGGCGCGCTCGGCGCCCATGCCTACCCGACCGGAGCCCAGCTCTTCGCCCAGGGACGCGTCGGGATGATGGCGCTCGGCTCCTGGTGGATGCAGGAAAGCAAGTTCCCGCCGCCGCTGTCGCAATATATGCAGAACATGGACGGGTTCGACTTTTTCTACATGCCGGCGCTCAAGGGTTCCGATCATGCCTCCCCGCCGGTCGGCGGCATCGATATCGGCTACGGACTGACCAAGACCGGCGGCAAGAACCCGGCGGCCTGGACCTTCCTGGCCTCGCTGACCAACGGCGAGGCGCTGCAGGAGGCGCTGAACGACCTCAACGACCTGCCGGCGTTCAAGGGCCATGAGCCCAAGGGCGAGATCACCGCGCATGTGAAGGCCATGTACGACCGCTTCATGGCCGACCTGCCGCAGGCCGAGAACCAGCGTTTTGCGGTGCCGGCGGTCGCCGACGCGCTCGACAGCGCCCTGGCCGGCGTCGCCGCGGGAAGCGTCAAGCCCGAGGATGGGCTCGCATCGGTGCAGGCCGCGACCGACAAGGCGCTGCATCCTTAAGCGTCGGCACACGAGGGCGGGGATCCATGTCAGGCACGCTGACGGCGCGGTCGCTCGGTCCCGCCGCCTTGCCGCGACGACGTGGCCGGCACGGCGGCGCCATCGCCTATCTGTTCCTGCTCCCCGCCGTCGCGCTCTTCATCGGCTTCGTCGCCTATCCGATCCTGTGGGTCGTCGACGAAAGCCTCGTGCGGCAAGGGCGGGACGGGGGACGCGTCTTCGCAGGCCTCGCCAATTATGCCGCCGTGCTGCGCGATCCGGTGTTCTGGATCGTGATGCGGAACATGGCGCTCTGGGCCGCCATCACCATCCCGGTGCAGATGCTGCTCGGCGGCCTCATCGCCTGGTTCATCGAACGCCACACGTTCCGCTTCCGCGGCTTCTTCCGCACCATGTTCTTCCTGCCGGTGGTGACCTCGGTCTCGGTCGTCAGCCTCGTCTGGGTGCAGATCTACGCCCCCTATTACGGCATCGCGCAGGTCTATCTCCAGGCGCTCGGCATCACCTTGACGGATTCGCCGCTCGGCAGCCCGGCGCTGGCGATCTATGCGCTCATCGTCGTCAATATCTGGCAATGGACCGGCTTCTCGATGCTGATGTACGTGGCCGGCATCGCCAACCTGCCGTCGGAAGTGCTCGATGCGGCCCGCATCGATGGCGCGCGCGGTCTCAAGCTCGCCCGGTCGGTCGTCGTGCCGATGCTGGCGCCGGTCACAAGGTCGCTGCTGCTGCTCGGCATCATCGGCACGCTGCAGACCTTTCCGATCGTGCAGCTTATGACCGGCGGCGGTCCCGACCACGCCAGCGAGGTCTTCGGCACCGACATCTTCCGCCAGAGCTTCGTGCTCGGCGACACCGGGGCCGGCGCGACCCTGTCGGTCATCGTGCTGGGGCTCGCCTTCGTGCTGACGCTCGCGCAGATCGTGCTGCTCGGCTCGCGTCTTGGCGGCCGACGGAGGACCGCATGAGCGCCGCGATCCCGGCCCGCGCGCGCCTCCGCGGGCTTGTCGTCCATCTCGGCCTCGGCGTGGTGCTGGCGCTGTGGATGGTGCCCGAGGCCTATATGGTGTCGATCGCCCTGCGGCCGCCCGAGACGGTGTTCGACCCGACCCTGTTCAGCGGATCCTTCACGCTCGCCAACGTCGTCACCGTCATCCGCGACAACCCGCTGCCCGCCTTCTTCCTCAACAGCCTGATCGTGACCGTGGCGACGGTGGCGCTGGTGCTGGCCGTGGCCTCGCTCTTCGCCTTCGCGGCGGCGGTGCTACGCCTGCCCGGCACGAGCGTGCTCTATGCCGTGCTCTTGACGACGCTGATGGTGCCGATGGCCTCGCTGGTCCTGCCGCTCGCCATCCTGCTCAAGACCTTCGGCTGGGTGAACCGCTACATCGGGCTCATCATGCCCTATGTGGCGCTCGGCGCGCCCTTCGCCATCGTCGTCCTCAAGGCCTTCATGGAGGATGCGCCGCGCGAGCTCTTCGAGGCGGCGCGGGTCGACGGCTGCTCGCCCTGGCAGAGCTTCATCCACGTGACGCTGCCGCTGGTGCGCCCGGCGCTCGTCTTCGTCGCCATCTGGCAGTTCATCGTCACCTGGAACGAGTTCTTCCTGGCGCTGATCATCATGACGCAGGACGAGATGAAGACCGTGACCATCGTGCCGATGCAATATTCGGGGCTCTACATGGCCAATCCCGGCGCGCTCTTCGCCATCCTGGCCATCATCGCGCTGCCGCTCATCGGCCTCTACATGATCGTCCAGCGTGCCTTCGTGCGCGGCCTGATGGCCGGTGCGGTGAAAGGCTGAGGGAGACGCATCCGATGGCCACGCTCGCGCTCGAGGACGTCACCAAGGCCTATGGCCCCGTCTCCGTCATCCCGCGGCTCAACCTCGAGGTAGAAGACGGCGAGTTCTGCGTGCTCGTCGGACCTTCCGGCTGCGGCAAGTCGACCCTGCTGCGCATCATCGCGGGACTGGAGCCGATCAGTTCCGGGCGGATCCTGATCGATGGCGTCGACGTCAGCGGGGCCGAGCCGTCGGAACGCGGCATCGCCATGGTGTTCCAGTCCTACGCGCTCTACCCGCATATGGACGTGCGGCGCAACATGGGCTTCGGCCTCGAGATCCTCCGGACGCCGCGCTCCGAGATCGCGGCCCGCGTCGGGGGCGCGGCCGAAAAGCTCCATCTCGGCGACTATCTGCGCCGCAAACCGCGCGAACTCTCCGGCGGCCAACGGCAGAGGGTCGCCATCGGCCGCGCCATCACCCGGCGCCCGAAGCTGTTCCTGCTCGATGAACCGCTGTCGAACCTCGATGCGGCCTTGCGGGTCGGCATGCGGGTCGAGATCGCGCGGCTCAAGGCGGAGCTCGGCGCCACCATGGTCTATGTCACGCACGATCAGGTCGAGGCCATGACGCTCGCCGACCGGATCGTGGTGATGAACGGAGGCCGCATCGAGCAGGTCGGCACGCCGCTCGACCTCTACCAACGGCCCGACAACCTCTTCGTCGCGGGCTTCATCGGCTCGCCGGCCATGAACCTGCTCGCGGGGACGGTCGCGGCCCGGCAGGCGGGGCGGGTCCGCATCCGGCTCGCGGCCGGCCCGGAGATCGACGTCGATCTCGCCGAGGCGGTCGAGCCGGGGGCGCCGGTGACGCTCGGCATCAGGCCGGAGCATCTGCGCCTCGAAAGCGCCGGGACGGCGCCGGGCGCGAGCCTGAGCGCGGAGGCGCTGGTGGTCGAGATGCTCGGCAGCGACACCTTCGTCCATCTGCGTCCGGGCACGGAAAGCCTCGTCGTTCGCGACCATGCCGCACGGCGGGCGCGGCGCGGCGACAGCGTCACGGTCTTCCTGCCGTCGCAGGCCTGCCACGTCTTCGATGCCGAGGGCCGGCGCTTGCCGGAGGCGGGCCGTGTGATGGCTTGACACGACGGCTCGACGTCGTATTACCGGTCTTCGGAAGAAAGTTTTTTATATGAGCCAAACAGAGAGAAATATTTTTCAGATCAAGGACGGCGAGGCGATGTCCTCACGTCCGGTCGATATCTTCCAGAGACTGGTCGCCGCCGCCCGCTCGCCCGACCGCACCATGGCGCGGCTGTCGCAATGGATCATCGACAACCAAGCGCGCGCCGCGGATCTGTCGATTTCGAGCCTCGCCCAACAGACTCAGGTGAGCGAGACGACCGTCTTCCGCTTCTGCAAGCTTCTGGGCCTCAACGGCTACAAGGACCTGCGCTTCGCCCTCGCCGAGGGGCGCGGCGTCGCCTTCGGGACGCAACTCGCGACGACGACGCTCGGCATCGAGCACGAGGGCGAGCATCCGCTCGCCTCCGTCATGCGCCGCGTGGTCGAGGTCAACCAGGAAGCGCTGCTCAAGACCATGAGCCTCGTGTCGCTCCAGGCCCTGCAGGAGGCGACGGCGGCGGTCGATGCCGCCAACCACATCCATCTCGTCGGCTTCGGCAGCTCGGCGCCCGTCGCCTTCGATGCCTATCAGCGGCTGATCTGCCTCGGCCTGACGGTCAGCGCCCATTCGGATCCGCATGTGCTGGCGGCAGTGACCGCCAATGCGCGGCCGGGCGCACTGTTCTTCGGCATCACCTGCTCGGGCCGCACGCGTGATCTCATCGAGACCTTCGAGACCGCCGGCTTGCGGGGTTTTACGCGCGTGGTGATCACCAGCGACCGCGATGCGCCGGCGACCCGGGTCGCCGACATCGTCCTGATTTCCGCCGTGCGCCGTTCGCCCATTGCCCGCGAGGTCATCAGCACGCGCATCTCGCAGCTCGCCATCATCGAGATGATCTGCGTCGCGCTCGCCCTGCAGCATCCCGCGCGTCACGACCTCATCGACGACGATGCCCTGCTCGACCGCGAGCTCGCCAAAAAGCGGCTGCCCGACACGTCGCCTCTCCTCAAGCCCTGAACGCCGCCTCCCAACCAGGATCCAAGACCGATGCGAGAGCCCGACCCCGTGAAAGACATGATCGTCCACTGCTGCCACCTGATGGCGCAGAAGGGCCTGATCGCCGGCACCGAGGGCAACGTCAGCGCGCGGGCGAGGGACGGCGGCATCTGGACGACGCCGTCCGACCTCAACAAGGGACAGGTCACCGCCGAGGCGCTGGTGCGCATCGATTTCGATGGCAATACGCTGGAAGGCGAGCGCCGCCCGACCTCCGAGCGCTTCATGCATCTCGAATTCTACAAGCAGCGGCCGGGCGTCGGCGGCGTCGCCCACGGCCATCCGGTGTTCAGCACCGCCTATGCGGCCGTCGGCCGCAAGCTGCCGAGCGACATCCTTCCCGAGCTCGTGGCGACGATCGGCGACGTCGCGCTCGTGCCTTACGGCCGTCCGTCCGGCCCCAAGCTCGCCGCCGCCATCGCGCCTTTCGTCAGCGGCCACAACGCCTTCCTGCTGCAGAACCACGGCTCCATCGCCTGCGGCGCGACGGTGCTCGAAGCCTATCAACGCCTCGAAGTGGTCGAGGCCTATGCCAAGACCTGCTGGGCGGCGGAGACGATCGGCGGCGTCAAGCCGATGAGCCGCGCCGACATCGAGGACCTGCCGACGCCTTCCTACGCCTGACGATGGCCGGCGCCTCTTCCGACCTCTTCCTCGGCCTCGATCTCGGCACGAGCGGCTGCAAGCTCATCGCCTTCGACGGTGGCGGACGCGAGGCGGCGCGCGCGGCGCGGTCCTACGCGGTGCGCAATCCGGGATCGGGTCTGTTCGAGCTCGATCCCGACGAGGTGTGGGCGCAGGCCGAGGACTGCTTCCGCGAGGTCGATGCACACGCATTGCCGGGCCGCGTCGCCACCCTGGCGATCTCGACCCAGGGCGAGGCCATCATCCCGATCGACCGGGCCGGCCGTGCGTTGGCCCCAGCCCCAATCAGCGCCGATATGCGCGGCACCGCCGCCGCCGCGGATCTCTCGGCGCGCTTCGGGGTGCGGCGGCTCTACGATATGACCGGCCAGCCGGTCTCGCCGATCGCCTCGCTCCCCAAGCTGATGTGGTGGCGCGAGCACCGGCCGGACATCCACCGCGAGGCCTGGAAGTTCGTCTGTTTCGGCGACTTCGCGCTGGTCAGGCTCGGTCTCGCGCCGGTGATCGATCCCGGCATGGCGGCCCGCACGATGGCCTACGACATGACGACGGATGCCTGGTCATCCGACCTGCTCGGAGCGGCGGGCCTTGCGCCCGAGCAAATGTCCGCCGTGATGCCGAGCGGCACGATCGTCGGAACGGTGTCGCACGAGATCGCCGCCCGGCTGCGGCTGCCCGATCACGTCGCCGTCGTTGTCGGCGGGCACGACCAGCCGATGGGCGCGCTCGGCGCAGGCGTGCTCGACCCCGGTGTCGCCATGTATGCGATCGGCACGACGGAAGCGCTGGTCGTCGCGCTGGAGCGGCCCTCGGCCGCCCTCGGTGCCCTCAACATCCCCTGCTATCCGCATGTAATCCCGGGCAGGTTCGTCGGCCTCGCCGGCAGCCAGAGCGGCGCCCGCATTCTCGCCTGGCTGCGCCATCGCGCCGCGGACCTCGCGAGCATCGCGGCCGAGGCTGGGTCCCTCGACGCCATGCTGGATCGCCTCTCCGACGCGCCACCGACCTGGCCGCTCCTGCTGCCCCATTTCGCCGGCAGTGGCTCGGTGCTCAACGACGCGACGAGCCTCGGCGCCATCTACGGCCTTGATTTCGAGACGACCGGGCCGGACCTGCTGCGGGCCTGTCTCGAAGGGATCACGCTGGAACAGGCGCTCGGCCTGGAGACGCTGACCGCCGCCGGGGTTCCGGTCGAGACCGTCCGCGCCATCGGCGGGGGCGCCCGCTCGACCGTCTGGCTGCAGATGAAGGCCGACATCCTCGATCGCCCGCTGATGCGCGTCGCCGTCCGCGATGCCCCCTGCCTCGGCGGAGCGATCCTGGGCAGGGCCGCTGTCTCACCCGAGCGCCCGATCGCCGAAATCGCCGCCGAGATGACCGCAACGGCCCAATCCTTCGCGCCGCGGCCGGCGCGGGCCCGCGCCCATGCCGAGCGGCTGGCGCTCTACAAGGACCTCTACCTGGCTCTGAGGCCGCTCGCGCCTCGCCTCATGGCGCTGCGCGGCCACGAAGCCGCAACTATGCCGGAGCGACGGCTCGACGAGCAGCCGTGACATCACGGAGCAGGTCTATGGCCGTGGCGTATAGCCGAACGAGGCGAGATCGAAGCCGGCGCCCCGGGCGCCATGCATCGGCTGACGCTCCTGGCCGACGCATCCCAAGAGATCAGGCGAAGGCATCGCAATCAGGAAGCTTCGCGCCGTTCCGATGACGCATCAATCTTTCGGTTCGGGCGACGATGCCAATCCGGCCAGGAACGTTTCGAACCGGCTTTGGAAATCGTCGGGAACTTCGAATTGGGGCAGGGCGCCGGTCGACATCACCTCGATCGACCAGTTGCGGCGGCTCTCGACCAGACGCTTGCCGCCGTAGTCCTGGAAATCGCCGCGCACACCATGCACCATCCAGACCGGAAGCCTGAGCGCGTCATAGATCCGGCTGATGTCGTTGCTGAACAGATAGCCTGAAATGAACGAATAGGGCGCGTGCTCGGCGCCTGGCCGATGCGTCGTCAGGTAGTCATAGTCGATGAGCCCTTCATCGATGATCTTCGATCCGAACGTCTTTTCGAGAAAGTAGCGGATGCTGACCCGGCTCGTCAGAAGGTCGAAGAACGGTCGGCGCCACAGGCCGAAGGTGAAGACGTTGTAGAGTCCGGGCATGCCGCGATTCGAGCCGGGCGGCCCGACGCGTGGCCCGCGGCGGTCGAAACCGGTCGGACTGACGAAGGCGATCGATCGGAATGCGGCGGGGCGCTCCAACGCGGCCCTGGCAAGGAACTCGCTCGACAGCGAAAGGGCCATCCCGTCGATCGGCCTCGGCCCATGACGGCGGCCGATCTCGTCGACCATGGCCAGGATGGCGTCTGTCATGAGCCGCGGCGTGTAGATCTTCTTCGGTCGGTCGGACAGGCCGTAGCCTGGCAGATCGAAGGCATGGACGCTCCGCCGCGCCGCGCTCCGTTCGTAGATCGGCAGCACCTCGTGGGAGGAGGCGGCCGCATTGATGCTGTGGATGAGCAGAAGCGGCGGCTCGGACTCGGACGCCTCTGATTTTTCGGACGTGTAGGCGGCGATCCGGCCGAATGGTCACGTCGATGGCGCCGGACCGGGCCGCGCGCGCAGCCTTTGCCAGGGCGCCGCGGCGGGCAGCGTTTCGATCAGGTTCAAGCGCGCGGCGCCGCCCGGGCTGCCGCGCCGCACCCGGCCGGCCGCGTTTCTTCGCGCTCTGCATGGCTCTGTGCGCCCGGACGCCGATCGTTTCCATCACGGCCCGGACTTGCCCTGACGGGCCCTGCTGGCATGGTGGGCCGCGAAATATGCGACCGTGTGGTCCGCGAAACGTCTCAGGATCGGGCCGCGATGCGCAGCGTCGCGCGAGGCGAGGACGATCCGAAGGGGACGAACCGCGCCCTCGATCCGCAACGTCCTCACTTTTCGACCATCGTAGGTCGTGTCCGAGGGCGGACGCATCACGAGAAGCGTGAAACCGAAGCCGGCCGCGACCGCGCTGCGCACCGCTTCGAGCGAGGTGGAGACATAGGCGATGGGCGGATGAATGCCGCTCTCCTCGAGGAGGCCCTCGAAATAAGCCCGGCTTCCCGGCCCTTCGAGCATCACGTAAGGCTGGTGCGCCAGGTCCGAGAGACGCACCGATCGGCGTGACGCCAGCGGATGATCCGCGGCGATCACCACCGTCGGCCGCAACGAGGCGAGTTCGACGATCGTCAGACCGTGGAGGTCTGCACCGCGATCGTAGGTGAGGGCGAGGTCGATCGACCCATCGCGGACCGCATCCGCGAGCTCGGTCAGGGCCAGCTCCTTCTGGCGGACCATCAGGCCAGGGGAGCGTTCGGCGAAACCGCGGATGAGATCCGCCGAGTAGAAGGGCGCCAGGGTCCAGAAGACGCCGAGGCGTATCTCGCCGGTCGCCTCCGCCGCAAGAGCGGCAGCTTCACGCTCGACTTGCACGGCCTGGTGATCGAGCGCCGTGACATACTGCAGGAAGATGCGGCCCTGCAGCGTCAGCGTCAGCCCACGCGCGTGGTGCCGCTCGAACAGGACCAGGCCGGTGATGCCTTCGAGCTTGTCGATCGCCTGGGCGACCGACGGCTGCGAGATGCTGAGCGCACGCGCCGCCTGCGCGATGCCGCCATGCTCGGCGACGGCGCGAAAATAGGTGCATTGGCGGAGCGTGTAGCGAACCATGATCCGATGTCTTCGAAGCCAGGAGAATTGAGCTTTTCCCTATCTTGGAGTGAGTTCATTCTGCTGTCCAAGCTTCAGCCGCCTCCCTGCGCGCTGTCCGCCTCACCGGCGCCAAAGGACGAGGATCGTCATCATGTCGTTTGCTCAGCCGGCCGCCGACCTTCTCGCGGCAGCAAGCCGCCCGTTCGCAGACGCCCGCGCCATGCCGCCGAGCGTCTATACCAGCCAGGACTTCCTCGCCCGCGAGATCGAGACGATCTTCTCGCGCGAATGGATCTGCGTCGGGCGCGCGACCGGCCTGGCCAAGCCGGGTGATTACCTGACCTACGACCTCGCTGGCCAGCCGGTCGTGGTCTTGCGCGACAATGAAGGTGCGCTCAGGGCCTTCTCGAACGTCTGCCTGCACCGGATGTCCACGATGCTCGAGGGCTCGGGCAACCGCCGCACCATCGTATGCCCCTATCACGCCTGGACCTATGGGCTCGACGGCGCCCTGAGGGGTGCGCCCTTCATGACCGGCACCCCAGGCTTCTGTCGGGACGACTATAGGCTCCCGGGCATCCGCTGCGAGGAATGGCAGGGCTGGATCTACATCACGCTCGACAACGACCGGCCCAGCGTGAGCAGCGCGCTGCGCCCGCTCGAGGAGATGATCGGCGTCTACGGCATGGAGACCTACGTCGAGTGCTTCCGCGAGACGCATGTCTGGAACACCAATTGGAAGGTCCTCGCCGAGAACTTCATGGAGAGCTACCATCTTCCGGTCTGTCATGCCGATACCGTGGGCGGCCATTCCAAGCTCGAGGAGATGACATGCCCTCCGGGCCTCGCCGCCTTCAACTACCATTGGATCACCAAGGAGGCCTCGCTGCCCATCGGCAACGCCCACCCGGACAATCGGCGTCTCGAAGGGCATTGGCGCAAGACGACCGCGCTTCTCGCCATCTATCCCAGCCATCTGATCACGCTGACGCCGGGGTACTTCTGGTATCTGTCGCTGCACCCGAAGGGAACCGGCCAGGTCGCGATGGTCTTCGGCGGCGGCCTGTCGCCGGACTTCATGGCGGATCCGAAGGCCGATGAGTATGTCGCCGCGTTGAAGACGCTGCTCGACGAGGTCAACGAGGAAGATCGCGGCTGCACCGAGAAGGTGTTCCGCGGCTTGAACGCCGCGTCCGCGCGCCCCGGGCACCTGTCCTATCTCGAGCGTCCGATCTACGACTTCATGCGCTACGTCGCCGAGCGCGCCGCCGGGTTCGACCGTTCCCTCGCCCTTGCCGCCGAGTGACGCTCATGGCGGCGACCTTGCGAACCGACATCGAGGCGATGATCGACATCCTGGGAGATCTCGCAGCCCTGCCCGAGGACGCGGCCCGGGGATTGCCCGGACGCTTCTATACCGACCCGGATTTCTATCGATTCGAGGTCGAAGCGCTCCTGTCCCGGGAGTGGCATTGCCTCGGACGCGCGGACCAGGTTCCCAATCCTGGAGACTACTTCACCGCGCACCTGTTCGATGAACCGCTGCTCGTCGTGCGAGGCGATGACGACATGGTCCGCGTCCTGTCGAACGTCTGCCGCCATCGGGGAATGCCGCTGGCGGAGGGGTCCGGCGCGGGGGCCCGCTTCGTGTGCCCCTATCATGGCTGGAGCTATGGCCTGGCGGGCGAGCTCGTCAACGCGCCGCGGATGCGGGACAAGGGCGCGACGGCCGAAACCTGCAGCCTGCCGGCGTTCCGCAGCGACCTCTGGAACGGTTTCATCTATGTCAATCTCGACGATGACGCCGAACCGCTGGCGCCCCGGCTCGGTCGCCTCGGTCAGCTGCTGGCCAACTATGGCACGGCCGAGATGCGCTTCGTCCGGTGCTTCGAAGAAGAGTGGCAAACCAACTGGAAATGTCTCGTCGAGAACTTCATGGAAGCCTACCATCTCTCGGTGGTGCATCCCGAAACATTGCATCCCTATACGCCCACGGGCTTGAGCCGAAAGGCAATGTCGGACGATGCTTTCACCTCCTATTGCGCGAATTACCCCGACACGGCCGCACCGCGCGGAGCGGGCGCTCCCGGGCTGCGCGAGGAGGAACGCCGCCGCTCCACCCTGTTCTGCCTGTTCCCGACGCAGCTCGCGAGCCAGGCGGCGACGCTCTTGGTCTCGCTCTCCGTCCAGCCGCTTGCGGTCGATCGGATTCGCGTGCGCTGGACCTTGTCGACCTGTGGTGACGAGCTGACCCCGGACGACCTCGAGAGCCGGATCGCCCTTTGGCACGAGGTCAACCGGGAAGATCGCGAGAAGCTGGAGACGATGCAGCGCGCGCTCGGCTCCCGCCATGCCCCCTCCGGTCCGCTGGCGCCGCGCCACTACGAAGGCACGATCTGGGATTTCTACCGCTATCTCGCGCGCCGGATTCAGGCCTCGCGCCTCGCCGAGGCCGCTGCGCAGACGCCGAGCGGCCAGGTCGACGCCATGGAGCGCGTCTAGCGTCGATCGCGCCGAACCTATGCGCAGAGCGATCGCGGCGGTTAGCGTGGCGTCGCGATCCTATCTCCAGCCGCAGCGAGTATCCCATGCCTCTGATCCTTCACATGAGGTCCGGCAATGCTCGACCTCAGGCCAAGCTGGCGGGCGGCGCACGCCCTGGACAGGCGACCATCCGTGACGGAATCGACGGCCTCACGTCGCGGGCCGGCCAGTGATGCCCGGCCGTATCGTCATCGTCGGTGGCGGCGAGGCGGCGGTCTCGTGCATCGCGACGCTGCGCGCTTCCGATGCCGCGCGGGAGATCGTTCTGGTCGGCGAGGAGGCGTATCTCCCCTATCGACGTCCGCCGCTCTCCAAGGGCTGCCTCATCGAGCGTCTGCCGCCTGAGAAGCTAGCGCTTCGTCCCCTCTCGTGGTTCGACGGCATCGATCTGCGGCTCGGCTGCCGGGCGGAGGCGATCGAGCGCAACGACGGCCGGATCGTGCTCGGTACCGGCGAGCGTCTCGCCTATGACCATCTCGTGCTCTGCACCGGCATGAGCGCACGGAGGCTCGAACGCGCGGCAGGCGGCGCATTGGCCGGCGTGCATACGCTGCGACACCTGTCGGATGCGGTGCGACTGGAAGCCGATCTCGTCGCCGGCCGGCGGCTGCTGGTCGTGGGCGGCGGCTACATCGGCCTCGAGGTCGCCGCCGCGGCGCGGGCGCGAGACATGTCCGTGGTTCTGATCGAAGCCGGTCCACGCATCCTCGGCCGGGTCGCCTCCGCCTCGACGGCCGACCATATGCGGGCCCTGCATGCCGCGCGTGGCGTCGAGATCAGGGAGGCGACCGGGCTTGCCGCGCTCATTGGCGACGGCAGGGTGCAACGCGCCATCCTCTCCGATGGCAGCGAGATCGCGGTCGACGTGGTCGTGGTCGGCATAGGCGCCCGCCCGAACGACGATCTGGCGTCTTCAGCCGGGATCGCGACCGAAAACGGCATCGCGGTCGATGATCTCTGCCGAACCAGCGATCCCCAGGTGCTGGCGGCCGGCGACTGCGCGAGCTTTCCGTTGGACGGGCGCCGGATGCGCCTCGAATCGGTGCAGAACGCCAGCGAACAGGGAGAGGCCGTCGCGGCGACGCTGCTCGGGGCGCCGAAACCCTACAAGCCGATCCCGTGGTTCTGGTCCGATCAATACGACACGAAGCTGCAGATCGTCGGCCTCGGCGAGGACCATGACGAAATCGTGATCCGGCCCGGCCGGCGCAACAACGCCAAATCCTTCTGGTACTTCAAAGGCGAACGGCTCCTGGCGGTCGACGCGATCAACGATCCTGCGAGCTACATGGCCGGACGCCGCCTGCTGGCGGCCGGTGTCAATCCTGACCGAAGGGACATCGCCGATGGCTCGACGGCGCTCGCCGGACTGCTTCCGGCGGCGGCCTGAGGAGGCCGGCCGTCACGCCCCGTTGATGGACCTGCTCCGGCCTTGCAGCCAGCCGATCAGCAGGAACAGCGCCACCGCGAAGATCGTCAAAAGGCCGGCCATCGCCAATATGGTCGGGTTGATCTGGTCGCGAATGCCGGCCCACATCTGGCGCGGGATGGTGCGCTGCTCCGTTCCGCCGATGAACAGGATGACCACCACCTCGTCGAACGAGGTCGCGAAGGCGAAGATGCTTCCCGTCGCCACCCCCGGCAGGATCTGCGGCAGCATCACGCGCCGGAACGAAACCCAGGGCGACGCGCCGAGCCCCGCCGCGGCGCGGGACAGATTGCGGTCGAATGCCATCAGCTTCGCGGTCACGGTGACGACCACGAACGGGGTTCCCAGCGCGGCATGCGCAAGGATCACGCCGAGATGGGTATTGATCAGCCCCAACGGAGCGAACACGAGATACAGGCTGACCGCCACGACGATGATCGGGATGATCATCGGCGAGATCAGCAGCGGCACGATCAGCCCGCGGAACGGGAACGACGGGCGGCTGATGCCCATCGCCGCCAATGTTCCGAGCACGGTCGCGATCGCCGTCGCGCTGAGCCCGATGACGAAGCTGTTGACGATGGCGCTGCGCCACTCGGGCGAGGAAAAGATCGTTCCGTACCAGCCGAACGTGAAGCCGGTCATCGGATAGGAAAAATAGGCGCTCACGTTGAAGGAGAGCGGAATGACGATCAGCACCGGCGCGACCAGGAAGGCGAGAACGGCGGCCGAGAACAGCCGCACGCCGCGCCAGGCCAGCCGTTCGGACAGGACGGTCGTCGTATCGGCGCGCATTCCACCCCTCTCCTCGATCCGCGACTGCTCGCATGCAGGAGCCGGCGCCATTCGGCGACGGCGAAAGCCGCTTCAGCCGAGCCGCAGGCGATCGACGCCGACGAGCCGGTTGAAGACGAAGTAGACGGCGAGCGTGAACAGGATGAGATAGACCGACAAGGCGCCCGCGAGGCCCCAATTGAGCTGCTGATTCATCTGCAGCGCCACCAGTTGGCTGATCATCTCGTCGCCCGCGCCCCCGAGCAGGGCCGGCGTGATGTAGTAGCCGAGCGCCAGGACGAAAACCAGGAAGGTGCCGGTGCCGATGCCGGGTAGGGTCTGGGGCAGATAGACCCGCAGGAAGGCGAGCGCCGGGTGCGCGCCGAGCGAGATCGCGGCGCGCTGAAATACCGGCGAGATGCCGCGCATCACCGCGTAATTGGCCAGGATCATGAACGGCAGCAGGATATGCGTCATGCCGATGAGCACGCCCGTCCGATTGAACATCAGCGCCAGGGGCGCGTGGATGAGGCCCGACCTGAGCAACAGCGAATTCACGACGCCGTTCGGTTGCAGGAGGACGTACCACGCCGTCGTGCGGACCAGCAGCGAGGTCCAGAAGGGCACGATGACGAAGATCATCAACAGGCTGCTTTGCCGGGGCGGCAGCACCGCCAGCAGATAGGCGACCGGATATCCGAGGATCAGACAGATCAGCGTGACGGCGCCGCTGATCGCGAAGGTTCGAATGAAGGCACCGACGTAGACCGCCTGCGAATGCTCGACCGGAACGACCCAGCCGTTGGGCGCCACCTGGCGATCGATCGCGGTCAACAGGAAATCCGGCGTGTAGCGGGTGGCGGCCCGCTTCAGCAGTCGCCACGTCTCCGCTTCACCCCATCGTGCGTCGATCTCCGTCAGCAGGCTCCCGTCGGAGCGCTCGGGTGACGCCGTCAGACGTCGTGCCGTCTTGAGCAGCAGGCCGCGGAATCCTGCCTGGTAGTTGTTCAGCCGGCGGGCGGCCTCCGCGAGCGAGCCCTGCTCGGACGCGTGCTTTAGATCCGCCGCCAGAAGATCGAAGGTCGCGGGCGACGGCAGATCGGGCGGCCCGGCCCAATCCGCCAGTGCCTGCGCCGTCCTTGGGAAGGCGGTGACCACCTCCTCGCTCTGCACGCTCATCAGCAGCAGCTTGCCGATCGGATAGACGAAGGCGGCCGACAGGAACACCAGGAGCGGGACGGCGAGAAGAAAGGCGCGCAGCGCCTCCCGTCGGCGCGCCGCGCGATAGCCGGCCCGCCGATCACTCACGCCGCTTCTTGTCCGACCGAGCGGGATCCGCTCCATTTCGCTGACGCTCATCGACCCCGAGTCCCGCGATACTAGCAGGCACGATGCCGGGCCGCGCGCAGGCGACCCGATCTCCCCGTCCGGGCGGTGCCCGGACGGACGGACATGGGCGTCATCGGGAACAGCACCGTCACTGGCCGAGCCAGGTCAGGAAGCGGCTGTTGATACTATCGAAATTGTCGGCCCAGAACTCGGCGTTCACCTGGAGCGCGTTCTTGAAGTTATCCGGTGCCGTCGGCAGGTGCGGCAGCACGGCGGCATCGACCTTCGCGATCGCAGACTTGCGCGGCGGCGCATAGGGAATGTAGTTCGACAGCTTCCAGGTTATGTCCGGTTGCGACACATAGGCGATGAACTGCTTGGCCGCATCCTCCGCCTTGGCGCCGGTGGGGATGCCCCACCACTCGTAATCATAAAGCTGGCCGTCCCAGACGATGGCGAAAGGCTGCTTGTCCTCGACCTGGGCGACGCGGATGCGGCCGTTGTAGGCCATGGTCATGGCGACCGCGCCGTCGGCCAGAAGCTGCGGCGGCTGGGAGCCGGCTTCCCACCATACGATCTGGCTCTTGATCGTCGAGAGCTTCTTGAACGCCCGGTCCTGGCCGGCGGGCGTGCCGAGCACCTTGTAGACATCGGACACGGGCACGCCGTCGGCGATGAGCGCCCATTCCAGCGCTCCCTTGGGGCTCTTGCGCAGCCCGCGCTTGCCCGGGAACTTCTGCAGGTCGAAGAAATCGGCCAAGGTCTTCGGCGGCGTCGTCATGCGCTTCGTGTCATAGGCATAGACCGTCGACCAGACCATGGAGGCGACGGCGCAGGGCCGCACGGCGCCCGCGATGTAATCGGACAGGTCGCCCAGAAGCTTGGGATCGAGCTTCTGCAGGAGGCCCTCGTCGCAGCCCGAGACGGCATCGTTCGACTCGAGATCGATGATGTCCCAGGTGGTATTCTTGGCCTCGACCATGCCGCGAAGCTTGGCGAGGCCCCCGTCGTATTGTTCCTTGACGATGTCGATGCCGGTCTTGGCGGTGAACGGGGCGAAGAACGCCTTGTCGGTCGCGGTCTCGAATGCGCCGCCGAAGGTCACGATGGTCATGGTCTGCGCGGCCGAGGCCGCCGCGGCGAAGCCAAGACAGCTTGCCGCGAGGACAAGGATCCGGGCCGCGGATGTCGCTTTGTTCTGCATGCTGATTCCCTCCGATATTGTTGTTGAGAGCGTAACGAACCTTCGACCCGCCGCTTAACCGTGTAGGTTCGCGACCACCTTGCAGTCGTCGGAGCTCCACGACACCGCGACCGACTGGCCCGGCTCCGGGGGGTCCTTCGCCGTTCGATTCGGGACTTTCATGGTGAAGTCCTTGCGTCCGGCGACGTCGAGATGAAGCCGCCAGTGGTCGCCGCAGTAGATGATCTCCTCGATGGTGCCGGACAGGCGATTGCCGCTGTCGGCCTCTCCCTCGTCGAGCGAGACATTCTCCGGCCGTAGTGCCAGCACGGCTTCGCTGCCTGCCCTGACGCCCGTGCCGGCGCGGCCCGTTACGGTGACGCCGGGCGCCACCGCGAGCCACGCATGGCCGCCCTCGATGGCCGTGACCCGCCCCGCCAGCCCGTTGTTCTCACCGATGAAGTTCGCCACAAAAGCATTTGCCGGATCCTCGTAGAGCTCCTTCGGCGAGGCGATCTGCTGGATCTTGCCGTGATGGAAGACCGCCACCCGATCGGACATGGTGAGGGCTTCGGACTGGTCGTGGGTGACATAGACGATGGTGACCCCGAGGCGATGGTGCAGCCGCTTGATCTCGTACTGCATCGTCTCGCGCAGGTTCTTGTCGAGCGCGCCGAGCGGCTCATCCATCAGCACGAGGCGGGGTTCGAACACCAGGGCCCGCGCCAGCGCGACCCGCTGCTGCTGGCCGCCCGAGAGCTGGATCGGCCGGCGATCGGCGACGTGAGACAATTCGATCATCGCGAGGAAGCGCTCGACCCGCGCTTGCTGATCGGCGCGCGCCATGCCGCGGACCGAAAGCGGAAAGGCGATGTTCTCCGCCACGGTCATGTTGGGGAACAAGGCATAGTTCTGGAACACCATGCCGATGCCGCGCCGGTGCGGGGGCACGTCGTTCAGACGGCTCGCGCCGAGCATGATCGTACCCTTGCTGGGCGCCTCGAACCCAGCCAGCATCATCAGAGTCGTCGTCTTGCCGGAGCCCGACGGTCCGAGCAGCGACAGGAATTCGCCTTCCTCGACCTCGAAATTGAGGTCGCTCGCCACATAGGTCGAACCGTCGAAGGTCTTGTCGATATCGGCGAAGACGACCAGGGGCTTGGCGACGGACGTCAGCATGCATGACCCTTGCGTAGAGCCGCAACGAACCCCGTCGCGGGGCGCCCGCCGCGACGACCGCTTCACCCGACCCGACCTTCGCCTCCTGCGAAAGGCCGCGTGAGTGAGGCGATTGCGATCGTGGACACCCTCTGCCGCGCGAGGGTCCAAGGTGCAGCGGGTGCCTGGATATGAAAAGTTAAATTTTCCGAGGCAATGGGAAGGAAAAGACTATGCGGTCTCGTCGCCCGACTCCCCGGCACGCTGGGCCGGCTTTCCTGATGCAGCCTATCGCGATTTCGTATTTTCCCTAAAACAGGCCGCACCCCATACTGGCCGCATGAACCAGATGAACCAGGCTCGCGAGACCGCCGATGTCCTTGCAACCACCGGCCCCGTCGCGCCGCCGCGTTCGTCGTTCCAGATCCTGCCAGGCGCGGATCCCGTCGCCGACGAGCTTGCCGGAGGGGTTCTGCTGCTCGGCAACTTCGATGGTTTCCATCTAGGCCACCGCGCGCTGCTGCGGGCCGCGGCGGACGCGCGCCGCGCCGGGCCGCTCGGCATCATGTCCGTCGAGCCGCATCCGCGCCAGCTCTTCGACCCCGGTGCCTCGCCGTTTCGCATCACCACCGAGCGTATCAAGCACGAGGCGTTCCGACGGCTCGGCTTCACCTTCGCCTTCGCGCCGCGCTTCGACCAGGCCTTCGCCGGCCAGAGCGCGGAGGCTTTCGTCGAGGATCTGCTCGTGCGGGCATTGAGGGTCGCCCATGTGGTGGTCGGCGAGGACTTCCGCTTCGGTCACAAGCGGCGGGGCGACGTCTCGACGCTGCGCAGCCTTGGGGCCGACCTCGGTTTCGGCGTCACCGCGGTGGCGGCGGTCCGTCAGCAGGACGTGGTCTGCTCCTCGTCGCTGATCCGGGAGATGCTGCGCCTCGGCGACGTCGCGGGCGCCTCCGCCTTGCTGGGACACCCGTGGAGCGTCGAAGTGGCCGCCCGCCGACAGTCGTCCGGCGTGATGGAGATAGGCTGGCCGGACGCGGTCATCGCGCCACCGGCAGGCACCTATCGGGTCCGGCTGCGTCGCCTCGCCGCAAGCGCCACGATCGGCGCCGGTTCGCTCGAGATCGGCGCGCGCGGCTGCTACCTCCTGCTCGACGATGCCCGGTCGCCGGCAATCCCCGCCGGCGCGCTGGCGCTCGATGTTCTCGATCGCGATGATCTTGGATCCGATCAATCGCCGACGCTTCGGCATCGTACCCCGGAGCGCTGATGGGGACGCGATCCATCGACATCCTCGACCGGCTGATCGCTTTTCCGACCGTCAGTCGGGATTCGAACCTCGATCTGATCGAGTATATTCGCGCGCTTCTGGCTTCCCTCGGCGCTCGGGTGTCGCTGATCCATAACGTCGAGGGCACCAAGTCGAACCTCCACGCCGTCATCGGCCCCTCCCTGCCGGGCGGGGCGATGCTTTCCGGTCATACCGACGTGGTGCCGGTCGAGGGCCAGGCCTGGAGCTCGGACCCGTTTCGGCTCACAGCGCAGGAGGACCGCCTCATCGGGCGCGGGGCCTGCGACATGAAAGGCTTCGTCGCCTGCGCGCTCGCGGCGGCGGAGAGGGCCGCGACCCGCAGGCTCGCCCGTCCGTTGCATCTGGCGTTCAGCTATGACGAGGAGATCGGTTGCGTCGGCGTAAGGCGAATGATCGATACGCTGGCCGGAACCGCGACCCTGCCCGCCGTCTGCATCGTCGGCGAGCCGACCATGCTCGAGACGGTGACCGCCCACAAGGGCAAGACGGCGGGGCGAGTGACCTGTCGTGGACGGGAATGCCATTCGAGCCACGCACCCGAAGGGCTCAACGCCATTCATCTCGCCGTGGACATGGTCTCGGCCATGCGTGAGCTTCAGGAGGAGCTCGAAACGGGGCGGCAAGATCCCGACTATCTCGTGCCCTTCACCACGCTGCATGTCGGCACGATCTCGGGCGGCACCGTGCTCAACATCGTGCCGCGCGATTGCACGCTCGACTTCGAAATCCGCAACCTGCCGTCCGACAATCCGGAAACATTGCTGGATCGGCTGTTCGACAGGGCATCCGCGCTGACCCGGCGCGCCCGGGCGCGCTTCGCCGAGGCTCGCGTCGATGTCGAGATCGTCAATTCCTATCCGGGCCTCGAGACACCTCCGGAGGCCGAGGTCGTCGCGCTCGCGCGCCGGCTGGTCGGCGCGGGACCGCTGCGCAAGATCGCCTTCGGCACCGAGGGAGGCCTGTTTCGCGAGCGGCTCGGCATACCGACCGTGATCTGCGGCCCCGGCGACATCCGCGTCGCTCACCGGCCGGACGAGCATGTCACGCGCGATCAGATCGCACGATGCGACATCATGCTGGAGCGGCTCCTCGACGAGCTGGCGGCCTGAGACACGGCCTTACTGATCCCAAGGCGCGCTGCCCGGCAGGCTCTCCGTCGAGATCATCTCGCGGGAATAATCGATGAAGGCTTGCGCCGTGCGGGTCTTGCGAAGACCGCGCAACGTCGCGACGCCGAGGACCATCGGCTCGTGATCGCCGTCGAGCTGGACGTAGGTCAGCGGGCGCCCGTTCAGCGCGGATTTGTTGAGCGGCCTCGCCGTGAGCAGCGAGAAACCGAATCCGCTCGCCACGTAGGAGCGCACCGTCTCCGGATAATCGGACCGCGCGGCGATGTTCGGCGACAGCCCCTGGCGCAGGAAAAGCGAGACGAAATATTCGCGGCTGAGCGGTAGATCGAGCAGGATGAAGGGCTCGTCAGCGAGTTCCGCCAGGGCGATGGCGCGCCGAGCCGCGAGCCGGTGGTCTGCCGGCAGGAGGATATAGGTCGGCAACCGCGCCAGGGGCTCGAACTCGATGTCCTGCGTGACGTTGAGCAGATAGGTCAGCGCCAGGCTGATCTCGGCGCGCCGCAGGTTCGTGAGCAGCGACTGTTCGTCCCCCTCGAGCGTGGCGAGCTTCACGCCGGGATAGCGGTCGAGGAAGCCGCGGCAAAGGCTCGGAACCAGCAGCGGCGACAAGGTTCGGAACGAGCCGATCTGCAGCCGGCCGGCGACCGTGCTCGCCACTTCGTCGGCAATGTCCTGCAGGTCCTCGGCCTGCTGCAGCAGCGCCTTCGCGACCTGAAGCAAGCGTTCGCCGGCCGCCGTCAGCGAGAGACCCTGGGCATGATGGCGAACGAAAAGCTGCAGCGCGAATTCCGTCTCGAGCTGCGAGATCGCCGCCGAGATGGAGGGCTGCGATATGTTCACGCGCTCGGAGGCGACGGTGACGCTCCCCGTTTCCCCCGCGGCGACGAAATAAGCGAGCTGCTTGAGCGTGAAGCGCATCGCGTAGGTGTGGTAGCCGTCGATCGGACCCGTGGCAGCCGGCAGCGAGGAACGATCGGCTCCCTGGCCGTGCCGGCGACTATTCATCACCGCCGCGTCGGCACGGTCAAGTCCCGCAAATCCTCATCGAATGGCACGGCGCTCACTCGTCGCCGGGCACGCCGTAGGACGGCGCCGCGGTCGGATCGAGCGCTCGGGCCACATAGGCGTCGAGTTGCGGATGCCAGAGCTGCCAAAGCGCGGCGAGCGCCGCGACCGGATCGGCCTCCACCCAGTCGATCCGCAGATCCGCCACCGGCCAACCGACATCGCGCACCAGCACCATCCCGGCCGAATGAACCGGTCCCTCCTCGCCGCCCGCCGCGACCGCCGCACGCATGGCGGCGACGATACGATCTCCGAGATGCGCCTCGGGGTCCGCCAGAAAGGCCTGCACCATCTTGTCCGGCACGTCCTCGACGGCCAGCAGGTTGCCGGCCGCCGCGACGTTCGGGCCTTGCGCGATCCGATGCTTGCCCAGCGTCTCGCGGCCGGAATGGCCGGCGGAGCGACCCTGCTTGTCCAGCACCACGACCTGGCGATAGGCGAAATGCGGTGCCTCCGCGGCGAAGCGGTCCATAACCTGCGCGGCCGACAGCCCTTCGGCGAGCAGATCGAGGCCGCGCGGGCCGAGCATGGGATCGGTGATGTTCTGCGTCGCGACCACGCCGACGCCCGCCCTGGCATGCGCGCAGCGCGCCGCCACGCACGGGCTCGACGAGGAGACCGCGATACCGAACATGCCCGTACGGGCGCATCGCGCCGAAATCGAAAAGGTCATCGCGCGTTCCTATGTCACGCGGGATCGGGGATGACGGCCGTGACCTCGATCTCGACGAGCCACTCGGGACGCGCCAAGGCTGGCACCACGAGACCCGTCGAGCAGGGGAACACCCCTTTCATCCACTTGCCCATCTCCTGATAGACCGCCTCGCGGTAGCGTATATCGGTCAGGTAGACGACAATGCGGCACACGTGAGCCATCTCGCTGCCGGCTTCCTCCAGCAGCATCTTGATGTTGGCCATCGCTTTCGCGGTCTGCTGGCCGGCATCGCCGACGTGAAGGCTTTCGCGGGTGTCGAGGTCCTGCGCCACCTGGCCGCGCAGGAAGACCATCGTTCCCCGCGCCACCACGCCTTGCGAGAGATCGTTGTCGAGCTTCTGCTCGGGGTAGGTCCGCTTCGTATTGAACGGGCGCAGCCGCTTGTGGATCATGACGGGCGAGTTCCTGTTGGCGAGATCATTCGGCCGCGATGGCCGTGCGGCCATTGACGCGCTCCGAGAGGCCCGCGGCTTCCTTGGTGAACCGCAAGGCCTCGTCCCAATCGAAGTTCCGATAGACGGCCGCGAGATGGGCGAACGGCGGCGATTGCGCGAAGAGCTGAAAGGTCAGCCGGTGGCCGGCGTAATCGGAGTTCAACAGGTCGCGCGCGAAGGCGAGCAGCCGGCGGCGATCCTCGGCCTGCCAATTGTCGTTGAGCGTGTAGTATTTGCTCAGCCACTTGCCGGCTTCGGGATCACGGAACGAGGCCGAGTCCGGCGTCACGCAGATCTGGCCGCCGCAGAGCTCGCGCGCGATGTGCATCATCGTGTGAAGCTGCGAGCAGGCGAAGACGCGGCCCGTCATGAGCATCGACTGGTTCGGCATCAGCAGCCCGGCGGGGCTCGTCTCGGCCGTGGCGATGGATGCCGTCAGATGGGCGTTGATGCCCTCGCGGTAGCAGGCGAGCTGCGCCAGCTTCTCCTGCACGGCCTGCTGCCGCTCGAGCCCGGTCTGGCGCGCGTTCCACAGCGCCGCGCCGATCATCATGTCGGCGAACTTCAGGTTGCGCTGCACGAACGCGAAGGCCGAATAGCGGTGCAGCGTCGCGCGAATGAAGCTCGCGGCGCGCGTGTGCTGATAGAACAACACGTTCTCCCAGGGGATCAGCACGTCGTCATAGATCACCAGGGTGTCGACTTCGTCGAAGCGGTTCGCCAGCGGGTAATCCTCGATGGGGGCGCGGCCGGCGAAACCGGTGCGGGCGATGAAGCGCAGGTTCGGCGAGGCGAGGTCGCACACGAAGCCGACGGCATATTCGGAGAGCTTTTCGTCGCCCCAGTTGGCGATGGTCGGCTTGGCGAAGGCCTGGTTCGCATAGGCGGCCGCGGTCTCGTATTTGGCGCCGCGCACGACGAGCCCGGCATCGGTTTCCTTGACGACGTGCAGCAGCATGTCGGGATCCTGGTCCTGCGGGCGCTTGGAACGGTCGCCCTTCGGGTCCGTGTTGGCCGAGACATGGAACGGATCGTTCTTGATGACGAGATCGATATGCCGCTTGATGTTCTCGGAAAAGCGGGGATCGACCTCGTTCAGCACGTCCTGGCCGTCGAACAGCGACCACATCTCGCCGACCGTCTCGTCGCCGACGCGCGTGACGATGCCCTTCACCTCTTCGAGCACCGCATCCGTGGCGCGCCGCTTGGCTTGCCAGTCCGCCTGCTCGTAGGGGAGCTTGAGGCCGATGGCGAAGCGCTCGCCGCCGTCCTCGTAGGTCATGGTGTCCTGGTGAGCCGGTTCGTGCGCCATGTCGTAGATGCGCGCGCGGATGTCGACCAGCGGCTTGAACATCGGATGGGTGGTGACGTCGGCCACCCGTTCTCCATTGATCCAGATCCGACGTCCGTCACGGAGCGAGTCGCGATACTGATTGCCTGTCCTGATCATGGTGCGGCATCTCTCCCTGGACTGTGCGTCGGCGAGCCGGTCTCTGCTTCAAAGGCGCGTCGGTATGCGCGACGCGGTGCAATAGTTTCGGCGGTGATGGGCGAGCGCACGGCGCTCGGCGCCGATCGCATGGACCACGCGGCCGATGAGCACGAGGTGGGTCCCGGCCTCGTGAACATCGTCGACCACGCAATCGAAGCTCGCCACCGCTTCTGCGAGCAGGGGACAGCCGGTCGGCCCGTCCCGCCATTCGGCGCACGTGAAATCGAACGCGGCACCGTTCGGAACGCGGCCGGCAAAAACGTCGGACACGTTCGACTGGTGGTCGGCCAGCAGATTGACCGAGAACACGCCGTTGGTGCGGATCGCGGTCGAGGCCGGGCTGCGGCGATTGATGCAGGCGAGCACCATGGGCGGGTCGGCCGACACCGAGGCAACCGCGCTGACGGTTACGCCGAACTGGCCGGCGGTCCCGTTCGTCGTAACCACATGGACGCCGGTCACCGCACCGCTCATCGCGACGACGAACGCCTCGCTGTCGGCCGAGGCGAGCGCGCCATGGACCACCGGTGCAAGAGATTCCGTCGACGGTGCGCACCGATGTGACATTCGTGCGGAAGCAGACATCCGGCCGTCCTCCGATAGCGGCGCAGGGCCATTCGCGGTCATTGCAGACACTAGGGGCTCCGCTCTATTTGTAAAATAATAGCTTCCGATGCCCTGTATAAAAAAAACCGAGGCCGCGAATGGCTCGAGCGGCGGCTGACCGAGAGGCTTCGATGCGCTCACCAGGCCAACTGGCCTCGAGGATCACTATGTCGAAGGCGGATCGGGCGGTCTCATCGCCGCAAAGCCTAAAACGTCGGTCCTCGGCTTCGGCCGGCCAGCGGACCGCGGCGCCGCAGGTCGAGCCCGGGGCGATCAACGGCAGTTGGGACGACTTCAGTTTTCGAGCCGAGGCGACTATGACGGGCGGCCCGCCGGGAAATGGAGCGACCGTTTTCGTTCGATCGTCGCAATTTTTCGATCGGCCTTGGCCTCGACGCGAGACTGGAAGGGCGGGCCACAGGAGTATAAGAGCGGCCGCATGACCTCGACGCCCCCGAGTGCCCGTCCCCCTTCCGCCGCCGGCGTCGAGGTGTCCGGAACGCCCCCCGCGGCCCATACATCGCGTGGCATTCCGTTCAACCTGCCGACGGCGCCGGGGAACGAGCTGCTCTACGTCGAGCAGGCGATCCGCAACGGGCATCTCTCCGGCGACGGGCCCTTCACGAAGCGCTGCAACGCCTGGCTCGAAGCCGAGACCGGCGCCCGGCAGGCGCTGCTGACACATTCCTGCACGGCCGCCATGGAGATGGCCGCCATGCTGTTCGACCTCAAGCCCGGGGACGAGGTCATCATGCCCTCGTTCACCTTCGTGTCGACCGCCAATGCGGCGGTGCTGCGCGGCGCCATCCCGGTGTTCGTCGACATCCGGCCCGACACGCTCAACATCGACGAGCGGCTGATCGAGGCGGCGATCACGGAGAGGACCAAGGCGATCTTCGTCGTCCACTATGCCGGGGTCGCCTGCGCCATGGACGAGATCATGGCCATCGCGGAGCGCCACGGCCTTCTGGTGATGGAGGATGCGGCGCAGGGCATCTCGGCTGCCTATGATGGGCGGGCGCTCGGCGCCATCGGCCACCTCGGGGCGATCA
>DATBEH010000080.1:0-27208 GCA_036276175.1 Lichenihabitans sp.
ATAGGCTTATGCTGAACCGGCAGGGCGCGGTATAACGGCGTTTCAACACGTTAACATTGTTGCACCCGGGTCTGGGTGGTTTTGCAGCGGGAGGGCGGATAATGTCGGGCGACAGCGGTCAGAAGTTCATCCGGCGCAACCGGCCACCGCGGGTCCATATCACCTACGAGGACCCCTATAACGCCGAGCGGCTGGTCGAGCTGCCTTTCGTGATGGGCGTGATGTCGGACCTCTCGGGCAATGCGCCCGGGGTGACGCCGCCGGATATTTCCGAGCGCAAGTTCCTCGACATCGACATGGACAATTTCGACAAGCGCATGGCGTCCATCGAGCCCGGCGTGTCGTTCAAGGCCGACAACCGGCTGGGAACCGAGGAAGGCTCCAAGCTCTCCGTCAACCTGCAGTTTCGCAAGATGGATGACTTCAGCCCGGCGGCGGTGGCCCGTCAGGTGCCTGCGCTGGCCAAGCTGCTCGAGGCCCGGCAGCAACTGTCGAACCTCTTGAGCTACATGGACGGCAAGGTCGCGGCCGAAAGCCAGATCAGGAAACTGCTGGGCGACCCGGATCTCATGGCGGCGCTGAAGGAGCGATCCGCCAAGCGCGAGAGCGTGGCCGACGCGACAGGCCAGAAGTAGGGGCGAGGATCAGATGGCAGAGGCTACCGGCACCGAACAGAAGACGGTATCGACGGAGCTTGCGACGCAGGATGCGGACGAGTTCGCCAGCCTGCTGAAGAACAGCTTCAAGCCGCGGAGCGAACGCCACGCCACCGAGGTCGAGAACGCCGTCTCGACGCTCGTCCAGCAGGCTCTCGCGGACTCCTCCCTCATCAAGGGCGAGGTTCTCGACACGATCGAGGAGATGATCGCCAGGATCGACGAGAAGCTCACCTCCCAGGTCAACGAGATCATCCACGCGCCGGAATTCCAGAAGATCGAGAGCGCCTGGCGCGGCCTCAATTATCTCGTCTTCAACTCGGAGACGGATTCCAACCTCAAGATCCGCGTCCTCAACGCCTCGAAGACCGAGATGTACAAGCATCTCCGCCTCTACCCGGGCGCCCGCTGGGATCAGAGCCCGCTGTTCAAGCAGATCTACGAAGCCGAGTTCGGCCAGCTGGGCGGCGAGCCCTATGGGTGCCTGGTCGCCGATTATTATTTCAGCCACCAGCCGACCGACGTGCAGCTGATGCGCGACATCAGCAAGCTGGCCTCCGCCGCGCATGCGCCGTTCTTCGCCGCGGCCGATTCGACGCTGCTCGGGATGGACCAGTGGACCGAGCTCTCCAATCCCCGCGACATCGGCAAGATCTTCGACACGCCCGATTACGCGGCCTGGAAGTCGCTGCGCGATGCGGCCGATTCGCGCTATGTCGGGTTGTGTCTGCCGCGCGTGCTTTCTCGCCAGCCCTACGGAGCCAAGTCCGAGCCGGTCGAGGAATTCGCCTTCGAGGAAGTCACCGACGGCCACAAGGGCGAGAACTACGCCTGGATGAATGCCGCCTATGCGATGGCGGTGAACATCAACCGGGCGTTCAAGGAGTACGGATGGTGCACCCGCATCCGGGGCGTCCAGTCCGGCGGCGAGGTGATCAACCTTCCCACCCACACCTTCCCCACCGATGACGGCGGCATCGACCTCAAATGCCCGACCGAGATCGCCATCAGCGACCGGCGCGAGGCGGAGCTCGCCAAGGCGGGACTGATCCCGCTGATCCACCGCAAGAACACCGACAAGGCCGCCTTCATCGGGGCGCAGTCCCTCTACAAGCCGAAAGCCTACGATTCGGTGGATGCCACGGCCTCCGACAACCTGTCCGCCCGCCTGCCCTACATGTTCGCGACCTCCCGCTTCGCGCACTACCTGAAATGCATGGTCCGCGACAAGATCGGCTCGACCAAGGAGAAGGACGAGTTGCAGCGCTGGCTGCAGGGCTGGATCAGCCGCTATATCGACGGCGATCCGACGAATTCCACCGAAGCCATGAAGGCGCGCAAGCCCCTCGCCGCCGCCAAGGTGGAGGTCATGGAGAACGAGGAGAACCCCGGCTATTATTCGGCCCGCTTCTTCCTCCGGCCGCATTATCAGCTCGAGGGCATGGACGTCGGCCTGAGCCTCGTCTCGCGGCTTCCCGGGGGGGCCTGAGCGCCGGAGTTTCAGGTCGGGTTGCGCCGAGGTCTTTTTCCGAACTCGTCTTGCCGGATGGTCTTCCGGCGAGGTCGCATTGGGTGGCGACGCGTTTGCGGCGACCGGTCGAATACCGGCCGCTTTCGGGCGGGCTCGGCGGGTTGTGTCGGCGCTTGGTCGCGAGGTGTGAATACCAATCCAACAGGAGGGTGTTATGGCGGTTGACATATTTCTGGAATTGACCGGCGTCGAAGGCGAGGCCCAAGACAAGACCATGAAGGACAAGAAGGCCATCGACATTCTGGCCTGGTCCTGGGGCATGAGCCAGTCCGGCTCGACCCACATGGGCAAGGGCGGCGGCTCCGGCAAGGTCAACGTGCAGGACATCAGCGTCACCAAATATGTCGATGCGGCGAGCGCCACGCTGATGCAGTTCTGCTGCGTCGGCAAGCATATCGACAAGGGCACCCTGACGATCCGCAAGGCCGGCGGCGACAAGGATGCGGCGCCGCTCGAATATATCAAGATCGAGTTCCAGGAGCTGCTGGTCTCGTCGATTTCGTCCGGCGGGTCCGGCGGCGAAGACCGGCTCACCGAGAACCTCACGCTCAACTTCCGCGAATTCCATTACACCTACGGCCTGCAGGCCGCGACGGGCGGCGCCGACGCCACGAAGGAATGGAAGTGGGATATCGCCGAAAACGCCAGCGCGTAGAGGCTCCTGCGTCAGGCTCTCGGCCACCGGGTGGCTTTCGAGGCTCGGGAGCCCGAGCCCCGCGCTCCGTGTCGGCGACTTGAAGGATCCTCATGGCAGGCGCATCGGACAGCAGGCGGCTGAGCCCCCCGTTGAGCCACGTGTTCCGCGCCGCGCATGCGGCCCGCGACGCCCGGAAGAAGGTCGATCTGCGGGACGAGGGCGGCGAACGGATCATCGCGGGTCGGCTCGGGACCGCGCGCACGGCGATCACCGAACCGGTGCTGCGCCGCGAAGTCGCGGGCGATCTCGAAAAGCTGATGAACACGGTGAACCTGGCGTCCGTCCTCGATCTCGGTGCGTTCGGCCATGTGGCGCGCTCGGTGCTCAACTTCGGCATTCCCGACGTGGTGCATCGGACGATCGACGAAGGTGGAACGGACGAGATCGTCGACGAACTCGTCGCCGCGCTCAAGATCTTCGAACCGCGGCTGCTGCCGGGCTCGCTGCGCGTCAAACGCGACACGAGCATCGACATCGCGGCGCTGAAAGTGAGATTCGTGATCCACGCCGACCTCGTCTGCGATCCGCTGGCGGTGCCGGTGGAGTTCGTCGCCGATATCAGGCTCGATACCGGAGACGTGCAAATCCAGAATCTCTAGAGCATGATGCCGGAAGGCCAGCACGGGCTTTCGGGTGGCATGGATGCGCCAAGAGGCTGTTTGGCGACTCATCGTTCCTCATCCTGAGCGAAGCCGGCTTGAGGCTAACGTGCGCGCAGCGCGCGGGAGAAGCCGGCGGAGAGCGGATGCGCAGCATCCGAGTCGAAGGACGGCAAGCGTCGACCGTCCTTCGAGGGGTGCTTGCGGACCTCCTCGGCACGAGCATGGCGGGGTTTCCAAGCAGGCTCCTTTCAGACGTTCTGTCCTCATTCGAGCAATGGGCTGGAGACTCAGGTACGCCGATGGATCGGGAGTTCCTCGAACATTACAACAGGGAACTGAAGGTCCTGGGCGAACAGGCGCAGGAATTCGCGGCCGAATATCCGGGGATCGCCGAGCGGCTGGGCGGCCTCGTCGGCGCACGTGCCGACCCGACCGCCACCGGCCTCCTCGAAGGCGCGGCGTTCCTCGCGGCGCGCGTTCAGCTGAAGCTGAAGCACGAGTTCTCCGAATTCACCAGCAACCTGCTCGATCAGGTCGTCCCTCACTACCTGGCGCCGACGCCCTCGGCCCTCCTCGCGCAGGTCGCGCCCCCCTATGGCGATCCGGCCTTGCGGGACGGCCGCAAGATCGCGCGGGGCTCCTATCTCGACGCGGTCTATGTGGAGCGCGAGCACCGTATCGCCTGCCGGTACCAGACGGCCGCCGACATCACCTTGTGGCCCTTCGAGGTCACGGCCGCCGACTACCTGAACAGCGGCACGGCCCTGCAGGCGCTGGGCCTGCCGGTCGGCCCCGACGTCGTGGCGGGCGTGCGGATTCAGCTGTCCGTGCGCGGCGCCCGGCAGCGCGAGGACGAAGCGAGCGAGGCGCAGTCCTGGCTGCAGCCGGAGGGCTGGCTGTCGGCCAGCCGAGCCTCGACTCTGACGTTTCATCTGCTCGGCTCGATGGCCGACGCCGTCATGATCTACGAGCAGATCTTCGGCAACGCGGCCGGCATCTTCTTCCGTTATGTCGATGCCTCCGGAACGCCGGTGGTCGTGGCCGCCCCGCCCGACATCGTCAGGCCGGTCGGCTTCGGCGACGACGAGGCCTTGCTGCCCAACGACAGGCGAATCTTCAGCGGCTACGACCTGCTGCGGGACTATTTTCTGTTCCCGCGCAAGTTCCTGGGCTTCGAACTCTGTGGCCTGGCGCGACTCCTGCCGAGACTCGAGGCGCGCTCGGTCGACCTGATCTTCGCCTGCCGACGCAAGTCCCCGCGGCTGCAGGTCGCCGTGAGCCCCGGCCTCTTCGCCCTCTATGCCGCTCCGGCCGTCAATCTGTTCGAAAAGACGACCGACCGGGTGCCCGTGCGCGCGACGCAGCACGAATATCATGTGGTGCCGGACCGCAGCCGCCCGACCGATTTCGAGGTGCATCGCGTCCTCGACGTTCATGGCCATGCTCCCGGCCGACCCGACAAAGTCGTGCTGCAGCCGCTCTATTCGGCGCCGAAGATCAAGGCCGGAAAGACGCAGCTCTACTATACGGTGCGGCGCGTGCCGCGCATGAGGTCCGCCGCCGAGCGGCGCCGCGGCAGCGGCGCGGACTATCTCGGCACGGACACGTTCCTCTCCGTTTCGATGCCCGACGCGGGCGACGATACGGCCATGCGAGAGTTGAGCGTCCGGGCGCTCTGCTCCAACCGGCACCTGACCGAGCACATGCCTGTGGGCGAGAGCGGCGCCGATTTCACCTTCCTCGACGATACCGGCCTCGCGGTCCGCTGCGTCGACGGCCCGACGCGGCCGCGCGACTCTATCGTGGGCGAGGCGCGCCGCGCCGGTGAAGGCGCCTCGGTCCGGCCGCTCAACTGGCGGCTCGTCAACCTCCTGGCCGTCAACCAGCTCGGGCTCGTCGAGCGCGGCGCCGGCAAGGATGCGGCGGCCCTGCGCGAGACCCTCACGCTCTTCGCCGATCCGTCGGATAGCGCCAGCGAGAGCCAGATCAGAGGCTTGCGCAGCCTCGACAGCCGGCCGGTGGTGCGGCGCATCCGTCAGCGGCACGGGGTCGGCGTGGCGCGCGGCATCGAGATCACGGTGAGCGTGGACGAAAAGGCCTTCGAGGGCAGCGGCGCCTTCCTGCTCGGCGCGCTGCTCGATCGCTTCTTCGCCGAATATGCCGCCGTCAACCATTTTACCCAGACCGTGCTCCGCTCGACCGAGCGCGGCGACATCATGCGCTGGCCGCCACGGGCTGGCCTGCGAGACCCCTTATGAGAGTGGCCGAGGAGATCGTCGCCGAAATGGCGGCCGAGCCGTGGCGGTTCGACGTCCTGGCGGCCCTGCGTCGCCTCGAGCACCATTTTTCCGACCGGCCGCGCGTCGGTGACAGCGCCACGCGGCGCGACGACTTCGTCTCCCTCGGCCAGGACCCGTTCCTCGCCTTCCCGGCCGAGAACCTGAGCGCCGTCTCCCGCGACGCGGAGGGCCACATCCGCATGCTGGTCAGGTTTTTGGGGATGATGGGCCCGCAGGGCGCCCTGCCGCTGGCGACGACGGAGGAGGCCTACGGCTGGTGGCTGGCGCAGGACGACGCCTTCCCCCGCTTCCTCGATCTCTTCAACAACCGCTTCCTGCAATTGTTCTTTCGGGCCTGGGCCGATGCCCGACCGATCGCACAGCACGATCGGCCCGACGAGGACCGTTTCGTCGACTATGTCGGCGCGCTGATCGGCATCGGAACGCCGTGCCATCGCGGCATCGATTCGATCGACGACCGGGACAAGCTCGCCTATGCGGGGCTTCTCGCACCGCGGACCAAATCAGCCGGCCGGCTGCGCGACTTCCTGGCCGGCCTGTTCGACGTCGAGGTCGAGATCGAGCAGTTCGTCGGCTCCTCGTTGCCGCTCGATGCGGACGAGTTGAGCGTCCTTGGCCGGACGAACAGCGGCCTCGGCGTCGATATCCTGCTCGGGCGCCGCCTGTTCAGCGTGGAGGACAAGATCCGCATCCGCATCCTGGCGCCGGATCTCGCCCAATACGAGCGATTCCTGCCGGGCGGCGACCGGGCGCGGCCGGTGGCCGACGCCGTCTTCTTCTATCTGGGCGCACAGATGGAGGTCGAGGTCGAGCTCGGATTGCCGGCCGAGAAGACCGAGGCCGTACGGCTCGGCCGGTCGGGACGGCTGGGCTGGACCACATGGGTCGCGCCCGACTGGGCCGGCGTCGACGGGACCCTGCGCACCGACGCGCGCCTCGATATCGGCGAGCGCCTGCGTCCATCGACCGAGGCCGCCGCGTGAGCCTACGCATTGGGGAAGCGAGACGATGCCAGACATCAGCCTTGAGACGGTAACCGGCAAGCTCAACAGGATTGGCTACCAAGCCTTCATCCAGGCCTTGCGCCACGCCAAGGGCGCCGGCAACCGCCATGTCGAGCTCGCGCACTGGATGTTCCACGTCGCCCAGCAGGACCGCACCGACCTGGCGCTGACCGCGGACAAATACAAGCTCGACCGGGCGAGGCTCATCGCCGATCTCGGCGAGGCGGTGAACGGCCTCAAGAAGAATGAGACCGAGATGCCGGGCATCTCGAACGCCGTCATCGACGCGCTGGATCGGGGCTGGCATTACGCGACGCTGTTCTTCGGCGAGACGCAGATCCGCACCGGGCATGTGCTGGTGGCCATCCTCAAGACGCCGGAACTGCGCCGCACCCTCCTCGGCCTCTCCAAGGAATTCGCCAAGCTCCCGGTCGAGGATCTTGGCGCGAGCCACCGCACGCTGTGGGCCGGCTCGGACGAGGAGAACCTGCAGCCGCTCGACGGCTCCGGCCTGCGCGGCGCCGGCACCGGCGATCCGACCCAGGCGGCAAAGGGGACCACCGCCCTCGACCGTTTCTCCCAGGACCTCACCGCCAAGGCGGCCTCGGGGACGATGGATCCCATCCTGGGCCGCGACGAGGAGATCCGGCAGATCGTCGACGTCCTCATGCGGCGCCGGCAGAACAACCCGATTCTCACCGGCGAGGCCGGCGTCGGCAAGACGGCGGTGGTCGAGGGCTTCGCCCAGAAGATCGCCCAGGGTGACGTGCCGCCGCCGCTGCGCGGCGTCCGGCTCTGCGCCCTCGACATCGGCCTCATGCAGGCCGGCGCCTCGATGAAGGGCGAGTTCGAGCAGCGCCTGCGGTCGGTCATCGACGAGGTCCAGGCCTCGCCGACGCCCGTCATCCTGTTCATCGACGAAGCCCATACGCTGATCGGCGCCGGGGGCTCGGCCGGCACGGGCGACGCCGCGAACCTCCTCAAGCCCGCCCTCGCCCGTGGCACGCTGCGCACCATCGCGGCCACCACCTGGGCGGAATATCGCCAGTATATCGAGAAGGACCCCGCCCTGACGCGGCGCTTCCAGCCGGTGCAGATCGACGAGCCCGACGCGGAGCGCTGCTGCGACATGCTGCGCGGCATCCTCGGGCCGATGGAAAAGCACCATGGCGTGCGCATCACCGATGCGGCGATCAGGGCCGCGGTGCAATTCTCCCAGCGCTACATCCCGGCCCGGCAATTGCCCGACAAGGCGGTGAGCCTGCTCGACACCGCCTGCGCCCGGGTCGCCATCAGCCAGAGCGCCACGCCGGCCGCGATCGAGGACGTGCGCAAGCTCATCCTGGCCCGCACCGCCGAGAAGGAGGGCCTGCTGCGCGAGAGCGATCTCGGCCTCGCCAACGACAAGCGCATCGGCGCGCTCGATCGCGAGGTGGCGAGCCTCGAAGGCGAGCTCGCGACGCTGGAAGGCGAATGGGCCCGCGAGCAGGACCTGGTCAAGGAGATCCGCGGCCTGCGCGACATCCTCGCGACCACCGAGGAGGATGCGGCGGCCGGGGCGGCGCAGCGCCATGCCGAGCTCCGCGTCAAGTTCGGCGCGCTCGACGACATTCCGCCCGAGCGGCGCATGATCTACCCGCATGTCGACGACAATGTCGTCGCGGCCGTGGTGTCCGACTGGACCGGCATCCCGGTCGGCCGGATGATCAAGGACGAGATCGAGACGGTGCTCCGGCTGGCCGAGATCCTGGAGCGACGGGTCGTCGGCCAGTCGCACGGGCTGCGGATGATCGCCAAGCGGATCGAGACCAACCGGGCCAAGCTCGACAATCCCAACAAGCCGATCGGCGTGTTCATGCTCTGCGGCCCCTCGGGGGTCGGCAAGACCGAGACGGCGCTGGCGCTCGCCGAGCAGCTCTACGGCGGCGAGCAGAACATCATCACCATCAACATGTCGGAGTTCCAGGAGGCCCACACGGTGGCGACGCTCAAGGGCGCGCCGCCCGGCTACGTCGGCTATGGCGAAGGCGGCCGGCTGACCGAGGCGGTGCGGCGCAAGCCCTACAGCGTCGTGCTCCTCGACGAGGTCGAGAAGGCGCATCCGGACGTGCACGAGATCTTCTTCCAGGTCTTCGACAAGGGCGTCATGGAGGACGGCACCGGACGCCGGATCGACTTCAAGAACACGCTCATCATCCTGACCTCCAACGTCGGCACCGACCTCATCGTCCGGGCATCGCACGATCCAGCCTATCGCGAGGATCCCGAGGCGCTCGCGGCGGCGCTGCGGCCCGACCTGCTGCGCGTCTTCCCGCCGGCGCTGCTGGGACGCATCGTCACCGTGCCCTATCTGCCGCTGTCGGGCGAGATGCTGTCGGGCATCATCCGCCTCCAGCTCGACCGGATCGTCAAGCGCATCGCGGAGAACCACGCGGCGAGCCTCACCTACGACGATGCGGTGGTCGACCACATCGCCTCGCTCTGCAACGATCCCGATTCCGGCGGCCGCATGATCGACAACGTCATCACCAACACGCTGCTGCCGGCGCTCTCGCGCGAGATCCTCAACCGCACCCTCGCCCGGCGACCGGTCCGCCACATCGATGTGTCGATCGAGGACGGCGGCTTCCGCTACCGCTGGGACGAGGCCGCGACCGGCGTCGACGCCGCTTCGGCAGAGGAGGCCCCGGTCGCGTCGGATGCATGACGTCGTTCCGTCGTTCTCGGCCCCAGATTACATGCCAGGCCGGCTCAAGGCTTCGATCCTCGTCGTCGCGGCCGTGGCCTGGCTGGGCCTGGGGCAGGCCGCAGCGCGGGTAGCGGATGTTCAAGAGCAGGACGGCATCCTCGCGGCGCTCAGCCTCGATGCATCGACCGCGACCCTGTCCTGGCGCTTCGTCAGGCCGCCGCCGGCCCCGGTGACCAGCGTCGAGGCCAACGTCAATCGCCGGCCGACCGGCACGCCGACCCGCTACGAGGCCTATCCCGCCGCGAACGACGTGCTGGTCGTCGAATTTCTCGTCGATACGGGCGATGCCGGCCGCGGCCCCGCCATCGCCGATGCGGCCACCGCGGTCGCCGCCTCGATAGCAGCGCTTCCGCCCGAGGCCCGGAGTGTCGTCGGTGCATTCGATGCCGGCTATCGCCTGCTCGACCCCGCGCTGGCCGCGCAGCCCGACACGCTCGCGCCCGTCCTGACGCCGCGTCAGGACGGCGGCAACCTCACGGGCGCCCTGCTGTCCGCCGTCCAGGCGGCGGCCGCCATCCCGGCCAGCCGCCGTGCCGTCTTCGTCTACACGGACGGCTACAACAGCGGCACGACGCCTTGGTCGCAGGTGGAGGAAGCGGCGCGGGCCGATCTGGTCAGCCTGACCTTCGTGGTCAGCCCGAGCCTGCGGCTCGCCGACCTGGCCAATATCGGCCGCATCGCCGCCGCCACGGGCGGCCGCATGCTGCCGCGGGCCGATCTCGTCGATCGCGATATCCGGATGTTTTTGATGTCGGGCGCCCGCGTCGACTTCCCGCTCAATGCCATGCGCCGCTATGTCTGGGAGCCGGACGCCAGGCTCGAGGCCGCGCTTCGCTATGGCGACAAGACGATATGGCTCGGAGGCACTGTCGACCTTCCGCTCGCGGGGCCGGTCGATACCGCGACCTATCTGTGGCGCCGCAAATCCGAAAACATCCTCTCGGTCGGCGTGGCGATGCTTCTCGGGGTGGTGATGATCATGGCGGTGCGGCTGCGGCGCAGTCGCCGCCGCGCCAGGATCTCGTCCTGATGCGGGACGTCTCGGCGCCATTCCGCGATCGCGACACTTTGGCGCAGGATCCTGGCTGCCGTGGCGTCGCCTCTTGTATCCAGGCAAATCGGGCGCTGCTACGCATCCGGCTCGCCTGGTCGCGCCGGCAATCGGGCGGTTGCGGAGAGGTTCGGCGATGATGCGAAGTCTCGGCGTCGCGGCGGTGATGGGGATCGGGGTCCTGGCGGCGACCACGCCGGCGCAGGCGCTCGACTGCCACAGCGCCAAGGCGCGGATCGAGAGGACCATCTGCGCCTCGCCCAGCCTGCGCCAGCAAGACTCGACGCTCGACAAGACCTATGCGGATGCGCTCGCCCGCCTGCCGGCCCGAGTCCAGGAACTGCGCAAATCGCAGGCGCAATGGCTGGCCGATCGGGAGGCCGGCTGCGCGACGCCCGATCGCAAGGCCCTGGCGCGCTGTATCGAAGCCCAGGACCGGACGAGGCTGGAGGCGCTGACCCTGATGCTCGCGCTGGCTCCCGCGGGCGTCGCGCCGGCACCGCGCGCATCGCCTGCCCCGCCGGGCGCGGTCCTGCCGAAGCCCGGTATCGCCGACACCGACGGCACGATCCGGGCGACGTCCTACGTGTCGGACGCGGTGATGCTGACCTTCGCCGCCGATGGTACGTTCGAGATGAAGCAGCTGGCCGGCAGCAAGCATGCGGCGGGCCATTTCGCCTATGCCGACGGTGTGCTGACGCTTCTCGACGGCACCGGCGATGTCGGGCGGACCCGCTTCCCGCTTCGCTGCCAGGTGCAGAAAGCTGTCAACGGTTTTGCGGTATCGCTTGGACAGACGGCGTGCCGCCCGCTCGACGGCATCGCCTTCCGCATCGGCAACTGATGGCGCAACGGTAGAGAATGGACGGTCCCGACCAATCCGACGACCACCAGCTCGCCCTCCCTAGGGGCACGATGCTGTTCGAATACCGGATCGAGGGGGTCCTCGGCCACGGTGGCTTCGGCATCACCTACCGGGCGCTCGACACGCTGCTGAACGAGATCGTCGCGATCAAGGAATTCTTCCCCAACGAGGTCGCGGTCCGGGTCTCCGACATGACCGCGAAGGCCAAATCGAGTTCCGACAAGGAAGCGTTGCGCGAGGGGCTGGACGCCTTCCTGGAGGAAGCGCGGATCATCGCGCGGTTCCGCCATCCGAACATCATGCAGGTCCGCCGCTTCTTCGAGGCGCATGGCACCGGCTACATCGTCCTGCAGTTCGAGCGCGGCCCGTCGCTCGAGGAGGTGCTGGCCCGCGGCCCTCTCCCCGAAGCCGATCTCAGGATCATGCTGGGCGGCATCCTGAACGGGCTCGACATCGTCCACAAGCAGGCGGTGCTGCATCGCGACCTCAAGCCCCGCAACGTCATCATCCGCGACGACGGAACGCCGGTGCTGATCGATTTCGGCGCGGCGCGCGATTTCCGGATGCGCAGCAGCCGGTCGGTCACCAGGATCGCCTCGCCCGGCTATTCGCCTCCGGAGCAATATGGCGTCGGCGGCCAGCAGGGCCCGTGGAGCGACTTCTACGCCCTCGGCGCGATCCTCTATCGTGCCGTGACCGGGACGGCGCCGGTCGATTCGCTGCGCAGGTTGCGCGACGATCCGCTGGTGCCCGCCGAGACGGCCGCCGCGGGACGCTATCCTGCCTCCCTGCTGCGGATCATCGATCGGATGATGCGGATCGACGAGCGGCAGCGGCCGGTCTCCGCGGCCGCCATCATCGACGAGATCGCGGTGGCGCAACGCGACGCCCCGTCCGCTCGGACCGCGGCGCGCCCGGAGCGGGGGTCCACGACACATGGTCCGACAGGCCTGCCCGAGCCGTCACGCACCGGCACGGACCCGCCCCGATCACGCTCGTCGGCTCTTTGGGCGGTGGTCGGCGCGCTTGTGCTGCTGCTCGTCGCCGGCGGGGCCTTCCTGGCGTTCAAGGGCGGCATCCTGGCGCCATCGCCGAGCGCCACTCCGGCAAACCAGCAGGCTCGGACGGAGAGCCTACCGGCGCCCGCCGTCGAAGCGCCCACGGCTCGAACCGAGGCGCCGAAGGCCGCTCCCAAGGACGAGCCGCTCAACCAGGCTCTCGCCTGTATCGAGGCCGATCCTTGCCACGCCGGCAAATGCCTCGAGGACTATCGCACACGGGCGCCGACGCCGGCCGGGTTGAGCGAGGCCGGGCAGCGGGCCGCCGCCGCCGTCTGTCCGGCCGCCGCCCAGACGCAGCAGCAGGCCAGCACCGTGCCGCCTGTCGCGCCGCCGCCTCCTGCCTCCGCGACACCCGTCGCCACGCCGCCTGCTGCCGTCCCGCAGCCCGCGCCGACCCCGTCGGCCCCTGCGGCGCCGCCGCCGACCCCTGCGCCGACCCCGTCGGCCCCTGCGGCGGCCCCGGCTCCTGCCGCAGCCCCGCCACCGACCGCGGCCCCGCAGATCGCGGAGATCAAGCCGATCTCCGAGGCGGGGAAGCTGCATTTCATTCAGGACTGCCCGACCTGCCCGGACCTGACCGTGCTGCCGGCCGGTAGCTTCGACATGGGAACGACGCGCGGCTTCGGCTACGAGAAGCCGGTCCATGCGGTGACGATCGCCAAGCCTCCTGCCATCGGGCGCCACGAGGTGACCTTCGCCCAGTGGGATGCCTGCGTGGTCGCCGGCGGCTGCAAGTTCCAGCCGGGCGACCACGGCTGGGGTCGCGGCGACAGGCCCGTCATCGGCGTCAGCTGGCTCGATACGCAAGCCTATGTGCAATGGCTCTCCCGCACCACCGGCCACCATTATCGACTGCCGAGCGAAGCGGAGTGGGAATATGCCGACCGGGCCGGGACCGCCAGCCTGTTCTGGTGGGGTCCCGATGTCGGGACCGACCGGGCGAATTGTTCGGATTGCCAGAAGAAGCCGGCCGGCCAGACCTTGCCGGTAGGAAGTTTTCAGCCCAACGCCTTCGGGCTGTTCGATACCGCCGGCAACGCCGCCGAATGGGTCGAGGATTGCTGGAATCCGTCCTACGACGGCGCCCCGAGCGACGGCACCGCGCGCACGACGGGCGACTGTTCGCAGCACGTGCTGCGTGGCGGCTCGTTCAACAACGATTCCAAGTATCTCTATTCGGGCGTCAGATTCAAGTACGATACGGCGGTACGCTACTACAGCAACGGCTTCCGCGTGGCGCGCGACATGAACTGAGCGGCAAGGCGGCCGGACCTCGGCGCGCCTCGGCGCCTGCGGGAATAGGCAGGACGCTCAGTGGGGCCGCGCCGGCGGGGCCGAACGGGCGGGGCCGAATGCCGCCACGTCATCGAGCAGCCGGACGAGATCGACCTGCTTTCGCGTGCCCGTCTTCTCCATCAACCGCGCCAGATGGCTACGCACCGTGTTGAAGCTCCGGCCGCTCGTCTCCGCGATCGTGCGCAGCGTGCGTCCGCCTATGAGCGCCAGCGCCAGCTCGGCCTCCGATCTCGTCAGCGAGAAGGCGTCCCTCAAGGCGCTCTGCGACAGCAGCGAAGCGGCGGAGACCCGCAGGAACGCCACCGCGGCGGGCGGCCGCGACAGGGTCCAGTCGCCAGCGTTGGACGTCGGCAGGACCACCATGTTCGACGCGCCCGACCCCATGGGGCCGGGAAGCGGAACATTGGCGCCTTGTCGAAGCGATCCCGCCGCTCCGGTGGCCTTTGCCACGGCGTGTCGGATGGCTCGGGTCTACGATGGCGACAGGCCCTGAAGCTCCGGCCCCGCGCTCCTGATGACCCGCCCTTCGGCCAGCAGGCCCCGGGCCGCCGCGTTGAACCAAAACGGCACGCCTGCCGCGTCGAACAGGATCACGGCAAAGCGGCTTGCACCCGAGTCCTCCGAGCGCGTCTCGAACCGAAAATCGACGTCCCTCAATCGACGCGTCACCGAGGCGGCACGCTGAAGATGCGGCAGGAGGATCTCGCCCAGGGCCACCTCCGCCGGCCCGAATGGCCCGCCGGACCACGGCCGCAGAATCGAGATGTCCTGGAGGTCCGTCGCTCCCACCCAGAGCGAGAGACGCAGCCCTTCATGCAACCCGCGCGGATGGAGATATTCGTTGTAGATCTCGCTGCGACGGAGGTCGCCGGGATCCACCATGCGGCGCGTCGAGATCACCTCACCGGCGACGCGCACGGGCTTCTTGAGCGCCCAGACGTTCCGTCTGAACCAGAAGCCGAGGAAATTGTCTTCGTAATCGGCGCGATCGAGACCATGCGCCAGGCCGTTGACATGCTCGCGATCGTGGCTGCGCGTGAACAGGTCGACGAACCCGCTGTGGAACAGGGGTGCCAGCCGCTCCAACGCGGCAGGCCAAAGGGCCGGAGACACGGCTGCATCGTAGACCGCATCGATGCATTGACGCAGGCGCGGCTCATCGACGTCGCAGATCACATCTACGCTCCAACCGACCGATATTGTTCAGTCAAAGCGCAACCCCTCTGCGAGTCAACGCGGATCTGCGCAAGACCGGAGCGGCGGATGTCGGAGCCATGCCGTTGCGGAAAGCGACACCGGGCTGTCGTGGGGCTCAGCCGGCCTTGGCGAGCGACACCTGGTTGCGGCCCGATCGCTTCGCCGCGTAGAGGGCCTGGTCGGCGCGACGATAGAGCGCGTCCACGCTGTCGCCGGGTCGCCAGCCGGCGATGCCGGCGGAGAAGGTGCACGAGACACCCTGCAGCCCGTTGCGCCTCGAATGCGCGAGACGTGTTCGCAGCCGCCCCAGAACGGCCTCGGCATCGCCTTGCGGACCGCTGACGATGACCATGAACTCCTCTCCGCCGACGCGGCCGAACATATCCTCGCGCCGCACCGATGCGCGGCCGGCCTCGGCGAAGGTTCGCAGCACCGCGTCGCCGAAATCATGCCCGTAGGTGTCGTTGACGGCCTTGAAATGATCGAGGTCGACGAGCCCTATGCTGAAGAGACGTCCGCCGCTCTCGCCGAGCGCGGCGAGATCGCCGAGGCGCCGCATCATCCGGCGCCGGTTGGGCGCGCCGGTCAGCCAGTCCGTTTCCGCGGCCGAGACGGCGAGGTCATGGGCGTAGCGCAGCGCCTTCTCGTTGGTCTTGAGCGCGGTGATGTCGGCGAAGGTCGACAGCAGCGCTCCGTCCGGAAAGGTGGCCTCGGTCACCATGAGCCAGCTGCCGTCCACCATGTCCACCTCGAAGCGGCGGAACGGCGCGCTGCGGCGCTTCGTTTGCGCCATGGCGAGCCACGCATCCTCGGCGAGCGTGAAGAGCGGACCCCGGCCGAGCCGGTGGCAGCGGCGCATGATGGTCGCAAAGCTCTGCGGGCCGGGTTCGACATCGAACCAGAGCGCGAAATTGCCGCCTGCGAAGATGAGATTGTCTTGCGCGTCGTAGAGCGACAGGCCGATGCCGGTGCTGCACAGCCCCGCCGCAAGGAGCGCGGCCACGCAGGGGTCCGACGACAGCCCGCTGAGCGAAGGCTGCGCCATCGTGCCCTGGTCTCCGCGGGGATCGGACATAGGCCTGCCATCGCTCGGGTGCTCAGGAGCCGTAGCTTGCCGCCGAGAGCTTAACCCGGAGTGCATACCGGTCATGAATTTCTATCGCTGGTTGGGTCCGGCGACGGCGAACCGCTGCCGAGGCGAGTTCAGGCGCCGAGCGCGGCGGCGAGGCGGGGATAGACGCCAGGCGTGCCCGCGGCGAGCGGGTTGCCGGACCACAAGCCGTCGCCGGCGAGGAAGTCGTTGACCTCGCCGCCGGCCGCCTGGATGACCGCTACCGCGCCGAGGCAATCCCACGAATTGATGTGGATCTCGACGTAGCCGACGAGCCGGCCCGCCGCCACGTAGCAGAGCGACAGAGCGCCGGACCCCTCGCGATGGAACATCGCCCCGTCCCGGATCAGACCCCCAAAGACCTCGAGGAACCTGTCGGGCGGCCGGCGCGTCGAATAGCCGATCGCCAGGATGCCGTCGGTGATCGAGGAGGCGCCCGAGACGTGGATCGGCCGATCGTTCAGCGTCGCCGCCCCGCCCCGCCGGCCGATGAAGAGCTCGGCTCGCGCCGGCGCATTGACGAAGCCCATCTCGAGACGCCCGTCCGCGACGAAGGCGATCGACACGCACCAGCCCGACATGCCGCTGACGAAAGGCTGGGTGCCGTCGATCGGGTCGACGACCCACACGCCGCCGGCGCCGGAGAGCTCCGCCCGACCGGTCTCCTCGCCCAGGAACCCATCCTCGGGAAAGCGCGCCTTCAGGCGGGACCTGATCAGGAGCTCGGTCTCGACATCGGCTTCGCTGACGACGTCCTGCAGGCCCTTGCTCTTGACGGTCAGCGTGTCGAGCCGCCGGAAGAAGCTCAGAGCCAGCGCGCCGGCGTCCTCGATCAGTTCCGAGGCGAAGGCGAAACGGGCGTCCAATGCGGCGTGGTCCATGCATGTCCTCAGGGGTTGGAGCTCCGGTCCTTCCAGAGCCAGGCGGCGCCACGGACGCCGCTCGAATCGCCGTGGACCGCTTTGCGGACGGGCGTCCGGAACACCGGCGAGAAGGTGTAGCGAGCGATCGCCTCCGGCAGCGCCTCATAGAGCTCGTCGATGTTCGACATGCCGCCGCCCATCACCAGGACATCGGGATCGAGCGTGTTGACGACGACGGAAAGACCACGGGCGGCGCGGTCGACATAGCGGGTCCAGGCAAGCCGGGCCAGGGGCTCGCCGTCACGCATCCGGGCGACGATGTCCTGCGTCGGCACCTCGGCGCCGGCATGGCGCGCATAGTCGGCCGCGAAGCCCCGGCCCGACACCCAGGTTTCCATGCAGCCGTGCTTGCCGCAATAGCAGGATGGCCCCGGGATCTCCGCCAGCATCGGAAAAGGCAGCGGATTGTGGCCCCACTCGCCGGCCGAATTGTTGGGGCCGTGATGGGCTCGCCCACCGATGGCGATTCCCGCGCCGGCGCCCGAGCCGAGGATGACGGCGAAGACCACGTCGAAGCCTGCGCCGGCGCCGTCGACCGCCTCGGAGGCCGCCAGGCAATCGGCATCGTTCTCGACCCTGATCTCGCGACCCAGCGCCGTGTGGAGGTCGTGCTCCACGGGACGGCCGAGCAGCCAGGTCGAGCTGGCGCCCTTGCCGCGCCGCGTCACGGGATCGAGGGAGCCCGGAATGCCGATCCCAATGCTGCCGCGTCGACCGGCCTCGGCCTCGAGCCGCTCGACGAGAGCGACGATGGTGCGAATGCAGCCGAGATAGTCGTGCCGGGGCGTGTCCTGCCGGACGCGCCCGAGCTCGGCTCCGTCCGGCGCGAGCGCGATTCCCTCGATCTTGGTGCCGCCCCAGTCGATCCCGATCAGCATCCTGGCCGCCTGTCTTTCTCGGCCGACCGCTAGCCCAGCCGAGCGCGAGCGTCAAACAAGAGCCATCATCCCTGGCCAAGGTGCTCGCATTGCCGCAGTCGCGTCTCCAAGATCCTGGCGATCGAGACCATGTCATCGCTGCCATCCGGAGAAACGACGGAAAACGAGCCGGGCGCCGCCAGCCTGCGCCGAGGGCTCTACGGCGTCGCCGGCCTCGTCGTCCTGCTCCTCGGCCTGTTGGTCGGCGCCCTGTTGTGGCAATCCTGGGCGACGAGCATCCGGGATGCGCGCGACAGGGGCGCGACCCTGGCCTATCTCCTGGCCGAACAGACGACGCGGACGTTCCAGGCCGTCGACCTGACGCTCGTCGGCCTCGAACCGTCGATCGTGGCCGGTCCCTTGCCGGACCATGCGTCGGGCTTCGAGCAGTTGCTGCGCCAGCGCGTTGCCGAGGTCGATTTCATCCACGCCCTCGTCGTCACCGACGCGGACGGGCGCGTGACGCAGACCTCGGACGCCGCCATCGCCGGGACCCTGGCCGGGCAGAGCTATTTTCAGGCCCTGCGGCACGCCCCCCGAACGAAGATGCTGATCGGCCGCCCGCCGGCGGACCGGCCCGCGCTCGATGGCGCGATCCCCGTCGTGCGCCGCCTCGATACGGCCGACGGCCGGTTCGCCGGCGTGATCATGGCCAGCGTGGACCCGCGCTACTTCCGGGATTTCTACCGCAACCTCGATCTCGGCCCGCGTGCCTCGATCGACCTTTACCAGGACAACGGCCGCATTCTGCTGGCCTCGACGGGCGTCGGGACGAGCCAGGGCGTGCCCGATGCATCCCCGCCCTTCGATCTCGCGGCGAAGCTCGGCCAGTTCCGCTCGTCGCCCTCCGAAGCCGACCCGCAGATCGTCGCCTACCACCGGGCGCAGGGCTACCCGCTCGTCGTCGCGGTCGGCACCGATATCGCCGACCTGCGCTCGCGCTGGATGAGGAGCGCCGCGCCGATCCTCGGCGCCGCCAGCGTCGCGGCGCTGCTCGTCGTCGCGCTTGCCGTGGTGACCGAGCGCCGCCTGGCCGAGCGCCGCCGTGCCCGCAATCGGGCCGTCACCGTGCAGAAGCTCGAAGCGCTGGGCCAGATGACCGCGAGCGTGGCGCACGACTTCCGCAACCTGCTCACCGTGATGCAGTCGACCCTGACGCTGGTCCGCAAGCAGGGCCCGAGGGAGCCGGTCCTCCAGGCGGCCGAAGCGGCGCTCGAGCGCGGCAAGGGCCTCATCACGCAGCTCCTGGCCTTTTCGAAGCGCCACGAGATGCAGGTCCGCGCCACCGATATCAACGGGCTGGTTTCGGGCATCGGCAGCGTGCTGCGCCATGCGGCCGGCCCCACCGTCGAGCTCGATTTCGACCTGGCGCCCGCGTTGCCGGAATGCCGGGCCGACCGGACCCAGTTCGACGCGGCACTGATGAACCTCGTCGTCAATGCCCGCCAGGCGATGCCGGAGGGCGGTACGGTCAGGATCGCGACCCGCCTCGTCGCGCCCGAGACCGGGTCGGGCTTCGTCGCGCTGAGCGTAGCCGATGGCGGCGCCGGCATCGCGCCGGGCGATCTCAAGCGCATCTTCGAACCCTTCTTCACCACCAAGGCCGACACGGGCACCGGGCTCGGCCTCGCCCAGGTCCATGGCTTCATGCGCCGGATCGGCGGCGATGTGACGGTGACGAGCACGCCCGGCACGGGCACGACCTTCCGGCTGCTGTTCCCCGTGGCCGAGGACGGCCTCGACACCGTCCACGCCGAATCCGAAGCCGCCTGAGCCGTCGAGCGCCGGGCGGCCCCGGCACAAAATGCCCTGCCGCGCATTAGCGCGGGCGGAGGCCGAACGTGGAGGAGACAATGCGCCCAATCTTCAACGCCCTCGCGGCGAGGCTTGTCGTCGCGGCCATGGCGTCGACCTCGCTTCTCGCCGTGAGCCAGACGGGCTTTGCCCAGGATGCGCCGCTTCCGCCGGCGGCGACCCCCGCGCCCGACCAAGTGAAGCAGATCCCGCTGACGGAGGCGCAGATCCAGCATTTCCTGGCGGCCCGCAAGGATATCAGCGCCCTGCTCGACGCGCTGCCCGACAACAGCTCCGGCCAGCCCGATGCGGCGACCCTCGCCAAGCTCGACGCCATCGCCAAGAAGAACGGCTTCGCCAGCGGCGCCGAATATCAGACGGTGGCGGACAATATCGACCTCGTCATAGCCGGCATCGATCCGCAGACAAAGAAATATATCGGCGCGGACGGCATGATCAAGCAGCAGATCGATCAGGTCAAGCGCGACAAATCGATGAAGCCGAAGGACAAATCGGACATGCTCGAACAGCTCGGCGAGGACCTCAAGGAGACCACGCCGGTGCAGAACAAGGGCAACATCGATCTCGTCACGAAATACTTCGACAAGCTCGGCGCCGCCCTGTCGCAGGACTGAAACAGAAGGCGCGGCATCGGACCATCCGTCTCGCCCATCGGCATGGCGGCGCGCGGACTGTGAAACGCTCGCTCGCCAGCTCCCGTGGGCGGACGACGACGCTTCTGAAACACTTTGGATCACGATGATTGTGGATCGAGCCGATCCAAAACCGTGAACGTGATCGATTCAAGCATCTTGGGGCATGATGTCATCCGAAAACCCGTGCCGACTTTTCGGCATCACGCTCTCGTCTGGATGCCGTCCATGAACCTTCGGCACCTGCGCTACTTCGTTGCCCTGGCTCGCGAAGGACATCACGGCCGCGCCGCGGCGGCCTGCCACGTGACGCAGCCGACGCTGACCGAGGCGATCAAGCAGCTCGAGGCCGAATTGCGCGTTCCGCTGATCGACCGCGGCGGACAGCGGTTCCGTGGCCTGACCGAGGAGGGCCGGCGGGTTCTGGGTTGGGCGCACCTCATCCTCTCCGACCAGGATGGGTTGGAGCAGGACCTGATCGAGATGAAGCAGGGCTTGACCGGACGTTTGCGACTCGGAGTCATTCCGGCCGCAATGGCGGCGGCACCGCTCGTCGTCACCCCGTTCTGTCGGCAATACCCAAAGGTGAGCGTGCAAATCGACTCGATGACCTCGGTGCAGATCCAGCGCGGCTTGGATGAGTTCGAACTCGACGCCGGATTGACCTATCTGGACAACGAGCCGCTGAAGAACGTCCGCTCCTTGCCTCTTTATCAGGAACGATACGTCCTGCTGACCGCACAGCCGCATGTGTTCGCCGGCCTGGACCGCGTGTCCTGGTACGATGCGGCCCAAATGCCCCTCTGCCTGCTCTCGCCGTCCATGCAGAACCGACGGATCATCGACCGCATCATCCAGGAGGCCGGCGCCGCACCCGCCGCGCCCCGTATGGAAAGTCCATCGATGCTGGCGATCTGCGCCCATGTGCGGATGGGCGAGTGGTCGAGCATCGTGCCGCATAGCCTGCTCGCGGCGCTCGGCGGGGGTCTGCGCGCGGTCCCTTTAGATCGTCCCTCGGCCTTCCAGACCGTGGGGCTCGTCGCCAGCGACCGTGATCCGCTCTCGCCGATAGCGCGCGCTTTTCTGGCAGCATCGGGCACGGTGGACGTCGCGGCGGGACTGGCCGATGGCATGGACTCGATGACCCACTGATCGGACCTTCCGATGGAGTCTCCCGAATTTCCAGTTTGATCCGAGACCGGTCGTCGCGATTCTCCGTCCATCACCGATCGGAGTTTGTCATGACCCTGGCTGCCATCCTGCCCCGCACCAAGCTCCTGATCGGCGGCGACTGGGCCGACGCGCAGAGCAACGAACGTTTCGCCACCCTCAATCCCGCGACCGAGGAGACGATCGCCGAAGTCGCCAGGGGCGGCGCGGCGGACGTGGATGCCGCGGTGGCAGCCGCCCGCGAGGCGCTGGCCGGCCCCTGGAGCGCCATGACGGGCGCGCAGCGCGGACGCATCCTCAACCGCCTGGCGGAGATCCTGCGGCAGCGGTTCGAGGATATCGTGATGGTCGAGAGCATCGACGCCGGCAAGCCGCTGGCTGCCACACGCCGCCAGGACATCGCCAACGCCATCGATACGCTGGATCATTTCGCTGGCTGGGCCGACAAGCTCGCCGGCGACGTGATCCCGGTCCGGACGGACGCGCTGACCTATACCCGCAGGGCTCCTGTGGGCGTCGTGGCGGCGATCGTGCCCTGGAATTTCCCGCTGATGAACGCGGTCTGGAAGATCGCCCCGGCGCTCGCCTGCGGGTGCACCGTGGTTCTGAAGCCGGCGGAGCTGACGCCCTTGTCGGCCCTCTGGCTGGGCGCTGCGGCGCTGGACGCCGGACTGCCGCCTGGCGTCCTGAACGTGGTGCCGGGGCCCGGCACCGTGGCCGGTAGCGCGCTGGTCTCGCATCCCGGGATCGACAAGATCGCGTTCACCGGTTCTCCGGGCGTCGGCAAGACCATCATGCGGGCGGCGGCCGAGCACGTGACGCGCGTCGGGCTGGAACTGGGCGGCAAGGCGGCCAGCGTGGTGTTTGCCGACGCGGATCTCGAGGCCGCCGTGCGCCAGATCGCCGCGGGCGCGTTCTTCAATGCCGGCCAGGTCTGCTCGGCGGCAACACGGATAATCGTGGAGGATTGCGTCCACGACGAGGTTGTGGCGCGGCTCGCCGCCCGGGCGGCGGCCCTGCGCGTCGGCGATCCGGTCGACCCGGCCACGACGATGGGGCCGGTCATCTCGGCCAAGCAGTTGGACACGGTGCTGCGCTATATCGATGTCGGCCGCAAGGAGGGAGCGAGGCTGGTCGCGGGCGGCGAGCGGGTCGGCAATCGGGGATACCTGGTGCAGCCGACGGTGTTCGCCGGGGTGGACGGTGGCATGCGCATCGCCCAGGAGGAGATCTTCGGCCCCGTCGTCTCCGTCCTGCGCTTCAGCGACGAGGCGGAGGCGCTGCGCCTCACCAACGGCACCGCCTACAGCCTGGCATCCGCGGTATGGACCCGAAACCTGGACCGGGCGCATTGCTTCGCCGACCGCATCCGGGCCGGCACCGTGTGGATCAACACCTACGGCCCGACCGATCCCCGCCTGCCCTGGGGCGGCATGGGTGGAGAGTCCGGGATCGGCCGCGACCTGGGGCGGGCGGCACTGGAAGCCTATACGGAGACCAAGACGGTGTGGCTGCAGTTCGGCAGCGGCGTTCCGGCGCGCTGAGGCTCCAGCTACTCCACGTCTTGCAAAGACGGATCCGGAACGGTTCGGTCGATCCAGGCGCGATCGCCGGGAAAGCAACACGCGTTTCGCACTTTTTGGGGCCCGACGGGCACCGATTTTGCTTATAGAGAGCCGACTGGGGACCAAGGCGTCGTCGCGGGGACGGTCGCGGCATTGCCACTCGCGCCTGTTCGTGTCACCTCGTCGCCGTTCAGTGCCCCTTCCGGAGCCAGTATGCCCCGAATAGACCGCCGAACCATCGTGGCCGGCATCGCCGCCGGCCTCGTCGAGGCCCTTGCGTCCCCCGTCCGGGCGCAATCTGCTGCCGGAGAACCGCCGGTGAACCATTTCGGTTTCGAGGATGTGCTCAAACGCGCCCGGGAGCTCGCCGCGGCGCCCTTCGAGGCCAACCCGCCGCCGCTGCCCGAGGCCTTGGCCGCGCTCGATTTCGACGCCTGGCGCGACATCCGCTTCCGCCGCGACAAGGCGCTGCTCGGCACGGACGGCGGCCCGTTCCGTCTCGAGATGTTCCATCTCGGGCATCTCTACCCGCGGCCCGTCACCATCGACATCATCCACGAAGGCATCGCGACGCCGGTTCCCTATTCGTCCGCGCTGTTCGACTACGGCCGCACCAAGATCGACAAGCCGCTGCCGCTCAACCTCGGTTTCGCGGGCTTCCGCCTGCTCTATCCGCTCAACCGTCCCGACGTGCTCGACGAGGTCTGCGCCTTCCTGGGTGCGAGCTATTTCCGTTTCCTCGGCCGCAAGCAGCGCTACGGCATCTCGGCCCGCAGCCTGGCGGTCGGGGCCGGCACGGACGGGGAGGAATTCCCGTTCTTCCGCGAATTCTGGATCGAGACGCCAGGGCCGGGGGCCGAGCGGGTGACGATCTACGGCCTGCTCGACGGCGCCTCGGTGACAGGAGCCTACAGGTTCGACCTCTATCCGGGCAGCGAGAGCGTGATGGAAGTCTCGGCGACCGTCTTCCCGCGCCGCTCGGGGGCCAAGATCGGCATCGCGCCGCTGACCTCGATGTTCTTCACCAGCCAGAACGATCGGCGCTTTCCGGACGACTTCCGGCCTGAGCTGCACGATTCGGACGGGCTGCTGCTGCATACCGGCAGCGGCGAATGGATCTGGCGCCCGCTGCGCAACCCAGTCGGGCTCGAAGTCTCGGCCTTCCTCGACAAGGGCATGCAGGGTTTCGGGCTGCTGCAGCGCGACCGGGTCTTCGAGGACTATCAGGACCTCGACCTCGCCTATGAGCTGCGGCCGAGCTACTGGATCGAGCCGCGCGGCAACTGGGGCGACGGCCAGGTCGAGCTCGACGAACTGCCGACCCAGGACGAGACCAACGACAATATCGTGGCATGCTGGGTCGCCAACGGAAAGACCGAGGCCGGCAAGGCGATCACCTTCGCCTATACGGTCACGGCGAGCCTCAACCTCGCCAAACTGTCCCCCGGCGGGCGGGTGCTCAAGACCTACCAGACGCAGGCCCGGGCGCTGGGCTCGACCGAGGTCGCGCCGCCGGGGTCGCGACGCTTCATCATCGACTTCTCGGGCGGGGATCTTCCCTACTACACCTCCGATCCGTCGCTCGTCTCGGTGGTGCCCACCGCCACCAACGGCACCATCACGCGCTCGTTCCTGGTGCCGAACCCGCATATCGACGGGTTCCGGGCCGGCATCGACATCGCCCTGCCGCCCGGCCAGTCGACCGACCTGCGCGCCTTCCTCAAGGCCGGCAACCGGGCCTTGACGGAGACCTGGACCTTCCCCTGGAAGGCGCCGTAATGCCTATTCGGGCTTGAACGTCAGCGCCACGCCGTTGATGCAATAGCGCTGGCGGCTCGGCGGCGGCCCGTCGTCGAAGACATGGCCGAGATGGCTGCCGCAGGTGACGCAATGGACCTCGGTGCGCACCATGCCGTGGCTGCGGTCGCTCGTCGTCTCGACGGCGCCTTCGAGCGGCGCGTTGAAGCTCGGCCAGCCGGTGCCGCTCTCGAACTTCACCGTCGAGCGGAACAGCGGCGTATCGCAGCCGACGCAGGAGAAGGTTCCGGCCCGCTTCTCGGACAGCAGCGCGCACGAGCCCGGCCGCTCCGTGCCGTGGCCGCGCATCACGGCATATTGCTCAGGGCTGAGGATGCGGCGCCATTCGGCGTCGCTGTGCGTGACCTTGAAGGTCTGGTCGAGCATGGTCGGCTCCTCTCGTGGATCGCGTATCGATCCGGAGAGATAGGGCGGCGGCCGCCGTTTCGCTATGCGCCGCCCTTGGCCGCCTTTTCATGCGCCGCCACGAGCTCGGCATCGCGCGCATTGACCTTGGCGAAGGACGGCCGCGAGGTGACGCGCTCGACATAGGCGGCGATCTCAGGCGTCTTGTCGACGATGCCGAACATGGTGATCCAGTTAAGCGCCCCACCCCAGAGGAGATCGGCCGCCGTGAAGCGCTCGCCGAGAATGTAGGGGCCGCGCTTCAGCTGGTCGGTGACGGTTCTGAGCGTCGTGTCATAATCGCCGTAGGGCAACATCGCGGCGCGGCCCGGTTCGCGCTTTAGCGCCTTGTCGACGCAGGCCGGCTCGAAGGACGAGCCGTAGAAGACCAGCCAGCGCAGGTAGGGTCCGCGCAGCGGATCGCCGATCGCCGGCGCCAGGCTCCTCTCGGGGAAGCGATCGGCCAGATAGATATAGATGGCGCCCTGTTCGGTGATCAGCGCATCGCCGTCGACGACCGCCGGCACCTTGCCCATCGGGTTGACGGCAAGGAAGGCCGGCTGGCGCTGCTCGCCGGCCTTCATGTTGAGGATCTTCACCTCGACGTCGGCGCCGAGCTCCTCGACGAGCACCGCGGCGCCCGAGGAGCGCGTCTGCGGCGCATGGTACAGCGTGACTTTGCTCATCGGTGTCTCCTTCAGCGGACGAGGACGTTCTTGAACTGCCAGGGGTCTTCGGCGTCGAGATCCTCGGGGAAGAGGATCCCGCGGTCGTCGAGCGGCGTCCACTCCGTATAGGCGCCGATCACCGGGCCGAGATAGGGCGATTGCACATCGAGACAGCGACGGAAATCCATCTCGTCGGCCTCGACGATGCCGGCGTCCGGGTTCTCTATGGCCCAGACGATGCCGGCGAGCACCGCCGAGGTCACCTGCAGCCCCGTGGCGTTCTGGTAGGGGGCGATACGGCGCGTCTCCTCGATCGAGAGCTGCGAGCCATACCAATAGGCGTTCTTGCCATGGCCGTAGAGCAGCACGCCGAGCTCGTCGATGCCGTCGACGATCTCGTCCTCGGAGAGGATGTGCCAGTCGGGCTGGCGCTGCCATTGCCGGCCGGCCATCTCGTGGAGCGAGAGCACCGCATCGTCGGCCGGGTGATAGGCATAGTGACAGGTCGGCCGGTAGAGGGCCCGGCCGCCCGCGTCGCGCACCGTGTAATAGTCGGCGATCGAGATCGATTCGTTGTGGGTGACCAGGAAGCCGTGCTGCGGGCCGGCGCTCGGGGTCCAGGAGCGCACCCGCGTGCCGGCGCCGGGACGCATCAGGTAGATGGCGCAATCCGGACCGAAATCGTGGTGGCGTCCCTCGGGCGGCAGGTGCTTCTCATGCGTGCCCCAGCCGAGCTCGGCCGGCTGCAGGCCTTCGGAGACGAAGCCTTCGACCGACCAGGTGTTGACGAAGACGCCGCGGGGTTTCGGCGCCTTGGCGCGCTGCGTGTCGCGCTCGGCGATATGGATGCCCTTGACGCCGAGCTTTTGCGCGAGCCCGGCCCAGCCGTCGCGGTTCTTCGGCTCGTCGACCCTGGCGTCGGTGTCGCGCGCCACATCGAGCAGCGCCTGCTTGACGAACCAGGAGACCATGCCCGGATTGGCGCCGCAGGTCGACACCGCCGTCGGGCCGCCGGGGCGCTTGCGGCGCAGCTCCATCAGCGTCTCGCGCAGCGCATAGTTCGAGCGCTGCGACACGGAGAGCTTGGTGTCGGTGTAGAAGCCCGGCCAGGGCTCCACCACGGTGTCGATGTAGAGCGCGCCGATATCCTTGCAGAAGTCGATGAGCGCCACCGACGAGGTATCGACCGACAGGTT
>DATBEH010000081.1:0-68431 GCA_036276175.1 Lichenihabitans sp.
GACGCCGCTGCCGGCCGCCAACCTGCCGCCGCGGCCGAGGGTCGCGTGACCTACTCGTCGGCGTGCAGGATTTCGAGGTCCGGCATGCCCCAGCAGGCGACCCCCATGTCGCGCGCCATCATGGCGAGGCCTTCGGTCTCGATATAGCCGCGGTGGCTATAGGCGGGAAAGTTCAGCCCGAACCGGTGCAACTCCGCGCGGATGAGCAGCATGGTGCCGCCGACCGCATCGACACGGACCATCTCCGTTCCCCGCAAGGCGTCGAGATAGCGTCGGCCGGCGCCCTTCGGCGGCTGGACGATGCCGTCGCGCAGGAATCGCTGCTCCTCGGCGAGCGACGGCCACGTGCTCTGGAAAGTGTTGAGGTCGAAGGAGCGGCCGCCCGGCCGCTTGACGCAATGCGGCGTGACGATGTCGCGACCCGTGTCGAGGAGCCGTCCGAGCGTATCCGGCGGATAGCCGATCACGTCGGCGTCGAGCCAAAGCACCCAGTCCTCGTCGCGCAGGGTCGCCTGCAGCAGGCGGTTGCGCAGGCGGGCCAGGGCACGCCGTCGCGCGAACTGGATCGATCCGTCCCAGCGCGGGCGGTCGAGGACGAGGCCCTCGCTGTGCCGGAGCAGTGTCGCGCGGGCGAAGCTCGCGTCGAGATCGGGCAGCCAGCCTTCGATGAGGTCGGGGGTGCCGTCGCGGCTGTCGCCTTCGAGGAAGGCGAGCGACAGCCGGTCCCTGGGATGGTCGAGGGCCTCGAGCGCGCGTCGATAGGCCGGCAGATGCCGGGCGGCGTCCCGCACCGGCGTCAGCACGAGCACGCTCGGCCGCTTGGCGGCCCGGGCCGGTGTGGCGGTGGCGCGCGTCGTCGCGGCGCCGCTGTCGGCCACGATCTCGGCGAGCCGCGCCCCGACGCGGGCGCCGACCGCCGCGGCACTGAAATGCTGCCGCATATGGGCGCTGGCGGCTTGGCCTCGGCGCAGAGCCTCCGCCGGATCGTCGCGCACGGCCCGCATCAGCGCGGCCGCATGGTCGATGTCGGGCTCGGCCCAGGTCGTTCCCGCCGCATAGTCACCGTTCGGGCGGTCGGTCGTCGTCAGGGTGTAGCGAACCGGATAGGCCGTCGCTTCGCCCATGAACTCCATGTTGCCCGAATAGCCGGTGGCGATCACCGGCTTGCCCAGCGCCATGGCTTCCGCGACGGTGAGGCCGAAGCCCTCGGCCCGATGCAGCGACAGATAGGCGTCGGCTGCGGCGATGAGGCCGAGCGTCTCGGCGCGGCTCTCGGTGCCGAGACGGAGGTGGACGCCGGGCCGGCCGGCTGCTTCCGTCATGATCGCGTCGATCAGCTCGCGCCGGAGATTGCGCGCCTTGAGGATCAATTCGGCTCCCCCGTCCGGAAAGGCGCGAAAGAAGGCCCGCACGGCGCCGAGGGGGTTCTTACGCTCGACGTTGCTGAGCCCGTCAAGCACGAAGCAGAACAGGAAGGCACCCGGCGTCAGGCCGAGCCTGTCGCGACCGAGCGCCGGCGCAACCGCCTCGACCGCGTGCGGCACGACGGTCGCGCGGATGGCCATCGTCGCGGCCAGGCAATCGGCGGTGTAGCGGCTCGGTGCCCAGATCTCGTCGAAGGCCGGCAGGGCCCTGGCCCAGCTCGGCGGTGGCGGAGTCGTCGGCGATTCCCAGGCCCAGACCCCGATATTGTAGCGCCCCGGAAGGCTTGCCGGCGTGAGGCCGCCACGCGGCGCCCAGTAGCGGTCATGCTCCAGGATCCAGGGATTGCTGGCGACGATGTTGATCGCGCGAGCGGCCGGGGCCGGACCGGAGGGCGGCGTGTCGAGATCGGCGACGACATGGTCGAGGCCGGCCGCGGCAAGACTCGCGGCGAGACCTTGCCCGCCGATCGCCATGCCGGTCGAATCGGTCGCGTGGGCGTAGAGGGTGAGCCCCGGCAGTACCGATCCGCCTGCCCAGGGTGCCAGGATCGCCGCCCCCCTCGACCGCAGGGCTGCCGGGTTCGGCGGCGGCGCGGGCGGCGGCCTTGCCCCGCTCCGCTTCTGCGATCCCTTGTAGCGCTGGGTGAAATGGGGCGCCCGGGTGCTGAAGCCGCACCAGAAGTCGACGATGCTGCCGATGTCGAGCGCGATCCCGCCCCTCTGCTTGATCCAGTCGGCGTAGATCTTGCCGAGGAAGCCGGCCGCCACCAGGACGACGTCGCCCGGCGCCACGTCGAGGTCGCGCCGCAGCCGCTCGAAGGCATCGGGCCAGTGCTCCCCGCGCTCGCCGTAGCCGAAGGCCGCGGCAGCCTTGCGCTCGTGCGGGATGGTGATCATGCGTCGCGTCTCGACGCCGAAGAGCGCGTGGAGACGCGCCGGCAGGTCGGGGTGGCAGGCGATGATCGAGACACGGCGGAGCTTGGCGAAGAGCTCCTCGTAGAGACCGAAGGCGGCGAGGTCGGCGTGGATGTGGCACGAGGTCAGCCGCTGCCCATGGCCGAACAACCGGTCGGGATGCATCGACTCCATGTCGATCGAGGCGTGATGCAGCACGGCGAGCTGGCCGCGGAAATCGTGCCAGGAATCGAAGAGGTCGACGGGCGTCGGCACGGGCAGGCTGTAGACGAGGCGCGACAGGTCCGGGATGCCGACGATGTCGGCCCGGCGTATGGCCTGCTGCAACGCCCGGCTCAAGGCCTCGGACTTGCGCGGATCGAGTCTCGGCTGCCCCCACCAGATGCATTGGGTCGCCTCCCTGTCGTCCGTTGCGATGGCGCGATGCCGACCCGGATAGGGCAGGAAGTTGCCCTCCCCGTCGCCGAGACGGATCAGGCTGAAGCCGTGGCCGGCGGCGACCGCGGCGAGGATATGGTCGAGGATGTCGCGGGCCGAGGCCTCTCGCCACCCCGTGTCGAGCCGTGCATCGACATAGTGATGCTCCAACCGCGCGAAACGGTGGACGAGCCCATAGACGGCTTCCCGCCAGGTCCCGAGCGGTGCGCGGGCCTCGCAGCCGTCGGCGATGCGACGCAATTCGTCCGCCGCCGAGGTCGCGAGGCCGAGGCGCAGGCGGTCGAAGGCGGCGAGCAGCCGCAGCTTGACGTTTCGCGGCTCGCGCAGCGGCAAGGCGTCGACCTGTTGCAGGAGGCGGATGGCCTCGGCCTCGCCGTCCTGATCGAGCACCGCCGCAAGCGTCGCCGAGAGGAGGTCGGCCGTCAGGCAAGCGCTGCCCTGTGTTTGCCAGAGGCGCCGGAGCTTGTCGCGCCCTTGCGCATTGTCGTCCGTCGCATGGGCGACCGAGACGGCCTCGGCCACGGTCCGCGTCAGACCGTCCGGGTCGGCCCCCGCGGCGACGGTCGCGATGGCGTCGATCCGGCCGCGGCTCTTGTCCGCGTTGAGCCGGGCGCTCCGCAGGCTGGGGCTGCGGGCCACGACCTCGGGAGCACCGTCGAGCAGATCTGCCAGCTCGTCGCTTCTGTGCCGCTTCTGCAGCAGCATGGCACGCAGAAGGATGCGGTCGTCGGCTCCGAGGCTGCCGTCCGCGGCCATGGTGTCGCGCTCGGCGTCCTCGGAGCGGCCGAGCCCCAGCAATGCGCGGACGCGGCCGACAATCGCGTCGGCATCGCCCGGCGCCTCGGCCAGGATCTCGCTCCAGCGCGTCAGCGCGCTTCGCCAATCGCCGGCCTGAGCCGCGTTGCGGGCGAGGCCTTTCAGGGCGGACAGGCGCGTCTCTGCCGCGCCGAGCGCCGCTGCGAAGACCTGCTCCGCCTCGGCGAAACGGCCGAGCTCGGTCAGGGCGCGTGCGCGGCCCAGGGCTCCGGGCCGATAGGCGGGGAAGAGCACGACGAGCTCGTCCCAGCGGTCGATCGCACGAGGCCAGTCGAGGCCTTGGCCGAAAGCCCGCGCCAATCCCTCGAGCCCCTCGGGGCGTCCCGGCCAATCGCGACGCAGGATGTCGAAGATCCCGCGGGCAGCCTGCGGCCGGCCGGAGGCGAGGGCCTTGTTCGCCTCATCGAGCTGGGCTCCGAAGCAGGCCGAGAGGGCGAGGCTCCTGGCCTGGGAATGCGGCGCCGTCGCGGCGGGCCGGTCGGCCGGGCCGGTCGTCCCCATCTCGCCGAGATCGGCGAGGTCGCGGCGGCCACCGAGCGCCGCATAGGCGGCGAGCGGCAGGCGCCGGGCGAGCTCGCGTTCGACGGCGAGCGCCCGCTCTCCCTCGAAGCGCGGCTCGGCGTGGGTCCAGTGCGCCTCGAAATGCGGCGTGCCGAACGTATTGCGCCCATGCACCACGTAGACGTAGAGCCGCGGTGCATCGAGACGGACGGTACGGACCTCGCTCAGCAGGCGCTCGACGACGGGCGTGTCCTCTCCCCGGGCCAGGTCCGCGTAGGGCGAGAGCGCCGCCTTCTCGCAGAGCAACGAGCCTTCCCAATCGCGGCGCAAGGAGACCGCGACCCGCCGCTCGCTCGGCCACCACATCGTCCAGCGGTCGAGCAGGCAGGCGCGCGCGCCGGCGCTGCGCAGCGCGGTCATCTGCGCGGCGAGACGGAGAGGGTCGTAGAGATCGTCGTCGTCCCATTGGCAGACGTAGGGTCCCCGAGCCTCCGCCACGGCACGGTTGCGGGCCTGCCCGAGGCTGGCGCCGCCGCCCGCGGGGCGGATGACGCGGATCAGGGGATCGCCCGCGAGCCTCAGGGCGAGCTCGTCGTCGCGGCTGTCGTCGACGATCACCAGCTCGCGGTTGGCGTAAGTCTGGCGCCGGAAACAGTCGACGGCGAGCATTGCCTGCCGGGGCCGGTCCCGCGTCGCCATCAGGCAGGAGACGCGCGGCATGGCTTCCGACGCGATGGTGCGCGGGGTGGCGGGCCCGCCGACCGTCGCCTTGAACTGCTGCGGGACGCCGGCGCTCGCCGAAGCTGGCCGCCACCAGCCCCCGTCCCAATGGTGAAGCGCATAGGCGTCGCGCGTCGCCCGTTCCCAGGCCGCGAGGTCGAAGAGCCGTCCGCCCCCGATCTCGGTCTTGTCGGCCGGGTAGATCAGGTCGGGCGACAGCAGCCGCACCGAGGATTTCTCTGGGAAAGCCTCGTAGACGCGGGTCAGCAGGAACGGACCGGTGGCGTCGAGCACGTCCGCCGCATCGCGGCTCGCGACGAGCGTCGCGATCACGGCGTCCCAGAAGGGATGCCCCGGAGCGCTGGCGATCAGCGACGGGCAGAGAATCCTCGCAAGGCTGCGCCGGCGCGGCGCCTCGAGCGCCGCATGGGTGTCGGGCTCGATGCCGATGACGAGCCCGGCGCCGTCGAGCAACGGGTCGAGGGGACGGAAGCATTCGAAGTCGAGATCGACGTATAGACCGCCGAGATGCTTGAGCAGGATGTAGCGGCCGGCGTCGGCCCGGCAGATCGGCCGCGTATAGCCGTCGAAGACCGGCAGGAAGTCAGGCTCGCGCTCCGCCACGAGGGCACGGAGATCGGCGTCGGTCCACAGCCGATGGTCCCAGCCGGGATGATGCCTGAGCCAGGAGACGCTGAAGGCCTTGAAGCGCTCGGGAATCTCCGCGTCGCGCCAGGTCTGGTGGATCAGCTTCGGCACCATGACGACGTCTGCTTCCGGTTATAGGCCCGGGCGATGAGGCCATCCGGGCGCGCCCGACGCAAGCGAGGCGCTCGCCGCGCGAGCCCTGTCGGGATTCACCCTAAATGCCGCATTCTCGCTATTTTTTCGACTCGCCCGCTTCGGGCCATTGACTCGAACCGCAGGATATCGATGCATAATCGTTACTGATTTTTAGCGATATTTGGGATCGGAGGATTATCGTGGTCGCAACGAGCAACCCGCAATTGATCGGCATGACGCCTGGCCTCGATTACAACGGCCAACCGGCGTCGAACGTCAGCACCGCGACCGACCTCTATCTTCTGTTCAATGCTCCGGTGAGTGGCAGCAGCGGCAACGTCGAGCTGCATCGGGCGAGCGACCACCAAATCGTGGACACCTTCCCGGCGACAAGCCTCGCGTTCACGACCGTTTCGGGTGCCAACGCGACCTACGGTCTTGTCGACGTGCCGCTGCATCAGGATCCGCTCGACCCCGGGACGAGCTACTACGTGACGATAGAGTCCGACGCCTTCCTCGGTAAGGGCGGACCTTACGAGGGTATTTCCGATCCGGGCAGCTTCACTTTCACCACGGCGCCCGTGCAGCCGACGCTGACCGGCCTCGCCTCACCGAAAGCCTACACGGTCGGCAATGCGCCGACGCCGCTCGCCCCAGCGGCGATCTTCACGGACGCCGACTTCACCAGCGGGACGATTACGGTCTCGGGCCTGCTGCCGGAAGACATCGTGTCGCTGCCGAACGGCAGCTTCGGTGGGCTCGCCTTCAGCAACGGTGCCATCAGCAAGGGCGGCCAGCAGATCGGGAGCTACCAGCAGAACACCGGTACCTTCACGGCCAACCTGACCTCGGGCTCGGCGGCCGACGTACAGACGATCGTCCAGAACCTCGGCTACAGCGATGCGAGCGGGTCACCGACGGCGTCTCGGAACGTGACGATCGCGGTGTCGGACGAATTCGGCCGCGCCACCTACGATCCGAGCCGGCTGGCCTTCACCGACATGACGGCGAATGCCACGCCGACGGGCGCACTGAACTTTCCTTTTGGGCCGCCCAGCAGCATCGCGTTGGCCGACCTCAATGGCGACGGGCGTACGGATATCCTAAGCGGCAGCAATTTCCAGCTTTTCGCGCTTGCCGCCATCAATGGATCCTCCCAATATAGCGCGCTGCAGGTCAGCGACAATTCCGGCACGGCCTCGAGTCCATCGTTCGGCACAGTATCGAGCGGCGTGACCGCGGACTCCACCTACAACCTCACATCGAATTTCGCGCTGGCCGACCTCAGCCAGGATGGCCTGCAGGACATCATCTCGCAGACCTACAACAATGGGCCGCCCGGCTACGAATTCTATCAGAATACAACGCTGCCGAATAATGGTGGAACGACCTCGACCCCGAATTTCTCGGACCAGGGCCTCCTGACATTCGAGGATGCCTCCGGCAGCAAGGCGGCCGCGCCCTCCACGAACAGCTTTGCGCTGGGCGACGTCAACGGCGACGGCGCGGCAGACTTCGTCGGCCTGACCTCATCGGGCAACGGTGATACCGGGCTCGCGCCGCAACTCCAGCTCTATGTCGGATCCGCAGGCACGACGACGTTCGAGGCAGCCGCGACCGACCCGTTTGCCGCAATCGATCAAGAGCTTGCGTCGAACGATCCAAACGCGTCGAACGATACGATCGCCCTCGGCGACATGAACGGCGACGGCAAGCTCGACCTCGTGGTCGGCGAGACCAACGGCAGCATCGTCACCTTCCTGAACACCGGGGTCGTGAACGGCCTGCCGACCTTCTCCTCGACGCCGACGACTCTCCTTGCCGCTACGGACCCCACTGCTGTCGGACTGGCGCCGACGGTCGCGGTGGCGGATCTGAACAATGATGGTCTAACGGATATCGTCTATCGGGAGGCCGGCGGTCCCATCTTTACGGCCGCAGCCATTGGCGGTCCCGGGGCCGGCCCGGCTCTCGGCAGTCCCGGCACCTACCATTACCTGCAGAACACCACGCCGCTGGGCCAGAGCGTCGAGGTCGACGTGACGGCGGCGCCGCCGCCGACCAACCCACCGCCGACGAACCCGCCCTCCACCGGCTCGACCCCACCCTCCACCGGTTCGACCCCGCAGGCGCCGACCAATGCCGGGGTCGGCCCCTCGTCGACGGGATCGGTCAGCTTCGACCCGGGCGTCACCTACGACGGGTTCGGCGTCTTCACGCTGACCGGCCAAGTCTCGAGCTCGGCCGGCGTGTCGAGCGTCGAGATCACGGCGGATGTCGACGGCACGCCGACCGACCTCGGTCCCGCGACCGTCAATGCGGACGGCACCTTCACGTTCTACGACGCCGTCGGACCTGCGACGCAAGGCTTCATCACCGCGACCGAGACCGATGCCATCGGCAACCAATTCGCGGGGACGGCCAACTACGATCTCGAAGCCGGCCTCAAGGGCTTCCCGTTCAAGGCGCAGCAGGACAGCTACGATCCGACCACCGGCAACTTCACCGGGCAGACCTTCTTCCAGAAGAACGGCGACGTCTTCCTGCAGACGCAATTCTTCTACAACGACGATGGTTCGTTCAGCGTGCTGACGGCCAACGGCAATTATTTCAACAACCAGCCCTACTTCGCGATCTACGACGATTACAATGCCAATGGGCAACCGGTGGAAGAGGACGTCTATTACAAGGAACCGCAGACCTCGTCCGGAGCCGTCGTCACCGTGCAAGGCCTCGTGCCAGGCCAGACCCTGCATTCGATCAAGGACGACCTCTTCTACAGCGTGGGGGGCCACAACACCTTCGTGTTCACGCCCGGTTTCGGCAACGACGTGATCACGTCGTTCAAGCTGTCGGGCCAGAACCATGATACGATCGACCTGGCGAGGGTCCCGAACGGCAATCCCAACGCGACCGATGCGCAGCGTCTCGCTGGCATCCTCAACCATGCGACGACGGATCAGTTCGGCAACGCCGTCCTGCATCTCGACGCCAAGGACTCGATCACCATCCAGGGCGTCTCGGTCGCGGACCTGAAACAGCATCGCAACGATTTCAGCTTCCACGGTGGCGCGGGAGGCGGACTGTCCGCGTGACGGGGCATCACGCGGGATGGGGCCGGCGCCTGCCGGCCTGATCGGCGTTCGGAGCCTTCTGGCTTAGCCAGCGCTCCCGGCCAGAGCCGCGACGGCGGCGCGCGCCCCGATGCGTTGGAGCTGCGCATAGGCCTCGGTCACGGCGCCGACGAAGACCGGATCCGCCGGCAGGTCCGGTCCGAAGACGGCCCTGACGTCGAGGATGGCCCGGACGCTGGCGGCAGGGTCGCGGCCGGCCATGTCGAGCCGCTCGCGCAACAGCGTGGCGAGCGGGTCGCGCACGTCGATGACCTGGCCTTTCTCGTCGATGCCGCCGACGTAGCGGATCCATCCGGCCACGGCGAGCGCCAGGAAGGAGAAGCGACGTCCCAGCCGCAGGTTGTCGCGAATGCCCGAGAGCAGCCGCTGCGGCAGTTTCTGCGAGCCGTCCATGGCGATCTGCCAGGTGCGGTGGCGGATCGCCGGATTGCGGTAGCGCTGAAGCAGTTGCTCCGCATAGCCGGCGAGCGGCAGGCCGGGCGGCTCCGGCAGCACAGGGATCACGTCGTGCCGCCAGAACCGCCCGACAAATGCGGCGAAGACTTCGTCCGACACCACATCGACGATGGTTTCGTATCCGGCCAGATAGCCCAGATAGGCCAGCGCCGAATGCGAGCCGTTGAGCATGCGCAGCTTGGCATGTTCGAAGGGCGCCACGTCGGTCACGAACTGCACGCCGGCCCGCTCCCAGGGCGGCCGGAGACCATCGACGAAACGGTCTTCCAGCACCCACTGCCGAAACGGCTCGTGGCTGACCGGCGCTGCGTCATGGAGCCCGGTTAGCCGCTCGACGTGTTCGGCGTCGCCCGGCGCCTCGGCCGGGACGATCCGGTCCACCATGCTGCTCGGGAAGGCCGCATGGCGCTCGATCCAGGCCGCGAGGCCATCGCCGCGTAGCGAAGCGAAGTCCCGGACGAGCCCGGCCACCAGATTGCCGTTGCCGGGGAGGTTGTCGCAGGTCGCGACCGTGAACGGCGCGAGGTCCGCCGACCGCCGCCGCGCCAGCGCCTCGACCAGGAATCCTACCGCCGAGCGGGGCAGCGCGGGGTCGGCGAGGTCGTGGCGGATGTCGGGGTGGGCAGCATCGAGCCGGCCGGAGGCCGGATCGTGGCAATAGCCCTTCTCGGTCACGGTCAGGGTCACGACCGCCGTCTCCGGCGCGCAAAGCCGGTCGAGCAGGGCGGACGGACTTTCCGGTCCGACGAGGACATCGAGCAGGCAGCCGACGATGCGCGCCCGGTCGCCGTCGCGGCCTTTCTCGACCGCCGTGTAGAGGCCGTGCTGCGGCATGAGCCGGTCGCGCTGGTCCGGCCGTTTGAGGCTGGCGCCGACGATGCCCCAGTCGCCGCCCGTGGCGAGGACGTCCTCGGTGAACAGGGCGCCGTGCGCCCGGAAGAAGGCGCCGAGCCCGAGATGGACGATGCGCGGCCGCAGCCGCGCCCGGTCATAGGCGAAACGGGCCGTGCCGGGCGCGGCCGAAGCCAGCGTGGCGGGCGAAAGGCGGGGCGTTTGCTGTCGATCCATGGGGTCCAGACCAGATGAGTGCTCTATGCCTTGTCCGAGATCCGCTTCGCGGCGTGCTTGCCGGAGCGCAGGGCGCCCTCGATCGTCGCCGGCAGGCCGGTCCGCGTCCAGTCGCCGGCGAGCTTGAGGTTGTCCCAACGCGTATCCGGCCCCGGGCGGCGGGCATTCTCCTGCGGCAGCGCCGCGAACGTGGCGCGCTTTTCCTTGATGATCCGCCAGGGCGGCAATGCGGCAGGGTCGAGTTTCGTCACCGCCGCGACCTCCTGCCAGATCAGCGCCGCCAATTCCTCGCGCGGCGTGTCGAGAAAGCGGTCGGCGTCGCTGATCGTCACCGACAGCCGGCCCGGGAAGCTGAACACCCATTCCGAGGCCGCGTTGACGAGGCCCACGAGGAGCGGCTGCCCGGCCGGCGCCTCAGCCTTGAAATGGGCGTTGACGATCGCGCGGAAGGCCTGAGGCGCATCGAGCCCGGGGACGAGCATCGCCGCCACCGGCGCCGTGACCGCGAGGATCGCCGCGTCGTCCGGCCCGAGCGCCACATGGTCGTCGCCGAAGTCGAGGCCGGCGACGCGAGTGTCCTCGAAAGCCAGGCCGCGCAGCCGATGGTCGAAGCGGACCTCGACCCCGCGTCCCGCCAGCGTCTTCAGCGCCGGATCGACGAAGGCCTCGGCCAGGCCCTCGACCGCCACCAGCGGCCGGCAGGCTGCGCCGCCCTTGGCCAGCGTCTCGCGCACGACCGCGCCCGCCAGGGCGGCCGAGGAGATCTTGGGATCGGTGTTGAGCGCCGCCACGAGCAGCGGATGCCATAATCGCTCGTAGAGCCGGCCCTCGCAGCGCATCGTCTCCGCGACGGTCGCATCGGGGCTGGCCCGCATCAGCCGCGCGAGGGCGAGATAATCCTTGGCCCGCGTGCCGGGGACGCGCCGGCCGGGCGCCAGGATCCACCAGGGCAGGGGACCGTCATTGGGCCGCAGCCGCCAGCGCTCGCCCGTCGCGAGATCGATGAAATCGAAGGCCGCCTCGGCCGGGCCCGCGAGCTTGTCCTGCGCGCCGATCGTGCTCAGATGCTCGCGCACCGCCGTGTTGCCCGACAGGACGAGATGATTGCCGTTGTCGATCACCTGGCCGAGCGTCTGGTCGAAATAGGATCGGCAGCGGCCTCCCGCGTGGCGAGCCGCCTCGTGCAGCACGATGCGATGCCGGGCGGGGTCGAGCGCCAGCGCGGCGGCAAGGCCGGCGAGGCCGGCGCCGATCACATGGACCGTGCCGCGAGTCATGGCTTTAGAAAATGCCGTGGCGCAGCACCGCGAGCAGAAGGCGGTATTTCGGCACCTTGACCCGGAGGCGCGGCGGATCGAACCCCTGCCGGGCGATGGCATCGAGCACCTGGGCGTAGACGGCGCCCATCAGTCGCGGTGCCCTGGTCGTCTTGCGGGGTTCGCCGGCCATGATGGCTTGCGCCGCGGAAAAATGGGCGCGGGCCTCGGCGATCAGTGGCGCGCAGGCGTGACCGAGCGCCGGATGGGCCATGACGGCCGCGGGATCGGTCGTCTCGATGCCGGCGGCGCTGAGCGCTTCGCGCGGCAGGTAGAGCCGGCCCATGGCGGCATCCTCGTCGATGTCGCGCAGGATGTTGGTCTTCTGCAGGGCCCGGCCGAGATGATGGGCGAGATCGACGCCGCGCGCCGGCGAGACGCCGAAGATCCGCACCGAGAGCCGGCCGACGGCGCTGGCGACACGGTCGCAGTAAAGGTCGAGCGTCGACGCGTCCGGTGCGCGGATGTCCTCGGCCGCATCCATCGCCATGCCGTCGATCACGGCGAGGAAATCTTCTTTCGCGAGGCCGAACTGGCTGACCGCTCCGGCGAGAGGCTCGGCCGCGCCGGCCGGCCGGCCGGCGTAGAGCGCTTCGATGTCGGCTCGCCAGCGATCGAGCCCGGCCTGCCGCTCCTGGCGCGTGCCGCCTTCGTCGGCGATGTCGTCGACGGCCCGGCAGAAGGCATAGATCGCATACATGGCCTCGCGCTGCGGCTTCGGCAGCACCCGCATCCCGGCATAGAAGGAGGAGCCCGCCGCCTGCTGCGCGGCCGGTGCGTCGGCCGTCCCGCCTGGGGCCGTGGCCGCGCCGTGCCGTTGCGCCGCCGCACTCACGCCCGGCGCGCTCCGGCGACGGAGACCGAGGGTCGCGGCCGCAGCAGGCGCCCAAGCGTCGTCGTGGCCATGCTGCCGGCGGCGATGCGCAGGACGGCGAGCTTGCCGTGGTGCACCTTCTGGCTCAGCGGATCATGCGTTTCGAGCACATGGGTAAGGTGGCGGCAGAGGCCGACGATCACCGCCGTCTCGAGGCCCAGCCGATAATCCCGGACCTGCCGCGGCAGGATCGCACCCTCGTCGAGCAGCCCGCGGGTGCGGATGGCGAGATCGCGCACGAGAGCGCGCAGGGCCGGGGAGGCGGCCGAGGCGCCGAGCGCGGAGGTGTCGAGGCCGGCGGCCGCGAGCGCGTCGTCGGGGATGTAGACCCGGTCGAGGGCGCGGAAGTCCTTGCCGCAGTCCTGCAGGTGGTTGACGATCTGCAATGCCGCGCAGACGGCGTCCGAGGCCGGCCAGGTCGCCTGGCTCTCGCCGTGGACGTCGAGCACGTAGCGGCCGACCGGCATGGCCGAGAGGCTGCAGTAGTGGATGAGGTCGGCCCAGTCGGCGGTGCGGCTCTTGGTGACGTCGAGCCGGAAGGCGCTCAAAAGATCGAGCGCGTGGCGCGGCGACAGCTTGCGCTCCGCCAAGACGGCGCGCAGCGGCTCGGCGACCGGCTCGCTCGCGCTTCGGCCGAGGAGGCTCGCTTCGAGGCGGTCGAGATGTTCGAGCTTCTGCGGCGGCGTGAGGGTCGCATGGTCGGCCACGTCGTCGGCGGCCCGGACGAAATGATAGAAGGCCATGACGGCGGGGCGGTGCCGCGCGGCGATCAGATGCGACGCGACGGGAAAGTTCTCGTCCGTATGGGTCTTGCCGGAGGCAACGTCGGTCGCGCGCGTCATGATACCTGGCTTGCCCGCCGCCGAGGCGGCCTCGGCCACCCATTAAGGCAAGAGCCGCGGCAAGGAAAGCGCACACGGCATCAACCCGCCTCGATCATCGCCCGGATACGCGCCGCCAGCGCGTCGATCGCGAAGGGCTTGGTGATCATCTGCATGCCGGGGTCGAGGCGGCCGGTGCCGAAGGTCGCGCTCTCGGCATAGCCGGTGATGAACAGGACCTTCAGCGCGGGGCGCGTGAGCCGCGCCTGGTCGACGAGCTGGCGGCCGTTCAGCCCCGGCAGGCCCACATCGGTGACGATGAGGTCGATGCGCTCGGAGGATTGCAGCAGCCGTAGGCCGGAGGGGCCGTCGGATGCTTCGAGCGCCCGGTAGCCGAGATCGCTCAGCACCTCGACGACGAGGTCGCGGACCGCGGCTTCGTCCTCGACGACGAGCACCGTCTCGCCGACGCCGGCGCGCGGCGCGGGCGCCGCCGCGGTTTCGGCCGGCTCGGCCACCGCATCCGCCTCGGCACGCGGCAGGAACATGGTGACGGTCGTGCCCCGGCCGACCTCGCTCGCCATGCGGACGTGGCCCTCCGACTGCTTGAGGAAGCCGTAGATCATCGACAGGCCGAGGCCGGTCCCCTGGCCGATCGGCTTGGTGGTGAAGAACGGGTCGAAGGCGCGCGCCATCACGTCCGGCGGCATGCCGAAGCCGGTATCGGTGACGGTCACGCGAAGATAGCGGCCGGGCGCGATGTCCCGCGCCACGCCGGCGTCGATCCCGACGCTGCCGGTCTCGATGATCAGGCGGCCGCCGTCCGGCATGGCGTCGCGGGCGTTGATGACGAGGTTGAGCAGGGCGTTTTCGAGCTGGTGGGAATCGCACAGCGCCGGGCAGGCGTCCGGCGCCAGCACGATGTCGAGCGTGATGGCTTCGCCGAGGGTGCGCCGCAGCAGGTCTTCCATGGCGACGACGAGGCGGTTGGCGTCAGTCGGCTTGGGGTCGAGCGGCTGGCGCCTGGAGAAGGCCAGCAGGCGATGGGTCAGGGCAGCGGCGCGGCCCGCCGAGGCCATGGCGGTGCCGATGTAGCGGTCGACATCCTCGCCTCGCCCCTGCGCCAAGCGGCGGCGCACGAGATCGAGCGCGCCCATGATGCCGGTCAGCAGGTTGTTGAAATCATGCGCGATGCCGCCGGTGAGCTGGCCGACGGCTTCCATCTTCTGCGATTGACGGAGCTGTTCCTCGGCGTGGCGCAGGGCCTCCGACTGCTGTTTCTGGGCCGTGACGTCGCGGCCATAGGCGTAGATCAGCCGGCCTTCGCGCAACCGGTACCAGGAGATCCAGCGTGGCGTGCCGTCCTTGTGGCGGTAGCGGTTCTCGAAGGTGCCGGTGCCGCGGACGGCCGCGAGCTCGTCGAGGCTCTGCCGGGTGCGCGCCGCATCCTCCGGCAAGATGAAGTCGTGGAAGCTATGGCCGACGACCTCCTCCGGTCGGTATCCCAGGATCGCGGTCCAGGCCGGATTGACGGAACGGAAGATGCCATCGACGCCGATGACGACGAGGAGATCGCGCGAATTGGTCCAGACCCGGTCGCGTTCACGGGTGCGTTCCTCCACTTGCGTCTCGAGCGAGGCGGCGAGCGCCTGGAGCTGCGCCTCGGCGCGGACTTGCTCGATGGCGAAGCGGGTGCGCTCGGCGACGTCCTCGACGAACTTGATGTCCGCCTCCGACCAATCGCGCGCCGCCCCGTCGCTGAGGAAAAAGCCCGCTACCGTCCGGCCGCCCTCCTGGAAGGGCATGGCGATGAAGCTCCTCGCATCGACGGCAGCCAGGGCGGCCGAGACGGCCTTCGTCCGGGGATCGCGCGCCGAGTCGGCCACGACGACCGTCTCGCCGCGATCGAGGTCGTCGATGAAGGGGCCGAAATCCTTGAACCGCAGCAGGCCGGCGAGGCTGGCCACGCCCGGCCGGGTCCAGTCCTTGGCGATCAGCGCCGTCTCCCCGGCGCGGTCGAGCGTGCCGTAGCCGGCGCGGCCGACCTCGAAGAAGCGGCCCATGACCTCGGCCGCGGCATGGGCGATCTCCGTCCCATCCGTCAGCCGACGTAGCCGGTCGCCGAGTTCCGCCATGGCAGCCTGCCGGGTCTCGGCGCGCTTGCGGGCATCGATGTCGATGGCGATGCCGATCCAGCGGCTGACCGCGCCGGTCTCGTCCATCACCGGCTTGCCGCGCGCCAGGAACCAGCGATAGCGGCCGTCGCTGGCGCGGCGCAGCGGCATCTCGACCTCGTAGGGACTGGCCGCGGCGATCGCTTCGGCGCGGACCGCCAGCACCGCATCGCGCCGGTCCGGGCGAATGACCCGGCTCCAGCCGTCCTGGATCGTCTCGCCCGGCGTCAGACCGGTGTAATCGTACCAGAAGGCGTTGCAATAGGTGACGTTGCCTTGCGTGTCGCCGAACCAGACGATCTGCGGGCTGACGTCGATCAGCGAGCTCGCGAGTTCGCGGCTCTCGTAGAGCGCCGCCATGTCGCGGCGGGCCGCGGTGCGGTCGCGCAGGATCTTGAGATAACCGACGTGCTCGCCCGTCGCCGAGAGCAGCGGCATCATCTCGCCGCTGGCCCAGAAGCGCGATCCGTCCTTGCGCCGATGCCAGCGTTCGTCGTTGCCGCGCCCCACCTCGCGAGCGTTCCGCATCTCCTTCTCGGGGATGCCCTGGGCATCGTCCTCCGGGATGAAGAACAGCCGGGCCGGCTGCCCCACCATCTCGGCCTCGGTCCAGCCGAGGATCAGCTCGGCGCCGGTGTTCCAGCTCGTCACGAGCCCGTCGAGATCGAGCGTGACGATCGCGTAGTCGCGGGCGCTGTCGAGGATCTGCCGGTGCCGGGTCTCGGCCTCGCGCAGGTTTGCGACCGCCGCCTCGCGCTCCGCCGTCGAGCGGCGCAGCTCGAGCCGCGTCATGACCTGCCGGGCCAGGATCGTCAGGCCGGTCTGCTGCGCCTCCGTCAGGCCGCTTGGGCGCGCCACCTTGTCGACGACGCACAGCGTGCCGAGCGCCACGCCCTCGGGCGTCTCCAGGCGGGCGCCGGCATAGAAGCGCAGATGCGCGTCGCCCTCCACGAGGGAGTTGCGGCAGGTGCGCTCGTCGAGCGTCAGGTCGGGGATGATCGTCAGGCCGGCTTGGCGCAGGGCGTGGACGCATACCGACTGGTCGAGCGGCGTCTCGCTCAGGTCGACGCCGAGGCGCGCCTTGAACCATTGCCGGTCTTCGGCCACGAGGCTGACGAGCGCGATCGGCGCCTGGCAGATCTGGCTCGCGAGCTGGACGATGTCGTCATAGCCCGCCTCGGGCGGGGTATCGAGAATGTCGTAGCGGTCGAGCACCGCCAGGCGATGGCGCTCATTGTCCTGCAGTGCGCCCGATGCGCGGTCGCTCATGAGACGAGGACCTGCCGGGGCGCGCAATGCCTGGGCCGGGACGCCTCCATGACACGATCCTGAAACGCAAGCCGCCGGTGACCCCGGCCTCTGTCATTCGTCCTTGCAGATTGCCGGCGTCCTGTCCACTGCTGCGCGCAGGCTCACCCTTGCGCCATGCGGGCGAGCTGCTCCGCGGTATCGGGCGTGTTCAGGAGCTCGGCGGCCGTCTGGGCCGTGATGCCCGCGGCATCGCGCGCGCCGGCATCCGCGCCTTCGGCGAGCAGCAGGTCCACGATCTTGGAACGGTTGAACATGGCGGCGACCATCAGCGGCGTCTTGCCGTCGTGCCCGCGGCCATCGACGTCGGCGCCGCGATCGATGAGCAGCCGCACCATGGCGATGTCGCCCTTGAAGGCCGCTGCCGCCAGAGGCGTCTGGCCGCGGCCGTTGCCGAGCTCGGCGTCGCCGCCGTGATCGAGCAGCAGCCGGGCGAGATCGAGGTGGCCATGGCGGCTGGCCAGCATCAGCAGGCTGTCGCCCTTGTGATTCATGAGATTGGCGGGCAGGTTCATGTCGAGCAGCGCGGCGATCTCGGCCGTATGTCCGCAGCGCACGTGATCGAAGACGGACCGGGCGAAGGCGAGCGTATCGTCGTCCAGCGCCAGGGGCGCGCTCGTCGCTTCGGACCGCATCGATCTCTCCACAGCCAGGGCTTCAGGCGCAAGACCCTGTTTAGTTAGACGAGACTTCGGCGCTTGCCAGGGGCGGGGACGAGGCAATCGGCTGCGAGGAGATCATTTCGGCGAGCGGGCGGGGTCGTGGCAGGCCGGAACGGCCGTCTCACCGGTCGCGCGGCGGATCGCTCGTTCTAAGCAAGCTCTCACGAGTTTGCCTACGAAGCGAAACAAATCACGGCGTTAGCCATGCGAGGCTGCTTAGTCTTGTCTGCCCTGAACCGGGTCCGAGACGCCGTCCGCGCCCGGCGGGGACTGAGGAGAGCGCCGCCGGTGCTCGACCTCGATGCGGCCGGAGACCACATGATAGATGATCTCGTCGCCGACCTCGACGATGCCGAGATCGAGGTCGCGGTCGGGCAGCACGGCCGTCGCCCGCTTGCCGTTGAAGACCAGGATCTGGTGGTTCTTCGCCGCGTCGCGCCGCGCCCAATGCTTGAACGCATCGTAATAGGGCTGCCGGCGCCACGCCGTCGGAACGGACGGGTCGCTCGCCACGACGAGTCTCTTGCCCTTCATCTCGCGATAGAGGACGAATTTCGAGCGCTCCGGCTTCCAGTCGGGACCGAGCGTGGCATTCTGCCGCCAGAAGCAGAAGAAATGGCGGCAGACCTCGGGCCGCGTATCGTGGATGCCGCAGCCCCGCCCCTGGACGACATGGCGGCACCACTGGCCCGATTGCTTATCCACCTCGACGATGCGGAACACCTTGCAGCAGAGCGTACAGCTGCCGCAATCGCGGCCCGGCGCGAGACCCGGCGGCTCCAGCACGGGCCTTGCCGCTGCGGCGCTCTCCGTCATGCGAGGCTGAGCTCCGCCCTCACCTCGTCGATGAGGGCCTTGGTGCGCGAGCCTGCCATGCGGGCGATATCGTCCTGATACTTGAGCAGGACGCCGAGGGTGTTGTCGACGGTCTCGGGGTCGAGCGCCACGGCGTCGAGCTCGGTGAGCGCCGTCGCCCAGTCGAGCGTCTCGGCGACGCCGGGCGACTTGAACACGTCCTCGCTGCGGATCTTCTGGACGAAGGCCACGAGCTCGCGCGTCAGGGCAGCGGGGGCGCCCGGCGCCTTGGCGGCGACGATCCTGCGCTCGCGCTCGGCATCCGGATAGTCGATCCAATGGTAGAGGCAGCGGCGCTTCAGGGCGTCGTGGATCTCGCGCGTGCGGTTCGAGGTGATGACGACGATGGGGGGCTGCGCCGCCTTGACGGTGCCGAGCTCGGGGATCGTCACCTGGTAGTCGGAGAGGATCTCGAGCAGGAACGCCTCGAAAGCCTCGTCGGTGCGGTCGAGCTCGTCGATCAGCAGCACGGGCGCGCCTTCGGCCATCGGTTCGAGCGCCTGCAGCAGCGGCCGCTTGACGAGATAGCGGTCGGAGAAGACGTCCTCCTCCAGGCCCTGGCGGGTCATGCCGCCCCCGGCCTCGGCGAGGCGGATCGCCATCATCTGCCCGGCATAGTTCCATTCGTAGACCGCGGAGGCGACATCGAGCCCCTCGTAGCATTGCAGGCGGATCAGCTTGCGGCCGAGGGCCGAGGCGAGAACCTTGGCGATCTCGGTCTTGCCGACGCCGGCCTCGCCTTCGAGCAGCAGCGGGCGGCCGAGGCGCAGGCTGAGGAACAGCACGGTCGCGAGCGCCCGGTCGCCGACGTAATCGGCCCGCTCGAGCAGCGCGAGCGTGTCGTCGATCGTGCTTGGCAAGGATGGGTCGGCAGGCATGCGGTTCCGATTGCTTCGAGATCACGGCCGTTGCGTGAGCGCGGCTCGTCCGACGCCACAAAGCACGGCCGAGCCCTGAGGGGCAAGCGGCTGGTCGCGTCAGCCTGGCTGCCCGTCCACGTGGCCGACGGTGCCCGCCGGCCGCTCGAGCGGCCTGGTCAGGCGGATCGCAACCACGAGGACGGTGATCAGCAGGGCCAGCACGCCGAGCTCCAGCATGGCCGCATGGAACAGTGCCGTATTGGCCGGGTTCCACTTGTCGGGCTGGGTGATCTGCGACGTCTGCAGGGTGATGACGAGCACGCGCCTGATGCAGGCGATGAGCCCCACGATCAGGAACGGCTCGCACATCAGCGTGCCGGTGCGGATCGACGCATGGACGGTATGCAGGATCTCGACCAGCATCAGCACGAAGAGGAGCCGATCCATGATCTGGACCGTCGTCTCGGCGCCAGACCAGTCTCCGAGACCACCCCAGAGCAGCTTGGCGGCCCCGGCCAAGGCCAGCAGCAGCGCCAGGACCAGCATCACCCCGATGATGATGTAGACCCACTGCTCCACCGAGTGGATGGCCTCGGCGCTCCAGCGGGTTTTCGGTGCCGGGTGAGGACTTGGGCCGCCGCTCGTTTCCGCCATGCCGCGCTGCCCTTGCCGCCCATGACCTCGAAGCGCAGGGCCATGTCCGGATAGGACGGCGGCGCGGCGCCTTTGGTTCCGCGAGCTTTAGACCCGGCTGGAGCTATCTTCGAGGTCGGATGCTCGACGCTGGCCCGTCGCTCGCCGGATCAACCCCGAAATGTTTAAACAGCAGCGCCAGCAGCTTCTCGATGCGATCCAGTTCCTCCTCGAGCTGATCCCATGCTGGCGTAGGAATTATCCGGCCGGCAATCGTCGGATAGCGATAGGTGGTGGCGTAAATTTCCAATGTCGAAATATTCAGGAAAGCTTTTTTGTCGACATTCTCATTCGGAAATGACCTGATATTCGTGTCGATTTGGTGAGCCTTCGCACGCTCGATGTGCAAGCCTTCCGAAGTCGAAACGGCCCGAACGAGATGCTCTGCGGCTTGCGAAGCAAGATAAGCGGCGTTGCGAGATTTTCCTTCGGCGAGGATCCTCGCATCCTTCAAGCATTGGGCTGCCAATCTTAAATCGGCGGCGATCGCCTTACCCGCAGACATTCAACCGCTTGCCGTCGCGCGCCAGATCGTAGCCTAACGTATTGGGTTGACCCCAGGATTCTTCGAGGTCGACGGCCGAGACCGGAACGATTGTTGCCTTAACACCAAGCGATCGGGGCAGAAACCAGTAGGTTAGTGGATCGAACAGTTCCGAAGGAGCAGCGTCTTCCAAGGCTATCGCAAGATCCCAATCGCTGTCCGGCCGATGGTCGCCTCGGGCTCGACTCCCGAAAAGCCAAATCGCCCTCGGCGACGCGCGAGCTACCAGCGCAGCCACCAGCGCCTCAAGCTCCGCCGGAACCTCAAAGGAACCATTCATGAGGCCATTGTACCATTTCCTGCCGACAACACGAAATGAGACTGACCGTGTCATCCATTGGCCGAAGCGAGTGCCCGCTTGGCCATGACGCCGATGAGATGCGCCCGGTAGGCCGCATCCGCATGGATGTCGGAGTTGAGCCCGTCGGTCGAGGCCTTGACCCCGGCGATGGCGCCCTCGGAAAAATCCCTGGACAGCGCCGCCTCGAAGGCCTTGGCGCGGAACACGCCCGAGGCGCCGGCGCCGGTCACCGTGACGCGCACATCGCCGCCCTGGCGCTTGGCCACGAAGACACCGACCATGGCATAGCGCGACGCCGGGTTGCGGAATTTCTCGTACCCCGCCTTCTCCGGCACGGGGAACAGGATCTTGGTGACGATCTCGCTATCCTCGAGCGCCGTCTCGAACAGGCCCTTGAAGAAATCGTCCGCCGCGATCTCGCGCTTGTTAGTGACGATGGTGGCGCCGAGCGCCAGGGCCGCGGCCGGATAGTCGGCGGCCGGATCGTTATTGGCGAGCGAACCGCCCATGGTGCCGCGCGAGCGCACCGCCGGATCGCCGACGATGCCGGCCATGCCGGCGAGGGCCGGGATCTTCGCCTTGAGGAGATCCGAGGCGGCGATCTCGCCATGCCGTGTCATGGCACCGATGGCGATCTTGCCACCCTCCTCGGTGATGCTCGCGAGCTTCTCGCGCAGGCCGCCGAGGTCGATGACGTCGGACGGATTGGCGAGACGCAGCTTCATGGCCGGCAGCAGCGTCTGCCCGCCCGCCATGAGCTTGGCCTCGCCATTGGCGGCGATGAGCTTCGCGGCTTCGTCGAGGCTGGATGGGCGGTGGTAGTTGAAGGCGTACATGGAGCAGATCTCCGGGATGTCTGGCGCTGAATTCTCCGCCCGCTCATCCCCGCGCAAGCGGGGATCCAGGTGAGCGCGACTTCGATCATTGTCGGCCTTCGGCCGGATTGTTGCGCTGGATCCCCGCTTGCGCGGGGATGAGCGGATGATGACGCCCGATGCCTACTCCGCCGCCAGCTTGGGCTGCGACCTTTGGGCGGCGCGCCACACGACCTGCGGCGTCGCGGGCATGGCGACATCCTCATGGCCGAGCGCGTCGGTGATGGCATTGATCACGGCGGGGGGTGAGGCGATGGCGCCCGCCTCGCCGCAGCCCTTGATGCCGAGCGGGTTCGAGGGGCAGCGCGTTTCCGTCGTCTGCACCGTGAAGTTGGGGAAGTCATAGGCGCGCGGCATCTGATAGTCCATGTAGCTCGCGGTGATGAGCTGTCCGGTCTTGTCGTAGATAGCACCCTCGTACAGGGCCTGGCCGACGCCCTGCGCGATGCCGCCATGCACCTGGCCTTCGACGATCATCGGGTTGATGATCACCCCGAAATCGTCGACCGCCACCCAGCGCTCGACGGTGGTGACGCCCGTCTCGGGGTCGACCTCGACCTCGCAGATGTGGACGCCGGCCGGGAAGGTGAAGTTGGTCGGATCGTAGAAGGCGCCCTCCTTCAGGCCGGGCTCGAGCTCCTGGCCGTTGAACTTGTGGGCGATATAGGCCTGCAGCGCCACCGCGCCGAAATCGATCGTCTTGTCGGTGCCCTTGACGGTGAATTTGCCGTCCTTGAACTCGATATCCTGGTCGCTGGCCTCGAGCACGTAGCCGGCGACCTTCTTGGCCTTGGCCTCGATCTTGTCGAGCGCCTTCGAGATCGCCGACATGCCGACCGCGCCCGAGCGCGAGCCGTAGGTGCCCATGCCCATCTGCACCTTGTCGGTGTCGCCGTGGACGATCGAGACATTGTCGATCGGGATGCCGAGCCGCCCGGAGACGAGCTGGGCGAAGGTCGTCTCGTGGCCCTGGCCGTGGCTATGCGAGCCCGTCAGCACCTCGACCGTGCCGACCGGATTGACCCTCACCTCGGCCGATTCCCAGAGGCCTACGCCCGCGCCGAGCGAGCCCACCGCCGCCGAGGGGGCGATGCCGCAGGCTTCGATATAGGCCGAGAAGCCGATGCCGCGCCGTTTGCCGCGCCTGGCCGCCTCGGCCTTGCGGGCGCCGAAGCCCTGGTAGTCGACGAGCTCCAGCGCCTTGTCGAGCGACGCGCCGTAATTGCCGGCGTCGTAGCACATGATGACTGGCGTCTGGTGCGGGAAGCTGGTGACGAAGTTCTTGCGCCGGAACTCGGCCGGATCGAGCTTGAGCTCGCGCGCCGCGACCTCCATGATGCGCTCGATCACGAACGTCGCCTCGGGGCGTCCCGCTCCGCGGTACGCATCCACGGGCGCCGTATTGGTGTAGACGGCGTCGACCTCGGCATAGATCGCCGGGATATTGTATTGGCCCGACAGCAGCGGCGCGTAGAGGTAGGTCGGCACCGAAGACGCGAAGGTCGACAGATAGGCGCCGAGGTTGGCCACCGTATGCACCCGCAGGCCCAGGATCCTGTTGTCGGCGCCGACCGCGAGCTCGGCATGGGTGACATGGTCGCGGCCATGCGCGTCGCTGAGGAAGGCTTCCGTACGGTCGGCGGTCCATTTCACCGGCCGGCCGACCTTCTTGGCGGCCCAGACGCAGACTGTCTCCTCGGCATAGATGAAGATCTTGGAGCCGAAGCCGCCGCCGACGTCAGGCGCGACGACGCGCAGCTTGTGTTCGGGCGCGATGCCGATGAAGGCCGAGAGCACCAGCCGCGCGACGTGCGGGTTCTGGCTCGTGGTGTAGAGCGTGAAGGCCTCGGTGCCCGAATCGTAGTCGCCGACCGCAGCGCGGGGCTCCATGGCGTTGGGGATGAGCCGGTTGTTGACGATGTCGAGCTTCGTCACATGGGCGGCCTTGGCGAAGGCGGCCTCGGTCTCATCCTTGTTGCCGAGATGGAACTCGAAGACGGTATTGTCGGGGGCCACCTCATGGACGGGTTCGCCGCCGGCCGTGCGGGCCTCGGCCGTCACCGCGACGGCGGGCAGCACGCCGAAATCGACGACCACCAGCTCGGCCGCGTCCTTGGCCTGCGCGTAGGTCTCGGCGATGATGACCGCCACATGATCGCCGACATAGCGGACCTTGCCCTGCGCCAGAGCCGGATGCGGTCCCGCCTTCATCGGCGAGCCATCCTTGGAATGGATCATCCAGCCGCAGATCAGGCCGCCGACCTTGTCGGCGGCGAGATCCTCGCCGGTGAAGACCGCCAGTACGCCCGGCGCGGCTTCGGCCGCCGCCTTGTCGATCGACCGGATCGCCGCATGGGCATGGGGCGAGCGCAGGAAAAAGGCATGGGCTTGGCCGGGACGATTGACGTCGTCGACGTAATGACCCTTGCCGGTGATGTAGCGCTGGTCTTCGCGACGACGGACCGAGGCGCCGATTCCGGTAGCACTCATGGTTTCCTCCGAAACGTGAGACGCCGGTCGTTCTTGTTGATCGCGGCCGACGGCCCATATGGCCGCGGCCGACGCTCCGGCATGGATGCGGGTGGATGATCGACTATTCGGCCGCCATGGCTGGCGCGCCCGCGCCCATGGCCTTGGCGCCCGCCGCCACCGCCTTGACGATGTTGTGGTAGCCCGTGCAGCGGCAGATATTGCCTTCGAGCTCCTCGCGGATCAGGTGCTCGTCGAGGTCGGGACCGTTGCGGTTGGCGATATCCACCGCCGTCATGATCATGCCCGGCGTGCAGAAGCCGCATTGCAGGCCGTGATGCTCGCGGAACGCCTCCTGCATCGGATGCAGCTCGGCGCCTCGCGCCAGGCCCTCGATCGTCGTGACCTTGGCACCTTCGCACGACAGCGCCAGCGCGGTGCAGGACTTGACCGCATTGCCATCGATATGGACCACGCAGGCGCCGCACTGGCTGGTGTCGCAGCCGACATGCGTGCCGGTCAATCGCAGATGATCCCGGAGGAACTGGACCAGGAGGGTCCGCGGATCGATCTCTGCCGTGACCGCCTTGCCGTTCACCACCATCGAAACCTTGGGCATAGTCCCTCCCGCTGGCATGTTGCCGGGTTGCGGGGCATATCCCATCGCGCAACCCGACCCTGTGCTCGGCGCGCACTCTGGAACGCCTGCAAACGGGGGTCAAGCGGATGTCCGACCGGATCGGGGCCTCGAGGATATTGAAATGATGCACCGGTCGAGGATCGTGTCGAGCCTGCAGGCAACGGTCGCATGTCTCCTGCTTGCGGCTCCGGCCGCCGTCATGGCCTTTGTCGAACCGGTGGCAGCGGAGTCGACCGGCGCCCGGGCGGACCCCGCGATGCGGATCCAGCCTCCGCGGTGGACGATGCAGACCTTCGATCTCGGTGCGGTCTTCGCGGATCGCTCGCCCGAGGGGACGGTGTCGGACGATTGCTTCCGATCCGGTTCCTGGGCTCTGTTCGACCGCGGCATGCTCGACTTGACGCTGGCTATCCAGGGGTCGCAAACCGGGCCGCCGGTCACGTTCACCTCCCGTAGGAGCGGGGACGGCGCGACCGAACACATCGTCACGCGCGGCCGGTGCCGCGACATCCTCAGCATGCGGACCGAGACTCGCGACGGCGAGACATGGCAGGAGGCGGGCACCGAGGCCAACTTCCCGCAACGAGGCGCATCGGCGCGCGATGCCGCCGACGTGCAGGATGCCGCCGCGACCAACGAGCGCAACCGAAAGAGCCTCGCGGCCATGAAGACGGCGGCGTTCGGCGCCAAGGCCGATGCGGATGTCGCCACGATGACGTTCCGCCTGGGGCGTCTCGCCGACGCTTGTCCGCAAGCCTCGGGCATGGCGGTCTTCGCGCAGCGCGCCATCTATCTGCACCTGCCGTGGGACAGGGGTGCGGCGATGGTTCCGAGCCTGGCGCGCGACGCCGATGGAAACACCGCCCATCTGATGCTGCAATGGCTGGCCTGCAGGGTCGACCTCCGGGTCTCCCGGGACATCCTGGTCGGCACCCGATGGCAGCCGGCACCGCTCGTTCCGGCGCCGCCTTGATCGTTGCATCCTCGCCTATTTTGCTCGCCCTGGAGCCGCCGAGCGGACGAGCCGTCCACGGAAGAAGCGGCAATTCGACCCCCGCGTGACGAAGCGGGCATGCTTCAGGCACAGTCCATCGTCGGCGCGCACGGAAGCGTGAGCCGAGCCCAGACTTCCAAGACCGGGAACAGCGGCCTCGAGCGTCGCCGCATCGTTGCAAAAGTGCGCGCAGTTCCGGCACAGAGGCTCGTGGCGGCCCGCAGCAGGCGGCCCGCATACGGCGGAAGCTCTCGCCGGGTGGCTCGCGAGCCCGCCGCGCAGCCACTCCCGGAGGCGCGCCCGGATCGTCATCGGCTCAAGGTCTCCCAGTAATGGGCGAAAACGACAGCGGAAAGCACGAGACCCAGCACGACATTGACCGCCACGCCGGCCGAGAACGCCAGGACGGGCCGGGCGCCGGCCTTCGCGAGGTCGCGAAAACGCGTGGTCAAGCCGATCGACAGGAAGCAGAAGATGAAGGCCCAGCTGCGCAGGTCCTTCAGCGGGCCGACGAGCGTCGGCACGACGTCGTGGCTGTAATGCGGCAGGGAATAGTCGCGCGAGACGACGGTCACGACGAGCGAGGCGATGACGAAGCCGATGACGAACTTCGGGAAGCGCCACCAGATCTGCGCCGCGTCCGGCTGGCCGATGCCGTCGAGACGGTCCCAGCGCAGGGTTGCCACGACAGCGAGCACGAAGGCCCAGATGCCGATCCACACGTCGCGCCCGACCACCTTCATCAGCGTGAAGGCCCAGACCGCCTGATCGGCATTTCCCGCAACTGCGCCGTGGCCCGCGAGTCCGCCATAGGCCTCGGCCGCCGCGATCCCGGCCGCATCGGCGAATTCGGAGGTGCCGATCCAGGCGCCGCCCACACCGGCCGGCAGATGCAGCGCCTGCCCGGCGAAGGGCAGCACGAAGATCATCACGATCGCCCAGAGGATGACGATGGTGATGGCGATTGGCGCATCCTCCTTGCGCGCCCCGACGGCCCCCGCCACCGCGATGGCGGCCGAGACGCCGCAGACCGCGCCGCCGACGCCGAGCACGGCCGCGAACCGCCGGTCGAGCTTCAGCAGGCGCGCCATCCAGAAGATCGTCAGGAAGGTCAGGACCGAGACGATCGATGCCTGCAGGATCGCGATGGGTCCGGCCCAGATCATGAGGTTCAGCGGCAGGGTCGCACCGAGCAGCACGATGCCGGTCTTGACATAGAGCTCCACCCTGAAGCCGGCATCGAACCAGCGCGGCAGGAGGCCGAGATTGGCGATCGCGAGGCCGACGATGAGCGCCAGCAGGGGCGGCTCGAGATTATAACGAAACGCCTCCGTCCACTGGCCGGCGGCGAAGATCGCCAGGCCCAGGCCGTAGAGCAGCAGGATCCCGGGCACGAACTCCCGCGCCCTGTAGCCGAGCACGCCAAGCGCCAGCGAGAACGCGCCGAGCCAGAAGGCCGATTGCGCCAGATAGCGCGGCGCATTGGCCGCCATGTCGCCGAGAAGCTGCCCGAGACTGCTCCATTTGGCCGGCGTCACCGCCAGCCACGTCAGGCTCGACCCTTGCTCAAACATCAGGGTGCCGACGATGACAAGACCGAGGCCCAGATAGATGGCCCACCAGTCCTCCTTCAGCCAAAGCTCGCGCCAGCCGCTCGAGCCTGGGACGGGAGCCGCCTGAATGACATCCACGGGCATGATGTGCCCGTCATCGGTCTATCGGACCTCCAGGACACCATCTCGGCCGCTGAAGTCAACTTTGTATATGTATTTTATATATGAAATGTTTCGAAACGCGGCGGCTCGCGCCGCGTCCACGGCCCTGTATGATGTCCCGGGCGCGAGGAGGACCGTCATGGGAATGCTGATCGAGGGGCGCTGGGCCAAGGACGGCGAATTCCCCACCGACCGGGCGGGGGCCTTCACGCGCCCCGCGAGCCCGCTGCGCAACTGGGTGACGCCGGACGGCGCGCCCGGCCCGAGCGGGGACGGTGGATTCGCGGCGGACCCCGGCCGCTACCATCTCTACGTGTCGCTCGCCTGCCCCTGGGCGCATCGCACGCTGATCATGCGGCGGCTCAAGGGGCTGGAGGGCATGGTCGGCCTTTCCGTCGTCCATTGGCTGATGCGCGAGGACGGCTGGACCTTCACGGATGGCCCGGGCGTCATCCCCGACCCCATCCACCACGCCCGCTTCCTGCATCAGGTCTATACGGCCGCCGATCCGCGCTTTACCGGCCGCGTCACCGTCCCGGCGCTCTGGGACAGGCGGACGGGACGGATCGTCTCGAACGAATCGGCCGAGATCCTCCGCATGCTGGGCTCGGCCTTCGACGGGGTCGGCGCCGCCCCGGGCGACTATCATCCGGCAGCGCACCGAGCCGAGATCGACGCCATCAACGCCCGTGTCTACGAGACGCTCAACAATGGCGTCTACCGGGCCGGTTTCGCGCGCAGCCAAGAGGCTTACGAGGCGGCCGTCGCGCCGCTGTTCGCGACGCTCGACGGACTGGAGGAGCGGTTGTCGGGCCAGGAATTTCTCGTCGGCGGCCAGCTGAGCGAGGCCGACATCAGGCTCTATACCACGCTGATCCGCTTCGATGCCGTCTATCACGGTCACTTCAAATGCAATCTGCGGCGGATCGTGGATTATCCGGCTCTCTCCACCTATCTGCGGCGGCTTTACGACCTACCGGCCTTCGGCGGGACGACGGATCTCTTCCACATCAAGCACCATTATTACGGCAGCCACCTGCACATCAACCCGACCGGCATCGTGCCGGCGGGGCCGGTCAGGATCCTGTAGCCGACGCGCACAGCCAGGGCAGCTCGCGGGTGGCGGCCCCACCTCGGTCGGGATTGCCCGTCGACGCTCGCCTGTCGTCGACAGCGCACACGGACGCGCCGACCGCCTTGACTGTCGGCCAGCAAGAGACGCGTGGCGCGGCGTGCCCGGCCGACTCAGTGTCCCGACTCGCCCGCCAAGGCCGATGACAGGCGCGAGTCCGTCCCGAACGCCTCGATGATGGTGTGCTGGAACGACAGGGCGAGCTCGCTTTCCTGCGAGGCGAGCTGTTCGGCGGCCATGGCTCGCGTTTCGGCCTCCTGCGCGCGAAGATCGCTCGCCTGCAGACGTTGCTCGGTTTCCTGGATGCGAGTCTCGGCAGCCGCCGCGCGCTCTTCCAAGGCCTTCAGGCTCTGCTGCGCGTCGGCCAGGTTCGCTTCCGTCTTGCTCAGCTGCGCCTTGAGGGCGGTCGCCAGCCGCTCCCAATCCTTGATGACCCGCTCCGAAGACTCGGCCTCGCTCCTCGAGCGTTCGTTCGTGTCGCGGATGTCTGATTCGAGCCGACGGCATCGTTCCTGCAAGACGTCGATCGCTTCCGACGCCTTGTGGACAAGTCGGAAGGCCGACGTGTATTCGGCATCGCCCTGCCGCGCCTGTGTGAGGCTGCCAGCTCGCAAGGCTCGTGGCTCCGATTTGTTCCATCCCTCCGGTCCGAAGGAGGTCTGGTTCGTGGCCTTGGCGGGAGACACCGGCGTCTTAACCCTTGCAGCCTCCTGTTGATCGCTTTTGTTACTATCCAACGAGCTCACGGCCGGTCTCCCTGTTTTACGTGAAAATACAATAGCATCTAAGATCGAACGGCCTAAGGTAAGTTCGGCAGACAGAGCGGAAACCTTTTGTCAAGGTTAATTTCATTGCCAGCCGGCGTTTTCACGGCGATGTGAGCGGGGCGGCGCTTCGTCCGTCGAGCTCCGCGGACTGCGGCAGCGGTCGCACCCGCGCGTCAGGCGACGGCCGCCACCGTCGAACCGTCGGGGCGCGCCCGGTCCGTCAATCGGCCGAGAGACCCGGGATGGCGACGCCGAGGGCCTGGGCGATGAGCACGACATTGAGCGCCAGAACCGTCACGGCACCGATCGCCGCCGCCAGCGTGAGGAGACGGCCGGTGGCGAAGCGGCCCATGATGTTGCCACGCCGCGTGAACAGCACCAGCGCGACCATCGGGATCGGCAGCACGAAGCTCAGCACGACCTGGCTCAGGATCAGGGCATCGGTGGCATTGACCCCCAGCCCGACGACGACGAAAGCCGGCGCCATGGTGATGGCGCGCCGCAGCCAGAGCGGGATGCGGAAGCCGACGAAGCCTTGCATGATCATCTGCCCGGCCATGGTGCCGACCGCCGAGCTCGACAGGCCCGAGGCCAGCAGCGAAATCAGGAACACGAAGGCCGCGGCGCCGCCGAGCAGCGGCGTCAGCGTCCTGTAGGCGGTCTCGATCTCCGCCACGTCGCTGTGGCCGAGATGGAAGGCCGCCGCCGCCATCATCACCATGGCCATGTTGACGAGACCGGCGAGGCCGAGCGCCACCAGGACCTCGCGGTTGGAGAAGCTCACCAGCATGGCGCGTTCGCGGTCGTCGCGCGCCCGCGCCCGGTTCTGCGTCAGTCCGGAATGGAGATAGAGCGCATGCGGCATGACGGTGGCGCCGATGATGCCGACGGCGATGGTCAGGGCCGCCGCATCCGGGAGCCGCGGGGTCACGCTGCCGAAGAGCGTCGCCGGCCAGTCGATCGGCGCGATGAGGACCTCGGCGAGGTAACAGAGGCTGATCACGGCGACGAAGCCGCCGATCAGCAGTTCCATGGTCCTGAAGCCGTGCCGTTCATAATACAGGATCCCGAGGGTCGCCACGGCGGTCGCCACCATGCCGGCCATTAACGGGATGTGGAACAGCAGCGAAAAGGCGATGGCGCCGCCGAGGAACTCGGCGAGATCGGTCGCCATGGCGCCGATCTCGCTGGCCAGCCACATGGCCCCGACGACCGGCCAAGAAAATTCGGCCCGGCAGAGTTCCGCGAGATTGCGGCCCGTGACGATGCCGAGGCGTGCCGACAGCGACTGGAACAGCATGGCCAGGCCATTGGCCACCACCACGACCCAGAGCAGCGTGTAGCCGTATCTGGCGCCGGCCTGGATGTTGGTGGCGAAATTGCCGGGGTCCACATAGGCGATCGACGAGATGACCGCCGGTCCGGCGAAAAGCAGGGCCGCCGGCAGGCCGCGGCGCCGACCGTCGAGAACGTCGCGGATGGCCAGGGTGGTCGAATCGGTCAAGCCGGTGCCATGAGCGTTTGAGACGAGACGGAGCGTGGGAGACTAGACGACATGATGTAGCTAAGGGTACAATCAGGTCAATGGGCTTTAATGTCGCTTCGGGGTAAAAGCGTCGATCGGGGAGGGCGTCGGGCCGTGACTGACAGGAAACCGCAGGGTGGGCAGCAAGGGGCGGCGTCGCGGCGCGTGCGGTTGGGCAAGCCCGATCCGGCCAGCGACGTCGATCCGGCCGCATCCGTCGGATCCGAGGCGCCCGGCCAGGACGGCTTGGACAGGCAGCGTTTCGACAAAGCCCGCACGGCCCGATCGGCGGCGATCCTCGAGGATTATACCGAGCTCATCGCCGACCTCCTCGCCGGGCAAGGCGAGGCGCGCACGACCGAGATCGCCCGCGCCCTCGGCGTCGCCCATCCGACGGCCAACAAGGCCATCGCGCGGCTCAAGCGCGAGGGCCTCGCCACGTCGCGGCCCTACCGCGGGATCTTCCTGACCGAAGCGGGCCGGCGGATGGCCGAGCGGGTGCGCACGCGGCACCGCACGGTGGTCAAGCTGCTCATCGCCATCGGCGTGCCGCCGGATGCCGCCGAGACGGACGCCGAGGGGATCGAGCACCACGTGTCCGACGTGACCCTCGAAGCCGCCCTGCGCTTCCTCGCCGCCCGGGATGCGGACTGAGACCCTGGCGAAACTTCGCGCTTGCGCAGGGGGCGACCGCACGGCACAATAATCATAACAATAGGGCGCAGTTCAACGGCGCCGTGGATCGAGGAAGCAGCCAGGGAGAGGGCCGGCGTGGCAGCCGTTCTCGCGTTGACGTCGATCGTCAAGCACTTCGGCGCCATCCATGCGCTGAACGAGGTCGACCTGTCGCTGCAGGAGGGCGAGGTTCTCGGGTTGATGGGCGATAACGGGGCCGGCAAGTCGACGCTGGTCAAGGTGATCGCCGGCAACTTCCCCCCGACCAGCGGCCAATACCTCTTCGACGGCCGGCCGATGCATTTCGCCAAACCCGTCGAGGCGCGGGAGAAGGGCATCGAGGTCGTCTACCAAGACCTCGCGCTCTGCAACAACCTTTCCGCCGCCGCCAACGTCTTCCTCGGCCGCGAGATCAAGAAGCGCATGGGGCCGTTCACCTGGCTCGACCATCGCGCCATGGCCCGCAAGGCCGGTGAACTCTTCGGCGAGCTGAAATCGGAGACGCGGCCGCGCGACCTCGTGCGCCAGATGTCGGGCGGCCAGCGCCAGGCGGTCGCCATCGCCCGCACCCGCCTCAGCCAGGCCAAGCTCGTGCTGATGGACGAGCCGACGGCGGCGATCAGCGTGCGCCAGGTGGCCGAGGTGCTCGACCTCATCCGCCGCCTCCGCGACAGCGGCATGGCCATCATGCTGATCAGCCATCGCATGCCCGACGTGTTCGAGGTCTGCGACCGAGTGGCGGTGATGCGCCGTGGCCGCAAGGTGGCGGACAAGCCGATCAAGGATACGTCTCCGGAGGAGGTCACCGGCCTGATCACGGGGGCGATCCATGTCGCGTGAGGCGCCCGTCGCGGGCAAGCCCGCCGCCGCGGGGTCGCACGCAAGCATCGACGACGCCCTGCTCAGCACCCGCGAGCATTCGTTCTTCGGCGGCCTCGCGGCGGCCCAGTCGCTCTGGGTCACGGTGGCGCTGATCGCGATCTGCATCGTGATGAGCTACCTGCAGCCACAGAGCTTCGCGACGGCCGAGAACGTCTTCAACACGACACGCAACTTCTCCTTCATCGGCATCATGGCGCTCGGCATGGTGGCGGTGATCGCCACCGGCGGCATCGACCTCTCGGTCGGGTCGATCATGGGCCTCGTTGCGGTGGTCAGCGGCCTCGTGCTGATGAACGGCCATTCCTGGTGGCTGGCGATCCTGGCGGGGCTCGGCGCCGGGGGCGTGGTCGGGCTCATCAATGGCCTGCTCGTCGCCTATGTCGGCCTGTCGAGCTTCGTCGTCACGCTCGGCATGCTTTCGGTGGCCCGCTCCGTCGCCGTGGTCCTTTCCGGCAACCGGATGATCTACAATTTCGGCCCCGGCGGCCCGATCTTCAAGAAGTTCGGCAACGGCTTCGTAGAGTTTGGCCATGGCGAAGGCGCGCTGCAATTGTCCTATCCCCTGCTGATGCTTGTCGTCCTGACCATCGTCTTCGCGGTGGTGCTCAAGATGACGGCCTGGGGCCGCTACATCCTGGCCATCGGCGGCAACGAGCAGGCGGCGCTGCTGACCGGCGTGCCGGTCAAGCGGGTCAAGGTGCAATGCTACGTGGTGTCGGGGCTGGCGGCGGCGCTGGCCGGCGTCCTCAGCGTGGGGTGGACCGGCTCGGCCATCAACGCGCTCGGCACCGGCTACGAGCTTCTCGCCATATCGGCCGCCGTCATCGGCGGCGCCAATCTCATGGGGGGCGAGGGCAGCGCCTACGGGGCCTTCATCGGCGCCGCCCTCATCTTCGTCATCCGCAATTCGCTGACCATGGCCGGCGTCGATTCGAACTGGCAGGGCACGTTCGTCGGCGTCTTCCTGGTGGCGGCCGTCTATCTCGGGAAGATCCGAGCCAAGCGGGGCTAAGCCGGACCAGAACCGGCACCCCATCATCGAGCGGAGGGAATGCATGCTGAAATATGCTCTTGCGACGAGTGTCGCGGCCGGCGCCTTGCTGGGTCTTGTCTGCGGCGGTGCCGCGGCGGAGAAGAAATACACCTTCGCGCTGGTGCCGAAGAACACCAACAACCCGTTCTTCGACCAGGCGCTGGCCGGCTGCAAGAAGGCCGAGAAGGAGCTCGCGGGCGCTGTCGAATGTCTCTATATCGGCCCGGGCGAGCATGGCGGGGGAGACGAGCAGGCGCAGATCGTCGCCGACCTGGTCACCAAGAAGGTTGACGGCATCGCGGTCTCGGCCGCCAACGCGCCCGCCATCGCCAATGCGCTGCAAGGTGCCAAGCCCGCCGGCATCCCGGTCCTGACCTGGGATTCCGACCTGCTCGAAAAGGACAAGGGGCTGCGCGTCGCCTATGTGGGGACGCACAATTACGACATCGGCGTCAACATCGCCAAGCAGGTCATGGCCATCAAGCCCAAGGGCGGCACCATCTGCATCCAGTCGGGCGGCGCGGCGGCGGCCAATCACAACGAGCGCATGCAGGGCATCCGCGATACGCTGGCCGGCAAGGAGAGCAGCGAGGCGCCGGGCGTGCGCCTGACCGGCCAGAACGGCTGGAAGGAGGCAGACGGCTGCCCGCTCTACACCGACGACGATTTCCCGCGCTCCATCCAGCAGATGGAGGACGTGCTCGCCAAATATCCGAACCTCGACGCCTTCACGCCGACCGGCGGCTTCCCGGAGTTCCTGCCCGACGCCTATCGGGAAATCGCCACCAAGTTCAAGGACAAGATCGCCTCCGGCGCGATCGCCCTCGTCGTCGCCGACACGCTGCCGGTGCAGATCGACCTTCTCAAGGAAGGGCTCGCCTCGGCCAATGTCGGCCAGCGCCCCTTCGAGATGGGCTACAAGGCGATGTATTTCCTGAAGGACATCAAGGACGGCAAGGCGCCGCCCAAGGATCCGACCTATACGGGTCTCGACGTCTGCACGCCGAAGACGGCCACGACCTGCATCGGCGGCGGCAGCTGACGCCGAGAGCACGTTCGGCCGTTGCCGAACTGCTCCAGGTTCGAACTGCTCCAAGCGTCGGTCCGTGAAGCACCGGGCGTGCTTCACGGAAGAAACGATGCCTGACGCAATGGCAGGATGGCGCGACGCGAGCCGTGCGATCCTGACTAAACGCTCGGAACCAGGAGGCCCATTCGCAGCGCTTCGCTGCAGACCTCCTCCGATAGCGCGATGGTCAGCCGAAACGCCGAGCACGCCTCTTCGATCACCGGCTCCACGGGATCGATGGCGGCGCCGACGGCATCGATCGCCACGCGATAGTCCGCGGCCAGGACCGAAGCATCGGCACAGGGGAAATCGTAGAAGGCCAGGCTTCCGGGTCCGAGACCCAAATGCCGGCCGAGCAGCCGCTTGAGGATCTGCCCGCCGTTGAGGTCGCCGAGATAGCGCACATAGGCATGCGCGACGAGCAGCGCTCCGCCGTTGCGTGCCGCCTCGTCGATCCGCTCGGCGTAGCGCTGCCCGCTGCCGAGGAGCGGCAAGGCGGCCCCATCGAGGTGGGCGAGATCGGCGCGCAGGGCGGAGGCGCGAAACACCTCGGGCCGCGCCAGCGGGCCGACGATGGCCGAGCCCGCGCGCCTGTCGAGACCCCGTTCGAGCGCCTCGTAGACCGGCAGCAGGTTGCGCAGCAGCAGCGCATAGGCCCGTGGGCTCGCCTGTCCGCGAAGCAGGGCTTGGAAGATGCCGGAACGCTCCGCCTGCCGGTGCAGCGGCTCGGTCCGTGCCCAGAGCCGGTCGGCAAAGCCGGACTCATGGCTCCGGCCAGTATCCCGCTGCGTCATTCCGGTAGGATGGGCGATCCCGCCCGGCGGCGCAATGGCGACCTTGCCGCATCGCCGCCGCCCGTCGATCCGCGGACGCGTCTATTTCTCGATGGGATTGCCGTCCGGCCCGAGCGTCTTCAGGAAGGCCACGACATTGTCGATGTCGGATTGCTTCTCGAATCCCGCGAAGGTCATCTTGGTGCCCGGGACCATCTTTTGCGGCGCCTTGAGGTAGGTCTTGAGGTTGGCCTCGGTCCAGGTGATGCCGGAAGTCTTGTTGGCCTCGGAGTAATTGTAGCCCGGATAGGTTCCGGCCTTGCGTCCGACGATGCCGTTGAGCACCGGCCCGATCGCGTTCACGGCGCCGGGGCCGAAGCGATGGCAGGTCTTGCAGATCTTGGCGGTCTTCGCTCCCTTCGCCGCATCGCCCTCCGGGGCGCTCTGCGCCGCCACCGCGTGAGCGCCGGCCAGGAGAGCCGCCGCCGCAATCGCACCCATAAGCTTCATTCCGCGCTCCTCCATGGTCCTCGGACACGCGCCGGGCGGCCGCAGTCCGTCGCGAAGTCTAAAACCTTGTCGATCCGGCCGGACCGTGGTTCAACGCCTCACGTGCTGCGGCATGTTCGGCGCCACAGCCACGGGATTCGAGGTTGGCGATGTCGCTACTTGCTTTCGCGGCCCTCGACGACATTCCGGCGATCATGGCGATCGAGCGGCGCCCCGGCTACGACGATCTCGTCGGCCGATGGAGCGCCGAGGAGCACCACGCGGAGATGACCGGGGTCCCCGGAACGCGCTACCTCGTCGCGCGTGGCGAACGCCGCATGCTCGGCTTCGTCATCCTGCAGGGGCTCGACAGTGCCAATCGCTGTACGACCCTGCGCCGTATCGCAGTCGGGGAGCCGAGCCGGGGGATCGGCGCGAGGATCCTCGCGGCGACGACCGATCACGTCTTCACGGAAACTCCGACCCACCGGCTGCAGCTCCTCGTCTACGACGACAATGCCCGCGCCGCCCAGGCCTATGCGAGGGCCGGATTCCGCACGGAGGGGCTCGTGCGCGACGTCCGCGCCCTGCCGGACGGCCACTTCCGCTCCATGTATCTGATGTCGATCCTGCGGCCGGACTGGGCCGCCGGTCAGCCGAACCGTTCCACCGAATAGGGTGTGGCATCGGTGAAGGCCGCTTCGCCGGTCATCATCTCCGCCAGCAGGCGACCGCTGACCGGACCCAGCGTCAGGCCGTGGTGCTGGTGGCCGAAGTCGAACCACAGCCCGCGATGGCGCGGCGCCGGCCCGAGGACGGGCAGCATGTCGGGCAGGCAGGGCCGCGCCCCCATCCAGGGCACGGGTTCGACCGCCTCGCCGAGCGGGAACAGCCCCCGCGCGACCGGCTCGGCGCGCCCCATCTGTACCGGCGTCGGAGGCGCGTCGCGCAACGCGAATTCGACGCCCGTGGTCAGGCGGATCCCTTGCGCCATCGGGGCCAGAAGATAGCCGCCGTCGACATCGAGCACCGGGTTGTTCAGCACGGCATTGCCCTTGGGCCGGAAATGCCGGTGATAGCCGCGCTTGACTGCGAAGGGCAGCCGGTAGCCGAGCTTGCGGAACACGAGGTCCGACCAGGGGCCGAGCGCCACCACGACATCGCGCGCCTCGAGCGTGCCGCTCGTGGTCGCGACCCGCCAGCCGCCGCTGTTCTCCAGGCTGCGGGCATCCCCCTGGAGGAACCGCCCACCCCGCTTGACGAAGAGCGCATTATAGGCCCGGACGAGCGCGCCGGGATCGGAGACCGCGACGGGGTCGCGGAAGTGCAGGGCGCCGATCGGGCCGGCGCCGAGATGCGGTTCTCGCTCCGCGAGCGCCGCCGGATCGAGCGTGTCGATGCGCAGTCCCAGGCGGCCGAGATGCTCGGCTTCGGCGAAGGCCTCGTCGCGGCTCTTGGCGCGGCGGAAGGCCTTGATCCAGCCGATGCGACGCATGAGACGCGTCGCGTCCGCCGCTTCCATCAGCGCCTCGTGCTCGACGAGGCAGCGCTCGATCAAGGGGCGCGCGCCGGCGGTGACGCGCGCGACGCCGGCCGGCGACGAAGCCAGGAAATAGCGGAGCAGGAAGGGCGCCAGCCTGGGCAGGGCGGCAAGGTGGTAGCGGGCCTCGGTCGAGCCGTTCAACGCGAATCTGACGACCGTGGGCAGGTCGCGCGGAAACATGTAGGGCACGACCGACGAGCGTTCGATCAGCCCGGCATTGCCGTAGCTCGTCTCGGCGCCTGCGTCGGCATTCCTATCGATCAGCGCGACGCTACGGCCGCGCGCCTGCAGGTGCAGGGCGGCCGAGACGCCGACGATGCCGGCGCCGAGCACCGCGACATCGACCTTCATGTTCATGGGCTTTCCACTTCCGGCTTCGTTCACGCAAGGCGCGGGCCTAGGCGAAGCTGGCGCCCACGTCTAGGATGCCAAGGCAAAAGGCGGGGCGTGCCGCCGAAAAAGCGAGGGAGAGCCGGATGGCGATGGAGATGAAGGGCGAGGTCGTGCTGCCGGCCGACCGGCAGACGGTCTGGACGAAGCTCAACGATCCGGAGGTGCTGAAGGCCTGCATCCCGGGCGTGCAGACGCTCGACAAGACCAGCGACACGACCTTCATGGCATCGGCCAAGATGAAGATCGGCCCCGTCAGCGCCACCTTCAAGGGCAAGGTCGAACTCTCCAACATCGACCCGCCGAACGGCTATCGCATCAGCGGGGAGGGCGAGGGCGGCATCGCGGGTTTCGCCAAGGGCGGCGCCGACGTGACGCTGAGCGAGGTCGAGGAGGGCACCAAGCTCAGCTACGACGTGCAGGCCAATGTCGGCGGCAAGATCGCCCAGATGGGCGCGCGGCTGATCGACGGCGTCGCCAAGAAGACCGCCGACCAGTTCTTCGCGAATTTCGCCGCCGAGGTGGCGAAATAGGCGGCGGCGCTTCGTCCCTCCCCGGGACGGCGAGGGTGGCGGGCGAAGAAGCCCGACGGTGGATCGGACGGATTGCTTCAGCCCCATCCGGCGCAGGCGACGCTGCGCCATCGTTCCGGGGAAGGAACGGCGCCATCGTCGCAGGGCGCCGAATTCAGATCAACCCGTCCGGGCAACACCATCCGCTCATCCCGGCTTACGCCCATAGGCGCTAACTTAAGGGAGAGCGGTGGAAGGATCCGTGCCGAAACCCGTCCGTTAACCCGAGATCGGAGCCCGGCCCCATCGCCAGGGCTACGAACTCGGGTTAACGCGGGTTTACGAACGCGGTTGGGGGTGACTCTGTGTGCGGGGCCGGGATGGAGCGCCGCCGATGAGCTTTGTGATCTGGGAGAGCCTGCCGAAGTCGAGCGTGAAGGCGCTCCTGACCCACCTGGGCGAGATCGACGACCCGCGCGAACCCTGGCGGGTGGCCCATCCGCTGTCCGAGGTGCTGCTTCTGGTGGTTTGCGCCACGGTGTGCGACTGCGACGACTACGACGCGATCGCGGACTGGGGCGAGACCCATCTGGATCTTCTGCGGCGCCACCTGCCCTACCATCATGGCGTGCCCAGCGGTCGCTGGCTGACGCTGCTGATGAACCGCATCGACCCGACCCTGTTCGCCCAGGTGTTCACCGACTGGGTGCGCGCCACCTGGCCCGAGCGGCCCGACCTCGTCGCCATCGACGGCAAGACCTCGCGCCGCAGTCATGACCGGGCGGCCGGCACGCCGCCCCTGCACACCGTGTCGGCCTTCGCCACCACGGCCCGGCTGGTGCTCGGCCAGGAGGCGGTGCCCGACAAGGCGAGCGAGACCACGGCCATCCCGATCCTGCTCGAACGATTGAGCGAGCGCGACGGGCTCAAGGGGGCGATCGTGTCCATCGACGCCATCGCGACCAACGGCACCATCGCGGCCGCGATCCGCAAGGCGGGGGCCGACTACCTCCTGGCCGTCAAGGCGAACCAGCCGAGCCTGCTCTGCGACGTCGAGAGCCTGTTCGCCGCAGCGCCCGCCGGCCTGCTCGACACCACGGTGGACACCGACAAGGGCCATGGCCGCATCGAGGAGCGCCGCGTCGATGTCGCCCGCGAGGTCGATTGGCTCGACGGCGGCCGACGCTTCCCGGGCGAGATCCGCCTGCCAGAGGCAGCCTGCCTGGTGCGCGTGAGATCCCGCACCGAGCTCAAGGATCGTTGCCGCTTCGACACGCGCTACTACGTCTCATCCGCCGCCCTCACGGCGGAGCGCGCCGCCCAGGCCGTGCGGGGACACTGGGCCATCGAGAACAACCTGCACTGGGTACTCGACGTCGTCTTCGGCGACGACCAGTCCCGCCTGCGCAAGGGACACGGCGCCCGCACCATGGCGATCGTGCGCCACTTCGCCATCAACCTCGTCCGCACCGCCCCAAACCACGTCCGCCCCAAACCCCTCAAGCCGCAGCGCCGGCCCAAGCCCGGCGCCACCCCACGCCCCGTGAGCCTCAAGCGTCGCCGCAAAATGGCCGGATGGAACCCCGCCTACCTCACCACCATCATGGCGCCCAAACCCCGTTAACCCAGATTCGGAGCCCTGGCGTGGCTAAAGCCACGATTGTTTTTTTCTTTTGCAAGCAAAATCAATGCTGCTAACATTTCTAAGTGTAGGCAGACTCGCGAGAGTTTGCTTAGAAGCGTTGGCCTGAATTCGGCGCCCCGGTCCGCCCACGCTCCGCCTTGCGCGCGCCGAATTTCGTCCATCAACTCGTCTCGCGCTGCACCACGCTGAATGGCATGAGCACGACTTCCGAGGGCAGGATCCGCCGCCCGCGCCGCGCCGCGATGGCGCGCAGCAGCAGATCGGCGGCGCTGTGGCCGATGCCGTAGGGGTCGACCGTGACGGTGGTGAGCCGCGGATGAGCGGACCGGGCGACTTCGAAATCGCCGAAGCCGCCGAGGGCGATCCGGCCAGGTACGGGCCACCCCCGTCGGGCGCATTCCATCAGCGCCCCGAAGGCGGAGAGGTCGGACACGCAGACGGCGGCATCCGTGTCGGGCCAGCGCTCGATCAGCTGAGCGATCGCGGCACCGCCCTGCTCCGTCGAGATCGGCGGCTGGCCGACGGCGACGATCCGGCCGCGATCGAGGCCGAGTTCGGTCATCGCCTCGGCGAAGCCGGCGCGGCGATCGGCGCCGCGCGTGTCGCGGTCGCTCAGGCCCCCGATATAACCGATCCGCCGGTAGCCGCGCGCATGCATGTGATGGACGAGCGCCCGCATGGCGGCGGCGTTGGAGAAGCCGACGACGTGCTCGACCGGATCGGCGGGCAAGTCCCAGGTTTCGACGACCGGAACGCCGGCGTTCACGAGCCTATGGCGCGCCCGCGCGGTGTGCCGTCCGCCCGTCACGATCAGCCCCTCCGGCCGCCGCATCAGCATGGCCTCGAGGAGGCGCTCCTCCTTGTCGATGGAATAATCCGTATAGCCGAGCAGCAGCTGCAGCCCGGACCCCTCGATCGCCTCGGTGATGCCGCGCGCCGTGTCGGAGAAGTTGGAATTGTTGAGCGAGGGCACCAGCGCCGCGATGAAGCCCGAACGCTTGGACGAGAAGGTCCCCGCGGTCTGGTCGAGCACGTAGCCGAGCTCGTCGACCGCCGCCATGATCCGCGCGCGCGTCCCGGCCGAGATCGCGCCGCCCTGGCGCAGCGCGCGCGAGACCGTCATGGCGGAGACGCCGGCGCGACGGGCCACATCGGCCATGGTCGGCGGGCTCGTCGGCCGGTCGGTCACGGATCCAGAGTCGCTTCAGAAGGCCCGGCCGTGGCGGCCGTCGCGCCGGACCGCCGCCACGGCGGAGCGCTACTTCACGCCCCAGATCGCCTTGTAATGATCCCGATAGCCGTTGTCGGGATCGAAGACGTTCTTCGGACCACCGTCGAAGGCGATGTTGTCGGCGGTGACGAGATGCACGGCGGGCACGAAGCCCGACCAGGGCTGCTTGGCGAAGTCACGATTGAGCTCGTCGACGAGCTGCCAGCCCTGCATGTTGAGCGGCTCGGGCACGGTCGCGGCCTGATGGTCCTTGGCGCGGATGCGCTGATAGGCCGATTCGGAGCCGTCGCCCGCCGAGATGTTCTGCGGGTTGCCGTCGCCCGCGATGCCGGCTGCCTCGAGCGCCGGGGGCATGAAGTCGTAGTAGAGGTCATTGATGGCGAGCGAATAGGACCACTTGGCACCGTTCTGCTGGAGCAGCGTCGTGGTCAGCTGGGGGACGCGGGTCGAGACGTCGGCAAGCGGCGTATCTTCGAAGGCCACCACCTTGCAGCCGGCGCATTGCTTGATCTGCGCCTCCATGGCGCGCCCCTTGGCGATGGCGATCGCGTAGGTGGAATCGGCGAAGATCACGACGCCCGCCTTGCCGTCGGAATCGGCGACGGCCTTCATGGCCGCGACCTTGGCGACCTCCATCGAGTCGGTCGTCACGTTGGCGAAGACCGGCGTGCCGTCGAGCGGGCCGGGCTTCGGGCCGCTGTGCCAGCCGACGATGGCGATGCCCTCCTTGGCCGCGTCCTCGAGCGCCGCCTTCTGCTCGACGGCGTCGCTGCCGCCGACGATGATCGCATCGGGCTTGAGCGCGACCGCCTGGCTCAGCGCGCTCGCCTGGCCGGACACCGTCCCCTGGCCGTCGATCTCGCGATACTCCCAGCCGATCGCGGCGACCGCCTCCTTGACGCCCTTGGCGACCCCGAGGATGCCGCCGTTGCGCATGTCGCCGGCGACATAGACGACGAGCTTCTTGCCGACCGCCTTCGGTCCGGTCGTGGGCCCGTCCCATTTGTCGGCCCGCGCCGTCGCCTTGGCGACGATCTGCTTGGCCGCGTCGACGAAGGCATCGGCGCGGGCAGCGCTTGCCCCCAGCGCGAGAGCCATGGCGGATAGCAGCAATGAACGCGTCAGCATCGTTTCGTTCCCTTCCCTAATGCGGCGGCCGTTCAGGCGCCCGCCGTCTTCACGATCCTGCCGCTCGCACCGCGGCGTCGCTGGGCATAGCCCGCGATGCCGATCGCGATCAGCAGAGTGACCCCGTTGAACATCGGCTCGACCCAGAACGAGCCGCCGAACTGCTGGATGCCGGCGATGCCGACCGCCAGTATCGCCACCCCGACGACCGTCCCCCAGACGTTGACGCGGCCCGGCTTGATAGTGGTGGACCCCAGGAAGGCGCCCACCAGCGCCGGCAGCAGATATTCGAGGCCGACGCTGGCCTGTCCGATGCGCAGCTTGGAGGCCAGCAGCACGCCCGCCACCGCCGTGATCAGGCCCGACGTCACGAAGGCTCCCATGGTGAAGCGCTGCACCGGGATGCCGTTCAGCGCCGCGGCCTTCGGATTGGCGCCGATCGCGTAGAGATAGCGGCCGATCGGCAGGTGCTCGAGCACGAACCACAGCAGGACCGCGAAGCCGAGCACGTAGAAGCCGGTGATCGGCACGCCGCCGAGCATCGTGTTGTTGAGCGCCAGAAACCCCTTGGGCAGCACGGCCACGACCTGCCGGCCGCCGGTGTGCCAAAGCGCGATCGCGTAGAGCACGGTGCCGGTGCCGAGCGTGGCGATGAAGCTGTCGATGCGCGCCACCTCGACCAGGAGGCCGTTCAGGAAGCCGACGCCCGCGCCGAGCAGCAGCACCACGAGGACCGCCGCCGGCCAGGGCAGACCGAACATGGTCTGCAGGCTGATCGCCAGGATGTGCCAGAGCACGATGCCGTAGCCGACCGTGAGGTCGATCTTGCCGGCCGCCATGGGGATCATCGCGGCCAGCGACAGCAGCGCGATGATGGCCTTGTCGGCGACGATCGAGCGGAAGTTCAGCATGGTCGGAAAGGTGTCGGGGAGCAGCACCGAGAACAGCACGATGAGCAGCACTGTCAGGATCGGCAGGCCATAGACCGGCAGCAGGCGAGCGACGCGCTGAGGAGCACCGAGATCCTTGAGCTCCGCCCGGGTGGGCTCGAGCGCGTCGGACTTGATCGAGTTGGACATCGTTTGCCTCCGCTCTGATCGTGCGGCGTCGCGCCGTCAGGTTCCTATCCTCAGGCCGCGTCGGAGGCCGAGGCGGCCGTGATGACGCCGGCCGTGGTCAGCGCCGTCCCTTCGAGCTCGGCCACGATGCCGCCATGGCTGAACACCAGGGCGCGGTGGCAGATATGGGCGACCTCCTCGAAATCGGTCGACACCACCACGACGGCGAGGCCGTTCTCGAGCGCGCGGGCGATCAGACGGTAGATCTCGGCCTTGGCGCCCACGTCGACGCCGGCGGTCGGATCCTCGGCGATGAGCAGGCGCCGGCCCGTGGCGAGCCAGCGCCCGACGATCACCTTCTGCTGGTTGCCGCCCGACAGACCCTCGATGGCGAGGTCCGGATCGTTCGGCCGGAGACCGACCGATTGCCCGATCGCCGCCGCGGCACGCGCTTCGGCCCCCGGGGACAGCACGGAGAACAGGCCGCGCCCGGCCGCGCCGGGATTCAGGAAGGCGTTCTCCCGGATCGACAAGGCGGGCGCGATCGATTCCTCCGTCCGGTCACGGGCGATCAGGCCGATGCCGGACTCCAACGCGGCTTTGGGCGACGAGAGATCGGGCGGCGTGCCGTCGATCTCGACCGTGCCGAGATGGGGAATGGCGCCGAAGAGCGCGCGGCCGACCTCCTCCTGCCCGGCGCCGCGCAGGCCGACGAGCCCGAGCAGCTCTCCTTGGCGGATGTCGAAGGAGACAGGGCCGGCACGCGGCGTCCTGAGGCCGGCGACGGAGACCCGCGCGCCGCCGATCGAGGTATGCGCCTTGACGAAGGCCTCGTGCTCCGAGCGGCCGATGATGAGCTCCACCAGTTCTTTGGCGGTGGTCTCCGCCACGGGCCGGTCGCCGACGAGGCTGCCGTCGCGCATGACGACCACCCGGTCGGCGATGCGGAAGATCTCGTCGAGGCGGTGCGACACGTAGATCATGCCGACGCCTGCGGCCTTGAGGCGGCGCATGGCCGCGAACAACCGCTCGACCTCGTCCGCCGGCAGGCTCGCCGTCGGCTCGTCGAGCACCAGGAAGTCGCATTCGACCGCAAGCGCACGGGCGATAGCGACGAGCGATTTCTCCGTGCGGCTGAGCGAGGCGACACGCGCGGTCGGCTCGATCTCGCAGCCGACCGCATCGAGCGCCCGCGCGGCATTGGTCTCCATCGCGCCCCAGGCGATCGGCATCAAGCGGCCCAGCCCGCCGCGGCGCGGAAAGCCATGGGCGAGGCCGACGTTCTCGGCGACCGTCATCCATTCGATCAAGCCGAGATCCTGATGGATGAAGGCGACCGGCTGCCGGCCATGGGTGCCGGAGGGCTGGTGGCGGTAGATCCCCTCGCCGATCGCGACCTGTCCGGCGTCGGCCTTGTGGATGCCGCCGAGGATCTTGATGAGGGTCGACTTTCCGGCGCCGTTCTCGCCGAGCAGCGCCACGATCTCGCCGCGGCCGACGGCGAAGCTCACGCCCTTCAAGGCGCGCGTGCCGCCGAAGGACTTGACCACGTCCTCGAAGCGCAGCGGATCACCGGACGCCATGCCAGATCCTCCCATCGCCGCACCATAGACAGTTCCATGAATGCGCTCGGCGTTTTTTATTGCTTGCGAGTTTTGTTATCGATAACGGTCGGACTGTCAAGCTGGCCGCCATGCCGCGCGCCGCGGTATAGATCGCCGCCTGAAAGGACATCCGATGCGCGCCATCGTCATTCACGCACCGCGCGACCTGCGAATCGAGGAGCATGCGGCCGGCCAGCCGGGTCCGGGGGAAGTCGCGGTCCGCATCCAGGCCGGCGGGATCTGCGGGTCGGACCTGCACTATTTCAACCACGGCGGCTTCGGCGCCATCAGGATCCAGGAGCCGATGATCCTCGGCCACGAGATCGCCGGCCGCGTCGAGGCGTTGGGTCCGGGCGTGAAGGACCTCGCCGTCGGCGACGCGGTCGCCGTCAACCCGAGCCGCCCCTGCGGACATTGCGGCTATTGCCTCGAAGGCTTGCCGAACCATTGCGAGACCATGCGCTTCTACGGCAGCGCGATGCGCATGCCGCATATCCAGGGCGGGTTCCGCGAACTGCTGGTCTGCGACGCCGGGCAATGCTTCAAGGCCGAAGGCGTCTCCATGGGAGAGCTCGCCCTGGCCGAGCCTTTCGCGGTGACGCTGCATGCGATCGCGCGTGCGGGCGACCTCCTCGGCAAGCGGGTCCTCGTCTCGGGGTCGGGGCCGATCGGGGCGCTGGCCCTGGCGGCGGCCCGCCATCACGGCGCGATGGAGATCATCGCCACCGACATCGTGGACGAGCCGCTCGCCATCGTCCGGCGCCTCGGCGCCGACCGGACGATCAATGTCGCGACCGACGGCGCAGCGCTGGCGTCGCTCAACGCCGGCAAGGGCACGATCGACGTGATGTTCGAATGTTCCGGCAATGCGCAGGCGCTGAAGGCGGGGCTGCAGGCCTTGAGGCCCCGCGGCCGGCTGGTCCAGCTCGGGCTCGGCGGCGACGTGCCGCTGCAGCAGAACCTCGTGGTCAGCAAGGAGATCTCCTTCGTCGGCTCTTTCCGCTTCCATGCGGAATTCGGGCTCGCGGTGCGGCTGATCGCCGAGCGCCGCGTCGACCTGTCGCCGCTGATCACCGGCACCTTCGCGCTCGAGGAGGCTTTGGCCGGCTTCGAGGCCGCCAACGATCGACGCCGCTCGATGAAGGTGCAGATAGCCTTCTGAACCCGCGGGGCCGGCCGCGGAGGACGCGGCGGCGATGGTCTCGCAGGGCGATGGGAACTGCGGGACGACGCGAGATCGGAAGAGGCCGCTTCGGCGAAAAATGCCGGAACCGCCGCTTTGTCTTGGCGCGGGCACGTTTGCCTATTAAATCAGGCGTAGCCCCTAATTCTGTCAGGTCGATCCGCCATGCCTCCGTTCCGCTCCCGCACCACGACCCATGGCCGCAACATGGCCGGCGCCCGCGGTCTCTGGCGCGCCACCGGCATGAAGGATGGGGATTTCGGCAAGCCGATCATCGCGGTCGCCAACAGCTTCACCCAGTTCGTGCCCGGCCACGTGCATCTAAAGGACCTCGGCCAGCTCGTGGCACGCGAGATCGAGGCCGCGGGCGGCGTCGCCAAAGAGTTCAACACCATCGCGGTCGACGACGGCATCGCCATGGGCCACGACGGAATGCTTTATTCCCTGCCGTCGCGCGAGATCATCGCCGACAGCGTCGAATACATGGTCAACGCGCATTGCGCCGACGGGCTCGTGTGCATCTCGAACTGCGACAAGATCACGCCCGGCATGCTCATGGCGGCGCTGCGCCTGAACATCCCCTGCGTCTTCGTGTCCGGAGGCCCGATGGAGGCCGGCAAGGTCAACCACCGCGGCAAGGTCAAGGCGCTCGACCTCGTCGACGCCATGGTGGCGGCGGCCGACGACGACTACACCGACGAGGAGGTCAACGTCATCGAGCGTTCCGCCTGCCCGACCTGCGGCTCCTGCTCGGGCATGTTCACCGCCAATTCGATGAACTGCCTCACCGAGGCGCTCGGCCTGGCGCTGCCCGGTAACGGCTCGACGCTGGCCACCCACGCCGATCGCAAGCGCCTCTTCGTCGAGGCCGGCCACCTCGTGGTCGACCTCGCCCGCCGCTACTACGAGCAGGAGGATGGCTCGGTGCTGCCGCGCGCGGTCGCCAGCTTCGACGCCTTCGAGAACGCCATGACGCTCGACATCGCCATGGGCGGGTCGACCAATACGGTGCTCCACCTGCTGGCGGCCGCGCACGAGGGCGAGGTCGATTTCACCATGGCGAACATCGACCGGCTATCGCGGCGCGTGCCGTGCCTGTGCAAGGTCGCGCCGGCCAAGAGCGACGTCCACATGGAGGACGTGCATCGGGCCGGCGGCATCATGGCGATCCTGGGCGAGCTCGACCGCGCCGGGCTGATCCACGCCGGTGCCGGCTCGGTCCATGCCGAGTCGCTCGGCGCGGCGCTCGACCGCTGGGACATCGCCCGCGCCCCCGCCGAAAGCGTGAAGACATTCTACACCGCCGCGCCCGGCGGCGTGCCGACCCAGGTCGCCTTCAGCCAGGAGCGGCGCTACGAGGAGCTCGACCTCGACCGCGAGACCGGCGTGATCCGCGACCGCGCCCATGCGTTCAGCCAGGACGGCGGCTTGGCCGTGCTCTACGGCAATCTCGCGGAAGAAGGCTGCATCGTGAAGACCGCGGGCGTCGACCCGTCGAACCTCACCTTCACCGGCACGGCGCGGGTGTTCGAGAGCCAGGACGCGGCGGTCGAGGGCATCCTGGGCGGCAAGGTCGTGGCCGGCCAGATCGTGCTGATCCGCTACGAGGGGCCGCGCGGCGGCCCCGGCATGCAGGAGATGCTCTATCCCACGAGCTATCTGAAGTCGAAGGGGCTCGGCAAGCTCTGCGCCCTCGTCACCGACGGGCGCTTCTCGGGCGGCTCCTCGGGCCTGTCGATCGGCCATGTGTCGCCCGAGGCCGCCGAGGGCGGCACGATCGCGCTGGTCAAGGAAGGCGACCGGATCGAGATCGACATCCCGAACCGCAGGATCCACCTCGATGTGTCGGACGAAGAGCTGGCGCACCGCCGTGCCGCCGAGATGGCCAAGGGCAAGGACGGGTTCAAGCCAGCCGCCCATCGTCCACGCAAAGTGACGACCGCGCTCAAGGCCTATGCGTCGATGGCGACCAGCGCCTCGCGCGGCGCGGTGCGCGTCGTGCCGGAATAGGATGATGCTGCATCGCGTACCGGTGAGCTCAGTCTGCCCGCATCCTGAGGAGGCGCCGCAAGCGCCGTCTCGAAGGACGGGGGCAAGGGGCACGGTCTCGACCCCTCGTCCTTCGACTCGGGTCCTCCGGACCTGGCTCAGGATGAGGGACGTTTCGTATACCGATCAGTCTAAAGAAGAAATTTTGATGCGCCACGCTGTCGTTATCGAACGTGCGGGTTCGAGTTTTTCGGCCTATGTTCCCAATCGTCCAGGTTGCATGACGACGGGCGCAACGATCGCGGAGGTCGAGGGCAATATCCGGGAGGCCATCCGTTTCCATATCGATGGGCTGCGCGAAGACGGTGTGCCGATCCCGGAGCCAAGGAGTCTCGCCGAACATGTGGACGCCTGATCCGCGCTCATGACTGAAACCCTCCCGAACGCCGGTCAGATCGACTATTGGAACGGGGAGGTCGGCAGCCGCTGGGCGCGGCTGCAATCCGATCTCGACGCCCTGTTCGTCAATGTGACCACCGCCCTTGTCAAGGCGGCGGACCCTCGCGCCGGCGAGCGCGTGCTCGACATCGGCTGCGGGTGCGGCGGCAGCCTGATGGCGCTGTCGCGCTGGGTCGGTCCAACCGGCCGCGTGCTCGGCCTCGACATCTCGCAGCCCATGCTCGACGTCGCGCGCGACCGGATCGCGGCCGGCGCGGCCCGCAATGCCGCGGTGCTGCTCGGCGATGCCGCGGTGCATCCGTTCGAGCCCGGCTCGGCCGATCTCGTCGCCTCGCGCTTCGGCGTGATGTTCTTCGACCGGCCGGCCGCGGCCTTCGCCAATATCCGCAACGCGCTGAAGCCGGGAGGCCGCCTCGTCTTCGTGTGCTGGCGTCCCTACAAGGACAATCCGTTCTTCGCGGCGCCGCACTGGGCGGCAAAACCCCACCTGCCGCCGGACGAGGCGCCGAAGCCCGATCCCGACGCGCCCGGCCCCTTCGCCTTGGCGGATCCGGACCGCCTGCGCGCCATTCTGGGCGACGCGGGATTCCGCGAGATCGTGATCGAGCCCGTCGACGTCATGCTGCCGCTCGCCGGCGCGGGCGAGCTCGACGTCGCGACCCGGCTGATCAGCCAGGTCGGCCCCGTGGCCCGCGCGCTCGCGACCGCCGACACGGCACAGCGGGAGACGGCAACGGCCGCGATCCGGGAGACGCTCGAGGATTACGACGGACCTAGCGGCGTCTCGGTGCCGGCCCGGATCTGGGTGGTGACGGCGGCGGCGTGAGCAACGGTTCGCCCTGACGCACGAGGCACACGCGACACTCTAACGCGCCGCCTTCGTCGCGACCCTCGTCATTTTCGCCAGATCCCGACGCTACCTCCCGGGGTTCGACGGGTGGTTCACAAGCACGGGTTTGCACATGGTCTCGAAAACGACGGCCGAGGTCACGCGGGTCGCGGCCGGCGACGACGGCGAACGATACGACGGCCTCGAAATGACCCTTCATTGGCTGACCGCCGTCCTGGTCGTCGCCCTCTTCGGCCTCGCCGAGACATGGGATTTCGCGCCGCGAGGATCGGTCTTGCGGCATGGGATGCAGGATCTCCACGTTTCTCTCGGTCTGTCCCTGATCGTGGTGATCCTGGCCCGGATCGCCTGGAGGATCGGGCCAGGCCGGCGGGTGCGTCCCGCCACCTCCGGCCTCGTCGAACTGGCCTCGCGGATCGTTCATTACGCGCTGTACGGCCTGCTTCTGATCGAGGTGGTGCTCGGCGTGCTGTTCAGATGGGCGAACCACGATCCGCTGAGCTTGTTCGGTCTCCTCACCATCCCGGCCGCCGTGGATTTCAGCAAGGACGGGCGCCATCTGATCGGCGAGGCCCATAACTACGTCGCGATCACCATCGTCGCCCTCGCCGGACTGCACGCGGCGGCCGCGCTGTTCCATCATTACTGGCTGCGCGACAATGTCCTGTGGCGCATGCTGCCCGGCCTCCGTGCGCGGCAGGCGGAACGCCGCCGGCCCGAGCCCGAGACGATCGAGCGGAGGGCAGCGCGACCCTGAGCTTTTGGGCCGCAATAGAACACGGTTCCCCGCTGGCACCTGCCCGGGGCGGCGGCTACGATGTCGATCACGCGGCGAACCTACCGCGATCCATCGCGTTCGCCTGCAAAGGGAGGTCGTCAAGTGAGCGAACTATGTGATCTCGGCGTGATGGGCCTCGCCGTCATGGGCGCCAACCTCGCCCGCAACGCGGCGCGCAACGGCTTCGGGGTGGCGCTCTTCAACCGCCACGGCGAGCGCACCGACAAGCTCGTCGAGGAGTTCGGCCACGAAGGCCGCTTCACGCCGACCAAGGACCTGAAAGGCTTCGTGGCCACCCTCGCAAAACCCCGCGTCGTCATCATCATGGTCAAGGCCGGCCAGCCGGTCGACGATGTCATCGACGAGCTGACCCCTCTCCTGGAAGAGGGTGACATCGTCATCGATGGCGGCAATTCGCTGTTCACCGACACCAACCGGCGCTTCCATGCCCTGAAGGAGAAAAATCTCCGCTTCATCGGTATGGGCGTCTCGGGCGGCGAGGAAGGCGCGCTCAACGGCCCCTCAATGATGCCGGGCGGTGAGCCGGAGGCCTATGCCCGCATCGAGCCCATGGTGCGCAGGATGGCGGCCGAGGTCGATGGCACGCCCTGCGCCACCTATATCGGCCCCGAAGGCGCCGGCCATTACGTCAAGATGGTGCACAACGGCATTGAATATGCCGACATGCAGCTGATCACCGAGGCCTACGACCTGTTCAAGACGGTCTACGGCATGGATGCCGGCACCATCGCGGGCATCTTCGAGGACTGGAAGACGGGCGACCTCGACAGCTATCTCATCGAGATCACCGCGGCGGTGCTACGCAAGACGGATGCCGCGACGGGTAAGCCGCTCGTCGATGTCATCATGGACGAGGCCGAACAGAAGGGCACCGGTCGCTGGACGGCGCGCAACGCGCTCGACCTCGGCGTGCCGCTGACCGGCATCACCGAGGCCGTCTTCGCCCGGGCGCTCTCCGGCCAGCGCAAGCTGCGCGGCGAGGCGGAAAAGATCCTGCCGCATGAGACGCCGGCGCCGCGCAAGGCCTCGCAGGCCGACATCGACGCCATCCGCGATGCGCTCTACGCCTCGAAGATCATCGCCTATGCGCAGGGCTTCGAGCAGATGACGGCCGCCTCGAAGGACTACGGCTGGAGTCTCAGGCTCGGCGAGGTCGCCACCATCTGGCGCGGCGGCTGCATCATCAGGGCGCGCTTCCTCGACCGCATCCGCGAGGCCTACGGCCGCAAGGCGGAGATCCCGAACCTTGTGCTCGAAGATTATTTCCGCGACGCCGTCCTCAAGGCCGAAGGGGCTTGGCGCCGCACCGTGGCGCTCGCGGTCGAGCATGGCGTGGCGATCCCGGCCTTCTCGTCCTCGCTGAGCTATTACGACGGCTTGCGCCGCGCCCGCGGTCCGGCCAACCTGCTGCAGGGCCTGCGCGACTATTTCGGCGCCCATACGTACCGGCGCCTCGACAAGGACGGTTCGTTCCACACGCGCTGGAGTCAGGACGGCAGCGAGGTGGAGGTTTAAGGCTGTCCCATGTCCGGGAAGGACGGACCGCGCCTCACGTCCTGAGGTTCGCGATCTCGATCAGATTGTCGTCGGGGTCGCGGATATAGACCGAGAGCAGCGGGCCCGAGGCTCCCTCGCGCTCGACCGGGCCGACCTCGACCGGCACCTCGCACCGTGCCAGGTGAATCATCACGGCGGGGATCGATAGCGTCGTGATGAAGCAGAGATCCGCCGAGCCCGGCACGGGATGCTTGGCCTTGGGCTCGAATTCGTGGCCATGTCGATGGAGATTGATCTTCTGCGCGCCGTAATGAAGCGCGTGGCGGCCACCGGCCTGCCTGGGCTCCATGCCGAGCACGGCCTCGTAGAAGGTCGAGGTGCGGTCGATATCGGCGACGGTTAGCACCAGATGGTCGAGCGAGTCGATTTTCATGGCGGGTTCATCCTCGTGGCGCCTGATGACGACATGTTAGCGCTTCTGCCTTAGAACCCCTCCCCATGCGTCTTGGCTCCTCCTTCGTCCCGACCGTCCTGCCGGCCAGGACCGCATGCGGCGCGGATCGCGCGGCGTGAAGATCGTCCTGCCGTTCCTCACCAACACGCTGATGAACTTCGTCATCGGCCTGTTGCTGGCGCGCTTCCTCGGGCCGGCCGAATATGGCCGCATGGCGCTGGCGCTGGCGACTGGCCAGGTCATGCAGACCTTGATGTTCGACTGGCTGCGCCTCGCCGCCACGCGCTTCTACTCCGAGCGCACGCGGCGCGAGCAGCCGCAGCTGCGCGCAAGCTTCGACCTGAGCTTCGCCGGCGCCATCGTGGTCATCTGCTCGAGCGCGGTGGCCTTCATGCTGACCGGCATCGACGTGCCGCTGTCGCATGGCCTGATCGGCCTCGCGGTCGGCGCGGCGGTCGCCAACGGCCTCTTCGACTACCATACGGCGTTGGTCCGCGCCCGCTTCCTCGACGGCGCCTATGCGCGGATCATCATGGGCAAGAACGTCCTCTCCCTGCTGCTGACCGTCGGCGGGGCCTGGATCTTCGGCTCCGCCGTCATGGCGCTGACCGGTCTCTGCCTGTCGATGACGGGCTCGCTCGTCGCGGCCCGCCGTTCCCTCACCGACCCGGAGGCCGCCCCGCAGATCGCCCAGAAGGCGCTGGTCGCGCAGGCCTTCCGCTACGCCATGCCGATCGTCACGGCGAGCATGCTCTACCAGCTCATCCCGCTGGTCGATCGGGCCCTGATCGCCCAGAAATACGGCTTCGCCGAATCGGGCCAGTTCTCGCTCGCCTACGATCTCGGCATCCGCATCGCGCTCGCGGTCGGCTCGACGCTCGACGTACTGCTGTTCCAGATCGCCGTGCGGGCGGAGGAATCGCACGGCGTCCACCATGCGGGACAGCAGATCGCCCGCAACATCGGCGTCGTTCTCGCCATCATCGTGCCGACCATGACCGGCGTCTGGCTGGTGATGCCGAGCTTCGAGCATCTCGTGGTGCCGCCCGAATTCCGCGGCCCCTTCGGCCATTTCCTCGGCCTGATGCTGCCGGGGTTCGCCTGCTATGGGCTCATTCATTATGCGGTGCATCCGATCTTCCAGATCAGGACGCGGACGAAGCCGCTGATCGCCGCCGGCGCGCTGGCGACCGCCTGCAATCTCGCGCTCATCCATGCGCTTCCGACCCAGAACGGCGCTACCAATTTCGCCTATGCGCTGACCGGCTCGCTCGGCCTTGCGCTCCTGCTTCTCGTTTTCATGGCGACGCTGACGCGAGCGACCTGGCCGCGGCCGAGGGACGTGGTCGTGACGGGGTTCGGCACCCTGGCCATGGTCGCGGCCGTCCTGCCGCTGCGCTCGCTGACCCCCGGCATCGCGACCCTGGCTCTGCAGGCCTGCGTCGGCGCCGTCGTCTATGGCGTCTTCGTCTTCGGCTTCGACGTCGCGGGGCTGCGCCGGGTCGCCCTCGATCATCTGCCGCGCACGGGCCGCATCGCCCGGCGGCAGGAAGTTTGAAGCGATAACGAGATTGCTCACGCTTCGCTAACCTTGTCTTTTAGCCTCCGATTCATGATTACGAAGCAATAACCATTAAAATAGATGATTAACAACGCGACCGCCTGAGCCTGTATAGTCTGATCATCGGAGGCGAGGACCTCCCGGATCGGATCACCAACATGAAGCGCTTTTGGGCAATAGGCGGCCTCGTGGCCGTGGTGGCGGCCTGGTGCGGGCCGGCGGCGGCCGAATGCTGCCGCACGCCTCATGTCGTTCGAGGCATCGGCCCCGGCACGCCGGGCGTCGACGTCTATATCGAGAACCCGGACCCGCAACCACCGATCGCCTGGTCGCAAGGCACGGCCCCGCCGCCGCCGCAAGGCGATTTCGGCGGCGGATTCATCCAATATATGCTGACCGGCACCGAGCGGCGGCCCGCGGCGCCGCCGGTCTATCGCGCCGTCCGGCCCGCCTATTACGGCCAGGCCTATGCGCCGGGTCCGGTCGCCTACGCGGCGCTGCCCGTGCAAGCCGCCCTCAACCCCATCTACCGCCGCCAGGACGTCGCCTACACGGGGCGCCAGTCGCCGGGTACGATCGTCATCGATACGGCGAGCAAGTTCCTCTATCTCGTCGAAAACGGCGGCCACGCGCTGCGCTACGGCATCGGCGTGGCGAAGCCGGGCTTCCTGTGGGCCGGCGAGAAGACCATCACGCGCAAGGCGGAATGGCCGGATTGGACACCGCCGTCCGAGATGCTGGCGCGGCGACCCGACCTGCCCCGCCACATGGTGGGGGGCATCGAGAACCCGCTCGGCGCGCGGGCCATGTATCTCGGCTCCTCGCTCTACCGCATCCACGGCACCAACGAGCCCGACACGATCGGCACCAACGTCTCCTCGGGCTGCATCCGCCTGCTCAACGAAGACGTGGCCGACCTCTACGGCCGGGTTCGCGTCGGGACGCGGGTCATCGTGATGTGAGCCCGGGCCTCCGCTATTCGGCCGCGTCCTGCTTCGAGACGTCGAAGCGGCGCACGATATAATCGTCGACGAGCTGCTTGAACTCGCTGGCGATGTTGGGCCCGCGCAGCGTCATGGCCTTCTTGCCGTCGATGAAGACCGGCGCGGCGGGCGTCTCCCCGGTGCCGGGCAGCGAGATCCCGATATCGGCGTGTTTCGACTCGCCCGGCCCGTTGACGATGCAGCCCATCACCGCGACGTTGAGGTTCTCGACGCCAGGATAGCGCGTCTTCCACTCCGGCATTTCGGTGACGATGTAGTTTTGGATGTCGCGCGCCAGCTCCTGGAAGACGGTCGAGGTGGTACGACCGCAGCCCGGACAGGCCGCCACGAGCGGCACGAAGGTCCGGAACCCCATGGTCTGCAGGATCTCCTGCGCGACCTTGACCTCGGTGGTGCGGTCGCCGCCGGGCTCGGGCGTTAACGAGACGCGGATCGTGTCGCCGATGCCCTGTTGCAGAAGAATGCCCAGCGCCGCAGACGAGGCGACGATGCCCTTCGAGCCCATGCCGGCCTCGGTGAGCCCCAGGTGGATGGCATAGTCCGAGCGCGACGCCAGCGTCCTGTAGACCGCGATGAGGTCCTGCACGGCCGAGACCTTGGCTGAGAGGATGATGCGGTCCTTGGCGAGGCCGATCTCCTCGGCCCGCTCGGCCGAATAGAGCGCCGAGCGCACCATGGCCTCGCGCGTCACGGCACGCGCCTCGACCGGGTTCGGCGACCTGGCGTTCTCGTCCATCATCGCCGTCAAGAGCTCGCCGTCGAGCGAGCCCCAGTTGGCGCCGATGCGCACCGCCTTGCCGTAGCGGATCGCCGCCTCGACGATGGCGGAGAACTGCCGATCCTTCTTGTCCTTGAAACCGACGTTGCCGGGATTGATGCGATATTTGTCGAGCGCCTCGGCGCAGGCCGGATGGTCGGCCAGGAGCTTGTGGCCGATGTAGTGGAAGTCGCCGACGAGCGGCACGTCGACGCGCATCTGGGCGAGGCGATCGCGGATATGCGGCACGGCGGCGGCGGCCTCGTCCCGGTCGACCGTGATGCGGACGATCTCGGAGCCGGCTCGCGCCAGGGCCGCGACCTGCCGGGCGGTGCCCTCGATGTCGGCCGTGTCGGTATTGGTCATCGACTGCACGACGATCGGCGCGCCGCCGCCGACCGTGACCTTGCCGACCTTGACGCCGACGGTCTGCCGCCGGGCCGCTGGACCGGCTCTGTCCTCGGGAATGGTCGGCATGGCCTCTGGCATGGAGAAACGTGTCCGCTTGCAGAATGGGTCGGGCCTTACATCATGGAGAAAGATGACGCGGTCAAGACGCGCCGTCCGCGGACGCGACACCCGGAGGTGTGTCGTCCGAGCCCTCGGGAGCTGCGAGCCTGGCCTCGACGCGGCGATCCGGCACCAGCCACAGGAGGGCCACGCCCGCGTAGATGAGGTCGGAGACGACCGGGACGACGAAGGCCAGGCCGATGCCGGCGACGTAGAGCAAGGGCGACGCCTTGCCCTTGAGGTCGCGGCCGATCGCCTGGCGGAGGGCCGAGTCCGCGCCCTGCGACCGAACGATGACGCTCTGCATGAGGTACCAGCCGAGCGCGCAGGTCAGCAGCGACACGCCATAGGCGGCGGTCGGCACCGCGGCGAACGCATGCTCGCCCATCCAGGCCGTCGTGAACGGGATGAGCGACAGCCAGAACAGAAGGTGGAGGTTGGCCCAGAGCACCGCGCCGTTCACGCGCTTCACCAGGTGGAAGAAATGGTGGTGGTTGTTCCAGTAGATCGCTACATAGATGAAGCTCAGCACATAGCTCAGGAACACCGGCCAGACGGCCGCGAGCGCCGCGAGGTCCGTGTCGTGAGGCGCCTTCATCTCCAGCACCATGATGGTGATGATCACCGCGATGACGCCGTCGGTCAGCGCCGTGAGCCGTTCCGGCCGCATGAGTCTCTCCGTCGATTCGCCGTCCGCGGCGCCGCGAGCCTACCATCGACGTCCTGGTTTGCGGCGTCCCCGGCATTGTTCTGCCGCCGGGATGAGCTTAGAGGCTAGTCTCGCCATCGAAATCGTCGAGGAGATCCCATGCCGCTGCAATCGCGCAATGCCGTCGTCACCGGCTCGACGAGCGGCATCGGCCTTGGCATCGCCCGGGCTCTCGCGGCCACAGGGGCCGGCATCATGCTCAACGGCTTCGGCGAGGCCGCCACGATCAAGGCGGAATGTGCCCGAATCGAATCGGAGTTCCGCGTGCGCTGCCTCCATTCGCCGGCCGACGTGTCGAAGCCTGCCGAGATCTCCGCCATGATGCGGGAGGCCGAGGCGAGCCTCGGCACCGTCGATATCCTGGTCAACAATGCCGGCATCCAGCGCGTGTCGCCGATCGAGGACTTTCCTCCGGAAGACTGGGACGCGATCATCGCGATCAACCTCTCCTCGGCCTTCCACACCATCCGGGCGGCCGTGCCCGGCATGAAGGCGCGCCGCTGGGGCCGCATCATCAATACCGCGTCCGCCCATTCGCTCGTCGCCTCGCCGTTCAAGGCCGCCTATGTGGCGGCCAAGCACGGCATGGCCGGGCTCACCAAGACGGTGGCGCTGGAGCTCGCGACGTTCCGCGTGACGGTGAACTGCATCTCGCCCGGCTATGTCTGGACGCCGCTCGTCGAGCGCCAGATCCCGGATACGATGATGGCCCGCAACCTCACGCAGGAACAGGTGATCAACGACGTCATGCTGGCCGGCCAGCCGACCCGGCAATTCGTCACCATCGACCAGGTGGCCTCGCTCGCCACCTATCTGTGCTCCGACGCCGCCGCGTCGATCACCGGCGCGAACCTGTCGATCGACGGCGGCTGGACGGCGGCCTGAAGCGCCACACGCTCGAGCGCTTGACGGCAACGTCTTCCAGCGCGCGGCTGACCGGCACGTCGTAGGTCGCGATCGCCTCGAGCAGGCTGCTGTCGAGATAGCTGCGGCCCGGATCGCCGATCAGCACGCGGGCGCCGCCCACGGCGAGCCCCTCCAGCCAGGGCAGCACGCGCGTGGCCGTGTCGCGCTCATAGAAGATGTCGGCTGCCAGGACCACGTCCCACCTCCCCTCCTGGCCGACGAGATCGCCCCCCTCCGCCTCGACCGCCACGCCATTGGCGGCCGCGTTGAGCGGAATGGCGGCGAGCGCGAAGCCGTCGATGTCGTTGGCGATGACCTCGGCGGCACCGGCTCGCGCCGCCGCGATGGCGACGAGGCCGGAGCCCGAGGCGAAATCGAGCACGCGGGCGCCCCTCACCATGTCCGGATGATCGAGGACGTGACGAGCGAGAGCCTGCCCGCCGGCCCAAGCGAAAGCCCAGAACGGCGGAGGCAGGCCGATGGCGTCGAGCTCGTCCTCGGTCTTCTGCCAGAGGTCGGTCGCCTCCTCGGCCATGTGGAGGCGAAGCTCGGGCACGTGCGGCACCGGCAACAGGCGGGTCTGGGCCCGAATGAAGGCCGCGCGGTCGGCGTCGGCGCGCATCAGCCCGACACCAATGCGCGGTAGACCGCGACGAAACTCTTCGCCACCGCCTCGGTGGTGAAGCCGTCGAGCACCCTGGCGCGCGCCGCATGGCCGAAGCGGGCGACGAGATCGGGGTCGGCCGCCATCGACACGAAGCCCTTCGCCATGGCGTCGACGTCCTCCGGCGGGGTCACGAAGCCCTCGATGCCGTCGCGCGCGAACGTGGCGCAGCCGGGCGTCCGGGTGGTGACGACCGCACGGCCGGCCGCCGCCCCTTCGAGCAGCGAGCGCGGCAGGCCTTCGCCGCCGCGCGAGGGGACGCAGACCACGTGATGGTCGCGCCAGACGGCGCGCACATCCTCGGCGTGGCCGCGCCAGACGATACCGGGCTCCCGCGACCATGCTTCGAGCGTCGCAGCCGAGAGGCTGCGTGGATTCTCGGGGTCGGGTGCGCCGTAGATCGAAAGCGCGACGTCGACGCCTGCACTGCGCGCGCGCCGCACGGCCTCGACCGCGACGTCCACGCCCTTGGAGCGGACCATGCGGGCCACGACCGCGACGCGGAGCGGCGGCATCGGCGGCATCGGCAATTCCGTCTCGCGGGCCGGATCGATGCCGGCGCCGCCCACGATGGTGAGCGCGGGATCGTCCGGACCCATGCCGAGCGCGACCGGGTCCTCGCGGTTCTCGAAGACATAGCGCACGCGCCGACCGCCGAGCGGGCCCCGCAGCAGCCGGCCCAGCAGCCGAAGCGCGACCTTGGCCCTGGTGCCCGCGCTGGCGCCGATCAGGCCGAGCCCGGTGACGGCCTGGACGCGCCGCCTCACCCCGGCCAGAACCGCCCCGAGACCGGCGAGGACGATGAGCCTGACCGAGATCAGATGCACGATATCCGGCCGCTCGGCCCGGAACAGCTTCGCGAACCAGACGACATGCCCGAGCATCGCGAGCGGCCCGAACTGGCCGCGCTCGTGACGCGAGGCGATCACCCTCACCCCTGCGGCCTCGATCCGGCCGACCAGCGCCGGATCGCGGCTCCGCACGACGACGCCGACCGCGAAACCCGCCTCCCTGGCCGCGGCCGCGACGGACAGGAAATGCGAGGCGAAGAACCAGTCCTCGGTGACCACGTAGAGGAGCTTCGGCGGCTCTGTCATGGCCGGACTGTTTAGGGTCAATGAGCGGCGCCGGAAAGGCGAAGCCGTCAATTGGAACCCGCGTGAGGCACTTTGAGCAATCGGATCAGCCTCGCGTCGCGAGCCGATGCTCCAGGATGGCGCGGCTGGCCGCGGCTCCGCCGAGCACAAGGGCGGGACCGGGCGACGGGAGGTCGAGCGCCCGCTCGAGCGCCACCGCGAGGGCCGCCGGCGTCAGGCCGGCCTCGGGCAGCGCCACCGCCCAGCCGCGATCATCGAGCAACGCGGCCCGACGCGTCTGCTCGGTTTCGCCGTCACGCGCGAAGGGAACGAGCACCGCCCGGCATCGCGCCGCCGCGAGATCCGCCACCGTATTGTAGCCGGCCTGCGACACCGACACCCGCGCCCGAGCCAGCCGCGCTGGCAGGTCGGGCGCGAAGACCCGGATCACGACGCCGTCGGCAGCCTGCGGCCGATCCTGCATCGCAAGGCTCGGCCCGGTCAGCACCAGCCAGCGGGCGTCGCGCAGCCGGGTGAGCGGACGGGCCGCGACGGCGGCCCGCAGCAGGTCGGCGCCCACCGCCCCGCCGCCGGCCGAGACGATGACGTCGAAGACCTCCCCCGGCGGGACGTCGCCCGTCGCCTCCGGGCCGACCATGCCGGTATGGCAAAGCGTCTCCGCGACGGCCTCCGCCGCCGGGAAGCTCGCCGCCAGCGGAAACAGCTCGGGATCGCCGTGCACCAGCACGAGATCGAAGAATTGCCGGACGAGCGCGATCGTCTCCGCCTGCCGCTCGGGGCGGGTCTCCTGCAGGATGTCACGCACCGAGCCAGCGATCAGCGGGCGCGGGCGCGCCGCCACAGCCGCCTCCATGAGCGGGATGAGCTCGAAGCGCATCTGCCGGCGGCCGAACGGGAAGGCCTCGGTCAGCAGCACGTCGGGCCGCAGGCGGGCGAAAGCATCGAGCAGCAGGTCACTCCGTCTCGCCCGGTCGGCCTCGCCGAAGGGGCGGCCGTCCGGATGGACGAGGCTCGAGAACCCGCCCTCCCCGGCCCTGACCGGTGGCAGGCGCAGGATGTCGACACCCTTTGGATCGAGCCCGGCCGGCATGTCCCCGCCGACCACGAGGGTGACCTCGAAGGCCTCCGCCAGCGCCGCAGCGACACGGCCGGCGCGCACCAGATGGCCGATGCCGAGGAGATGCTGGACGTAGAAGAGGAGGCGCCGTTTCAAGGGGGCCTCACTCCGCCGCCGCGCTCGATGCCGGCCCCGGATCCTCGCCGCGCAGCAGCCCGACGAGCGCCTGTGCCGCGGTCTCGCAATCGAAGTCGCGACGCACACGGGCGGCGCCGGCGCGGCCGAGGCGCCGGCGCAGGTCGGGGTCGCGCATCAGGGCGACGATCGCGGCCGCCAGTGCCTCGGGATCCTCGGGCGCGACGAGCAGGCCGTTCGTGCCGTGCTCGATCAGTTCGGGAACGCCGCCGACCCGGGTCGAGACGCAGGCGAGTCCCTGGCTCTGCGCTTCCACGATCACGTTGGGCAGGCCGTCGCGGTCGCCGTCGGCCGCCACCCGGCAGGGCAGCGCGAAGAGGTCGGCGCGACGATATTGCGCGAGCACCTGCGTCTGGTCGCGGGCGCCGAGCCACTCGATGCGCTCCGCGATGCCTTTTGCGCCCGCCAGCGCCTTGAGCCGCCCGAGCTCCGGGCCGCCGCCGACATGGGTGAGGCGCCAGGCGAGATCGCGCGGCAGCCCGGCGAGCGCCCGCACCAGGAGATCGACACCCTTCTTGTCGACGGCGCGCCCGACCGTGAGGATGCGCACCGGGTCGGCCGCAGCGGCGCCGTCGCGGCGCGAGCCGAGGGCCTGCAGCGGGACGAAACGGTCGAGCCGCAGGCCGTGATAGACGAGATGCACCGGCTTGCCGGCCGGGCTCAGCGTCGCCAGCCGGTCGCAGCCGGCGCGCGTGCAGGTCACGGTCCAGGTCGCCTCGTGGAGCTTCTCGGCGAGCTCCCAGTCCGGCGTCGTCCAGATGTCCTTGGCATGGGCCGAGCACGACCAAGGCAGGCCGGTGAGCAGGCTCGCGTAGCGCACGACGCTGGCGGGCGTATGGATGAAATGGGCGTGCATCCGCTCGACCCCGGCCGGCATCTCGGCGGCGAGCACGAGGGCCTGGCCGAAACGGCGCAACCGGTTGCGCGACGTGTCGCGGCGGAGATCCTCGAGAAAGGCGACCCGCGCCGCGCCATAGCCCGGGGTGCGGCGCTGCCCCAGCCACGCCCGTAGCACCCGCAAAGGGGCATGGTGCAGATATTCCGGCAGATAGGCGACCGGCGCCGCGATCTCGCGGTGGACCGGATGGATGGCGCCGTCCGTCGGGCGGCGCAGCGCTACGATGCGGATATCGAGACCGGCCCGTTCGAGCCCCCGGATCTCCTCGGCGATGAAGGTCTCCGACAGGCGCGGGTAGCCCTTGAGCACCACGACGATGGGGGGGGTCACGCCTCCGCCCTGCCTCCGGCCAGAAGCGTCAGGCGCGGTCCCTGGCGAGCCGCCACATAGTCGTGGACGAGGTCGCCGATGCGCGCCAGCCCCCCGAGCGGGCGCCCATAGGCGGTCTCGGAGGGTTTGCGCCGTCGCGGCAGGCGGCTGAGCGCGGCTGCGAGCCGCGCCGGATCCTGCGCTTCGCATGGGAGCATCATGTCGACGAGGCCGAGGGCCGCCGCACGGCGAGCCCGGATGAGCTGCTCCTCTCGCGGCGCGGTGCGCGGCACGATCAGCGCCCGCTTGTCGAGCGACAGGATCTCGCAGAACGTGTTGTAGCCGCCCATGCTGACCACGCCCGCCGCCGTTTCGATCAGCGTCTCGATGCGGTTGTCGAAATCGATCAGGTGCAGGGCCGGGAGCGGCGCGGCGCGGCGGCGCATCTCCTCGCGCTCCTCCGCCTTCATGAACGGCCCGAGCACCATGACGACCGGCCAGCGCAGGCTCGGGTCATGCTCATGCGCGGCGATGATCTGGCGCATGAGCTCGATGCCGTCGCCACCGCCGCCCGCCGTCACCAGCAAGGCGTCGTCCGGCAGGCTGGCGCCGAGGGGAGTCGGCTGGGCCGGAACCTCGCGGCGCAGGAAGCCGGTAAAGGTCAGCCGGGACTTGAGGGCGGCCGACGCCTTCAGGCCGGCCAACGGATCATGGAAATCCTGCGGGCCGTAGACCCAGACCCGGTCGTAGAGCGCGTCCATCTTGCGCAGCACGTCGGCCTGCGCCCATTCGGCTTCGAGATGGGCGACCGAGTCCATCACGTCGCGCAGGCCCAGCACCAGCATGGTGCCGCGCGTCTTGAGCAAGGTGAGGGTCGATTCGAGCTCGCCCTTGAGGCCGAGCGGCTCCTTGTCGACGATGAACAGGTCCGGCTCGAAGGTCTCGGCCGTGCTCTGGATGATCGAGCGGCGCAGCGCGAGCGTCGCGTCGAGGTCGGTGTGCCGGGAGAGCGGCGTGTATTCGCCATTGAACAGCTTGATGATGCTCGGCACCTTGACGAAATCGACGCGCGTGCGGAACTCGAAGGCGCCGGCGATCGAGGAGCCGGAGACGATCAGGACATGCAGGCCCTTGAAGCGTTCGACCAACGCATGGGCGATCGCCCGGCAGCGGCGCAGATGGCCGAGCCCGAACGTATCGTGACTGTACATGAGGATGCGGGCATGCCGGAAGCGTTCGGCAGACTGCTGCATCGTCGATCCCCCGCTCACCCGTCGCGCCAAAGCCGGGTCCCCGCCCATCCGGGGCAAGATAGCGGCGCCGGATTACGTTGGAAAGTGCGGCCGTGGCCAGGATTTTCCAGCGGCGCCGGTTCGCGTCGCGGCGGTTCGCGCTCGCGGCCCGCGACCCAAAGGGGTCGGAAAGGTTCAGGCGACCGCCTTATCCGCACTCGCCTTGTCGAGGAGCGTGTGGGCGGTAGGAAGTCCCTCGATCAACGGTCTGGCGAAGTAATAGCCCTGCATCAGGGAAATGCCGGCCGAGGCGAGGGTGTTCGCCTCGTCCGCGTTCTCCACGCCCTCGCCGAGCACCTCGATGCCGAGATCGCGGCCGATGCCCACGACGCCGGCGACGATCGCCTGGCGCGCCGGATCCCGATGGACATTGCGGATCAGCTCCATGTCGAGCTTGATCAGATTGGGCTGGAAGGACGCCAGCAGGCCCAACCCCGCATAGCCGCTGCCGAAATCGTCGAGCGCCGTGATGAAGCCGAACCGCTTGTACTCCTGCACGATATGCCTGACCTTGGCGACGTCCTCCATCTTCTCGTTCTCCGTGAACTCGAACATGAGCTGGTCGCGCGCGAGGCCGACGCGGTCGGCCGCCTGGAGCGAGGTCCTTATGCAGGCGGCCGGCTCGTAGACGGCGTTCGGCATGAAGTTGATCGACAGCTTGTACGGCCTGCCTTCGTAGAGGCTCCCCGCAAGCTCGATGGCCTTGACCCGGCACGCCTGGTCGAACCGGTAGCGGTTCTCCGCCGTCACCAGGTTCAGCACGTGGCCGGCGGGTTCACCGGACAGGCCCCGAACCAGGGCTTCGTAGCCCCAGACCGATCGGCCCGCGAGGTCGACGATCGGCTGGAACGCCATGGTGAAATCGAAATCGAGCGCGAGGCCGTCGCCGCACCCGTTGCACCTCTTGCCCCGCGTCATCGCTAGACTCCAAGCATAAGGTCGCCACGGGTGGCGGCGATGTCTTGCTCGAATATTCCGCCCCAGTATTAAGAACCCGTTTCTCAGCGCCAGGCCATCCGCTCTACCTGCGGCAAGGTGAGCACCGTGATGCCCTCGACCACCGGCAGACCGAGACCGAGCACGCCCTCGACGTGAACTGCGGCCGCTAAATGGAGGCGCTTACCAGCCCGAGCCGCTCACGGAGCATCTTGTTTTCCGCTTCGAGGTCCTCGATCCGGCGGTGAATGGGTGCCATCACGGATGCAAGCTCCGTTTCGCTGAACCGTGGCGTGATGTGCTGCGGACAGTTCCAGTCGAATGCGGCAAGGCGAAGAACGAAAGCGCGCTCCGCCTTGCCGCGATAGCCCGGCGTCGCGAGCAGCGCATCGAGGGCCGGGTCGCCGGCGAGGCTGCGCGTCTCGACGTGGGCATAGATCTTCAGGCGCGTGCGGCGAGGATAGTCGACCAGGATCAGGCAGGCCCGATCGTCGGCGGCAAGGTTGCCGAGGCTTATATATTGCCGGTTGCCGCGGAAATCCGCGAAGGCGAGCGTGCGGTCGTCGAGCATGCGCAGGAAGCCTGGCGGCCCGCCGCGGTGCTGGACGTAGGGCCAGCCGGTCTCCGAGACGGTCGCCATGTAGAAGCTGTCGCGCGCCGCGATGAACGCGGTTTCCGTCTCCGTGAAGCGGTCGCTGGTCCGGTCGGTCCGCAGGTTGGACCAGGGCGCCGCGCTTCCGTGCTCGATCTGGGCGGCCGTCACGCTCGGCGTCGACGCGATATCGAGGAATCCATGGGGCATGGCGATCGTTCCTGGTCGAGGATGGGCCGCTGCCGAGATCGCACCCCGGCAGAGGCTAGCGGGTCCGCGCGACCTCGGGGTAGAACTGGGGCGCCTCGCGGCGGTCGGACATGCCGTAGTCGCGCACCACACGAACCCGGCGGAGCCTGGTCCCCGCCTTCGGCTCGAGCTTCGCCTCGAAGGCTTCGGCGGCGGCGTGATCTCGCCAGGTCATCATCAAGATGACGTCGCCCGGCGTCAGGACGGCCTCGAACAGGTCCCAGGCGCCGAGCCCGTAGGCGTCGGGATCGAGCCCCAGCCGTCGGGCCGCGTCCGCGGTGCAGGATTCCGCCCGATCCCCCGGTCCCTTGGCGTCGATGAGGGTCACCGTGGTGCCTTCACCGACCTCGGTCTCGTCGAGCCTCTGCTCCGACAGCGTCAGGCCTTCCGGTAGCCGGGTGTCGCGGGTGAGCTGTCCGACCCTCAGATGATAGTCCATCAGGATCCCGGCGCGACCCTTCTCCTGGACGAGGTGGTGGCCGGCGTGCGTGCGCCAGCGGACGAGGGCTTTCTCGTCCCGCCAGCTCGACAGCGACAGGATCCAGCCGTCGCGGGAAAGGCTTCGGTAGCGGATGTTGTCCACGAAACCATCGATGCGCTCCAGCTCCGGCCGGAGCAGCTTGGCGTGGCCCAGGTAGGCGTCCCATCGGTCGGCCTTCGGACGGACTTCGAAGATCACCGAGAACATCGTTTCCCTCCTCTGGTCGGACGTCCAGTCGCCCGCTCGGGCGACGCCGCCTCTCATAGTCCTTACCGACTGGACCGATAAACCGCTATTCAGGAGAGTCATCTTTCCGAAAATCGAGAGACGCCATGGATCGGCTCGAAGCGATGTCCATCCTGATCGCGGCCGTCGAGGCGGGCAGCTTCTCCGCCGCGAGCCGCAAGCTCGGCACGCCGCTGCCGACCATCAGCCGGAAGGTCGCGGACCTCGAGGCGCACCTGAACACCCGCCTCCTCGTCCGCTCCACCCGGAAACTGGCCCTGACCGACTCGGGGACCGCCTACCTCGCCGCATGCAGGCGGATCCTCGAGCAGGTGAGCGAGGCGGAGGCGGAGGCCTCGGGCGAATACGATGTCCCGAGAGGCGAATTGATCCTCTCGGCTCCGATCGTGTTCGGACGATTGCATGTCGTTCCCGTCATCAACGACTTCCTGGCAAACTATCCCGAGATCAATGTCCGCCTGGTGCTGACGGATCGAAACGTCCATCTGCTCGACGACCACATCGACATGGCGGCGCGGATCGGCCCGCTGCGGGACAGCCGCATGATCGCGACCCGCATCGGCTCGGTGCGTCGCGTCGTGTGCGGGAGCCCGGGCTATTTCTCATCCCACGGGGTGCCGGCGACGCCGGACGATCTGTCGGACCTGACCTGCGTCACCGTCTCGGGCCTGTCGTCCGGTCCATCGTGGACCTTTTCGACGCCGGGGCGTGGTCCGGTGCAGGCGACGCCCCCACGCTGCCGTCTCAACGTCAACACGGCCGAAGCCGCGATCGACTCGGCGATCGCCGGCGTCGGCGTCACCCGCGTGCTGTCCTACCAGGTCGCGCGCGCCGTCACGGAAGGTCAGCTCCTGGTCGTCCTCGATGACTTCGAAACCGAGGCGATCCCCGTTCATCTCCTTCACGCCGGCCAGGGACTGCTGCCGCTCAAGACACGCAGATTCCTCGACTTCGCCGTGCCTCGCCTGCGGAGAGCGTTGGCGGGCGAGGCCGATCGCTCGCGCGAGCCGATCGGTGAGGGACCGTAGACCGCCGGGGCTGCCTATACCGACACCTGCGCGCCGAGCTCGACCACGCGGTCGGACGGGATCGAGAAGAAGTCGGTCGCGGTGGCGGCCTGTTTCGAAAGCGCGATGAACAGGTGGTCCTGCCACTTGGGCATGAAGGAATTGGCCGACATCTTCAGCGTCCGCCGGCCCAGGAAGAACGACGTCGTCATGATGTCGAACTTGAGGCCGCCCTTGCGCAGGGTGGCGAGCGCCGCGGGCATGCGCGGGATCTCCATGTAGCCGTAGTAGAGCACGATGGAGGTGAAATCGTCCGACAGCGTCTCGACGGTGAAGCGCTTGGAGGGCGGCACGCGGGGCGTGTCGAGCGTGCGCACCGTCATGAGGATGATGCGCTCGTGCAGGACCTTGTTGTGCTTGAGGTTGTGCATCAGCGAGGACGGCGCCGACTCGGGGTCGTTGGTCAGGAAGATCGCCGTGCCCGGCACCCGCACCGGCTTGCTCTTGGCCAGCATGGCGATGAGGCCCTTGATCGAGATCGCATCGCGGTGGGTCTTGGCCACCAGCAGGCCCGTCCCGCGCACCCAGGTCCACATCAGGAGCATCGAGCCGCCGGCGAGCAGCAGCGGCACCCAGCCGCCGTCGACGACCTTGGCGAGATTGGCGAACAGGAAGGCGAGGTCGATCACCAGGAAGAAGCCGGTGAAGGGGATGGCCCAGAGCAGCGGCCATTGCCACCGCTTCCACACCACGAAGAAGGCGAGCGCCGTCGTCACCACCATGGTGCCGGTCACCGCGATGCCATAGGCATTGGCGAGCGAGTCGGAGGACTTGAACAGGAACACCAGCATCAGCACGCCGACCAGCATCAGCCGGTTGGCCCGCGGCACGAAGATCTGCCCTTCCGTGGTTTCCGACGTATGCAGGATCTCCATGCGCGGCAGAAGGCCGAGCTGGATCGCCTGGCGGATCAGCGAGAAGGCGCCGGTGATCACCGCCTGGCTGGCGATGACGGTCGCGGCGGTCGACAGGATCACGAAGGGAATCAGCGCCCAGCCCGGCACCATCAGGAAGAACGGGTCGCGCACGGTCGAGGGATCGTGCAGCACCAGCGCCCCTTGGCCCAGGTAGTTGAGCAGCAGCGCCGGCAGCACGAAGACGGTCCAGGCCGTCTGGATCGGCTTGCGGCCGAAGTGCCCCATGTCGGCATAGAGCGCCTCGGCGCCGGTCACCGCGAGGAAGACGAGGCCGAGCGTGACGAAGCCGGTCGCGCCGTTGCCGAACAGGAAGACGATGCCCTTCACCGGATTGAAGGCCGACAGGATGAACGGCGCGTCGGCGATGTGCTGCAGGCCGAGGACGCCGATCAGCGCGAAGAACACCACCATGATCGGGCCGAAGAACGTGGCGACGCCGGCGGTGCCGCGGCGCTGCACGGTGAACAGGAGGATGAGGATGACGATCGTCGCCGGCAGAACGAACGGCGCCAATTCGGGATTGACCTGCTTGAGCCCCTCCAACGCGGAAAGCACTGAAATGGCCGGGGTTATTATCGCGTCGCCGGAGAACAGCGCCGAGCCCGCGACGCCGAGTAGAAAGGCAGCCAGGGTGCGTTTGCCGAGCGCGGTCTGGGCCAGCGCCTTGAGGGAGAGAATGCCGCCTTCCCCCTTGTTGTCGGCCTGCATCAGGAAAAGCACATATTTGGCCGTCACGACGATCAACAACGCCCAGATGATCAGCGAAACGACGCCGACGATCTCGTGTGGTCGGAGAGCGGCCCCCTTGAACTGGCCGAGCGCGGTCTGCAGCGCATAGAGCGGGCTGGTTCCGATGTCGCCGAACACGACGCCGACCGAGCCGAGCGCGAGAATCCAGAAATTCCCGGAGCTATGCGCCGCTCCCGCCGCGTCGTGGTCGT
>DATBEH010000082.1:0-42178 GCA_036276175.1 Lichenihabitans sp.
GCTCGAAGGATCCGGCAAGCGCGGCCAGGTGCTCAAGGGCGACGTGCTCGCCGCCGCTGCGGCGCCGGCCTCCGCGAGAGCCGAGGCGCCATCGGCGCCGGCTCCCTCGGCCCGCCGCGTCCCCGCGCCGGCCGACGACGCGGCGCGCGAGGAGCGGGTGCGGATGACCAAGCTCCGCCAGACGATTGCCCGCCGCCTGAAGGATGCCCAGAACACCGCCGCCATGCTCACGACCTTCAACGAGGTCGACATGAGCGGCGTCATGGCGCTCCGTGCCCGCTACAAGGAGGTGTTCGAGAAGAAGCACGGCACCAAGCTCGGCTTCATGGGGCTCTTCGTGAAGGCGGTGGTGGGCGCGCTGAAGGAGCTGCCGGCCGTCAATGCCGAGATCGACGGCACTGACATCGTCTACAAGAACTACTATCACGTCGGCATCGCGGTCGGCACCGAGAAGGGCCTCGTGGTGCCCGTGGTACGCGATGCCGACCGGCTCGGCATCGCCGGCATCGAGACGACGATCGCCGATTTCGGCCGCCGGGCCCGCGACGGCCAGCTGCGCATGGACGAGATGCAGGGGGGCACCTTCACCATCACCAACGGCGGCATCTACGGCTCGCTGATGTCGACGCCGATCCTCAATGCGCCGCAATCGGGCATCCTCGGCATGCATAAGATCCAGGAGCGGCCGGTCGTCGTCGCCGGCAAGGTCGAGATCCGGCCGATGATGTATCTCGCCCTATCCTACGATCACCGCATCGTCGACGGGCGCGAGGCGGTGACGTTCCTGGTCCGCGTCAAGGAGGCGTTGGAAGATCCGGCGCGGCTGATGCTCGACGTCTGATCCGGACGCGTTTAAGTCGCTTCGCGGCGAGTGCCGGCGACGGGTTCAGGATCAACGCGCCGTCGCGCACAAGACCTCGCCGCCGCCGACCAGGCCTGTCGGTTTTTTGCGCAGGTCATTGCCGGTTGTTCATTTGACTCCGGCACGATTTCGCCATGATTATGCCGCGACGCGCAGGGCGCAATGTGGAGACGAAGGTCTCCGCAGCGCTTGCGGGCCGATCGACAGTCAGGGAAACGTGGCGGATGAGCGAGTTCGATCACCTCAAGGAACTACTGGCCAGCGGCCGCCTGTCGCGTCGCGATTTTCTCGGCCGGGCCGCAGCGCTCGGCGTCGCGGCGCCGCTCCTGTCGAGCCTTTCGACCGGCGCCCTGGCCGCGACCGACGAGACGCCCAAGACCGGCGGCACGCTCCGGCTCGGCCTCGGCGGCGGCTCCACGACGGACAGCCTCAATCCGCTCGAGACGCTCGACTCGGTGATGATCGACGTCCTGCTCGGCGTCTATAACAACCTCGTCGAGAACGGCGCCGACAACCGCGCCGTGCCGAAGCTGGCCGAGAAATTCGAGCCGAAGCCGGGCGCGGTCGACTGGATCTTCGATCTGCGCAAGGGCATCCAGTTCCATAACGGCAAGGAATTCGATGCCGACGACGCCGTCTATTCGCTGAACCTGCATCGCGGCGACACCAAATCGGGCGCGGCGGGCTCGATGAAGCAGGTAGCGGACGTCAAGAAGCTCGGCAAATACCAGATCCAGGTGACGCTGACCTCGGGCAATGCCGATTTCCCGACCGTCCTGACCGATTATCACATCGCGATGCTGCCGAACGGCTTCAAGGACTGGTCGAAGCCGGTCGGCACCGGGCCCTTTACGGTCGAGCGGTTCGACCCCGGCGTGCGCATCTCGTTGAAGAAGGCCGGCAAGTATTGGATGCCGGACCGCGGCTTCCTCGACGGCGTCGAATTCAACGTCATCAACGACACCAGCGCGCGCATGAACGCGCTGATCTCGGGCCAGGTCGATGCCATCAACCGTGCCGATCCCAAGACGGTGTCGCGCATCGAGAAGAGCCCGACCTTGCAGATCGTGCGGGCCAAGGGCGGCTGGTTCCCGATCATGGCCATGCAGGTCGACCGCGACCCCTATACCAACCTCGACCTGCGCAAGGCGATGAAATATGCGGTCGACCGCGAGCAGATGATCAAGACGCTGTTCTCGGGCTACGGTTCGCTCGGCAACGACAACCCGATCCCGCCGAGCGATCCGTTCTTCAACAGCGAGCTGAAGCAGATCGCCTACGATCCCGACATGGCGAAGTCCTTCTTCAAGAAGGCCGGCATGGCCTCGCCGAACATCGCCCTGCAAACCTCGGACGCCGCCTTCAACGGCGCCGTCGACATGGGCGTCCTGCTCCAGGCGACCGCCGGGAAATGCGGCATCAATGTCAAGGTGCAGAAGGAGCCGGCGGACGGCTACTTCAGCAACATCTGGCTCAAGGGCGCCTTCGTGGCGAGCTATTGGGGCGGCCGTCCCTCGGCGACCGACATGCTCTCCGTCGCCTACGGCAAGGGCGCGCCCTGGAACGAGACGCATTGGGACGACCCGCCGTTCCAGAAGCTCTTGTCCGACGCCAAGGCGGAGACCGACGACGCCAAGCGCAAGACGATGATCTGGGAACTGCAGGCCATCCTCACCGAGCGCGGCGGCTCGATCGTTCCCTGCTTCCGCGACTGGCTCGACGCGCACAACAAGAAGGTCGGAGGCCATACGCCGCACAGCGGCTTCGACATGGACAACGGCCTGATCGCCGAAAAAGCCTGGATGAAGGCCTGAACGCGTGCTGCGCCTGATCGGGCAACGCTTCGGGCTCGGCCTGATCACGCTCTTCGCGGCCTCCGTGCTCATCTTCGCGGGCACGGAGATCCTGCCGGGCGATCTCGCCTCCGCCATCCTGCAGAACAACGCGACGCCCGAGTCGCTCGCCGCCATGCGCAGGGACCTCGGCCTCGACCGTCCCGCCTATGTGCGCTACGGCGAATGGCTCGGCGGCGCAGTGCATGGCGATTTCGGCAAGTCGCTCGCCAACAACCGCGGCGTCGCCGAGGAGATCGGCCCGCGGCTCAAGAACACGCTGTTCCTGGCGCTCTATGCTGCGCTCATCGCCGTGCCGCTGGCCGTCGGCCTGGGGTTGCTCGCCGCGATCCGCCAGGGCGGGGTCTACGACCGGCTGGTCAACGTCGTCACCCTGATGACCATATCGGTGCCGGAATATTTCCTCGCCTATATCCTGATCAAATATCTGGCGGTCGGCTGGGGCATCTTCCCCTCGCTCGCCAATGTCACGCCCGACACGAGCTTCCTCGACCGACTCGACCTCGGCTTCCTGCCGATGATGACGCTGGTTCTCGTCATCGTGGCCCATATGATGCGGATGACGCGCGCCTCGGTGCTGGCCGTCATGGCCAGTCCCTACATCGAGATGGCGCTGCTGAAGGGCCTGCCGAAATGGCGGATCGTGGTGCAGCACGCCTTTCCCAACGCGCTGGCGCCGATCATCAACGTCATCGCGCTGAACCTCGCCTATCTGGTCACCGGCGTCGTGGTGGTCGAGGCGGTGTTCGTTTATCCCGGCCTCGGCCAGCTCATGGTCGACGCGGTGTCCAAGCACGACGTACCGGTCGTGCAGGCCTGCGGCCTCCTCTTCGCGGCGGCGTTCATCATGCTCAACATGACGGCCGATATTCTCGCCATCATGAGCAATCCACGGCTGCGGCATCCTCGCTAGGCGCGACGGAGAACGCCGTGCCACGGATCCCGGCAGCCACCTCGATCAAGGATGCGGGCTGAGATGCGGCTTTTCGGACACCGGTTGAACGTCACGGCGACCATCGGCCTCGCCCTCATCATCATCTATGCGGCCGTCGCCATCCTGGCGCCGCTCATCGCGCCCTACGGCCAGGCCGACATCGTCGGCGATGCCTGGGCCGACCCCGACAAGCTCCACTGGCTCGGCCTCGACAACCTCGGCCGCGACATCCTGAGCCGGCTCATCTACGGCGCGCGGCTGTCGATCGGCCTCTCGGTGCTGATCACCTGCCTCGCCTTCTTTCTCGGCATCGTGGCGGGGTTCTCGGCGGCGGCGCTCGGCGGCTGGGTCGACATGGTGCTGTCGCGCGTCGTCGACCTCCTGCTGTCGATGCCGCTCTTGATCTTCGCCTTCATGATCCTGTCGGTGCTCGGCACCGACATCCCGGTGCTGATCGGCACCATCGCGATCCTCAATTCCACGCTCGTCTTCCGCCTCGCCCGGGCGGTCGCGATGAACATCGCCAGCCTGGAATTCGTCGAGGCCGCGAAGGTGCGCGGCGAAGGCCTGTGGTGGATCATCCGGCGCGAGATCCTGCCCAACGCGATCCCGCCGCTCGTGGCGGAATTCGGCTTGAGGTTCTGCTTCATCCTGCTCCTCGTCGCCGCCCTGAGCTTCCTCGGGCTCGGCATCCAGCCGCCGCTCGCCGACTGGGGCAGCATGGTCAAGGACTACCGTGACATGATCAACCTCGACAGCCCGGCGCCGCTCTATCCTGCCGGGGCGATCGCGCTCCTCACGGTCGGGGTGAACTTCGTCGTCGACTGGATGCTGGCGATCCACTCGAAGGGCTATGGGGAAGGCGCATGAGCGAGCCACGCGCGGGCGAAGAGATCCTCAACGTCGACAAGCTGCGGATCGAGGCCAAGTCCGAGCGCGGCGCCTCGGTGCTGGTCGACGACGTCTCCTTCACGCTGAAACGCGGCGACGTCCTCGGGCTGATCGGAGAATCGGGCGCCGGCAAGTCGACGATCGGCCTCTCGACTCTCGGCTATACCCGCTCCGGCTGCTACATCACCGGCGGTTCGATCCTGTTCGAGGGCCGCGACATCCGCACCATGTCGGCGACCGAGCGGCGCGACCTGCGCGGCCACGGCGTCGCCTATATCGCGCAGAGCGCCGCCGCCTCCTTCAACCCGGCCATGACTATCATGGACCAGGTCTGCGAGGTCGCGGTGCGGCAGGGATTGATGACGCCGGACGACGCCAGGGTCGAAGCCGTCTCCCTGTTCAGGCAGCTCGACCTGCCGAGCCCCGACACGTTCGGCGACCGCTATCCGCACCAGGTCTCCGGCGGCCAGCTGCAGCGCGCCATGGCCGCCATGGCGATGGCGGCCAAGCCCGATCTCCTCGTCTTCGACGAACCGACGACGGCGCTCGACGTCACCACCCAGGTCGAGGTGCTGGCCGCCTTCCGCAAGCTGATCCGCGAGCACGGCACGGCCGCCCTCTACATTACCCACGACCTTGCGGTGGTAGCGCAGATCGCCGACCGCATCATGGTGCTGCGCTACGGCAAGATGGTCGAGCTCGGCACCGCCGCGCAGGTGCTCTATGCGCCCAAGGAAGATTATACGAAGCGGCTCGTGGCGGAGCGGACCTTCGGCCACAGCGCCGCGCAGGCCGATCAGTCGCAGGAGCTGCCGCTGCTCAGCGTCGAGCACGTCTCCGCGAGCTATGCCAAATTCGCCAATGTCATCAACGATGTGAGCATCGACATCTGGCGCGGAGACACGCTGGCCGTGGTCGGTGAATCGGGCTCCGGCAAGAGCACGCTGGCGCGGGTGGTTATCGGTCTCCTGCCGCGCCACAAGGGCGATATCCGCTTCGAGGGCAAGTCCCTGCCGGCCCGCCTGGCCGACCGCCCGAAGGAGCAGCTGCGGCGCGTCCAGATGATCTACCAGATCCCCGACGTGGCGCTCAATCCGCGCCAGACGCTGCTCGAGATCATCGGCCGCCCGGTGCGCTTCTATTTTCGGCGCAACGCGGAGCAGGTGCAGGCGCGGGTGGTCGAGCTCCTGAAGCTCATCGATCTGCCCGAGAGCTTCATCGGCCGCTATCCGACCGAGCTGTCGGGCGGCCAGAAGCAGCGCGTGTCGATCGCTCGGGCGCTGGCGGCCGAGCCCGATCTGATCATCTGCGACGAGGTGACCTCGGCGCTCGACCAGCTCGTGGGCGAGGAGATCCTGCGGCTGCTGAAGCGTCTGCAGGACGAGCTCGGCGTCGCCTACCTGTTCATCACCCACGATCTCGGGACGGTGAAGCGCATCGCCAACAAGGTGGCGGTGATGCTGAAGGGCCAGCTCGTCGCCTCGGGCTCGACGGCGGAGGTCTTCGCGCCGCCCTACCATCCCTACACCGAACTGCTGCTCTCCTCCGTGCCGCAGATGCGGGCGGACTGGCTCGACGAGGTCCTGGCGCGACGCAAGGTGCCGGCGCCGATGCGCACGCCGGTGACCTGACCTCTCCGCTCCCGGCAGAGCCCTTCTCTCCGGGATGCGAAGCGGCGCGCAGATCAGTTCGCCGCGAGCCGCGTCCACGCGCCTAAGTCTTCGGCCTGATCGGCGCCGGCCCTTTCGCGGCAGGTGTGGGAATCTTGGCGGCGGCGGGCCCCGGCGGGGTCGAGGGCTTGGCCGGAGGCACGGACGGAGCCGGCGGCATGGCGGGCCGTGGCGCCGAGGTGCCCGGTTTCGGCGCGGCCTGCGCCGACGGGACGGGCTTCGACATTGCAGGCTTCGGCGCAGCAGGCTTCGGCGCGGCGGGCTTCTCCGCCACCTTCCCGCCGGTCGGCTGAGCGGCGGGCTTGGCCTTGGACCGGCCCCCCGGCCCGGCCTTTCCGGCCGAGGCCGCGGCAGGTTCGCGACGGGTATCGAGGAGGTCGTCCCGGCCCTGGTCTGTCAAGCCGGGCACGTCGCCGAGACTATCGACGGCGAGCCGCGGCTCGCTCGGCTCCTCGGCGCCCGTCGTGCGGGGCAGCAGCGTCGAGGCTTGGCTGTCCTCGAGCGCGATGATCTCCCTGGCCTGATCCCAATGATCCTGATCGCGGCCGTGAGGACGACCCTCGGCCTCCCAGAGCTCATGCGCCTTGCGGCGGATACGCTCGAAGTCCGGATCCTTGGTCATCGGTCCCTCCCTGGTGCATCGATCGGCAAGTCTTCGGCCTGCCGCCGCACGCTCTCTTCCAACTCGTCGAGCCCATCGTCGGTCTCGCCCGGCAGATCGGGCCTGGCGGCCTCCGCCTCGGCAATGTCGTCAAGCGTCATTCGGTCGGGATCCATGGAGCGGTCGCGCCCCTCGAGATCCGGGCTGCGCAGCTCGACGGGCTCGGCGTCGACAGAGCGGTTTTCGGCTTCCTCGGGGACGTCGTCGGACTTACCTGGCGGATGCATGCCGAGCCTCATATCTTTCTGTCTCAACCTTGGCAACGTACGCCTTATTCGGCTTGTTCCGGCATAGAATGCGCGGCCTCACGACGGCGCTTCGGGATCGGCCAGGAGGTGCAGCCGGTCGGCCGCCATCCGGGCGAAGCGGATCAGCATCGCCTTGCGGGTCGCGGAGCCGAGACGCTGGTCTTCCGCATGGCGCACGATCTCGGCTCCGTAGGCGTCGGCGACGATGAGCCCTGCGTCGCTCGGCATGATCGCCGCCGGCATGGTGACCGGGACGGCGAAGAACAACCGGTCGCAATAGGCCTGGTAGAAAGGCCATTTCTGGTCGGCGCGCAGGTCGGCGATCGAGGACTTGATCTCCACGATGGTGATGATGCCGTCCGGCGCGACGCCCACGAGATCGGCGCGCCGGCCGTCGCCGAGCCGCATCTCCGCCACGGTCGAGATCCCCAGGGCCCGCAGCAGGCGGCGCGTGCCGCGCGCCACCTCGCGCGCCGTCTCCGATTGACGCCCGTCTTCGGGCAGATCCAGTTGCGCCGCCTGCATCATCCCTGGCCGAACCGCATCGCGCGAATCATCGAGGCCGCAGGGTAGCATCGCGATTTCGTCCGTTCCAGGTCTGTTCCGAATCTCAGCCCGCCACCGCCCAGCAGGCGACCTCGCGGCCCTGCTTCGTCTCAAGCGGCGGCTCCTCGACGCGACAGCGCTCGAAGGCCAGCGGGCAACGCGGATGAAAGACGCAGCCCGAGGGTGGATTGATCGGCGAGGGCGGCTCGCCCTTGAGCACGACGCGGGCCTTGCGGGCCGACGGATCGGCGACCGGCGTCGCCGAGAGCAGCGCCTGCGTATAGGGATGCTGCGGCCGCTCGAAGATGGCATCGCGGCTGCCGACCTCGACCGCATGGCCGAGGTAGATGACGAGGATCCGGTCGGCGATGTGGCGGACGACCGAAAGGTCGTGCGACACGAACAGATAGGCGAGGCGGAACTCGTCCTGCAGGTCGGCCAGGAGGTTGAGCACCTGCGCCCGAATCGAGACGTCGAGCGCCGAGACCGGCTCGTCGAGCACCAGGATGCGCGGCCGCAGCATGAGCGCGCGGGCGATGGCAATGCGCTGGCGCTGGCCGCCCGAGAACATATGCGGGTAGCGGCCGGCGAATTCCGGCCGCAGCCCGACCCGCTCCATGGCGGCGCGTACGGCCGCCTTGCGCTCGCCGGCCGGCATCCGCGTGTTGACGATCAGCGGCTCCTCGAGCGTCGCGCCGATCGTCTGGCGCGGGTTGAGCGAACCGTAGGGGTTCTGGAACACCATCTGGATCTCGCGGCGCAGCCGCCTGCGTGCCTCGGCATCCGCGCCCGCGACATCCTTGCCCTCGATGTCGAGCCGGCCGCCACTGGGCGGCTCGATCAGGGTCAGAACCCGGCTCAGGGTGGACTTGCCCGAGCCGGACTCGCCGACGACCGCCAGCGTCTCGCCGGCCTCCAGCGACAGCGAGATCCCGACCAGCGCCTTGACCACGATCCGCTTGCCGAAGACGCCGCGCTTGACCTGGTAGTCGCGGCTGAGGCCGCGCGCTTCGAGCACCGGCGTGGTGGTCGAACCCGTCATGCGGCATCTCCTGGCGCGGAGGCGCGCGCTGGCACGGAGGCGCGCACCGGCGCGGTGACCCGCGAGGGCGTCGGCTTTCCCTGCACGAGGGGGATGTGGCAGAGCGCGCGGCCGAGCTCCGGCCCGGCATGGGTCGGCTTGACGGAGCGGCAGAGGTCGAAGTGGAAGGCGCAGCGGGGCTCGAAGACGCAGGCCGGCGGTCGATCGAACTGGCCCGGCACCACCCCGGGGATGGCCGGCAGGCGCCGCGCATGGGCGCGCTCCGGCAACGCTGCCAGCAGCGCCTCGGTATAGGGGTGGTGGCGGTCGGCGAAGAGCTCAGCCGTCGTGTTGGCCTCGACCTGCCGGCCGGCATATTGCACGGTGACCCGCTCCGCGACCTCGGCGACGACGCCCATGTCGTGGGTGATCAGCACGAGCCCGACATCGGTGTCCTGCCGGAGCGTCATCAGGAGGTCGAGGATCTGCGCCTGGATGGTGACGTCGAGCGCCGTCGTCGGCTCGTCGGCGATGAGCAGCTTGGGCCGGCACGAGATCGCCATGGCGATCATGACGCGCTGGCTCATGCCGCCGGAAAGCTGATGCGGATAGGCCTTGAGCCGCCGCTCCGGCTCGGGGATGCCGACCTGGGCGAGAAGCTCGATGGCGCGGGCCTTGCGGGCGGCGCGCCCGAGTCCGCTATGGGCGGCCAGCATCTCGCCGATCTGGAAGCCCACGGTGAAACAGGGATTGAGCGAGGACATGGGCTCCTGGAAGATCATCGCCATGTCGCGCCCGACGATCCTGCGCCGCGCCCGCGCGTTAAGGGTCAGCAGGTCCTTGCCGTCGAACGCCATGCGGTCCGCCGTCACCGTCGCGGTCCAGGGCAGCAGGCCCATGACGGCCAGCATGGCGACCGATTTCCCCGAGCCCGATTCGCCCACGATGGCGACGATCTCGCGGGGCTCGACCGAAAGGTCGATGCCGTCGACGGCGGTGAAGCGGCCGGCGCGCGTCGCGAAGGAGACGGAGAGGTTGCGGATGTCGAGGAGCGGCATCAGCTCCGCCTCATTTTGGGGTCGAGGGCGTCGCGCAGGCCGTCGCCGGCGAGGTTGATCGACACCGCGGTGATGAGGATCGCGAGGCCCGGCAGCGTCACGATCCAGGGATCGGAGCGGATGAACTCGCGCGCATCGGCCAGCATCGAGCCCCATTCGGGCGTCGGCGGCTGCGCGCCGAGGCCCAGGAAGCCGAGCGCGGCGGCTTCGAGGATCGCGTCCGACACGCCGAGCGTCGCCTGCACGATGAGCGGCCCGAGGCAGTTCGGCAGCACGGTGACGAAGGCGAGCCTCAAGCCCGAGACGCCCGAGACCCGCGCCGCCACGACATAATCCTTGTCGAGTTCGGCCATGGCGGAGGCGCGCACCAGCCGCACGTAGCGCGGCAGGAAGACGATGGTCACCGCGATGATCGTGTTGGTCAGGCTCGGCCCCAGGATCGCCACGGCGAGGATCGCCAGCACCAGGTCGGGTACCGACATGATGAGGTCCATGACCCGCGTCACCGCGACGTCGGCGACCGAATTGAACGCGGCCGCCAGTCCCAGCAGGATGCCGAGGCCGAAGGAGACGACGACGACCGCGAGGCCGATGAACAGCGACACGCGCGCGCCGTAGATCAGGCGCGAGAGGATGTCGCGACCGAGGCCGTCGGTGCCGAGCACGTAGGTCCAGGTTCCGCGCTGATCCCAGATCGGCGGCGCCTTGACGGCTTGGCGGAACTGCTCGAGCGGCGAATGCGGCGCCACGACGCCGGCGAAGACGGCGGCCAGCGCGATCAGGATCGCCACGGCGGCGCCGATCACAGCGCCGCGGTTCTCCCTGAAGGCCGACCAGAAGGCGGCGACGGAGGACGGCGGCGCCGCGGCGGGCGAGACCAGCGTGCGAGTCGAGGCGACGTCAGCGGCCATGCATGATCCGTGGGTTGATGATGCCGTAGACCAGGTCGACGACGAGATTGACCAGGATCACGACCGCCGAGATCAGCAGGATGCCGCCCTGCAGCGCCGGATAGTCGCGGCGCGAGATCGACTCGATCAGCCAATGGCCGACGCCAGGCCAGGAGAAGATGGTCTCGGTCAGGACCGCGCCGGCCAGCAGCGTTCCGGTCATCAGCCCGACGACGGTGACGACCGGGATCAGCGCGTTGCGCAAGGCATGCAGCCCCACGACCCGGAACGGCGACAGGCCCTTGGCGCGGGCCGTGCGGACGTAGTCCTCGCTCAGCACCTCGAGCATCGAGGAGCGGGTCATGCGGGCGATGACGGCGAGCGGGATGGTGCCGAGCACGATCGCGGGCAGCATCAGGTGATGCAACGCATCGAGGAAGGCACCGTCCTCGCCCGACAGCAGGCTGTCGATGAGCATGAAGCCGGTGACCTGATCGTAATCGAAGCGGATGAGGTCGAGGCGGCCCGAGACCGGCGCCAGGCCCCAGCGCTCGGCGACCAGCATGATGAGCAGGAGACCCCACCAGAAGATCGGCATCGAATAGCCGGTGACCGAGAGCCCCATCAGCACCTGGTCGTACCAGGAGCCGCGCTTGACGGCGGCGAAGACCCCCATCGGCAGGCCGAGCACGATGGCGAAGAGCATCGCCATGACCGAGAGCTCGATCGTCGCCGGGAACAGCGTCAGGAACTCGTTGAGCACGTTGCCGCTGGTCGAGAGCGAGGTGCCGAAATCGCCGTGCAGCAGGCCCGAGGCATAATGCAGAAACTGCTGCCACACCGGCTGATCGAGCCCGAGCTGGTGGCGCAGCAACGCGAGCCGCTCGGGCGTGATGCCGTGCTCGCCGGTGCGCACCTCGACCGGATCGCCCGGCACGAGCCGGATGGCCACGAAGACCAGGAAGGTCAGCGCCACGAAAGTCGGGACCGTCAGCGCGAGGCGCTTGAGGAAGAAGCGGATCACGGATCAGGCGGCCCGATACAGAGCGGCTTGGATGGCAAAGCAATCCCGCATGAAGGCGCTGACGTCGATTCGAGTCAGCTTTAAGGTCCCATGTGCGATTTCGTTTCTAGTGCCATAGTGGGCCATCGTCCTTTTCCCAGGTGAGTATTTTTCATTCGCTTCTTTATCGAGAACCAGCGCGACGCGATCCTCGAAGCTCAATCCCGACAATTTCTTGTCGTCCGGATTGTAGAGATACCGCGCGCGCCGGACGTGCCAGTCGCCGCTCGCTCTGCGCTTACGGATAGCTCCTCTGCACACATCGTCGATCTCAGATTCGAGTTGCCTCCAACAGAGCACGTAATAGGCCTGATCGTTCAAGACCTGCTGCGCTTCAATACGGAGCGCCTCAGGCGGGTTTGCCTTTGATCTCTCCTCTTCTAGAACCTTATCTATTTTGAGGTAAACGGCTTCGATACGAGGAAGAGCTTTCAACTCAAGATCCTCGTGAGAGCCTCGCGATCGAGTATCGTCTCGTTTCGGCGGTCGTCGAGCGTCGCGAGCTGCCACTTTGGCGGCTCGAAGCTATCCTCGCGATCGACGATTAGATAGTGACGCGTGGGCAGGATCAGATCGACACGCCCATTGGCGCCTATGATCCAAAGGCCGCGAGGTTCCATCCGCCCTCGTCGGCCATCTATCGAGTCAAGCTGTAGGATCGGAAGCTGCTGCTGAGGCACGCCGAAGCGATGCATGAGTTCTTCATGCATCGGGACGTCTCCACTTCGATATGCCCGCCAAGCCGACGGGAGCCAACTCTCGACGCTTGTGTAGAGGTCATCGATGCGCATCTTCCAATCTTCGATGCGGCGTTCGACGTAGGGGCGGTCGATACGATTTTCGATGAGCTCTTCGATCACGTTCATGACTTCGACTCCCAAGGGAAATGGCGGCTGGACTCGCATCCGACCGCCATGGCTCCCTCACTTCAGGTCGACACCGTCGAACTGGTTGCGGCCGAGCGGGCTCATCTTGAAGTCGACGACCTTCTTGCTGATCGGCTCGTAGACTACGGAGTGAGCGATGTTGAGCACCGGCTCCTCGTCGTGCTCGATCACCTGCATTTCCCCGTAGATTTTCTTGCGCTCGGCCTGGTCCGTGACTTGCCTGGCCTTCTCGAGATCGGCGTTGAACTTGGCATCGCACCATTTGCCGATGTTGGATGCGGCGGGCTCGCCGCCCGGGCAGCCGAGGAAGAAGAAGAAATTGTCCGGGTCGCCGTTGTCGCCCGTCCAGCCGAACTCGGCCGTGGTGGCCTCGCCGTTCTGGATGCGCTTGCGGTACTCGCCCCATTCGTAGGTGACGAGCTTGGCATTGACGCCGACCTTGGCGAGGTCCGACTGCATCATCTCGGCGATGCGCTTGGCATCGGGGTTGTAGGGCCGCTGCACCGGCATGTACCAGAGGTCGATGTCGATCGGCCCGGTGACGCCGGCGGCCTTGAGCATGGTCTTGGCCTTGTCCGGGTCGTAGGGCCAATCGGTGACGGCGTCGTTGTAGGCCCACATGGTCGGCGGGATCAGGTTCTTGGCCGTCTGGCCGGCACCCTGGTAGACATCCTTGATGATCGCCGCCTTGTCGATCGCCATGGAAAGCGCCTGGCGCACCTCCTTCTTGTCGAAGGGCGGCTTCTTCGCATTGAAAGCCAGATAGCCGATGTTCAGGCCCGCCTGGGACAGGACATCGATGTTGGGATCCTTCTGCATCTCAGGGATGTCGGACGGGCGCGGATAGGGCACGACCTGGCATTCGCCGGTCTTGAGCTTCTCATAGCGGGCGGTCGGGTCGGGCGTGATGGCGTAGATCAGGTCGTCGATCTTCGGCTTGCCGCCCCAGTAGTTGGGGTTGGCCTTGTAGCGGATGATCGCGTCCTTCTGGTAGGCCGAGAAGACGAAAGGCCCGGTGCCGACCGGGATCTGGTCGAACAGTTCCGGCGTCTTCGCCTTCATCATCGCATCGGCGAATTCGGCCGACTGGATCGTGGCGAAATCCATGGCGAGGTCGGCCAGGATGGTGACGTTGGGCTCCGAGAGGGTGAAGACGACCGTGTAATCGTCCTTCTTCTCGATGTTCTTCACCAGCTTCGGCATGTCCATGTCGCTGTAGTAGTTGAACTGGCCGCCGGAGACCTTGTGATAAGGATTCTTGTCGTCGTACTGGCGGCCGAAGGAGAACAGCACGTCGTCGGCGTTGAAGTCGCGGGTCGGCTTGAATGTCTTGGTCGAATGGAACTTGACCCCGTGGCGTAGGTGGAAGGTGATGGTCTTGCCGTCGGGGCTGATGTCCCAGCTCTCCGCCAGGCCGGGCTTGATGTTGACGGTGCCGCGCTCGAACTCGATCAGCTGGTCGAAGGCAGGGCGGGCCGCGTCGAGGCTGGTGCCGGTGGTGTTCAGCGCCGGCGTGAAATTCTCCGGCGACCCTTCTGAACAATAGACCAGCGTCTTGGCCGAGGCGGCGGTGCCACACGACAGCAAGGCGGCGAGCCCGAGGCCGGCGGCGCTGAGCGATCTCATTGGTCATCCTTCTTCGCATGGCGGGGGCCGAACTCTGCCAGCCGATGCCGCTCCAATCCGGGCCGGACGAGGTCGCGCCTGCCCGAACCCATGGCCCTATCGAACCGGGATTCCTTCGGCCATGCAAACTGTTTCGGTGCGAGCTCTCAGTGTGCGTCGAGCGGCGGCAGGGCGAGGTGCTGCTCGACGCGGCGCAGGCGCGCCTCGAGCTCGCTGATGATGATGCCGTGACCGATGACGGAGGTGTGGTATTCGACGACGGCGCGCCGCAGCCCGACGATCTGCTCGCTCAGGTCCTTGCGCACCCCGACGATCTCTTTTCGCATTTCAATGAAATCCGCCGCGACATCCGCACGGAGAGACTGCATTTCCGATCTGACGTCGACGATGTCGGACTTGGTCGCCATGTCGGCGCGCATTCCCGCCACGTCGGCGCGCATATCGCACAGCAGCTGCAGGACGAGGTTTTCGGGTTCAGTGGTCACAGGTGCAACCTATCTTCATTTCCGCGGCCGCGCCATCAGGTCGGGGTTACGCGACCGGAAATCGATGGCCGGGGCTCAACGGCCTCGCGTGTCGCGGCCGTCCTTCCCCTGCGGTAAGCAGGACATCGATGTCACCTTCCAATCCAGAGTTGATCCTTGCAGTGCAGTACGTCTCCTCGTCCACCATGTGCTAGGCGCCATAGCGTCGTTCCTGCCCGGCGCGACCTCGACGCCAATACGGCCGCCGATTAGACATAAAGAAATCCTTATATGTTTGTTGCGCTGTCCAAAACGCTACGGTATGTGCGTGGCGACGAAACTCCGGATAGGATCCCATGCCCCACGCCACCGCCTCCGCCACGCCCGCCGATTGCGCCATCGCCGATATCGGCCTCGCCGATTGGGGCCGGCGCGAGATCGCCATCGCCGAGACCGAGATGCCGGGCCTGATGGCGGTGCGCAAGGAGTTCGGCGCGGCCCAGCCGCTGAAGGGCGCCCGCGTCGCCGGCTCGCTGCACATGACCATCCAGACCGCCGTGCTGATCGAGACGCTGAAGGCGCTCGGCGCCGACGTGCGCTGGGCGTCGTGCAACATCTATTCGACGCAGGACCATGCGGCGGCCGCGATCGCCGCGACCGGCACGCCGGTCTTCGCCGTCAAGGGCGAGAGCCTCGTCGACTACTGGGCCTATACCCATCGCATCTTCGAATGGGCCGACGGCGGCACGCCCAACATGATCCTCGACGACGGTGGCGACGCGACGCTGCTGATCCATCTTGGCATCCGGGCCGAGGGTGGCGACACGGCCTTCCTGGACAAGGCCGAGAACGAAGAGGAGGAGGTGCTCTTCGCCGCCATCAAGGCGCGGCTCGCCTCCGATCACGGCTGGTACGGCCGCAACGGCAAAGCCATCAAGGGTGTGACCGAGGAGACGACCACCGGCGTCCACCGCCTCTACCAGATGGCCAAGGAAGGCCGGCTGCTGTTCCCGGCCATCAACGTCAACGACTCGGTCACCAAGTCGAAGTTCGACAACCTCTACGGCTGCCGCGAATCGCTCGTCGACGGCATCCGCCGCGGAACCGACGTCATGATGGCCGGCAAGGTGGCGATGATCGCGGGCTTCGGCGACGTCGGCAAGGGCTCGGCGGCGTCGCTGCGCAACGCCGGCTGCCGCGTCATGGTGTCCGAGATCGACCCGATCTGCGCGCTCCAGGCCGCCATGGAGGGCTACGAGGTCACCACCATGGAGGATGCGGTGCCGCGCGCCGACATCTTCGTCACCGCGACCGGCAACGTCGACGTCATCACGATCGACCACATGCGGGCCATGAAGGATCGCGCCATCGTCTGCAACATCGGACATTTCGATTCCGAGATCCAGGTCGCCGCCCTCAAGAACTTCAGGTGGCACAACGTCAAGCCGCAGGTCGACGAGGTCGAGTTCGCCGACGGCAAGCGCATCATCCTGCTGTCGGAGGGGCGGCTCGTGAACCTCGGCAATGCGACCGGCCACCCGTCCTTCGTCATGTCGGCCTCCTTCACCAACCAGACGCTGGCGCAGATCGAGCTCTGGACCAAGCAGGGCCAGTACGAGCGCCAGGTCTATGTGCTGCCGAAGGCGCTCGACGAGAAGGTCGCGGCGCTGCATCTCGCCAAGATCGGCGTCAAGCTCTCGAAGCTCACCCCGAAGCAGGCCACCTATCTGGGGTTGGCCGAGCAAGGCCCGTTCAAGCCCGAAACCTATCGTTATTGAGTCGCGCCGCCGAAGCCGATTGTTGCATCGCTGCAATGTCGGCCTCGTCTTGATGCCAAGCTTGCCCGCTACTGCCATTTATCGACAGCTTTCCCGCCGCGATCGTCTATGAATAGGGACGAAGCGATTCGGGCGGCTTGGCGGAGCGGCCCGGAACGGTCCGTCGGCTCCTCAGCGAGGCTGACGGCCTGGCCGAGGGGGCATGGCATATGGATCGGCAGCGGCACCCGAAAGGGGCTGAGTCTGCGTACGGGCGGCGTTTAATCCCACGAAGTTCGGCAGACCTGCGCTGCCTCCCATCGTCGACCTCGCTGCGCTCGACCGGCTTGGTGCTGCTCTGGTGGGGCGGCTCGACTTTCCCGGCTGCGGCCCAATATGACGGCCGCTTCTCGCTGGACCGCATGGCCGGGCATGGCGAAATCGCCGGACTCTCGGTCTTCGTCGGCCTGATCCTGTTCTCGACCGTCACCGCCCTCCTGCACCTTATGGGCCGGCGGCGCTGGACCGAGCGCGAACGCCATCTCACCAGCGAATTGACGGAGGTCCGCGCGCGGCTCGACCGCGCCCAGGTGTTCCTCTCGGCGGAATCGCAGATCGTCATCGCCTGGCGCTCCGCCACGAGCGAACCCGATATCGAGGGCGAGCCGGCGCTGGTGACCGACGTGCCAGTGCCGCGACGCATCCTCGGCTTCGGCTCCTGGTTGCCGCCCGCCACCGCCCAGGCCTTGGATCATGCGGTCGACCACCTGCGCAGCCATGGCGGCGGGTTCCGCATGGCTCTGGTGACGAGCGCCGGTCGGCATCTCGAAGCCGAGGGCCGGGCCATCGGGGCGCGCGCCATCCTGCGCATCCGCGACGTGTCGGGCGACCGGCTGGAGCTGACGCGGCTCAAGGAGCGCTTCTCGGTCCTCGCGGCGGAGACCGAGCTCTGGCGCGGCCTGCTCGACGCCGTGCCGGCCCCGGTCTGGCTGCGCGACGGCGATGGCCGCCTGGCCTGGGTCAACAAGGCCTATGCCGGCGCGGTGGAACTGCGGGACGGGAGCGAGGCCGTCGTCGGCAATATCGAGCTGCTCGATCAGCAGGCGCGCGAAGCGGCGCTCGGCGCGCGCCGGTCCGGCGCCGCCTGGCAGGCGCGGGTCGGCGCCGTCATGGCCGGCGAACGCCACAGCCTCAACGTCATCGAGGTTCCGGGGACGGCGGGATCCGCCGGCATCGGGCTCGATCTCGCCGAGGTCGAGACGCTGCGCGACGACCTGCGCAAGCAGATGGATTCGCAGGCCCGCACGCTCGACCAGCTCTCCACCGCCGTCGCCATCTTCGACGGCGCGAGGCGGATGAGCTTCTACAATGCCGCCTACCGGTCGCTCTGGGGCCTCGACCCCGCCTTCCTCGACAGCCGCCCGCTCGATGCCGAGATCCTCGACCGTCTGCGCGCCGAACGGCGGCTGCCCGAACAAGCGGACTACCGGGCCTGGAAGGCCGGCGTCATGTCCGCCTACCAGGCGGTCGAGACGAGCGAGACCGTCTGGTACCTGCCGGACGGGCGCACCTTGCGCGTCGTCACCAATCCCAACCCCAAGGGCGGCGTCATCTACCTCTTCGACAACGTCACCGAGCGCTATCACCTCGAATCGCGTTTCAATGCGCTGATCCGGGTGCAGGGCGAGACGCTGGACACGCTGAAGGAGGCGGTCGCGGTGTTCGGGACCGACGGCCGCCTGAAGCTGTTCAATCCGGCCTTCGCGGCGATGTGGCAGCTCGATTCGGGCCGGCTCGGCGAACAGCCGCATGTCGACGCGCTCGCCGACCATTGCCAGAGGCTCAGCGTCGACGGCGACGTCTGGCCGGACATCCGCTCGAATGTCGCGGGCCTGCACGACGCGCGCCACGGCTTCGAGCGGCGCGTGCAGCGACGCGACGGCTCGGTGATCGACGCCGCCGCGGCGCCGCTGCCCGACGGGGCGACGCTCCTCACCTTCACCGACGTGACCGCCCGGATGGATGTCGAGCGGGCCCTGACCGAGCGCAACAATGCGCTGCTCGAAGCCGAGAAGCTGCGCAACGATTTCGTCCACCACGTGTCCTACGAGCTGCGCTCGCCGCTGACCAACATCATCGGCTTCATCCAGCTCCTGAGCGACGGCACGGTCGGGCCGCTCAACGAACGACAGGTCGAATATGCCGGTTATATCTCGAAGTCGTCGGGCGCGCTTCTGGCGATCATCAACGACATCCTGGATCTCGCCACCATCGACATGGATGCGATGGAGCTCAATCTCGGTACGGTCGACATCCGGCAGACCATGACGGAGGCGGCCGAAGGCGTACAGGACCGCGTCGCCGAACACGCGATCAAGCTGCAGATCGTGGCGCTCGACGGGATCGGCACCTTCCGGGCCGATGGCAAGCGGCTGCGCCAGATCCTCTTCAACCTGCTGTCGAACGCCATAGGATTCTCGTCGCGGGGACAGAGCGTGACGCTCGCCGCCATGCGCCGTGACGAACAGGTGGTGTTCAAGGTCTCCGACCAGGGCCGCGGCATTCCCTTGGAGGTGCTCGACCGCGTCTTCAACCGGTTCCACTCGGATACGCTCGGGTCGCGCCATCGCGGCGTCGGGCTCGGCCTCTCCATCGTGCGTTCGCTCGTCGAGCTGCATGGCGGCAAGGTGCTGATCGACTCCGCCCCCGGCGAGGGAACGACCGTCACCTGCATCTTCCCCCTGCTGGAGAGCGAGCAGGCCTCGGCGACGACGATGCATTAGGGCCCGACAGCGCCTCGCGTCGCGGCCACGTGCTGTCTCTCAATAGATCATCGATCACGTTCATGATCGATTCCATATGATAGTGCATGATATCACGCCAGAACCCGTGGCGGCCGGGCGTCGTGCTCGTCGGTCACGATGATCCCGGAGCCAGCCGCCCAACGACCATGATCGTGATCGACACCGAAAGAACGGCGCGGGACGGTGTCCGAACGGACCGGCCGACGGGCCGCCGACCCATCGGGGACCCGGCCGACGGATGAGCGCCGGCGTCACCGTCGTCATCGTCTTCGCGGCTCTGGCGCTGCTCGTCCTCGGGGCCGGCAAGGCGCTGAAGGACCGCCGCCGCCGGACGCTCCTGCGGACCGTCGAGCGCGTCACCCGGCAGCACGCCCGGCTCCTGATCGTCAAGCGTACCCAGCTCGTGATCCACGACGGCTACGGCAACTACCATCTCGAAGGCTGGATAAGGCACGTCAATTATTTCGTCGATCATGTCATCCTGCGCGAGGCCCGGGCGCAGGGTCTGCGCACCGGCGAGGCGGAGGAGGGCATGCCCTGGCGCAAGGCCGTCACCCGCCGTTTCCTCGCGGTGCTGCAGGAGCTCGACGGCGAGGCGGCCGGCGGCATCTCGGACGAGGAGATCATCTCCGGACAGCATTACGAGACGCTCTGCCACAACATTCTCGAAGCCGCAGGCTGGATCGTGACCATGACCCCGGTCACCGGCGATCAGGGTGCCGACCTCATCGCCGACGCGGACGGCTGCCGGCTCGTCGTGCAGTGCAAGTTTCATTCGAAGCCCGTCGGCAACAAGGCCGTGCAGGAGGCCTTCGCGGCGCTCGGCTTTCATGGCGGCCACCGCGCCGCCGTCGTCTCGAACCAGGCTTTCACTCGCGCGGCGTGCGACCTGGCGCGTGCCAACGGCGTGCTGCTGCTCCACCACGACCAGCTTCGCGATCTCGATCGCGCGCGCCTGCAGCGGGATTAACCTTGGCCGCGCTTCTTTTACCCGACGTTCACCTTCATTATTCATAAATGCAACGCCATGTGCCGAGGGCAGGGCTCGCGGAGCCTCGCATCGTGATCTCGAGCCGGGAGGCCAGCGTTTGACCACGGAAGCGTCATCGCGAGCGATCTGGTCGGTCGATCTCCGGTCGCCCGAGGAGACGGAGCGTTTCGCGGTCGAGATCGCCGAATTCCTCAAGGCAGGCGATCTCGTCACCCTGTCGGGCGACCTCGGCGCCGGCAAGACCACCTTCGCGCGCGCGCTGATCCGCCACTTCGCGCAGGATCAGACCCTGGAGGTCCCGAGCCCGACCTTCACCCTGCTCCAGGTCTACCCGACGCCCGCCTTCCCCATCGTCCACGCCGACCTCTATCGCATCCGCGGTCCGGACGAACTCGCCGAGCTCGGCTGGGACGAGGCGGCCGATGGGGCGCTGGTGGTGGTCGAATGGGCGGAGCGGAGCGGCGCGCTGCCGCCCGACCGGCTCGACATCACCCTGGCGCTGCACCCTGACGATCCCGAGACGGGACGCACCGCCCGGGTCACCGGCCACGGCAGCTTCGCCGGGCGGATCGCCGCCGCGCAGGCGGTCAATGCGCTCCTGGCCGAGGCGCGCTTCGACAAGGCGGAGCGCCGATTCCTGACCGGCGACGCCTCGACCCGCGCCTACGAGCGGCTGATCGCGCCCGACGGCCGCGCCGCCATCCTGATGATCTCGCCGCCCCGCGCCGATGCGCCGGTCGTTCGCTTCGGCAAGCCCTACTACGAGATCGCGCGCCTCGCCTACGACATCCGTCCCTACCTCGCCATGGGCCAGGCGCTGCGGGCGCAAGGGGTGTCGGCGCCGGCCGTCCTGGCCGAGAATGCGCCGGCCGGCCTGGCGGTGCTCGAGGATCTCGGGGCTGAGCCTTTCACCGACGCCGACGGTCCCCTGCCCGAGCGCTACCTCGAAGCGGTGGCGCTGCTGGCGCGGCTCCACGCCACGAACCTTCCGCGCATCGTGCCCCAGGGCGCGACGATCTACGCCATCCCGCCCTACGACCTCGACGCCCTGCTGATCGAGGCGGAGCTCGTCATCGACTGGTATGCGCCGGCGGTCGCCAAAGTCGCGGTGCCGGCGAGCGGACGGGCCGCCTTCATGGCCGCCTGCACGCGGCTCTTCGAGGAGATCCTGGCACAGGACACGACCTGGTGCCTGCGCGACTTCCATTCCCCGAACCTGATCTGGCTGGCGCGGCGGCAGGGGCTGGAGCGCGTCGGGGTGATCGATTTCCAGGACACGGTCATCGGCAATCCGGCCTACGACCTCGTCTCGCTGCTCCAGGATGCCCGCGTCACGGTGCCGGACGCGCTGGAGCTGAAGCTGCTCGGCGCTTACGCCCAGCTGCGCAAGGCCGCCGACCCGGGCTTCGACATGGCCGCCTTCGTGCGGGCCTACGCGATCATGGGCGTGCAGCGCTCGACCAAGATCCTCGGCATCTTCGCGAGACTCGACAAGCGCGACGGCAAACCGCAATACCTTGCCATGCTGCCGCGCATCGAAGCCTATCTGTGCAAGGGCCTCGCCCATCCGGCCTTGGCCGAGCTCAGGGGCTGGTACGACGCCTATCTGCCGCGCGTGCTCGGTGGCCCCGCAAGCTGAGCGACGGACGACCATGACAGCATCCCTTCCCGATTCGGCGATGGTCTTCGCCGCCGGGCTCGGCACCCGCATGCGGCCGCTGACCGACCGGCTGCCGAAGCCGCTCGTCACGGTCGGCGGCCGGACCATGCTGGATCATACGCTGGATCGCCTGGTCGAGGCCGGCATCCGGCGCGCGGTCGTCAACGTCCATCACCTCGCGGACCAGATCGAAACGCATCTCCAAGGGCGGCGCAGCCCGGCCATCGTCGTCTCCGACGAGCGCGCCCTGCTGCTCGACCAGGCCGGCGGCATCAGGCGCGCCCTGCCCCATATCGGCTCGCGGCCGTTCCTGGTCTGCAACACCGATGCGCTTTGGGTCGAAGGCCCGCGCTCGAACCTCGCCCGCCTGCTGGCGCATTGGGACCCGGCGCGCATGGATGTGCTGCTGCTCGTCGCAGCGGCCGCGACCAGCATCGGGGTCGACTGGCCCGGCGACTTCGGCATGGAAGCCGATGGGCGGCTGCGCCGCCGCGAAGAACGCGAGGTCGCGCCCTTCGTCTATGCCGGGATCGGCATCCTCAAGCCGGAGCTCTTCGCCGACCTGGAGGAGAAGCCGGTCCGGCTCGCACCCTTCTTCTTCCGCGCCGCCGAAGCGGGGCGCCTCTTCGGCACCCGGCTCGAAGGCATCTGGATGCATGTCGGCACACCCGAGGCCATCGCCGAGGCGGAGGCGGCGCTCGAACGGTCGGTGCAGTGACGGGCAGGATTCCGCGCGTCTTTTCGATCCCGCCGGGGGCCGTCTTCCTCGACACGCTCGCCGACGCGCTGCTCGACGGCGTGATTGTCCCAGGGTTCTCGCGCGCCGATGCGCCGCTCGGCCTCGCCGCCGCAACCATCTACGTCCCGACGCGCCGCTCGGCCCGCGCCCTCGCCGCCGTCCTGGCGCAGGCGCTCGGCGGCCCCGCGGCGCTGTTGCCGCGTATCATTCCCCTCGGTGCGCTCGACGACAGCGAGCTCCTGTTCGAGGACGACGGGCTCGAGAACGCCTTCGATTCCGCCCTTCCGGCGGCGATCGGCGACATCGCGCGCCGCATGATCCTGACGCGGCTGATCCTCGCCTGGGGGAAGGCCGTCGGCCATGCCATCGTGTCGGTCGACGGCGCGGGGCGCCGCAGCCTCGCCGGCGACGAGCCGCTGCTCGTGTCGACCTCGCCGGCCGACGCCTGGCACCTCTCCGGCGATCTCGCCCGGCTGATCGACGAATTCGCCCTCGAGGGCGTCGCCTGGAGCCGCATGGACGGGCTCGGTACCGAGGCATTCGATCATTACTGGCGGATCACCCTCGATTTCCTCGACATCGCCATGACCCGCTATCCGGAGATTCTCGCGGCGCGCGGCGAGGTCGACCGGGCCACACGCCAGGTCAGGCTGATCGAGGCCGAGGCCGCGCGGCTCGCCGCGGGCCGTCATGCCGGACCGGTGATCGTCGCCGGCTCGACCGGCAGCAGCAGCGCCACCGCCCGGCTGATCGCCGCCGTGGCGCGCCTGCCCGACGGCGCGGTCGTGCTGCCGGGGCTCGACCGGCACCTCGACCCGAACGCCTGGGACCTCATCGGCGGCGCGGAGGCGGCCGAGACCGCCGCCGGCCATCCGCAACATGCGCTGCGCCAGCTCCTCGCTGCCATCGGCCTGCCGCGCGAGGCGGTGACGGATCTCGGCACGATCGCGCCGGGCCGCGCGGGGCGCGGAAAACTCGTCGCCGAGGCCCTGCGGCCGGCCGAGACCACCGAGCATTGGCGGTCGCTCGAGGCCCTCGACCGGCACGCCGCGCTCGACGGCGTCGTGGTGATCGAGGCCGCCGACGAGCGCGAGGAAGCGCTCGCCATCGCCATCGCCCTGCGCGAGGCGCTGGAGCGGCCGGGCACTGCGGCGCTGGTCACGCCCGACCGCGAGATCGCCCGGCGGGTGCGCGAAGAGCTCATGCGCTGGGACATCGACATCGAGGAGTCGAGCGGCGAGCCCCTGGGGCAGACCCAGGCCGGCACGCTGGCGCGCTTCGTGCTCGATTGCATCGGGCAGGACCTGGCCCCCGTCGAGGTCCTGGCGCTGCTGCGCCATCCCGACGTCAGGCTCGGCATGGCGCGCCGCGAGATCCTCCGCCTCACCCGACGATTGGAAGAGGCCGTACTGCGCGGCGTGCTGCCGGCGCGCGCCCTGCACGACCCCGCGACCCTCGTCGGCCGGCTGCGCGCCGCAGCCACCGCACCGCACGCCTCGCCGGCGCTCAGAAGCCTGCGCGAGGCGGATTTCACCGAGCTCGAGGCTTTCCTCGACGAGCTGCTCGCGGCGCTGGCGCCGCTGCGCGATTGCCTGGCGAGCGCCCCCCTTCCCCGCTGGCTCGAGGCGCACGAGGCGGCGCTGGCTGCGCTGCTGAGCGACCAGGATGGCGAGGCGGCGCCGGACGGCCCAGGCTATCCGGTGCTGAGCGGCCTGTTCGAGGAACTCGCCACAGCCGCCGACCCCGCCATCCTGCTCCAGGCAAGCGACTATGCGGCGCTGTTCGACCGGCTCGCGGCCGAGACGCCGGTGCGCGGCCCGAACCGCAGCCATCCCCGCATCAAGATCCTGGGGCTGCTCGAAGCCCGGTTGCTCGACGTCGGCCGGATCATCCTCGCCGGGCTCGACGAGACCATCTGGCCGCCGCAGGTCCGCACCGATCCGTTCCTCAACCGGCCGATGCGGGCGGCGCTGGGGCTGACGCCGCCCGAACGGCGCATCGGCCGCACCGCGCATGATTTCGAGATGGCGCTCGGCCATGCCGAGGTGATCATGACGCGCGCCCTGAAACGCGGCGGCGCGCCGACCGTCCCCTCCCGCTTCCTGCAGCGCCTCGCGGCCGTCTCGGGCCCGGCCTGGGCCGCCTGCGTGGCGCGCGGCACGACCCGTCTCGACCTGACGCGGGCGCTCGATCGTCCGGCCGCGATCCATCCGATCGCGCGCCCCGCGCCGAAGCCGGAGGTCCGGCTGCGCCCGACGACGTTGAGCGTTACCCGGATCGAGGTGCTGCGGCGCGACCCCTACGCCATCCATGCCGAGCGCATCCTCCGGCTCGCGCCGCCCGAGCGGATCGCCGCGCCCGTCGGCCCGCGCGAGATCGGCACCGCCTTCCACGCCGCCATCGCGAGCCACGCGACGGCTGACACGCGCGACGACGCGACCGTCGCGGTGCAACTGCTCGACGCCTTGGCGGAGCCGCTCCGCGAGCCGGCGTTCCGCGCCTTCGCCTGGCCGCGGATCGAGCGATGGACCAAGGCCTATCTGGCCTGGGACGCGGCGCGACGCGGCACGGCGCCAAGGATGCTGATCGAGGCGAAGGGCCGGCTCTCCCTGCGTCTCGCCGACGGTTCGAGCTTCGACCTCACCGCCGAGGCCGACCGGATCGAGATCGACGCGCAGGGCGGCATCGCGCTCGTCGACTTCAAGACCGGCCTGTCGCCGAGCCTGCGCGAAGTGAAGGCCGGCTTTGCCCCGCAGCTGACGCTCGAAGCCCTCATGGCGGCGGAAGGCGCTTTCGCTTCGCTCGGCGGCGGACGCGTCGTCGAGGCCGTCTACGTCAAGTTCGGCAGCAGCGAGGAAGCGAGGACGATCCGGCTCGACTGGAAAGGCGACCCGGCGTTCGAAGACGTCGTCGCGACGCACCGCGACGAGCTCGCCGGACTGCTCGACGCCTTCCGACGGGTCGAGACCGGTTATGTGGCCCGGCCCTTTCCCAAATATGCCTCGCGCTTCGGTGCCTACGACCACCTGTCGCGCGTCAAGGAATGGTCGGCGACGGGCGGCGAGGGCGACGGTGCGGAGGGCGGCGAGGGATGACGCCACCCATTCCCGCCGACACGCTGCATCGCCAGCGGCGGGCCTCGGCGCCGGGCGCCTCCGCCTGGGTCTCGGCCAATGCGGGATCGGGCAAGACCCACGTCCTGGCACAGCGCGTCGTGCGCCTGCTGCTCGCCGGGGTGGCGCCGTCCCGCATCCTGTGCGTCACCTTCACCAAGGCCGCCGCCGCCAACATGTCGATCCGCGTGTTCCGCGACCTCGCGGCCTGGACGACGCTCGACGATGCGGACCTGAGCGAGGCCATCGCGGCGACGGGGGCGCCTCGCCCCGGCTTGGCCGACCTCGACTTCGCCCGCCGGCTCTTCGCCCGCACGGTCGAGACGCCGGGCGGCCTCAAGGTGCAGACCATCCACGCCTTCTGCGAGCGGCTGCTCCACATCTTCCCGTTCGAAGCCAATGTGCCGGCGCGCTTCGAGGTGCTCGACGATGCGCGCGGCGCGGATCTCCTGTCCCGCGCCCGCGAGACCGTGCTCGCCGAGGCCCTCGCCGGGACCGATGCCGCCCTGGCGGAGGCCGTCGCCACCCTGTCGAAGGGGGTGGCGGCCGAGACGTTCGAGAACCTCGTCCGCGAGGCGCTCGGCCATCGCGAGGCCTTGCGGGCGCTCCGCTCCGGCAACACGGCGGCGCGCCTGCGAGATAGCCTCGGCCTGCGCCCGGACGAGACCGTCGCGGCTGTCGAGCACGCGCTCACCCACGGCGGCGTCTCGTCGATCGAGTGGCCCGCCATTGCGCATCGCCTCGGCGCCGACGGCAGCGGCAGGTCCACAACCGGCAATCGCCTGATGCTGGCGGCCACCGCCGCGACGGCGGCGCGCTGCGACGCCTATCTGGAGGTCTTCCTCACCGAGGGACAACCGCGCAAGGACACGTATCTCGTCAAGGCGCTGCGCTCGGCCGAGCCCGCGCTCTGCGCCCGGCTCGACGCCGAACGGGACCGCGTCCACGACCTGGCCGAACGACGCAAGGCGGCGCGTCTCCTCGAGGGCACCGCGGCGCTGCTGACCGTCGCGGCCGCCGTCCTGAAGCACTACGACCGGGCCAAGGGCCGGCGCGGGCTGCTCGATTTCGACGACCTCGTCGCGCGCACCCGCACGCTGCTCCGGCGCTCGGATGCCGCCTGGGTGCTCTACAAGCTCGACAGCGGCATCGACCATATCCTGGTCGACGAGGCGCAGGACACGTCACCCGGGCAATGGGAGATCCTGCAGGCCATCAGCGCCGATTTCTTCGTCGGCGCGGGCGTGCCGCGCGCGGCCCGCACCTTCTTCGCGGTCGGCGACGAGAAGCAGTCGATCTATTCCTTCCAGGGCGCCCGCCCGGACATGTTCGACAAGATGCGCAGGCATTTCAGGAGCGCCGCCGGGACCGCGGACCAAGCCTTCGAAGATGTCGGCCTGCTGCTCTCCTTCCGCTCGGCGCGGGCGGTGCTGCAGGCCGTCGACCGCGTCTTCGCCCACCCGCCCAACGCCGGCGGCCTGACGAGCGACGCCGTCCCACCTCCGCACGAGGCCTTGCGGCAGTTTCCGGGTGCCATCGAGGTCTGGCCGGTGGTGACGGCCGTACCGCAGGAGGAGCCGCGCGACTGGCGGCTGCCGGTCGACGCGCCCGACGCGAGCGAGCCCGCCGTCGTGCTGGCACGGCGCATCGCCGCGACGATCGCCCGATGGACGGCGCCGGGGTCGACCGAGACCGTGCAGGACGGAGACGTCCGGCGCCCCATGCGGCCCGGCGACATCATGGTGCTGGTGCGGTCCCGCAACGCCATCTTCGAGGCCGTTATCCGCGCGCTCAAGGATCGGCACGTGCCGGTAGCGGGCGCCGACCGGCTGGCGCTCACCCAGCACATCGGGGTCATGGACCTCGTCGCCGCCGGGCGCGCGGCGTTGAGCCCGGACGACGACTTCACCCTCGCCTGCGTGCTGAAGTCGCCGCTGATCGGGCTCGACGACGACGACCTGATCCGCCTCGCGCCCGAACGCGAGGGGACGCTCTTCAGCGCGCTCGAGGCGTCCGACGAACCGTCGCATCGGCGCGCCGCGGAGCGCCTCGGCGCCTGGCAGCGGCGTGCCGGACGGCTCACCCCCTTCGGGTTCTACACCCGGCTCCTCTCGGCCGATGGCGGCCGCCGCGCCTTGCTCGGCCGGCTCGGACCCGAGGCCGGCGACGCCATCGACGAATTCATCGCCCTGACGCTCAAGCACGAGCAGGATGGCGCCCCCTCGCTGATGGGCTTCCTGGCGCGGCTCGACGGCGCCGAGCTCTCGGTCAAGCGCGACATGGAAGCGGCCGGCGATGCCGTGCGGGTGATGACCGTGCACGCGGCCAAGGGGCTGGAGGCCAAGGTCGTCATCCTGCCCGACACCTGCGGCGCCCCGAGCGGCCGGCACGACCCGAAGCTGTTCCGGCTCGAGGACGAGGACGGCCAGGAGACGGGGGCTCTCCTGTGGTCGCCGAAACAGGATGCCGACGCCGGCCCGCTCGGAGCCGCGCGCATTCGGGTGCGGCAGCGCGCCGTCGAGGAGCACAACCGGCTCCTCTATGTCGCCATGACGCGCGCCGAGGAGAGGCTCTACGTGGCGGGTTGCTGCGGCGACAGGGGGATGGCCGAGGGATCGTGGTATCGGATGATCGAGGCCGCCGGTCTCGACCTCGACCCCGTCCCGGCCGTCTGGGACCCGGACGAGACCGTGCTGCGCCGCGCCGATGCGGGCGCCGCAGGCGGAGAGATGGTGGCGCCGTCCCCGCGCCCCCCCGGCGCCGTAGCGCTCCCCGACTGGCTGACACGACCACCAGAGCCCGAACACGACCCGGCAGCGCCGCCGGTGCGCCCCTCGAATCCGCTCGGCGCCGCCGACCAGTTCGCCCCCGTGGCCTGGTCCTTCGGCGACCGGCTCCGGGCGGGGCGGCGCCTCGGCCTCACCGCCGGCCGCCTGAGCCACGCGCTGCTCCAGCATCTCCCCGACGTCGAGCCCGATCGGCGGCGCGAGGTCGCGTTGCGCTTTCTCGCGAGCCGGGGCCAGGGACTCGACGCCGAGCACCGGGCCGCACTGCTCGATGAGGTGCTCGGCGTCATCGGCGACCCCACCCTCGCGGCGCTGTTCGGCCCCGGATCGCGGGCCGAGGTCGCGGTGGCGGCGACGGTCACGATCGCGCCGGGTCATGCCGTCGAGGTCGCGGGGCAGATCGACCGGATCGCGGTCGAGGCCGACGCCGTCCATATCGCCGACTTCAAGACCGGCCGTCCGGCCGAGGTGCCGACCCCGCAGCATCGGCTGCAGCTCGCACTCTACCGATCGGCGGTGGCGCCGCTCTATCCGGGTCGGCCGGTCCGCGCCTATCTGGTCTGGACCGCCGGTCCCCGCGTCGCCGAGGTCTCCGCCGCGGACCTCGACGCGGCCCTGTCCGTGCTGTCCCGCGGAACGCGCCCCTGACCCGCGGCGAGGGTGAAGGTCAGCCGCTGCGCGAGGCCGCCCCCCGGGCGGTTGGCGAGCGTAATGGTGCCGCCGTGCCGCATCACGATCTCCCTCGCGATGGCAAGACCCAGGCCGGCGCCGGGCACGGCCTGCCGGCGCGCCGGATCGACACGGAAGAAGGGCTCGAAGACGCGCCCCATGGCGTCCTCCGGGATGCCCGGGCCCCGATCCTCGACCGTCAGCACCGCGCTCGCGCCGTCGCGATCGAGGCGCAGAACCGCGCCCCCGCCATGGGTCGCCGCATTGGTGACGACATTGCGCAGGGCGCGGGTCAGGGCGAGCGGGCTCGCGACGATCTCGCAGTCGGCGGCCTCGGCGAGCTCGACGGGCAGGCCGAGCTCGCCGAGCTCCGCGGCGACCCGCCGCACGAGGCCGTCGAGCCGGATCTCCTCCTTGGGGCTCGCGTCCGTGCTCTCGCGCACCAGGCGGATGGCGCTGTCGGCGATCCGCTCGAGCTCGTCGAGGTCGCGCAGCCACAGGTCGCGCTCCGCCTCCGGCAGGAATTCGGCGCGAAGCCGCATCCGGGTCATCGGGGTGCGCAGGTCGTGGCCCGCCGCCGCCACGAGACGCATGCGCCCCTCCATGGCGTGGCGCAGGCTGCGCGACAGGCGGTTCACGGCGCTCGCCGTGGCGCGGATCTCGGCCGGTCCGGTCTCGGGAAGCGGCGACAGATTGCCGTCCGAATTGGCGGCCGCCAGCGCCGCATCTTCGAGCAGCAGGAGCGGGCGCGTCACCCGGTTCGAGACGACCACGGCCACGCCGGCGCTGCCGGCGACGATCAGCGCCATGTAGCCGATCAGGATCAGCCAGCCCTCGTGGCGCGGCTTGTCGAGCACCGGGACGGCGATCCAGGCGCCGGGCGAGACCTCGACCGAGGCCATTGGCCCGTGCTCGTCCGCCGGCCGGGTCACCACCACCTTAAGGTCGCTGCCGAGAAGCGAGAGACCGTCGCGGATCATATGCGTCGTATCCGCTTCCGGCGCCCCTGCGACCGGCCCCTTGAGGATGCGCAGGCCGGCGTCGGGCTTGGCGTCGCGGGCGAGGTCGCGGACCAGGACGAGCTGGCGCGCCGTCAACAGCGGCAGCCGGCGCGAGTGGTTGATGGTGAGGACCACGATGGTGATGACCGTCGCCAGGCCGACGACGCAGATGATCGCGGTGACGAGGATCAGGGCGAATTTGGCCCGCAGCGATTTCACGCGCCGAGGACCGTGACGGGGGCCACGAACTGGTAGCCGCCGTTGCGCACGGTCTTGATCAGCCGCAGCGCCTTGTCGTCCCCGAGCTTGCGGCGGACGCGGCTCATCAGCACGTCGATTGACCGGTCGAATTGGTCGCCCTCGCGTCCCTTGGTGAGGTCGATGAGCTGCTCACGCGACAGCACCCGTCCGGGGCGCTCGAGCAAGGTCTGCAGCAGGTCGAACTCCGCCCCGGTCAGCGCCACCTCGCCACCCTCCGGATTGGAGACGCGACGCAACGCCGGCTCGAGCGTGAAGCCTTCGAAGCGATAGTTGCGGCCCGCCCCTGTCACCGGCTGCGCCGGGGCCCGGCGCAGGATCGCCCTGATGCGCGCCACGAGCTCGCGCGGGTTGAACGGCTTGCCGAGATAATCGTCGGCGCCGATCTCGAGGCCGATGATCCGGTCCACATCCTCCTTGAGCGCGGTCAGGAGGATGATCGGGATCGACGACCTGACCCTGAGGTCGCGGCAGATGTCGAGGCCCGAGCCGTCCGGCAGCAGCACGTCGAGGACGATCAGCTGGAAATTGCTCGTGTCGAGCTTCTGGAGAAGCTCGCGGCGATCCGCGGCGAGCGAGACGCGAAAGCCTTGGGCCGCAAGATAGCGGCCGAGAAGCGTGCGGATCTCCTCGTCGTCGTCGACGACCAGAATATGATGGTCCTGCTGCATCGTCGTCCCATGGCGCGCGCTTCCGCCTTTTAGCCGATCTCGCCGGCCGCCCGGCCGAATATTTTGCGGCGAAGTTTTGCTGTGGGGGCTTTGAGACAGGTTCGGCAACAAAACTGCGCGCCGGACCAAGTTTCGGGCGCAATCTGGCTCAGGCCGGACATGTTCGCTCGGCACCGTCTTCGTGGGTCCGCACGACGCCCGGTTGCCCCCTCCAGTCCGGGCGTCCTTGCGGACCCACCTTCCGCACAACGTCCTGCGCGACGCGACGTCGCCGATCGACCCCGGGCATGGCGTCGCGTTATCCTGCGGCCTTATCCTGCGAAGGACCGCCATGCGACCATGCCCCATTCCGCCCGGGCCCGGCCAGGAAAGCGTCTGGGACTATCCGCGGCCGCCGCGCCTCGAAGCCGTGAGCGAGTGCCTGCGCGTCGTCGTCCGCAAAGAGACGATCGCCGAGACCCGGTCCGGCTATCGGGTGCTCGAGACGAGCCATCCGCCCACCTATTACGTCCCGCCCGAGAGCATCGCGGCGGGCGCGCTCAGGCGAGCGGGCGGCGGTTCGCTGTGCGAATGGAAGGGCGTCGCCGCCTACTTCGACGTCGTCGCCGGTCAGCGCAGGGCGACGCGTGCCGCCTGGTCCTACCCGGAGGCCGACGGCGAATTTGCGCCGATCCGCAATTATGTGGCCTTCTATGCGGGGCCGATGGACGGCTGCTGGGTCGGCGAGGAGCGGGCGACGCCGCAGCCCGGCGGTTTCTACGGCGGCTGGGTGACGTCGAAGATCGTCGGCCCCGTCAAGGGTGCGCCCGGCACCTGGGGCTGGTAGCCACGCGGAGCGTGGCCGCTCTCTCCTGGAACCCACGCGACGCGGGCTTGTTTCCAATCGGACGGCGACAGCCTGAGAGAGAGAGCGCACCATGACAGACCAACCCAGGATCACCTTCAACGACGGGCACGCGATCCCGCAGCTCGGCTTCGGCACCTGGCAGATCCCCGATGCCGAGGCGTCGGGCGTCGTCGCCCAAGCCATCGCGGCCGGCTACCTGTCGATCGATACGGCGCAGGGCTACGAGAACGAGGTGGGCGTCGGCAAGGCCATCGCCGCCTCGGACCGGCCGCGCTCGGGCCTCTTCGTCACCACCAAGCTCGCCAATTCGCGTCACGGCTACGACGAGACGATGCGGGCGACCGAGGAGAGCCTGCGCAAGCTCAGGCTCGACGCGCTCGACCTCTATCTCGTCCATTGGCCGATCCCGAACAAGGATCTCTATGTCGAAACCTGGCGCGCCTTCGTCGAGCTGCGCAAGCAGGGCCGGCTGCGCTCCATCGGCGTATCGAACTTCACCATGGCGCATCTCGAACGCCTGAAGGACGAGACCGGCATCGTCCCGGCCTTGAACCAGATCGAGCTGCATCCGCGCTTCCAGCAGCGTGCCTTGCGCGACTATCACGCCAAGACCGGCATCGCGACCGAATCCTGGAGCCCGCTCGGGCGCGGACGGCTGCTCGACGACCCCGTCGTCCTGGCGTTGGCCGAAAAGCATCGCAAGACCCCGGCCCAGGTCGTGCTGCGATGGCATCTCGACCAGGGCCTGGTGGTGATCCCCAAATCGGTGACGCCATCGCGGATCAAGGAGAATATCGAGGTCTTCGATTTCCGCCTGGACGCGGAGGATGTCGGCCGGATGGCCGGCCTCGACGATCCGAAAGGTCGCACCGGTCCGGATCCGGACACCTTCGGCTGACGCCAAGGCGACGCGGCAGCCGTCGTCCCGGTCACGGCAGGCATCATGCCTGCCTAAGCGGGATTGGAGCAAGACGGACCCATCGAGCAATCCCGCTTCGCCGCCGACCCGGACGTTTCATGGCCGCCGATCCGCCCCCGTGCTGCCAGCCTCGACGACGCGCCCTGTTGCTCGTCAACGAGCACAGCCGCTCGGGGCGCGAATGCCTCGGCCCGGTGACGGACGCCTTGCAGGCCGTGGGCATCGAAGTCGTCCATCGCACAGGCAAGAGCCGCGAGGACATCGCCCGGCTGATCCGTGCGGCGCGTGCCGACGTCGACCGCGTCGTCATCGGTGGCGGCGACGGCACGCTGAACGCCGCCGCCCCTGCGCTGATCGAGACCGGCCTGCCGCTCGGCATCCTGCCGCTCGGCACCGCCAACGACCTCGCCCGCACCCTCGGGCTCCCGCTCGGCCTCGACGCTGCGGTCGGCGTCATCGCCGCTGGCCGGGCACGGCAGATCGATCTCGGCGAGGTCAACGGCATTCCCTATTTCAACGTTGCGAGCCTCGGGCTCGGCGTCGACCTGACGCGGGCGCTGACCCGCGACGCCAAGCGGCGCTGGGGACCGTTGGGTTATGCGATCGCCGGCCTCAGGGTGCTCAACCGGCTGCGCACCTTTCACGTCCTGATCGACATCGAGGGCCGGGTGACCGAGTCGCGCACCGTCCATCTGGCCGTCGGCAACGGACGCCATTACGGCGGCGGCATGGTGGTCAGCGAGCAGGCCTCGATCGACGACGGCCACCTCGACATCTACAGTCTCGAGGTCGAAAACGTTTGGCGCCTGCTGCGCCTCCTGCCGGCGCTGCGATCCGGGCGCACGCGGGACTGGACCGAGATCCGCACGCTCGAAAGCCAGGAGATCAGGGTCACCACGCGGCGCGCCCGCTCGGTCAATGCGGACGGCGAGATCGTGACGAAGACGCCGGCGCGGTTCCGCCTGCTGCACGGGGTGGTGACGGTTTATGTGCCTTTCGAAGATCAGGAGTAGCGGACGCCGCGCCGCGCCGCGGCGAGCGCCCGCGCCAAATCGTCGGCCAGCGCCGCCTTCTGGTCCGGCCCCAGGAACGGCGCCACCTCGATGCGGGCGCCGCGCGACACGACGTCGAGCCGCATCATGCCGAACTCCTCGTGCGTCCTGCGCTCGAGCCGCACCCAGGACGGATTGAAATGCCATTCGGCCCGCGCGCCCTTGGGGTCGACCTTGGCGAGCAGCAGGTCGAGCACCGTGACCCTGACGTCCTCGTAGGCGCGGGCGGCGCGGAAGCTCGCCTCGAAGGCGATGTAGAGCGCCAGCACGTCGAGGCCCATGAACCCCGCCACCGGCCAGGCGCCGAGGATGACGAAGGGCAGCGTCGTCACCGTGCTGACCAGCCCCACGATAACTAGCAGGACGCGCACCTTGCGCCGGGTCAGCGACCGGTGCGGATGCAGGCGCGCCGCGAACAGAACGGCATCGCTCGGATCTATCGCTGCCGGCTCGATCTCGCTCACGCTTGGCCTCACATTGTGCGACGGCGCCACGACGAACTATAAGATGTCCATGCCCCCTCGAAACATGATCCCCCGCACGCCGCGACGCAAGGCTTCGAGCGGAGCGGCGCGGTCAAGGCAGCCCGCGGCCGGCCCGGGCCGTGCGAGGGTCGTCGCGGCAGCCTCGCCCGCCCCCTTGCGCGACGCGCCAGACGACGCCGGGCGGATCGCCGAGATCTTCGCCCGGCTGCGCCACGCCAACCCTGAGCCCCGCACGGAGCTGGCGTATCGCAATCCGTTCACGCTGCTCGTCGCGGTCCTGCTGTCGGCGCAGGCGACCGATGTTTCCGTCAACAAGGCGACCGCCCCGCTCTTCGCCGTCGCGGACACGCCCGACAAGATGCTCGCGCTCGGCGAGGAGCGGCTGCGCGGCTACATCAAGACCATCGGCCTCTACAATGCCAAGGCCCGCAACGTCATGGCGCTGTGCGACATCCTCATCCGCCAACACGGCGGCGAGGTGCCGCGCGAGCGCGACACGCTCGAGACCTTGCCCGGCGTCGGCCGCAAGACCGCCAATGTCGTGGTCAACAACCTGTTCGGCGACACGGTGATCGCGGTCGACACCCACGTCTTCCGGGTCTCGAACCGGGTGCCGATCGCGTCTGGCGCGACGCCGCTCGCCGTCGAGCTCGGCCTCGACCGGCTCGTGCCCGAAGCGTTCAAGCAACACGCCCATCACTGGCTGATCCTGCACGGTCGCTACACCTGCACGGCCCGCAAGCCGCTCTGCGCGACCTGCGTCATCAGCGACCTCTGCGATTGGGCCGGCAAGACGGCTTGACGCCTACAGACCATCGTCGAGGTAAGAGCGCACGCGGGCCCGCCCGCCCTCGCCGTCGCGCCGGGCAACGCGGCCCGGCGCCGCTTCGTCGGCCGGAAGCGCATCGGGCTCGGGAACGGCCGGAGCCGCGGGTGCATCCCTGTAAGCGTCCCTGAGGTCGTCGGTCGGCACGGTCGCGCCGAGGCCGGTCGCGGCCTGCGGTGCGACGGGGCTCGCCGCGCCGGCAGGCGGCAGGACTGGGGCCCGTCCCAGGCTTTCTTCGGCCATGAGGTCGCGGCCGGCGCGTGCCGGATCCCACCCCTCGGTGCGCCACAGACTCTCGCGCTCGTCCATGTTCACGGTGCCCTCGCGGTCGAGGATGTCGAGGATCTGGTCGTGCTGGGACCCGTCGTCGCGCACGGCCAAGAGAAACCCGCCGCGCCGCAATCCTTCGCCGTAGCTGTGCCGGTCTTCCTCCGGCATGAAGAGGTCCTTCAGCGTCTCCCAGAATCCTTTCTGGGCCGTCGGCACCGGGTCCGTTTCGACCGGCTCCGAACCACCTTCGACCATGCTGATGCGTTCGCGCGCGATGCCCGCCGCGACGAGGTCGTCAACCGCCGTCTGCGCCCCGGCGCGCGTGTCGAAGAAGGCCGTGACGGTGCGGCCGGAGCCGGCGTCGCCCGGCTGGAGGCCTGGCGCTCCTGGATTGGTCATGCTCATGAATCTCTCCCCTGCGCGGTTCGAAGATCTGCGCTCCTGGGAGATCAACGGCCTCGGCCGGTCGGGGTTGCATCGGCGGCAGCTTGAGTGTCGGGACCGGCCTAATCCTACTGCGTTACGAACTACTCCGGGGCTCGGATTCCTCGATTTCCTCATCCTGAGCCTGTCGAAGGACGAGGAATCGAGCACCGCTTGGGCCTCTCGATCCTTCGGCTTGCTACGCAAGCAGCCGCTCAGGATGAGAGGCAATTCATGCCTGTGACACAGCAGGCCTCAAGGCCCGTCCACTCTCCTGGCGGCGAACTATTCGAGGAAGCCGATCAGGTCCTTGGTCAGGCGCTCGGCATGCGTGAAGGGGATGGCGTGCGGTGCGCCTTCATAGACGACGAGCCGAGCGCCGCCGATCGCGGCGGCGGCGGCCTTGCCGGAAATTTCGAACGGGACCGTCTGGTCGGCGTCGCCGTGGATGACCAGGGTCGGCACCTTGAAATGCGCCATGTCGGGGCGGAAGTCGGTCTCGCCGAAGGCGGTCACGCAGTCGATGGTGGCTTTCGGCGAGGCCAGCATGGCGACGTTGCCGGCCCATTCGATCAATTCCGTCGACGCCGGCGACGTCAACAGCCCGACGCCGAAGAATCCCTTGCTGAAATCGGCGAGAAACTTCGGCCGGTCCTGCCTGAGCCTGGCCTTCATGCCGTCGAAGAGGCTCACCGACGCGCCGTCCGGATGGTCCGGCGTCTTCAGAAGGAAGGGCGTCACGGCGGAGACGAGCACCGCCTTGGTCACCCGCGCGCCGGAATGCCGCGACATGTAGCGGGCGATCTCGCCGCCGCCCATGGAGAAGCCGACCAGCGCCACGTCCTGGAGGTCGAGCGCGTCGAGCACGGCCTTCAGGTCGTCGGCCAGCGTGTCGTAATCGTAGCCCGTCCAGGGCTGGCCCGAGCGGCCGAAGCCGCGACGATCATAGGCGATCGTGCGAAACCCGGCTTCGGTCAGCGGCGGCATCTGGTATTCCCATTGGTCGGCATCGAGCGGCCAGCCGTGGATCAGCACCACCGGCCGCCCTTTGCCCCAATCCTTGTAGTAGAGCTCGGTCCCGTCCCTGGTTTTGATGAACGTCATCGCTGCCTCCGCCACTACGATCGAACCATCCGGCGAACGATCGGACCATGCGCTTGTTCCCATGAGGCAGGCGCCGGGATCGGATGGTGCGATGTCGCACCGCCGCGACGATCGACTCGATCGGGTTGTCGCCGGCTCCGAAGCGGGCCTATAGGAAGGCTCACCGATCGGCAGCCGGCAGCCGTGCGGTTAAGATTTTGCCATGCATCTGTTGATAGACGTCTGGGTCGCGCGCCGCCGCAGTCCCGGCGGAACGGCGGACTGGGTTTCAAGCGATCGCGGGCCAGATGACGGATCTCTATCACCACCCCCTGTGCCCCCATTCGCGCTTCATCCGGCTGGTGCTGGGCGAGTTCGGCATGGAGCCGCGGCTGATCGAGGAACGCGTCGTCGATCGCCGTCGCGACTTTTTGACGATGAACCCGGCCGGCACCACGCCGGTGCTGGTCGAGCATTCCTTCGCGCCCGTGCCGGGGGCGGGACCGATCGCCGAATATCTCGACGAGACGCGCGGCCTCGGCCTCGGCGACCGCCGCCTCCTGCCCGACGACCCGTCCGGCCGGGTCGAGGTGCGGCGCCTGCTCGACTGGTTCAACGGCAAGTTCTTCATGGAAGTATCGAGCGACCTCATCACGCAGAAGGTCTACAAGCGCTTCATGGGCGCCGACCAGGGCGGCGGCGCACCGGACATGGACCTGGTGCGGGTGGCGCGAGCCAACATCCGCTACCATCTGCGCTATCTAGGCTATCTGATCCGGGCGCGGAACTGGCTCGCGGGCGAGCGCATGAGCTATGCCGATCTCGCGGCGGCGGCGCATCTCTCGAGCATCGATTTTCTGGGCGACGTGCCATGGGCGGAAGACGAGACGGCGAGGAGCTGGTACGCGCGAGTGAAGTCACGCCCGTCGTTCCGGCCGCTGCTCGCCGACCGGGTGCCGGGCATCACGCCGAGCCCGACCTACGCCGATCTCGACTTCTGAAGGACCGGCTTCGGGCACGGGCGAAGGCGCTCGGCTTCGACCTCTGCCGCGTGACGGCGCCCGATGCCATTCCCGAGGCCGGCGCGCGGCTCGGCGCTTGGCTCGCGGACGGTCGTCACGGCGACATGGGCTGGATGGCGGAGACCGCCCGGCGCCGCGCCGACCCGCGGCAGCTGTGGCCCGAGGTGCGCTCCGTCATCATGCTCGGCCTCAACTATGGGCCCGCCGCCGACCCGCGCGCGAGCCTCGCCCGGCCGGAGCGCGGTACCGTCTCGGTCTACGCGCGCAACCGCGACTATCACGACGTCCTCAAGGGCAGGCTCAAGACGCTCGCCGGCGTGCTGGCCGCCGCCCCCGAGCGGCCTGAGGTCAAGGTCTTCGTCGACACGGCGCCGGTCATGGAAAAGCCGCTCGCCGCGGCGGCCGGCCTCGGCTGGGTCGGCAAGCACACCAACCTCGTCTCGACCGAGTTCGGCTCCTGGCTCTTCCTCGGATCGATCTTCACGACGCTCGACCTCGAGCCCGACCCGCCAGCGGGCGATCATTGCGGCTCCTGCCGGGCCTGCCTCGACACCTGCCCGACATCGGCCTTCACGGCGCCCTACAGCCTCGATGCGCGGCGCTGCATCTCCTACCTGACGATCGAGCACAGGGGCCACATCGACCGGGCGCTGCGCCCGCTGATCGGCAACCGCATCTACGGCTGCGACGACTGCCTCGCCGTCTGTCCCTGGAACAAATTCGCCCAGGCCGGCCGCGAGGCCAAGCTTCAGGCGCGGCCGGAGCTCGACGCCCCGGCGCTCGACGGCCTGGCCCGGCTCGACGATGGCGCCTTCCGGGCCATGTTCTCCGGCAGTCCGATCAAGCGGATCGGCATCGACCGCTTCCTGCGCAACGTCATGATCGCCGTCGGCAACAGCGGCCGGCCGGTCCTGGCCGAGCGGGCGATCGATCATGTGGCCCATGCCTCGCCGGTGGTGCGGGCCATGGCGGTCTGGGCCGCCGGACGGCTCCTCGGCCGCCACGGCCTCGCAGCCCGCGCCGGGGAGATGCGCGCCGCCGAGACCGACGCCTCGGTCCTCGCCGAATGGGAGCTCGCGTGAACCTCTTCGTCTTCGGCATCGGCTACACCGCCGGCCATTGTCTTCGCGACCAGAGGTCGCGCTTCGCCCGGGTCGCTGGCACGGTGCGCACGCGCGAGCGCTGCGACGAGCTCGCACGCGACGGCATCACGGCCTTCGTGTTCGACGGCGATGTCGTCGACGCACGCATCGTGCCGGCGCTCGACGAGGCCGACGCCATCCTGGTCAGCGTGCAGCCGCACAGCGGCCGCGACCCGGTGCTCGAGCGCTTCGCCGACCGCATCCGCGAGAGCCCGGCACGCAGCCTCGTCTATCTGTCGACGATCGGCGTCTATGGCGACCACGGCGGCGCCTGGATCGACGAGACGACCCCGCCGGCGCCGGAAAGTGAACGCGGCCGACAGCGCCTGGCGGTCGAGGACGAATGGCTGGCGCTCGGCGCGCTCAGCGCCAAATCGGTCGCCGTGCTGCGGCTTGCCGGCATCTATGGGCCGGGCCGCAACGTGCTCGACGATCTTCGGGCCGGCGAGGCGCGCCGCATCGACAAGCCCGGCCAGGTGTTCAACCGCATCCACGTCGCCGACATCGGCCAGGCCATCGCGGGCGCCTTGGCCGAGCGCGCGCATGGGACCTGGAACATCGCCGACGACGAGCCGGCGCCGGCCCCCGATGTCGTGGCCTACGGCGCGACGCTCCTCGGCGTCGCGCCGCCGCCGCTCATCCCCTTCGCCGACGCCGAGCTGTCGCCGATGGCGCGGAGCTTCTACGGCGCCAACCGCCGGGTCTCGAACGATGCGATGAAGCGCGACCTCGGCGTGAGGCTGAACTATCCGACCTACCGGGACGGGTTGAAGGGGATTCTGGCGACCATGGGCCTTGCATAGGGGATACAACTGCGGTTATAATCTTTCAGCATAAAGATTATAACCATCGCTATGAAAGAGATCGACCTCGTCTATCGAACCATGTTCGCCGAGCTCGGTCAGCGCAGCTTGGATGCCGCGTTCGAAACCGATTTTCGGCACGGGTTTTCGGCGACATCAAGCTCTCTCTCGTCGGAATCGATCACGGTCATGATTTTGGATCGAGCCGATCCGGAATCATCGTGGTCTAGCGTTCGGACGACGCCACAACGTTGGAGGCCAAACCGCAATCAGGATGCCGCCGCGGCCGAGGGCAACCTCACTCCCATGCTGCTGCCCGAGTCTCGCCAGAGCCGATTGTTCGAAGCGGTTGCTTGCTCCTGCGCAATGCCCAGTTCCGGAAACAGCAGTTCTGCCACGTTGAACAATTCCTCGAGGTGAGGATAGGCCGACGCGATGGCGGTCTCGATGCCGAGCGACTGATATTCCCGCAGGCGGGCGGCCACGTTCTGCGGGCTGCCGACCAGTGCGGTGCCGGCACCGCCGCGCACCAGCCCGAGCCCGGCCCACAGGTTTGGCGCGACGACGAGCCTGTTGCGGTCGCCACCATGAAGAGCCGCCATTCGCTTCTGCCCAACCGATTCCGACACGGTGGTGAACTGCTTTTGGGCGGCTACTACCGCGTCGTCCGAGACACGGCTGATCATCCGCTCCGCAGCCGCCCAGACCTCGGCCTCGGTTTCGCGGACGATGAGATGGATACGCAGGCCGAACCGCATCGTACGACCCTGCTCGGCCGCGCGGCGGCGCACCCTGTCGATTTTCTCGGCGATCTGGTCGGGCGGTTCGCCCCAGCTCAGATAGGTGTCGACATGCTTGGCCGCGATCGCGACCGCGGCGTCGGACGAGCCGCCGAACCAGAGCGGCGGATAGGGGCGCTGGACCGGCGGAAACATCAGTTCGGCGGCTTTCGAAGAAAGATACCGACCTTGAAAGTCGACCGGCTCGCCTGCCATGATCCGGCGCCAGATCGTCAGGAACTCGTCGGCCTGCGCATAGCGCTCGTCATGGTCGAGGAAGATCCCGTCGCCCCCGAGGTCGGCAGGGTCCGCCCCGACCACCACGTTGAGCAGCGCCCGGCCGCCGCTGATCCGATCGAGCGCCGCCGCATGACGGGCGAAGAGGCCCGGTGAACCGCTGCCGGGACGCAGTGCGACCAGGAACCTGAGCCGTTGTGTGAGCGGCAGCAGCGCGGCGGCCGTGATCCAGGCGTCCTCGCAAAAGGTTCCGGTCGGCAGCAGCACACCCTTGAAGCCCACGCGGTCGGCGGCTTGGGCGATATCGCGCATATAGCCGAACGAGGACGGACGCCGTCGTTCGGAGGTTCCGAGGTAGGGACCATCCCCTTCCGTCGGAAGATACCAGAAAAGATCGAGCGGTTTTTGCGCATCTGTCATGCCGATGGTCCCATTCGGAGGAGAGTTCAGAGCTTGCCTTTCCAGGGCACGAGCCAGCGCTCGAGCGCTCGCATCAGCCCGGACAGCGTGAGCGCGAAGGCGGCGATGAGAATCAGCCCGACGAACACCACGTCGGTGGCGAGGAAGTTCGAGGCGGACAGGATCATGTAGCCGAGCCCGCTGCGCGCCGCGATCAGCTCCGCCGCGACGAGCGTCGAGAGGCCGGACCCTATGCGATGCGCAGCCCGGTCAGGATCTCGGGCAAGGCGCTCGGCAGGACGATCGAGGTGAACAGCTGGCGCGGATTGGCGCCGAGCGACTGCGCGGCATTCATTCTCTCGGTCGAGACCGACCGCACTCCCGCTTGCGCCGAAAGGCAGATCGGGGCCAGCATGGCCAGGGTGAGCAGCACCAGCTTGGACGTCTCGCCGATGCCAAGCCAGATGATCAGCAGCGGCAGATAGGCCAGCGGCGGCAGCGGCCAGTACAGGTTGATCGGTACGTCGAATATGCCCTTGGCCCAGCGGTTGACTCCCATGAGAAGGCCGAGCGGAACGCCGATCAGGATTGCAGCCAGGAAGGAGAAGCCGATGCGGCCGAGGCTTGCGGCGACATGTTCGGCCAGTGTGGCGTTGGCGTAACCGTCCTGCGCCACGGCGCCGAACTGCTCCCAGACCTCCCGCGGGCTCGGCAGGAAGAGCGGCGACGACAGCCCGTTCGTCGATGCGAACTGCCAGAGCCCGAGCA